>NZ_JBSRXP010000001.1:0-992363 GCF_054055715.1 Luteibacter sp. PvP120 | reverse complement strand
GGCCGGCCAGGACGGCCGGCCGTTTCCGCTGAGCCATGGATGGCGAATCGGAAACCCCCGTTCGAAGCCCGACCCGCCCCGTAGGGGAATAGATAGACGGCCGCGCGTAGGAGCGCACGATGTGCGCGAACCAGATAAACGGCCGCGCTAGCGGCTTTTCATCCGGGTCGCCGCAGGCGTGGCCCCGAGGGTGGCACCCGCCGGCTCTTGCTCCCACGTCCTCCCCAACTGACCATTTTTCTTATTGACGCGGCGCCGCAAACGCGGTGTCCTTCCCTCGGCCGTCCATACGGCCAGGCCCAAATCGGGCCGGGAACTGGGGGTAACCAATGAAAACCAAGATGTTGGCAGGGGCGACCGCCGTCGCCGTGGCATGGGTGCTGGCCTTCGCGCCGCCGACCGCACGTGCGGCGCCGGAAACGCCGCCGGACTCGATCTGTGCGGTGCTCGACGGAGCGGCGCGCTATCTCAACACCACCGTGACCGTGCGCGGCATCGCCAGCAGCGAGGGCAAGGTCACCACGCTGTCGGACGCGCAGTGCAAGGGCGCCGTGGCGCTGGCCATGGACGAGAAAGCGATGGGCAAGCGCGATGTCTCGTCGTTCCGGCGGACCGTCGCTGCCAAGGGTATGCGGGCCGACGCCACCGTGTTCGGTCGCTTCAAGGCCACCGGCGATACCCGGCAGCCTTATGCGATCGACGTCTACAGCGTGCGTGACGTCAACGAACTGCGGGTCGCCGAGGGCGGTTGATCAGCCGATGACACGCGCCAGGTAGGGCGCCGTGCGGCTGGCGCTTTCGGCGGCCACGGCGCGGGGCGGGCCGCTGGCGACGATGCGTCCGCCCTCGCTGCCGGCGCCGGGACCGACGTCGATCACCCAGTCGGCACCCGCGACGACACGCATCTCGTGTTCGACCACGACGACGGTGTTGCCCGCATCGACCAGCCCCTGCAGCTGCGCGACCAGTTTGTCCACATCCGACGGATGCAGGCCGGTGGTCGGTTCGTCCAGCACGTAGAAGTTGCTGCCGCGCTGCGAACGCTGCAGTTCCGTGGCCAGCTTGATCCGTTGCGCTTCGCCGCCGGAAAGCTCGGTGGCCGGCTGGCCGAGGCGCAGGTAGCCCAGGCCGATGTCGTAGAGCAAACGGAGCGGCTTTATCACGGCGGGCTCGTCGGCAAAGAACTCGCAGGCTTCCTCCACCGTGAGTTGCAACACCTCGGCGATATTCCTGTCGTTCCAGCGGATGGCGAGCGTGGCCTCGTTGTAGCGTGCGCCGTGGCAGGTGGGGCAGGGTGCGTAGACGCTGGGCATGAACAACAGCTCGACGCTGACGAAGCCCTCGCCGTCGCAGGTGTCGCAGCGGCCCTTGGCCACGTTGAAGGAAAAACGCCCCGCATCGTAGCGCTTCGCCTTGGCCGCTCGCGTGGCCGCGAACAGCTTGCGCACGTGGTCGAACAGCCCGGTATAGGTAGCCAGGTTGGAGCGCGGCGTGCGTCCGATCGGTTTCTGGTCGACCTGGACCAGGCGGGTGATGGTGTCCGCGCCCTTGTGGATGCGACCGCCGGTTTTCGTGACGATGCCGGGCGCGGCGTCGTCGGTCTCATCGTCGACGGACGCGGGCTCGTGGCCCAGGTGGTCGCCGAGCAGTTCGACCAGGGCCTGGCTGACCAGGCTGGATTTGCCTGATCCGGAGACACCCGTCACGGCGGTGAACAATCCCAGGGGAAAGGCGACATCCAGTGCGTGGAGGTTGTTGCGGGTGATGCCTTTCAGTTCCAGCCAGCGGGACGGCATGCGCGGCGGGCGTTCGCGCGGATGCGTCTTACCGAAGAGGTAGGGCGCGGTGCGCGACAAGGCGACATCGGCCAGGCCCGCCGGCGGTCCGCTGTAGAGGATCCGTCCACCGTGTTCGCCCGCATCGGGACCGACATCGACCAGCCAGTCGGCGCGGCGCATCACGTCCAGGTCGTGTTCGACGACGAAAAGGGTGTTGCCCGATCGCTTCAGTTGTTCCAGGGCGGACAGCAGCGCCTCGCCGTCGGCGGGATGCAGGCCGGCGGAGGGTTCGTCGAGTACATAGACCACGCCGAACAGGTTGGAGCGGATCTGCGTGGCCAGGCGCAGGCGCTGCAATTCGCCCGGCGACAAGGTAGGGCTGGCGCGGTCCATCGACAGGTAGCCCAGACCCAGCGACTGCAACGTGCCCGCGCGGACCAGCAGGTCCTGCGCGATGCGCTGCGCGGCGATGCGTTTCTCCGGCGAGAGGTGCGAGGTGCGGCGCACGTCCGATGAGCCCTGGTGCGCGGCGCCACCGCCGGCCACACGCTTCGCGTCGGCGCGCTTGCCTGCGGCGCGGCTTCGCGTGCTCGTGCTTGAGTCGTCGTCGAAGCGGCCTTCGGCGATGGGCCGCAGCGTGTCCACCAGCGCATCGAACGACAGCGCGGACAGGCTGCCGATGTCCAGGCCGGCGAAGGTCACCGCCAGCGACTCGCGCTTGAGCCGCTTGCCGTCGCACAGCGGGCACAGGCTGCCGATCATGTAGCGCGACACGCGTTTCTTCATCAACGGGCTTTGCGTGCTCGCGAACGTGTGCAGCACGTAGCGACGCGCGCCCATGTACGTGCCCATGTAGCTCGGCTCGGTCTTGCGCTTGAGCGCGGCACGCGTTTCGGCGGGGGTGAAGCCCGCATACACCGGTACCGTCGGCGTTTCCTCGGTGAACAGTATCCAGTCGCGCTGCTTCTTCGGCAGGTCCTTCCACGGGATGTCCACGTCGTAGCCCAGCGTGACCAGGATGTCGCGCAGGTTCTGCCCATGCCAGGCCGGTGGCCACGAGGCGATGGCCCGCTCGCGGATGGTCAGGGTGGGATCGGGCACCATCGAGGCCTCGGTCACCTCGTAGACGCGCCCCAGGCCATGGCAATGCGGACAGGCGCCCTGCGGCGTGTTCGGTGAGAAGTCCTCGGCGAACAGCATCGGCTGGTCCGGCGGGTACGAGCCGGCGCGCGAATACAACATCCGCACCAGGCTGGATAACGTGGTGACGCTACCCACCGACGAGCGCGTGCCTGGCGTGCCGCGTTGCTGTTGCAGCGCCACTGCCGGCGGCAGCCCTTCGATGTCGTCGACATCGGGAACGCCCACCTGGTCGATGAGGCGCCGCGCGTAGGGGGCCACGGATTCGAAATAGCGCCGCTGCGCCTCGGCGTAGAGCGTGCCGAAGGCGAGCGAGGATTTGCCGGAGCCCGAAACGCCGGAGAACACCACAAGGGCGTCGCGCGGGATGTCGACGTCGATGTTTTTCAGGTTGTGTTCGCGTGCGCCACGGACGCGGACGAAGCCGCGGGTGTCGGTGGGCGTAGGGAAACTGGCGGGAATGGTAGGCGGGGCGTTGCGTCGGGTCATGCCCGTATTATCGCCGCCGGATCATCTGCCGTGACGTGAAATTGCGTGTTGTTGCGTGGGGAGGTAGGGCGGGTTGTGTGGGGGCGTGTTTGCGGGTGTGTGGTCGCGGGAGTGGATCGCGGACATCGTCCGCTCCTACAGGTACACGTTGCGCCGACTACCTACGTAGGAGCCCACGATGCGGGCGATCCAGACAACCTCAGCGCCGACGGGCAACCACACGCACGCGCTGCATGCGCCGCTGCTGCATCAGGTTGAACCAGAACAGCGTTTCCGTGACCACGCCTGCACCGACGAGCAGCAGTGTTCCGGTGACCGACCCGGCGACATATGACACGACGGCCAGGGCCAACCATGCGGCGAGGATGAGGTGGCGCTGGCTCATGGTGTTTCTCCTGCGTGCTGCGCGACACCGGGACCCGGGCGCGGCCTGAAACGATCCTCGGCTACACAGGAGGTGGTGTCAATCGGCCATATGTCAAGGTTTGGTGGACGATTCAGCCTCGGTAACGCAGTGCATCCACCAGCAAGGTAAGGGCCGGCACGGGCTGTCGGCGGTTGGGGTAATAGAGGTGATAGCCGGCGAAGGGTTCGCACCAGTTCTCCAGCACACGCACCAGCGCTCCCGCTTCGACATGCCGCGAGACCACGTCCTCGGGTACCCAGGCCAGGCCCAGGCCAGCCAGGGACGCACGGACGATCGCGTTCATGCCGTCGAGGATCAACTGGCCCTCCACCCGCACCTTCACTTCGCGGCCGTCCTTCTCGAAGTCCCAGGCGTACAGGCTGCCATAGGTCGGCAGGCGCAGGTTGATGCAGTTGTGCCCGGTCAGGTCCTGTGGCGTGCGCGGGAGCGTGCGCCGCTCGAAATAGCCGGGCGTGGCGACCACGGCCATGCGCATGGGCGGGCCAACCGGCACGGCGATCATGTCCCTGGCCAGGTGCTCGCCCAGGCGGATGCCGATGTCGTAGCGCTCGGCCACGATGTCCACCAGCCCGTAATCGACGCTCAGCTCGACATGGATGTCCGGGTACTGCGGCAGAAACCGTTCCAGCGCAGGCATGACGATGGATTGCGCGGCATGCTCCGCGGTGGTGATGCGCAGGTTGCCTGCCGGGCGTTCGCGCAGCTCGCCCAGGGCCTCGATCTCCGCCTCGATCTCGTCGAAGCGCGGCCCCACGCTGCCGATCAGCCGTTCGCCCGCCTCGGTGGGCGAGACGCTGCGCGTGGTGCGCGCCACCCTCAACCCAGCGATTAAGCGGGGTAACACGCTTGGTCCTATGTCGTGGATTCATCAATGGGCGGGGTGACGTCGCTGCGCTCATCACGCCCGGAGCGATGGGGTGATGCCCGATCATGACCCCACGCCCTGACGCCGTAGCCCCGCCGTTTACTGCATCGCAGCGTGTCCCCATGCGTTGCGCCGCCTACAATCGATGGGCCACAGGTGTCCTGCCGCCGCCATTCCGGTGCGCAGGGTGAAACGGGAAGCCGGTCCGATGCCGGCGCTGCCCCCGCAACGGTAGGCGAGAAAACCCGACTCAGAACCACTGCGGCAACGCGGGAAGGTGTCGGGCTGATGCATGCCGCATCGCTCGCAAGCCCGGAGACCGGCCCGTGGTAGACATCGCATGCGGTGTCTTCCTCGGGTGTTGCGGTGGGCAACCGGATGAGCTGACTCGACGCGGCGTCCGTTGTCTCGAATCACTTGTCTTGTCCCTCGCACGCCCGGTTTCGCGGGTGAGCGATCTGGAGACTGGACAATGAACGAGATGAACCCGGCCGCGACCCATGTCGCCACGGTAAAGCTGCTGATCGACGGCGAGTTCGTCGAATCGACCACCACGCAATGGCGTGACGTGGTCAACCCGGCCACGCAAGTAGTGTTGGCACGCGTGCCCTTCGCCACGCCCGCGGAAGTCGAGGCGGCGGTGGACGCCGCGCGCCGAGCCTTCGTCACATGGCGCAAGACGCCTATCGGTGCGCGGGCGCGCATCTTCCTCAAGTACCAGCAACTGATCCGCGAGCACATGGCCGAACTGGCCGCGACGCTCACGGCGGAGCAGGGCAAGACGCTGCCCGATGCCGAAGGCGACGTGTTCCGCGGCCTGGAGGTGGTGGAACACGCGGCGGCCATCGGCAACCTGCAGCTGGGCGAGCTGGCCAACAACGTGGCCGGCGGTGTCGATACGTACACGCTGCTGCAACCGCTGGGCGTGTGCGCGGGCATCACGCCGTTCAACTTCCCGGCGATGATTCCGTTGTGGATGTTCCCGATGGCGATCGCCACGGGCAACACCTTCGTGCTGAAACCGTCGGAGCAGGACCCGATGGTGACCATGCGCCTGGTCGAGCTGGCGGTGGAGGCGGGCATCCCCCGCGGTGTGCTCAACGTGGTGCATGGTGGTGAGGACGTGGTCAACGCGATCTGCGACCACCCGCAGATCAAGGCGGTGTCGTTCGTCGGCTCCACCCGCGTCGGCACCCATGTCTACCATCGTGCTTCGCAGACCGGCAAGCGCGTGCAGTGCATGATGGGCGCGAAGAACCACGCCGTGGTGCTGCCCGACGCCCATCGCGAGCAAACGCTCAACGCGATGGTCGGCGCGGCGTTCGGCGCGGCGGGCCAGCGCTGCATGGCGGCCTCGACGGCCGTGCTGGTCGGCGCCGCGCGCGAATGGCTGCCCGACCTGGTGGCCCGCGCGAAGACATTGAAAATCAATGCGGGCAGCGAGGCCGGTACGGATGTCGGCCCGGTCATCTCCTGCGCGGCGCGCGATCGCGTGCACGCCTTGATCGACGCCGGTGTGGCCGAAGGCGCCACCCTGGAGCTGGACGGCCGCGATTGCCGCGTGCCGGGCTACGAACAGGGCAACTTCGTCGGTCCGACCATCTTCTCGGGCGTGCGCCCAGGCATGCGTATCTACGACGAGGAAATCTTCGGTCCCGTGCTCGTCGTGCTCACGGTGGACACGCTGGATGAGGCGATCGCGCTGGTCAACGCCAACCCCAACGGCAACGGCACGGCGTTGTTCACGGGCAGCGGCGCCGCGGCGCGTCGTTTCCAGGAAGACATCGACGTGGGGCAGGTCGGCATCAACGTGCCGATCCCGGTGCCGGTGCCGCTGTTCTCGTTCACGGGCTCGCGCGCCTCGAAGCTGGGCGACCTGGGGCCGTACGGCAAGCAGGCGGTCATGTTCTACACGCAGACCAAGACGGTCACCTCGCGCTGGTTCGACGACGGCGGCACGGGTCACGGCGTCAACACCACCATCAGCCTGAAGTGAGGGCGCCCCTCATGGACATTCCGGTGACGGTGCAGGCTGCGGGCCTGAGCGACGAGCAGAATGCGTTCCGCGAGGCGGCGCGCGACTTCGCCCAGGCGGAGCTGGCGCCGCATGCGGCGCACTGGGACGCGCAAGGCATCTTCCCGCGCGAGGCCATCGGCAAGGCCGGCCAACTGGGCTTCTGTGGCCTCTATGTGGACGAAGCGGCGGGTGGTACCGGCCTCACGCGACTGGACGCGGCCATCGTGTTCGAGGAACTGGCCGCGGTCGATCCCTCCACGGCCGCCTTCATCAGCATCCACAACATGGCGACCTGGATGCTGACCACCTACGCCCAGCCTGCACTGTTGCAGGCATGGGGCGAACCGCTGGCCAGCGGCACGCGTCTCGCCTCGTACTGCCTGACCGAGCCGGGCGCGGGTTCCGATGCGGCCTCGTTGCAGACGCGCGCCGTGCGCGAGGACGACCATTACCTCATCAACGGCAGCAAGGCGTTCATCTCCGGGGCCGGCGCCACCGACATGCTGGTGGTGATGGCCCGCACCGGCGGCGACGGCGCGCGCGGCATCAGTGCGTTCGCGGTGCCCGCGGATACCGCGGGGATCGGCTACGGCCGCAAGGAGGAAAAACTCGGCTGGAACAGCCAGCCCACGCGTGGCATCACGTTCGAGGACGTGCGTATCCCCGCAACGAACCGGCTGGGCGAGGAAGGCGAGGGCTTTCGCATCGCGATGAAGGGCCTGGACGGTGGCCGGATCAATATCAGCGCGTGTTCGCTGGGCGCGGGGCAGGGGGCGCTGGATGCGGCTCGCCGCTACCTGGGTGAGCGGCGCCAGTTCGGCCGCAAGCTGGGCGAGTTCCAGGCGCTCCAGTTCAAGCTGGCCGACATGGCCACGCAACTGGTGGCCGCACGGCAGATGGTCCACACCGCCGCGCGTAAGCTGGACGCACGCAGCCACGACGCCACGGTGTGGTGCGCCATGGCCAAGCGTTTCGCCACGGATGCCGGCTTCGCCATCTGCAACGATGCCTTGCAGTTGCATGGCGGGTACGGCTACATACGCGAGTACCCGATCGAGCGGCTGCTGCGCGACAGCCGGGTGCACCAGATACTGGAAGGCACCAACGAGATCATGCGCGTGATCGTGGCGCGCCACCTGCTCAACACCGAAGAGGAATTGCGATGAGTGGCTACAAGGACACCGATTGGACCGGACTGGCGCTGAAGGTCGAGGGCCATACGGCCGTCGTGACCCTGCGCAACCCGCCGGCCAACACCTGGACGGTGCACAGCCTGACGGCACTGCGGGATCTGGTCGGCGCATTGAACGCCGATCGCGACATCTACGCCCTGGTCGTCACGGGCGAGGGCGGCAAGTTCTTCTGCGCCGGCGCCGACCTCAAGCAGTTCGCCGACGGCGATCGTGCCGTGGCGCGAGAGGCGGCCCGCCGTTTCGGCGAGGCCTTCGAGGCGCTGTCCGCCTTCCGTGGCGTGAGCATTGCCGCGATCAACGGCTACGCGATGGGCGGCGGCCTGGAGTGCGCGCTGGCGTGCGACCTGCGCATCGCCGAAGCGCACGCGCAGATGGCGCTGCCCGAGGCCGGCGTGGGCCTGTTGCCGTGCGCGGGCGGCACGCAGAACCTTCCGCGCCTGGTCGGCGAAGGCTGGGCCAAGCGGATGATCCTGCTCGGCGAGCGCGTCGACGCGCCCACGGCGCTGCGGATCGGTCTGGTCGAAGAGGTGGTCCCCACCGGCGAAGGCCTGGCCACGGCCCTGGCCTGGGCCGCACGCTCCCACGCACAAAGTCCGACCAGCGTCACGGCGTGCAAGCGACTGGTCCAGGCCACCCGCACCCAGACCCACGCGGCAGCGCTGGTGGCGGAGCGTGAGGCCTTCGTCGACCTGTTCGACAGCGCCGACCAGGCCGAGGGTGTGCACGCCTTCCTGGAGAAGCGTAGCCCGCAGTGGAAGAACGCATGAGCGCGACGCCGATGGAGACGCCGGACGATGCACCGGTGCTGTTCGACGAGCGTGCGACGCGCGACGGCCGGCGCATCGGCATCGCCACACTGAATGCGCCAAAGACATTGAACGGCCTGTCGCTGCCGATGGCCCGACTGCTCGACGAGCGACTGCGTGCCTGGGCCGACGACGACGGCATCGTCATGGTGCTGCTGCAGGGCGCAGGCGAGAAGGCCTTCTGCGCCGGTGGCGATCTGCATGGCCTGTACCGGGGCATGCTGGACCATCGCGACGGCAGCCACGACATCGCTCGCGATACGCCTGCCGCCGCTTTCTTCGCCACGGAATACCGGCTCGACTACCACATCCACCGCTATGCTAAGCCGGTGCTGTGCTGGGGCCACGGCATCGTCATGGGCGGCGGCATCGGCCTGATGGCCGGCGCCAGCCATCGCGTGGTCACCGAGCGCTCGAAGCTGGCGTTCCCGGAGATCACGGTGGGCCTTTACCCGGACGTGGGCGGCAGCTGGCTGCTTCGCCGCGTGCCCGGCCACGGTGGCATCTTCCTCGCCCTGACCGGCGCGCCGCTGAATGCGGGCGATGCGATCCATGCGCGCCTGGCGGATCATTTCGTTGAGTCGTCGCGTCACGACGAGGTGGTCGCAAGGCTGATCGACACGGCATGGTCCGACGCCGCCACGAAAAACCACGCGACGCTCTCGGCCCTGCTTGAGTCGTTCGCGCAGCCTGCGTCCGCCGGTCCACTGCAGCAGCATGCAGCGCTCATCGAGCGCCTCTGCGCACCGTCGAACCTCGACGAGGTCGTCGCCGGCATCATCGCCCTCGACACCGACGACGCGTGGTTGCAGGCGGCGAAAACCACGCTGCTCGCCGGCGCCCCCGGATCGGCGAGGCTGGGCTTCGAACTGCAGCGGCGCGCCGCCGACCTGTCGCTCGCGGATACCTTCCGCCTCGAATACGCCGTGTCGCTGCATTGCGCCGCGCACGGCGACTTCGCCGAAGGCATCCGTGCCTTGCTCATCGACAAGGACCGCCAGCCGCGCTGGAACCCCGCCACCCTCGCCGAGGCCACGCCGGCCTGGGCGGAAACCTTCTTCCACGCCCCATGGGCCGCCGCGGATCATCCGCTGGCCGACCTGGGTGCCTCCACGGAATCCTCGCCATGAGTCGCATCGCTTTCATCGGACTGGGCAACATGGGCGGCCCGATGGCCGCCAACCTGCTCAAGGCCGGGCACCGCCTGCGCGTGTTCGACCTGGTGCCGACGGCGGTGGAGGCCGCGGTCGCGCTCGGCGCTACCGCGGCCGTCAGCGCGGTAGACGCCGTGGTGGACGCCGAGGTGGTGATCTCCATGTTGCCGGCCAGCCGTCACGTGGACGCGCTGTATCGGGGCGACGCGGGCCTGCTGGCGGCGATTCCGGCCGGCGCGCTGGTCGTCGACTGCAGCACCATCGCCCCGGAGACGGCGAAGCAGGTGGCCCGGGCTGCGGCCGATCGTGGGCTGGCTATGCTCGACGCGCCGGTGTCCGGCGGCACGGCCGGTGCTGCGGCCGGCACGCTCACCTTCATCGTGGGCGGCGACGCCGCGGTGCTGGAACGCGCACGGCCGTTGCTGGCGTCGATGGGCAAGAACATCTTCCATGTCGGTGCGAACGGCGCCGGGCAGGTGGCCAAGCTGTGCAACAACATGGCGCTGGGCGTCATCATGGCCGTCACCGGCGAGGCTATCGCCCTCGGCGCCGCGCATGGACTGGACCCGGCCGTGCTGTCGCAGATGATGGCGGTCAGCACCGGACGCAGCTGGGCCACGGAGGTCTGCAACCCCTGGCCCGGCGTGCTGCCCGGCGCACCCGCGTCGCGTGGGTACACCGGCGGCTTCGGTACCGACCTGATGCTGAAGGACCTTGGCCTGGTGACCGAGGCGGCGGTGGGCGTGGGCGCGTCCATCCCGCTGGGCGAACTGGCGCGCAACCTGTACGCGCTGAACAGCAAGGCCGGCCGCGGCGGGCTGGATTTCTCGAGCGTGGTGAAGCTGGTCGCGCCTTCGCTGGACGGTTGAACCGAGGCGACGCCCGCGACGGCTCAGGCGCGCAGGTGCTCGCGGCATAGCGTGAGCACCCGCTGCCGCAGCCAGCGGTGGCCGGGATCGTTGTCCAGTCGCGGATGCCACATCTGCGACACGGTGATACGCGGTGTCACCACCGGCAACTCGAAGATGGCGATACCGTCCGTTGGTGTCGCCAGGAACGATGCTGGCACCAGCCCGACCAGGTCGGAGGCACGGACCACCGCCAGCACCGCGTGGAAGGCCGGCACCACCGCCACCACCTCGCGTTCCAGCCCGGCGACCGCCAGCGCGGTATCGACCGGACCTGTCGCCTGACCGCGGCGAGAGGCCACGACATGGCCGTGCGCGACATAGCGCCCGGCCGTCACCGGATTGCCATCGTCGAGTGGATGACCTCGCCGCACTACGCCGACGAAACGGTCGCGGAACAGGGCCTGTGTGCGTACCTCAGGCCCCATGCCGCCCACGACGCCCACCTCCAGGTCGGCCAGGCCTTCGCGCAGGTGCATCGGTGTCTTCTCGGCCTTGGACGCGAAGTGCAGGCGCACCCCGGGGGCGAGTCGCCGGGCGTCGGCGATCAGCAGCGCGGCGAACACCTCGACGAAGCCGTCGTTCGCACGCAGGGTGAAATCCCGTCGCAGGCCTGCCACGTCCTGTTCCGTCACGGCGGGCCGCAGCGCGCGTCGCGCGTCTTCCACCAGGCCACGAGTCACCTCGCGCAACGCTACCGCATGCGGTGTCGGCACCATGCGGCGTCCGGCACGTACGAGTAGTTCGTCCCCAGTGGCGGCACGCAGGCGCGTGAGCGTGCGGCTCATCGCCGATGCACTCAGACCGAGGCGGCGCGCCGCGCCCGCCACGCTGGCTTCCGCGAGCAGGGCGTCCAGCGCGATCAGCAGGTTCAGGTCGGGCTCGTCCATGGCGCATCGTAGCGTGGCTTAGGCCTCGATAAGGCGTCCGGTGCATCTATACATTTCCGTTCGCGCGCCTTCCGCCCCATGTCCAGGGACACTACGTTGCATGGACCGCCCGCGAAGGGCAGCCCCTGTATCGGAGCGTCGCATGACACCTTCATCCCCACGCAAGACCATCCTGCTGGTCGGCGCCTCGCGCGGACTCGGTTTTGCCCTGGCCGAGGACTACCTCCGTCGCGGCTGGCAGGTTATCGCCACCGGGCGTGCCCACTCGATGGAACGGCTCCATGCACTGGCCGAAACATCGGCGGGTGCCCTCGAGGTGATGACACTGGACATCACCGACCCCGCCGGCATCGCCGACCTCCACGCACACCTGGTACCACGCCGGCTGGATACGCTGTTCGTCAATGCGGGCACAAAGAACGCCGACTGGGAAGGCATCGCCGACGTATCCACGGAGGAGTTCGTCCGCGTGATGGTGACCAACGCCCTGAGCCCGCTGCGGGTGATCGAGGCGCTGCACGCGTGCGTGTCGCCCAAGGGCACCATCGGGGTGATGTCGTCGGGGCAGGGCAGCCTGACCAACAACACCAACGGCCAGTACGAGGTCTATCGGGGCAGCAAGGCGGCGTTGAACATGTTCATGCGCAGCTTCGCCGCACGGCACAAGGACGAGGCGCGCACGCTGCTGCTGATGGCACCGGGTTGGGTGCGCACCGACATGGGCGGGCCGGACGCGCGGCTCACCATCGCGGAGAGCATCCCCCGCCTGGTCGATACGATGCTCGCGCACGAGGGCATGCCGGGATTGCATTACCTCGACTACCTCGGGCGGACGGTGCCCTGGTAAGGACGTCCAGACGCCCGTCCGGTCACGTGGCCCGGGAGATCCACGTCGCGGTTCGCCGGCGGGATAGCCGCGTTTGCGGCAACTACGCGCAGCGGTGCGCTGCGTCACACTTGTGATGTTGTGGACACCGCATGCTTCAGCCGTCCACTTCCCCCTGTGTGGACCGGGCGGCGCTCCCGCTGGATGCGCCGGCGCCGCCCATTTTTTTGTTGGGCTTCGTGGGTGGGCTCGCCTTTGGCTTCGCTTTGGGCTTGGGGCCTGGAGCCTGGAGCAAGAGCCGGCGGGTGCCACCCTCGGGGCCACGCCTGCGGCGACCCGTCAATGAAAGGCCGCTCCGCGGCCGTTTATTGATTGCCCTACGGGCCGGGTCGGGCTTCGAACGGGGGTTTCCGATTCGCCATCCATGGCTCAGCGGAAACGGCCGGCCGTCCTGGCCGGCCCCCTTCGGGCCTTTTCCGTTCGAATCCCTCGCCTGCGGCTACCGGCCCCGAGGGTGGCACCCGCCGGCTCTTTCCAGCACTGAGGTTGGGTGTGGGGAGAGCGAAGAGCCAGGTTTCGCTTCGTGGGTGGGAACGCTCGCTTGCCTGCTTTGCATCGCATCGGTCGCCTTGGATACGTCGAGGGTTCGCGCACGTGCGTGCGCTCCTACCCCCAGACGGCAGACCACGCGTCGGATAAGCCACAACCGGCTCTACCCTTGGGGTAGGAGCCCACGATGTGGGCGAAAAGCCAACAAAGCGATGACGCCGTACCCTACCTCTGCTCGTTCACCACCCCGGGCTGCTCGCCCAACAATCCACCTCGGTATTGGAAAGAGCCGGCGGGTAGCCCCCTTGGGGCCGGTAGCCGCAGGCGAGGGTTTCGAACGGACAAGGCCGCGAAGCGGGGCCGGCCCGGACGGCCGGCCATTTTCGCTGAGCCATGGATGGCGAATCGAAAATCCCCGTTCGAAGCCCGACCCGGCCCGTAGGGCAATCAATAAACGGCCGCGCACGCGGCCCTTCATTGACGGGTCGCCGTAGGCGTGGCCCCGAGGGGGCTACCCGCCGGCTCTTGCTCCACCGCGCATGTTGCTTTCGTTCGACACGGCAATGTGGATCGACCGCGGCAACGTGCATCGCCCACATCGTGGGCTCCTACCGTTCGTCGCGACGTCGCGACGTCGCGATGTGGCGACATCGCGATGTTGCGACGTGGTGAATGGCGGGCGAGGGTTAGCGGCGGGGGTGGTCGTGACGGAGGGTTTGGACGGCCAGGGCGGCGTTGACTTCGAGGATGCCGTTGGTCAGCTTGCTGCTGCGCAGGAGCAGGTCGCGGGCGGTGCGGGCGTCGAGGTTGGGTTCGATCGACAGTAGCAGGGCGAGGATGCCGCTGACGTGGGCGGCGGCCAGTGACGAGCCGGAGCTGAAGTCGTAGCTGCCGCCGGGTTGCGTGGTGAGGATGTCGTTGCCGGGGGCGCTGAGTACACCGGGGGGCGCGGCGGTGGTGCTCACGGCGCGGACTACGATCACGCCATCGGCGCTGTCGGGAAAGCCGCGTTCGCTGCCATTGGGCGGCAACGCGGCGACGACGATCCGGCCCTGGCCGAGCAGGTGCTCCAGCAGCTTGCCCAGCAGGGGATCGGCCGGGCCGCCCAGGCTGAGGTTGACGATACGGGCGTCCGTGTCGTTGACCGCGGCCAGCGCCTTGGCCAGGGTGAACGAGTTGCAGCGTGCGCCGTCGTGGCCGCCGGGGGGATACCAGCACGCCTTGTAGAGGCTGAGCGTGGCCTTGGGCGCGATGCCGACCATGCCCTGGTGGTTGTCGCCCACCGCCGCGATAACCCCGGCGATCTCGGTGCCATGCGCGTCGCGGTCGAAGGCGCCGGCATCGGTGCCGACATCGTCCTGCGTATCGTGGATGCGGGCCTGCAGGTCGGGGTGGGTCAGGTCCGCGCCGGTGTCGACCACGGCCACGCGCACGCCGTCGCCCTGGCTCACCGTGTGCGCCAGCGCGGCGTCCGTGGCGACGAAGCCGCGCTGCAGGTCTACGTAGGGATCGTTGTAGCGGTGCGCATCCGGCGGCGCCTGCTCGGTGTAGACCGCGTAATCCTGCAACGGCTGCGCCAGCTGCACGCGCTCGTCCTTCGCCAGTGCGGCGATCACCGCGTCACGATCCACGCCGGCGGCGGGCTTCACCACGATGCAGTACAGGCTCAGCGCCGTGATCGGCCAGCCGGCCACTTCCTGCAGGTCGTAGTGCTTCTTCAGTTCGGCCAGCACGCCGGCGGCACGCTGCCCTGCGCCGTAGTGGCCGCTGGCGGCGTAACCCAGCACGTTGGAGCCGGCGTGGGTGGACATCGGCGCCAGCGGGTTGGCCACGGCCAGCACGATGTCGCGCCGGCTGTCCATGGACGAGGCGCCCGTGGCAGGCGTCGACGATGATGGCGCCGGCGCTGGCGGCGCCGGTGCGGGTGTCGCCGTCGCGGCACCCACGGCCGGGCGATCGGGATGGGTGGGAGCGCAGGCGGCCAGGGCGACCAGGCAGGCGGCGAGCAGGATGTCGCGTGGTGTCATGGCGTGCGCATGACCGGTTCCGCAAAGCGGATGCCGCGTGACGCGCGCAGTTCGCGCAGGAGCTGGTCGGGCGAGGAGGCCGGGTCGGTGGACACCAGCGTATAGGCGCCGGCTTCGTTCGGGCCGCCCACCACCTGCAGGTGATGCGCCTGCAACAGGGCATTCCAGTCGGCCAGGGCCATCGTGGCATCGGGCACGACATGGATCGCCCCGGCGGCGACCGGTGCCGAAACCTGGCTCAGCGTACGGTAGGCGGGTCGTTCGCCATGCAGGCGCAGGGCCAGCGCGCCCAGGCCCAGGGCCTGGACCAGCACGGCGGCGACCAGCGCGCGGGTCAGCCAGGATGACGTGCGCACGCGCACCGTTTCCTCGGCCGGGGCGTCCAGCCGCGTCAGCAGGCGTTTCAGGCCCGCGTTGGCATCCAGATGGACATCCGAAGGCAGCGCCATGGCATGGCGCAGGCGCTCCTGCTGGTTAAATTCTTCACGGCAGTTGTCGCATTCGGCCAGGTGGGCATGCACCCACGTGTCCTGTTCGCGTGTCGCGGTACCCATCACCACCGAAGGCATGGCTTCCCACACGCGGCTGCACTCCCTGCCGTTTTCCGTCGAGACGGTCATGTTGCGCTCTCCCTGGCACGATGGGGCTCCCCGGCGAGGCCGGGAAGTACGTTGCGCAGCTTGACCCGCGCATGAAAGAGGCGGGCCTTCACCGTGCCCACGGGGCACTGCATGATGACCGCCACGTCGTCCAGGCTGTGGCCGACGCCGTAGACCAGCTCCACCACCACGCGCTGGTCGACCGAAAGCCGATCCATGCCCTTGCCCAGCCAGTCGCGCAGCTCGCGGTCGTCGTCGGGGTCGTGGGAGGGGATCATGCTCTCGGGGATGGTGTCCTCGTCCACCGGCTCGCTGCCGTGCTGGCGCAACGCCTTCAGGCCGCAACGGTAGGCGATGCCCATGATCCAGGTCGACACGCGCGAGTCGCCGTGGAAGCCGCCCGCCTTCTGCCAGGCGATCCAGAAGCAGTCGTTGATCACTTCCTCGATGATGTCCGGCCGCCGGGTCAGGCGCGAAAGGAACCGGCACAGGCGGTCGTGGTAGCTGCGGTAGAGCACGGTCAGCGCGACGCGATCGCCCGCCGCCATGCGCTGCAGCAGCAGGCGGTCGGTGGCCTCGGTGTCGTTCTCGGGGTCTCTCATGGGCTCGCGGCGACCGTGTGGTGGAGCAGGTAAGTCCCCGATCGGGGCCAAAAGGTTGCCTGGACGTCAGAACGAGCGCGACAGGGTGGCCGTCCAGGGGGCGATGCGCGACGGGCCGCCCTGGCCGTGCTGGCCGTTGACGATGTGCGCCAGCTGGAACCGCCAGGGGCCAGTGTCCCATATCGCGCCGGCCTGGCCGTAGAGATAATGCCCGGGATCCGAGTCGTAGACGTGACGCGGCCGGATCAGGGTCTGGGCGATGCCGGCGCCCAGGGACAACGTGAGGTGGTCGGCGAGCGGCCAGAGGAAGCCGAGGTCGGCCGCGCCGCGCGGGCCGCGGTTGGCCCCGTGCACCAGCTGGGCGCCCGACACCCCGATCGTCAGCGTGTCGCGGTAGATGCCCACGACCGCCAGTTCCACCCGGTCGTAGACGTGCCACGATCCGTTGGGCGGGTAACGGTAATAGACCAGCGGCACCTGCACCTGCCAGTCGTCGGACAGGGTCCAGGAGCGCGCCACCTGCGCCAGCGACTCCGCCAGCCGACCGGGTGCGCGTAGCCGGGTGCTGGCAGCCAGCCCGAGCGACCACCCGGTGGGGGTGGTCCAGGTCACGGACCCCTGCAGGATGGGCGTGGCGGGCGTGAGTGCGACGGCGCGATCGACCAGCTGCGAACTGAGCGCCACGGTGCCGCTGGTGACGACCGATTGCGCCTGCGCCATCCCGGCCAGGCCGATGGACAGGGCCAGTCCGCTGCACTTGAGCCACCCCCGCCAGGCACGCGAACGCCTTGCCGGCGCGCGGGGCGACGGCAAGGCGTGGGGGTGATCGCATGACCCGGGGCGGATCAGCGCCGGCATCGGAACGAGGGTGTGTCGATAGGGCGGTGGCCTTAATGCAGGCTGCCGAGGTACGACAGCAGGTCGTCGAGGTCCTTGGCGTTGGTCAAACCATCGTATTTCATTTTCGTGCCCGGATTGGCCTGTTTGGCCGGCTGCGAGAGATAGGTATGCAGCTGTTCGGGCGTCCAGGTCCAGCCGCTGTTGCGCACGGCATCGGAGTAGTCGTAGTCGGCGATGCTGCCCGCCTTGCGTCCGACCACGCCGAACAGGCTGGGGCCTTTCTTGTTCCGGCCTTCCTTGGCGGCGTGGCATTCGGCGCACTCGGCCTTGAACACGTCCGCGCCGGCGGTGACGTCGCCCGCGATGACCAGCGGCGAGGCCAGCAGCCAGCCGACGAGGAGGCCGAGGGCGGCGAGCGGTCGGCCGAAGCGGCTGAGGAAAGGATCGGTCACGTGCGTGCTCCCTTGGGTCAGAATGCGAGGCTGGCGGTTACGGAAAACGCGTTGAGGTCGCCGGCGTTGGTTTTTCGCGAGCCCGGCGGGGCGGCGAAGATGTCGTTGGCGCGGCCGTTGAAACGGGTGAAACGGAACCAGTTGGCAGACAGCTTGATGTTGGCGATCGTGGTGTACGAATCGTCCTTGCCGAAGGGCGCCCAGAACACCGTGAACAGGTTGGTGGTGGCGTTCGGATCGCCGTAGGGCGTGTAACGCACCGCGTCGTGGGGGCCGCTACTGAGCATGTGGGTCACCATCACGCCGTAGGTCTGGCGGAAGGTGTAGGACACGCTGGCCGTCTGGTCGTGGATCGCCGCGCGGTTCTGCGCCAGTTGGCCCTGCGGGCCGAGCAGCCGGGCGCCGTAATGACGTTGTTCCAGGATGTTGACGTAACTGACCTGGACGATGTGCTCGCGGTTGCCGAGGTACTGGTAGGTGAGGTCGTAGCCGAGGTCGGTGAGATCGTCGTGCGGGCCGGAACGCGGCAACTGGCGTTGCGTGGTGAGGGCAACCACGCCGGCCGAGAAGAACTGGTACTTCATGTCCTTCATGTACGCGAAGCGGGCATAGCCGGTGTTGCCGAGCTTGCCGGGATCGCCGGCGACGTTATAGCCGAAGTGGTCCTGCTGCGAGGTGGGCAGCGAGCGGTATGTGCCGGCCTCGCCATACCAGTTGTTGTCGTAGAGGCCGTAGACGGTGGCGCCGATCACGCGGTCGGTCAGCGTGTTGGGGCTGGACGGGTTCAGCAGCGAGCCGGTGACGCCGGCCGGGCCGATGAGCGCGGCATTGGGCAGGGCGGCGATCGGATCCTGGAAGCCCGGGCTGTTGTTGACGCTCACGCCGAGGATGAGGTCCTTGCCGCGCAGCTTCAGTTCCTTGGCGACGAAGCGCAGGTCCACGTTGCTCAGCTTGGTGTTGTAGGTGTTGTGGCCGGTATGGTCCGCTTCCACCTTGACGTAGCCGCCGACGTTGTCGGTCAGGCGGCCGGCCAGGTAGAGGTCGCCCTCGGTCAGCCGGGTGGTGCTGTCGCCGCGCGCCGGGGCGGTGTGCGTTTCGGTCAGCTGCGCGGCCAGCGGAATCTTGGTCCCTTTGCCGTCGGTATCGGTGTAGCCATTGAGCTTGAAGCGCATGCCGTAGGGCGTGAGCTGCGGGCCGTACGCGCCGGCGTGGCAGTCCGCGCAGGCTGATCCGGTCTGCCGCGCGTAGGCGGGAATGGCATGCGCGCTCGGTCCGAAGACGACCAGGAGCAGCATCAGCAGGCCCAGCCAGAGCGGCCGGTGGGTCGGGTGGCGCATGGCCTGGCGGTGCCTGGGAGGCAGCATGGAAACTCCTGGGGTGGCGTCGTCGTTCATGGGCGGGCGCTGCGCAACATGCGGCGAAGCACGCCGTCGCGCAGCACGAAGTGGTGCCACAGCGCGGCACCGATATGCAGGCAGATCACGCCCAGCAGCACCCAGGCGGCATTCATGTGCCAGGTCTGCAGGGTGTCGGCCAGGTCTTCGTCCTCGCCGATCAACGGCGGCAGGGTGAGACCGAAGAAGTGCACGGGGTTGCCCTGGGCGCTGCTGAGCGCCCAGCCCAGCAGTGGCATGCCCAGCAGCATCGCGTAGAGCACGACGTGCGTGGCGGCGGCCGCCATGCGCAACGGCCACGCCGTGGCGGCATCGTGCGGGCGCCTGGGCAGGCCGAGGCGAACCAGGATGCGCGCAACGAACAGCAGCAGCACGATCAGGCCGGCATGCCGGTGTCCTTCCATCAGCCAGCCACGCCAGGCGCGGCTGGAAAGCTCGTCGCGGGTGAGGATGAAAGCCGCGGCCGCGATCAGCGCGGCGACGGTCAGCCAGTGCAGCACCTGCACGCGGCGCGGATAAGGCAAGTCGGGCGAGAGGTCGGAAGGTGGCTTCATACGCCTTGAGTGCCGCGACTGCGGCGAAAGGTTGCGCCACAGGGGCACGACGACCGTCGCAACCTTTTCGCTGGGGGGTGGCACTCAGCCTCGTGGGACGTACTCACTTACCGGCCTGGTCCTGAGCATGGAAATCGAACGCATACCGTTGCAGTCGCACGGCGATCACCGTGGCATGCTTGTCGCCCTGGAGCAGGAGCGGGATGTCCCGTTCGAGATCCGCCGCGTCTACTACCTGTTCGCCACCAAGGGCGGGGTGCACCGCGGGCGGCACGCGCATCGCCACCTGAACCAGCTGGCGATCGCGGTGTGCGGCTCGGTCAGTTTCCTGCTCGACGACGGCACCGGCCCGGCGCGGGTGACCCTGGACGATCCGGCGCACGGGTTGCTCCTGGGCAGCATGGTCTGGCGCGAGCTTTACGATTTCAGCGACGACTGCGTGCTGATGGTGCTGGCCGACCAGTACTACGACGTGGACGACTACATCGTCGATTACGACGCGTTCCTGCGCGAAGTCAACGGCGTGGCGGCCTACGCCGAAGGCGGTGCCGCATGAGTCGCCCCCTGGTGCTGGTGGGTGCCGGCGAGTTCGCGATGATCGCCTGCGAATACTTCGAGCATGACAGCGACCGCGACGTGGTGGCCTTCAGCGTGGAACGCGACTACATCACGCAGCCGATGCTGGCCGGCCGGCCCGTGGTGCCGTTCGAGACGCTGGCCCAGAGCCATCCGCCCGGCGACTTCGATGTCTTCGTGGCCATTCCCGCCAGCCAGCTCAACCGCCTGCGCATGCGCCTGTACATGGAGGCGAAGGCCCGGGGCTACCGGTTCGCCACCTATGTCAGCTCGCGTGCCTTCGTGTGGCGCACCGCCGAGATCGGTGAGAACAGCTTCATCTTCGAGGGCAATGTCATCCAGCCCTTCGTCGGCATCGGTGACAACTGCATCCTGTGGAGCGGCAACCACATCGGTCACCGCACGGTGGTGCGCGACCACGTCTTCATCGCCTCGCATGCGGTGATCTCGGGTTACTGCGATATCGGGCAGGGCAGCTTCATCGGCGTCAACAGCACGTTCAACGACCACGTCACCGTGGCTGCCGACAACCTCATCGGCGCCGGGGCGCTGGTGACCCGCGATACCGAGCCCGGCCGGATCTACGTCGGCTCGCCGGCCCGTGCCGTGCCCGGCAAGTCCAGTCTCGACGCGAAGCTCTGAGGCGCGCCATGTTCGTGTGGACGCGGAAGGGACTGGTGTTCGACACGGCGCGGCAGGGCGTGGGCGGCTGGATGCGGCACTCCGCACTCACCCCCACGCCGTATCGCCTGGACGACGAGCGCATCCGCGTCTACGCGGGGTTTCGCGACGAGGACGGTGTCAGCCGGATCGGCTACGTGGATGTGCGGGCGGACGATCCCTCGGTGATCCTGGGCGTCAGCGCCGCGCCCGTGCTGGATATCGGCCGCGACGGCTGCTTCGACGACAACGGCGTGATCCTGGGCGACGTGGTGGACGGGCCGGGTGGCCTGTACATGTTCTACGTCGGCTTCCAGCGGGTGGCCAAGGCGAAGTTCCTGGCCTTCACCGGGCTGGCGCGTTCGATCGACGGCGGCCAGCGCTTCTTCCGTACGCAGGAGACCCCGATCCTGGATCGGGCCCACGGACGCAGCACCATCGGCGCCGTGCATACCGCGCTGTACGACGAGGGACGCTGGCGCCTGTGGTACGCGGTGGGCGACGACTGGGAATCCATCGACGGCTGCGACTTCCCGCGTTACCACATCCGCTATACCGAGACGGACGACCTCACGCGGCTGCCGCGCGAGGACCATGTCTGCCTGCTGCCCCAGGGCACGGAATACCGGATCGGTCGTCCCCGCGTCTATCGGCTCTACGACCGCTACGTGATGTATTTCACGCGCGGCAACGTCACCGGCGAGTATTTCCCCGGTGTGGCCTATAGCGACGACGGCCTGGCCTGGACGCGACGCGACGAGACGCTGGGCCTGGCACTGGCCGAGACCGGCTGGGACTCGCGGGTGGTCTGCTATCCCGCCCTGATCCGCCAGCGCGACACGCTGTGGATGTTCTACAACGGCAACGACATGGGCGTGGACGGTTTCGGCGTGGCACACGCCCACGATGCATGGCACGAGGAGGCGAACGGTGCTTGCGGTTAGGCCATATATCGCCGCGGATGCCGCGAACTGGGACGCCCTGGTCGCGCGCTCGCGCAACGGCAACCTGCTGCACCGGCGCGGCTACATGGATTACCACGCGGACCGCTTCATCGACGCGTCGCTGGTGGTGGAAAAGGCGGGCGAGATGGTCGGGGTGTTTCCGGCCAGTGCGCACGACGACGGCATCGTCAGCCATGGCGGCCTGACCTATGCGGGCCTGATTTCCACGGCCGCGCTGCGCGCCGAAGCCATGCTCGATGCGTTCGCCGCGATCGGCGCGCACTACCGTGGGCGCGGTGTATCGCGGATTCTCTACAAGGCGGTGCCACGCGTGTTCCAGTCGGGGCATGCGGACGAAGACCTCTACGCGCTGCACCGGCTCGGTGCGCGGCTGGTACGGCGCGACCTGTCGTCGGCGATCGCGCTGCGCGAACCGTTCGCGTTCTCGCAAGGTCGCCGGCATGACATCGGCAAGGCGCGCAAGGCCGGCATCGACGTGACCCCGGGCGACGACCTGGAGGGTTTCCACGCCCTGCTGACGGACGCGCTGCGCAGGCACGATGCCTCGCCGACACACCGCCTGGACGAGTTGCAGCGGCTGCGCTCACGGTTTCCCGAGGCCATCGCGCTGCACGAGGCACGCCGTGACGGCGAGCTGCTGGCGGGCGTGCTGGTCTACGACTTCGGCCGCGTGGTGCACACCCAATACATGGCAGCCTCGGAACAGGGCCGGGCGCTAGGCGCCCTCAGCCTGACACTGGAGCACCTGATCCGCGACACCTATGCGGACCGCCAGCACTTCAGTTTTGGCATATCGACGGAGCAGGGCGGCCAGGTACTCAATGCCGGGCTGGTTGCGCAGAAGGAATCCTTCGGTGCGCGCGCCGTCGTACACGATTTCTACGAGTGGACGCCGTGAGCGACGTTCCCTTCCTGCCGCTGGGGCAGATCAATGCCAGGTTCGCCGATGAACTGAAGGCCGCCGCGGCGCGCGTCATCGATTCGGGCTGGTATGTCCTCGGCGACGAGCTGGCCGCCTTCGAGCGCGAGTTCGCCGACTACTGCGGCGTGGCCTGCGCGGTCGGCGTCGGCAACGGCCTGGATGCGCTGTCGCTGATCCTGCGTGCGTACAAGCAGCTGGGCATGTTGCACGACGGCGACGAGGTGATCGTGCCGGCCAATACTTTCATCGCCAGTTTCCTCGCCATCAGCCAGAACGGCCTCGTGCCCGTACCGGTGGAGCCGGACCCGCAGACCTTCAATCTCGATCCGCAGCGCGCGGGCGCCGCCATCGGGCGGCGTACCCGCGCGATCATGGCGGTGCACCTCTATGGCCAACTGGCCGACATGGACGCCCTGGGCGAACTGGCGCGCCGGCACGGGTTGTTGCTGATCGAGGACGCCGCCCAGGCGCACGGCGCGCTGGACGCGCAGGGCCGTCGCGCCGGTGCCTTCGGCGACGCGGCGGCCTTCAGTTTCTTCCCGACCAAGAACCTCGGCGCACTCGGTGATGCGGGCGCAGTGGTGACCGACGACGCGCAGCTGGCGGCGTGCGTGGCGGCCCAGCGCAACTACGGTTCCGTCGAGAAATACGTGCATCCCCAGCAGGGCCTGAACTCGCGCCTGGACGAGATGCAGGCGGCGCTGCTCCGCGTGAAGCTGCGTTACCTCGACAGCGATACCGCCGTGCGCCGCCGCGTGGCGGCACGCTACCGCGCGGGGCTGCGCCATCCGCAGATCCTGGTGCCGTCGACGCCCGAGGAGGGCCGCCATGTCTGGCATCTCTTCGTCGTGCGCTGCCGCCTGCGTGCCTCGTTGCAGCGTCACCTGCGGGCGAGGGGCATCCAGACCCAGGTGCATTACCCCACGGCGCCGCATCGGCAGCCGGCGTATGCCTCGCTACGCGCGTTGTCGCTGCCGGTGACCGAGCGCCTGCAGGACGAGGTGCTGAGCCTGCCGATGGGTCCCACCCTGGGCGACGCGGACATCGACCGCGTGATCGCCGCCTGCGCGTCGTTCGACGGGTCTGCATGAGCCTCGTCCGCACGGGTTTCTATTCGGCGCTGGGCACGGGTGCGCGACTGATCGCCGCGCTGGTCGTGATCAAGCTGGTCGCGGCGTACGCCGGCCCCGAGGGCGTCGGCAAGCTGGGCCAGTTCATGGGCCTGATGTCGGTGCTGGCCGTGCTGGCCGGGGGCGGCATCGGTTCGGCCATCGTCAAGTACGTGGCCGAGTTCCGCGACGATCCCGAGCGGGTGGCGCGTTTCCTCGCTGCGGCGCTGTGGTATTCGCTGTGCGCGACCCTGTTCATGGGCGTGGCTGCGCTGATCTTCGCCCGCGGGTTGGCGTCCTGGCTGCTGGACGATGCGGGTTACGCGGGCCTGATCCGCATCCTTGCGCTGGCGCAGGTGGGCATCGCGCTGCTCAATTACATCCTGGCGGTGGTCAACGGTTTCATGGATGTGCGCCGCCTGGCCCTGATCCAGGTCACCGGCTCGGTGCTGGGGATCGCGCTGGCGCTCTGGCTGGCGCGCGGATGGCACCTGTACGGTGCGCTGCTCGCGCTGGTGCTGGGCCAGGTGCTCTGGCTGGTGGTGGCGGTGCCCACATGGTGGACCAGTCCGTACTTTCACCGCGGCATGCTGCGCTGGCGCTTCGACGGCGAGATGGTGCTGCGGCTGGCGCGGTTCTCCGTGATGACGCTCAGCTCCGCGCTGCTGCCGCCGCTGGTCACCCTGGTGGTGCGCAACCGCCTGGCCGGCGAGTTCGGCTGGGAGCAGGTGGGCTACTGGCAGGCGGTGACCCGCGTGTCGGACGCCTACCTGCTGTTCCTCACCGCGGCGATCAATATCTACTACCTGCCCAAGCTGGCCTCGACCCGCGAGCGCGGCGCGCTGGTGCGCGAGCTCCGCCAGGGTTTCCGCATCGTCGTGCCGGTGGTGGCGGTGCTCGCCCTGGCCGTGTACGTGCTGCGCGCGTGGATCACGCAGCTGCTGTTCACCGACGCCTTCGCCCCGGCCAATCCACTGTATGGCCCGCAGCTGGTGGGCGACGTGGTCAAGATCGCCTCGTTCATCCTGTCGTACGTGATGCTGGCCAAGGCGATGACGCGGCTGTTCGTCGTCTCCGAATGCGTGTTCGCCGCCAGCTACCTGGCGCTGGTCTTCATCCTCACCGCGCGGTTTGGCGTCGTCGGCGCCATGTACGCGTTCGCGATCAACTACGGCGCCTACCTCGTGTTCAATATCGTGGTGGTGCGCCGTTACCTGGGGGGGCTATGACCATGGCGGCACAACCGGTAAGGAACGTGGCGGCGATGCCGCTGGTCTCCGTGCTGATCCCGGCGTTCAACCACGAACGCTTCGTCCAGCGCTTCCTCGACAGCGTGCTGGAGGACCCGTACCCGGCCAAGGAAATCGTCGTGATCGACGACGGCTCGACCGACGGCACCGCCGATCGCATCGCCGCCTGGGTGGCGCTGCACGAGGGCGAGTTGCCGATCGAATTCGTGCGGCGGGAGAACAAGGGCATCACCGCCACGCTCAACGAGCTGGTGGCGCGGGCGCGGGGCGAGATGCTGCGCCTGGGCTCCAGCGACGACTACCTGCTGCCGGGCGGCCTGGATGCCCAGGTACGCTACCTGCTGGCCCATCCGCGCAAGGGTGCGGTGATCGGCGATTCCATCGTGGTGGACGGGGAGGGACGCAAGCTGCACGACAGCGGCATGTGCGACCTGCACCAGGCGGACAAGCGCCTGTACCGCACCGATGACGGGATTCGCCGCGCGGTGATCACCCGCTGGGCCGTGGGCGGCCCGGTGACGCTGATCCGCAAGAGCGCGCTCGAGACAGTGTCGCGCTGGACCGAAGGCTTGCGGATCGACGACTGGGACCTGTTCCTGCGCCTGGCCGCGCACGACGCGCTGGGCTTCATCGACGTGGGCGTGTGCGCCTACCGCCTGCACGAGACCAACCTGAGCAAGACCACGCACGTGGCCACGCGGATCATCAACCTGTCCGAGGCACGGCAGGTGGCGATCCGCCGCGCCGAACTGTTCGACGAACCCTATCGCAGCCTGCTTCGCGCCGAATCGCAGTACCTTGGCGCGAAGATCGCCTTCCTGCACAAGCGCTACACGCGCGTGGCGCTGCACCTCGCGGTGTATGCCGGCCTGGTGGTCACGTCCCGCCTGCGTTTCGCCGCGCCGCATCGTCCGGAGCAGGCCACGTGATGCAGCTGCTTCGCTGGCCCTCGGCCTACCTCGGCCTGCCGATCCTGTTGGCCTGCAGCCTGACGCTGCTGACCTACGACCTGCCGGACGGTTACCTGGCCGGCATCCTGCTGCTGATGACGACGGCGGCGGCGATCCTCTTCGTGGATGCCTTCTCGACGACGCGCCTGCCGGCGATGGCGTCGTTCCGCCGGCATCGCTACGCGGGCACGCGCGACGCATTCGTGGCGCTGGCTTTCGCGGCGATGGTCGTGATCGCGTGCCTGGTCGACCTCACCGCGTTTTCCATCCCCCTGATCGACAACCCGGCCTCGTACGCCACGATGGAGAACGGCCGCGAGCACGTGCGGCACATCTCCGACATGTGCTGGACCCTGCCGTCGATCGGCCTGCTCTGCGTGCGGCGCCGCTGGCTGCGCAACGCGCTGATCCTCGTCGGGGTGGTTTTTCCCATCCTGGTAATCGACCGCAACCGGCTGTTCGCCGGGCTGATCGCGATGGGCCTGGTGATCGTGTTCCGGCGTGACGAGAGCCGGCCGTTACCCTGGAAGGTCATCGGCCTGCTGGCGCTGGCCGGCGGCGTGGCTTTCTCCGTGCTGGGCACCTTGCGCTCGGGCTCGATCGAGCATGTCACGCTGCCGTTCGGCTCGCTGTACCTGGCCATGCCGCAGGCGATCAAGTGGCTGCTGCTGTACACCAGCGCGGGGCCCTACAACTTCGGCGGCATCCTGGCCCGGCACTACGTCAACGCCGATTTCCTGGTCAACCAGCTGGTGCCGTTCAACGGCTCGGTGGCCACGGCGGGCACGGACATCCCGCTGGACGCCTCCAACATCAACATCGGTACGGAGTTCTTTCCCTTCGTCATGGCGATGGGGCCGCTCGGTGCCGTGGCGGCCATGGTCGGGCTCTACGCGATGCTGCGCTGGAGCGCCTGGCTGCTGCGCGGGGCCTCGCTGTTTCCCCTGCTGATCTTCCTGCGCGTGGCGTACGTGGCCGTGATGAGCCCGTTCGCGCCGCAGGCCTACACCTTCACCCATATCGGTTTCATCGTCCTGTGCCTGGCGATGCAGCTGTTCGCCGCCTGGCTGCCCGATCGCCGCGCGAGCGCCTTCCCCACACCCCTCGAAGTGAGTTCCCATGGAACCGGATGACATCTACCTGATCGACCTGTGGCGCGTGCTGTGTCGTCGCTGGCGCTGGGTGCTCGGCACGCTGGTGCTGGTGCTTGGCCTGACCTTCGCGTACGCCCGCGTGGCACGCAGCCAGTGGGAGGCGTCGGGCTGGATCCAGATCGGCCAGATCGCACCCACGCCCTCCGGCCAGGATCCGAAAATCGAGACCCTGCTGCGGACCATTGAACGCCTGCAGACCCGTGCGTTCCAGGATGCGGTGACCACCGGTGCGGGCCTGGCCGTGACCTCGCCGGAGGCGTCGCTGTACCGCGCCAGCCTCAAGTTCGATCCCGAGCCCTATGCCAACCTGATCCGCATGAAGGTGCGTGGCTATTCCGCGCGCCAGGCCAGCGACCTGGCCTATGCCACGGCGAACGCGCTGGCGGCGATCCACCGGCAGATCGGCGAGCTGCCACTGCGGCTGGCGCACCAGCACCTGGACGACATCCGCAAGGACCTGCGCATCGCGCTGGAGGATCGTGACCGCCTGACCCGCGAAGCGGCGGCAGGCGGCATGGGCGGCGGTGTGGCGGCCATCGCGCTGTCGAGGAAGAACGACGACATCCGCGGCTTGCAGCAGGCCGAGAGCGACATGGTGGCGCGGCTCATTCCCAACTACACCTTCGAGACCTCCATGCCGTGGCCAGTCTACGTGCCTGCGGACAAGGTCTCGCCGCATCCGGTGATGATCTGGGCGATCGGGCTGGTGATGGGCCTGCTGCTGGGCTGCGGGGTGGCTGTGGCCCGCGATGCCGCCGGCCGGGCACGCCGCGTTGAACCGAATGCGGCCGATGCGGCACTCACGGTTCCGGGCAGGAGAGACAGATGAGCGGTCGGCACACACTGGATGACACACAGCTGCTGGAAACGCAGCAGGCCTTCGACAGCGTGGCAGCGGATTACGATGGCCCGCGCGGCAACAACGAACTGATCCAGCGCATGCGCATCACCCTGTGGAACACGGTGCACGCCCAGGTGGCCGCGGGCGCGCGCCTGCTCGACCTGGGCTGCGGCACGGGCCTGGACGCCATCGAGTTCGCACGGCGCGGGTTCCGCGTGGTGGCCACGGACTGGTCGCCGCAGATGATCGCGCGCACACGCGACCGCGCCGAAGCCGCGGCCCTCACCTCGCGGGTGACGGCCACCCACCTGGGCATCCAGCAGCTGGACCGGCTGGAGGGCACCTTCGATGCCATCTATTCCAACTTCGGTCCGCTGAACTGCGCGCCCGACCTGCCCGCGGTGGCCGCCGAATGCGCGCGGCTGCTGGCGCCGGGCGGCACGCTGGTGTTCTCGGTGATGGGCCGGATCTGCCCCTGGGAAGTGGCGCACTACGCGCGCCGGGGCCGGTTCCGCCGGGCCGCGGTACGTGCGGCGCGCGGCGCCACCGCCGTGGGCATGAACAACCACACGATCTGGACGTACTACTACCTGCCGCGGGAGTTCTACCGCGCGTTCGCGCCGTCGTTCACCCTGGGCAGCTACCGCGCACTCAGCCTGTTCATGCCGCCGCCGTACCTCGTGGACCGCTACCGGCGTCGTCCCGCACGCTACGAACGGCTCGGCCGCTGGGACGATCGCCTCGGCGAGGTGCCGCTGTTGCGCGACATGGGCGATCATTTCCTGATCGTCATGCATCGGCGATAAGGCGATGACGGTGACGCGACGGTGCTCGGACGTCGACCTGCGCGGCGCGGTGACGGTGTCGCCGGAGGGTGTGTCGCGCCTGCCGATGGGCATGCGTGCGGGGCGCGTCGTCATCGCCGCGGGTACCACGTCGTATCGGGTGGACCTGCGCGATCATCTCGTCTTCCCCGGCCTGATCAACGCGCACGATCACCTGCACATCAACGGCGTGCCCCCGCTGCAGCATGCCGCGCCGTTTCCGAACAGCTACGCGTGGATCGAGGCGTTCCAGGCACATTTTGCCGATCCCGCGGTGGCCGCCGCGCTGGCCGTGCCCAAGGCGGCGCGCCTGCGCCACGGGGCACTGAAGAACCTGCTGGCCGGCACCACGTTCGTCGCCCACCACGATCCCGCGCATGCCGTGTTCGATGCGGAGGATTTTCCCGTCGGCGTGCTGCGCGGGTTCGGCTGGAGCTATGCGCTGGGCGGTCCCGACTACGGTCCGCCGGTGAACGAGAGTTTCGCGGCGTGTGCCACGGATCGTCCCTGGATGATCCACCTGGCCGAAGGCACGGACGAGGTGGCCGGCTCCGAACTGACTCGGCTGGATGCGCTGGGTTGCCTGGCATCCCACACGGTGCTGATCCACGGTGTCGGCCTCGGTGCGGACGACGTGGATCGCGTGATCGACGCCGGCGCCGCCGTGGTCTGGTGCCCGTCGAGTAACCGGGCGTTGCTGGGCCGGACGCTCGACCCGCACCGTCTGCACGAGGCCGGCCGCCTGGCGCTGGGTACCGATTCGCGCGTCAGCGGCAGCCGCGACCTGCTGGAGGAACTGCGGGTGGCCGGGTCACGCGACGGCCTGGCCGCCTCTTCGCTACTGGCCCTGGTGACCACCGATGCCGCCCGTATCCTGCGCACACCGGGGCGTGGCGAGCTGGTCCATGGCGCGCAAGCGGACATGGTGATCGTGGAGGACCGTGGCGGTCCGGCGGCACGCAGCCTGCTGAACGCCTCGCGGGCCGAGCTGCGCGCGGTAGTGCGCGGCGGCCTGCCGCGCATCGCCGATCCGGATTTCGCCGACTGGTTCGACGCCGCGGGTGTCGAGACGGTGGCGGTCACCCTGGACGGCCGGCCGAAACTGCTCGACCGCACGCTCGCCGATCCCGCCGTGCTGGCCCTGGAGCCGGGCCTGGCGCGGGTCGAAGCGCGCTCGCGGCAACGCGCATGCTGAGCGTCCCCGTGCTCGACCCCTCGGAAGCCTACGCCCTCTGGGCCGACAGCTATCCGCCCCATGCCCATAACCCCGTGATGCTGGCGGAGGAGCGCGCGATGCTCGCGCTGCTGCCCGGGCGCCTGGACGGCATGCGGGTGCTCGATGCCGGCTGCGGCAGCGGCCGCTACGTGCTGCACGCGCTGGCCCGCGGCGCCGCCCACGTCCGTGGCATCGACCTGTCGCCGCCCATGCTGGAGCGTGCACGCGGTGCGCTGGCCGGGCATGCGGATGCCGGGCGGGTGGCGTTGCACGAAGGCAGCCTCACCGCGCTGCCGGCCCCCGCCGAGACGGCCGACCTGACGGTATGCGGGCTGGTGGTCGGTCATCTGCCCGACCTGCACCCGGCGTTGGCCGAACTGCATCGCGTGACGCGTCCGGGAGGCCGCGTGGTGTGCAGCGATTTCCATCCGATCGGCGCGGCGCTTGGTTGGCAGCGTGATTTCCGCGCAGGCGGCGAACGTTACGCCGTCCGCCACACGCGTCACCTCTACGGCCATTGGCACGCGGCGTGCACCGCGCTGGGCCTGGCGATCGAGCGGGTCATCGAGCCGATGCTCGATCCCGCCGATATCCCTGCCGGCGCGCGATTCGATCCGGCGGCGCTGCACGTGCCCGTCGCCCTGGTGTTCCAGCTGAGGCGCCTTCCATGAATGCTTTCCAGACCACGCCCGCCGGTGCGCGGACGTTGCTGGTCAACCCGACCATCACCTCGCCGTCGAGCGCGCGGTTCCCGCTGTCGTTGCTGCACCTGGCCGCGGCGCTGGACCGCCATGGCGACAGCCGCATCGTCGATGGCAACGTGCACCGCGACGTGGTCGGCGCCACGCTGGACGTGTTGGCGCACGAACGCTTCGATGCCGTGGGCATCAGCGTCATGGGCGGTCCGCAGATCGAGCCGTCCATCGCCGTGTCGAAGGCGATCCGCGAGCGCTTCCCGCAGTTGCCGATCGTGTGGGGCGGCTACTTCCCCACGTTGTATACCGATACCGCGCTGTCGGCCCCGTATGTCGATTACGCGATCCGGGGGCAGGGCGAGGAAAGCCTGCCCGAACTGATGGCCGCACTGACCACACCGGGGCGCGACATGGCGACCATCGGCGGCCTGTCGTGGAAGCGGGACGGCATGGTGGTGCACAACCCCAACCGGCGTTTTTCGCTCGGCGACAGTGGCATCGTGCTGCCTTACGACAAGCTGGGCGATCCACGTCGCTACCTCGCGCGCACGTTCCTGGGCCGGCGTACCGTCGCGCACCAGGCGGCGATCGGCTGCCGCTTCCGCTGTACGTTCTGCGGCGTGGCCGCGATGTTCGGCGGCACCACGGCGCTGCCGACCGCGGCACGGCTGGAACGCGACCTGGGTTACCTCAAGCACGAACTGGGGGCCGACTCCGTCCAGTTCTTCGATCACAACTTCTTCGATCGCGAGGAAGACATGATCCCGCTGCTGGAAGTGATGGCGAAGCTGGAGATGCCCTGGTGGTGCTACGCCCGCTCGGACGCCTTGCTGAAGCTGTCCGAGAGCACCTGGAAACTGGTGCGGAAGAGCCGCCTGCAGATGGCGTATATCGGCGCGGAGTCGCCCAACGGCCAGATGCTGAAGGAAATCCGCAAGGGCACACGCCCGGACCAGACGCTGGAAGTGGCGGAACTGTGCCGCCGGCACGGGGTGATCCCGGAACTGTCCTTCATGGTGGCGCCGCCGGAGAATACGGAGGAAGAGACCCATCTCACGTTCGAGTTCATCCGTGAGCTGAAGAAGATCAACCCCGCGTCCGAGATCATCGTCTACATCTACACGCCGCTGCCGGAGTCGAGCAAGCACGAGAAGGATCGCGGCAAGCACCCCGGCATGGCGTTGCGCGACCTCAATGGCGATCCCGTGGTCTTCCCGACGTCACCGGAGGAGTGGATGCAGAAGCGCTGGGTGGATTACGCCTGCCATGCCGACGCCCCCTGGCTCACCGACGACCTGCGCCGGCATATCCAGGACTTCGTCACGGTGCTGCGTTGCCGCTTTCCCACCGTGCAGGACCTGCGTTCGCCGCCGTGGGCCAAGCGAGGACTGAGCGCGCTGGCCGCACGTCGCTACCGGCAGGGGCGCTACGACCGGCCGTGGGAACTCAACCTCGCCAACCGCCTAGTGCGCCTGCGCCTGCCACAGGTTTCCGGGCTGTAGGGTGCACGTCGCGCAGGTCAACGTGCAGCCCATGCCGGCGGCGTGCAGCCCCGAGGAGCTGTTCGTCCACTGGCCGTCGATGGCGGATATTCCCGAGGCGACGGCCACCGCCGGCACGCGGGTCTCGGTCGTCCAAGCCGCGGCATGCGACCTGCATCTCACCCGGCAGGGCATCGATTACCACTTCGTCGACCTGCGCGGCACGACGTCGGCGGCGACGCGCGCAGTGCGCTTCGTCGACGTGCTGTACCGGCTGTCGCCCGATGTGCTCCACCTGCATGGCCTGGGCTTCGCGCACGATGCCTTCGAGTTGCACCGACGGTTGCCCGACCTGCCCATCCTCATCCAGGACCATGCCGACCCGCCGCCGACCCGCTGGCTGCGCCTGCCGTACCGTCGCTGGTACGCCGCGGCGTCGGGGGTCGCCTTCACCTCGGCGGCCATGGCCATGCCCTTCACCTCGGCCGGTCTGTTCGCGCCCGGCACGCGTGTGTTCGCCATCCCGGAGTCCAGCAGCCGGTTCGTTCCGGGCGACAGGGCGACGGCACGCGCGAAGAGCGGCCTGCATGGCAGCCCGTGCGTCCTCTCGATCGGCCATCTCGCCGAAGGCAAGGACCCGCTCACCGTGCTGGAAGGCTTCGCGCGGGCCGCGCTGCACCTGCCGGACGCGCACCTGTGGATCGCGTTCGGCACCGCACCGATGCTGGCGCAGGTGCAACGGCGCGTGGCCGAGGATGGGCGTCTCGCCCGACGCGTGCACCTGCTCGGCAACCTGGCCCACGCCGATGTGCAGACCGCGCTCCAGGCCGCCGATCTGTTCGTCTCGGGCAGTCGCGCCGAAAGCTGCGGCTTTGCCCTGCTGGAGGCGCTCGCGTGCGGGGTCACCCCGGTGGTGACGGATATTCCCGCGTTTCGCGCACTCACGCTCGGGCGCATCGGCGAACTCTGGCCGGTCGGCGATGCCGGAAGCCTGGCCGCGGCACTGGTGCGTGCGTCGGCCGGGCGACCCTCGGCGGCCAGCGTACGCGCGCATTTCGACAAGGCGTTGTCGTTCGCGGCCGTGGGTAGCCACTGGGCCGAGGCGTATGCCGCGCTCGTGGGCCATCGACACGAGGGCAGGGCATGAAGCTGGCCATCGTGCTTCCCGGGGGTGTCGACCGCTCCGGCGAGTACCGGGTAATTCCCGTGTTCCTGGCGCTGATCGAACGGCTGGCCCGTCGGCACGAGGTGCACGTGTTCGTGCTGTACCAGGAGCCGCTGCCGGCCACATGGCGGCTGGTCGGCGCAAAGATCCACAACATCGGCCGGCGGCGATCGCGCCTGCGCGCCGTCGCGGCGATCCGCGCCGAACACCGCATCGCACCGTTCGACCTGGTCCAGTCGATCTTTTCCGGCGATTGCGGACTGATCGCCGTGGTCGCGGCGATGCTGATCGCTCGCCCGAGCGCGGTCCATGTGGCCGGCGGGGAACTGGTGGCGCTGCATGCCATCGGCTACGGCGGCCGCCGTGACTGGAAGGGTCGCCTGCGCGAAACCTTCGTACTGCGCTTCGCCGATGCGGTGACCGCGGCCAGTGCGCCGATCATTGACGCGTTGCGCGGCCTGCGGGTAGCAGCACGTCGCCTGCCGCTGGGCGTGGACCTCGACGCATGGCCGGTGCGGGCACCGCGTCGCCGCGCGCAGGGCACGGCGCGGCTGATCCACGTGGCCAGCCTCAACCGCGTCAAGGACCAGACCACGCTGCTGCATGCCATGGCGCGGGTGACCTCACCGTTCGTGCTGGATATCGTCGGTGTCGATACGCTGGACGGCGAGATCCACGCGCTGGCGCAACGGCTGGGACTGGACGACCGCGTGCATTTCCTCGGTTTTCGCACACAGCGGCAGTTGCAGCCGCTGCTGGTGGCCGCCGACCTCTTGCTGGTGTCGTCGTTGCATGAGGCCGGCCCGCTGGTCGTGCTGGAAGCCGCCGTGGCCGGCGTGCCCACCGTGGGCACCGCCGTCGGTCATCTCGTGGAGTGGGCCCCGGCGGCAGCGCTGGCGGTGCCGGTGAACGACGCCGGGGCGTTGGCCGGCTGCATCCAGCGGGTGCTCGACGACGAAGACCTGCGGCTGCGGCTTGCCAGGGAAGCGCAGCAGCGCGCCGTGGCCGAGGACGCCGACATGACGTCGCGCGCGTTCGAGACGCTCTATCGTGAGGTGCGCGCCCGCCGCGGCGCGGTCAGCCCGGACGACTGACGCCGTAGCCGAGTGCGGCGCGCACGACGTAGAGCGTGTCCATGCGCGGCACCGGCCGGGTCAGCCGGGTGAGTATCCGCCGACCGTGGCTGCGCTTCACCCAGGCCTGGCCTTGCAGCCACAGCTGCGTACGCGCCAGGTCGGCGCGCTCCTGCACGTTTTCCTCGGTGAGGCGGAAGCGGTTGCGCACGGCGCGGCCGATGTCCCGCATCGTGCGCGCCCATTCGATCCCGGGCAGCGCCTGTGCCCAGAGCGCGGAGCACGACAGTTGCGTGAGCGTGCGGCGGCGCGAGGTGCGCCGTAGCCAGCCGTGGCACTCGCCATCCAGCCGTGCGACCACCGCAGGCGGGATCGACCCGGGGTAGTACCGCGAGACCAGCGCCAGCGGTGGGAACGCCCACCATGCGGAGCCGTCGGTCCACAGCACGTCCCAGTCCGGGGTATCCATGCGTGCGGCAAGCAGGGCGATGTCGTGCAGGTGCAGCAGCCGGATACTGCGGCCGCAGATGTTGCCGGCGGCATGCAGCAGCAGGTGGCACATCAGGGCGCCGTGTGACGGGTAGGGCTGGATGCCCGGCTCGTGCAGCGGCACGCGGGCGGTGATGTCCACCGTGGCGATGGGCAACCGTTCCTGGATACGGGTGTGCAGCTCGATGTTGACCGGCGTATCGCGATGTTCGCCCAGGCCGACCGTCGGCGCGCCCACGGCCGGCTTGAACGCACGATGCCGCCAGTGCGCGAAGGATTCCACATAGCCCAGGTTCTTCAACAGCCCGGACGCGGCGTCGAGGTCGGCCTCGGCGACCAGCAGGTCGATGTCCGCCATCGGTCGCTCGCCAGGTGTGTAGACGCCCAGGGCATGCAGGGCCGAGCCCTTCAGGGCCACCAGCGAGACCGATGCCGCGCGCGCACCGGCATCGATACGTTCCAGCAGCGTCGCGATACGCCGGTGGCGTGCCTCCACATGGGCGCGCTGTTCGGCGAGGAACGGGTTCCAGCACGGGTGCTGCCAGCCCGTGTGCGCGGCCAGCAGGGGCGACACGCCATGCGCGGCGGCCGCGGCCAGGGCGAGCCGCCATTGCAGGTCGGTCCAGTCGGGCGTGGTGCTTTCCGGTGCCGGCATGGCCAGCTGGACGGCCAACGCTTCGGTCGCGTGCCGCAGTCCCCGGCGGATGGACGACAGTGGCGGCAGGCCCGCGCTCAAAGCTGGGTCAAGGCGATACGTCGCCTCGCCTCGCGCGGCACCGGCGTGGGATTCTCGTTGCGGTGCAGGTGTTCGCGGGCCACCAGCACATCCCAGCGGGCGTCCAGCGCGTCGCGCTGTGTCGCGGGTGCATGGCGCAGCGTGACCTCCTCGTGCAGCAGGTCGCGCACGCTGCGGTAGAAAGCGGAATCGTAGGCGCCGCGGAACATCATCGCCAGGTCGCCGCTTTCCTCCCAGTGTGTCTGGTGGCCCAGCTGGGCTTTCACTTCTTCGTAGAACGGCGTGCCGGGCAGCGGGTAGGACACGCTCACCCCCACATCGTCGGGTGCGGCGCGGACCACCAGGTCGCGCGTGGCGAGCAGGTCGTCCAGCGCCTCGCCGAGGTAACCGAGCTGGATGAAGAAACCGACGCGGATGCCCTGCGCGCCCAGTCGTTCGCGCGCGGCGATCAGATCGGGCACGCGCGTGCCCTTGGTCATGCGGTCCAGCACGCGCTGGCTGCCGCTCTCCGCGCCGATCCACGCCTCGGCGCAGCCGGCCCGCGCCAGCGCGGTGACCATGCGCTCGCTGGCCAGGTCCGCGCGCGTCTGGATCATGAAGGGGATGGAGCCGTCGTTCGCCTCGAGGTGCTCGGCGAACGCTGTGACCCAGTCCACGTGGAAACCGAAGATGTCGTCGGCCATCCAGATGTGGTCAGGCGCGTAGGTCGTCTTGAGGTAAGCCATCTCCGCGGCGACGTCCCCGGCGGGACGCTGCTTGTAGTGGTTGCCCCAGATCGGTTTCGCGCACCAGTTGCAGCGGAACGGGCAACCGCGCGATGCGGCCATGTTGAGGCTGAAGTAACCGTGCCGCTCGCGCCAGAACGTGCGGTAGCGCGGCATGTCGATCAGGTCCCACGCCGGCTGCCCGACCAGGCGTCCATCCGGTGGGAGGATGCCGGTGCGGTGAACCTGCGTCTGTCCCGTCACTCGCGTGGCAATGCCGGGCACGCCGTCGGTCCAGGCATGGGCGTCGATGTCCGGCCGTTCTGCGAGCCGGTCCGTCAGCGCGAGCAGGGCGGCGATGCCCTCGCCGATCAGCACGACGTCCGCCCCGGCGTCGAGGAAGGCATCGGGGTGATCCGAGGCATCCGATCCCGCGACGATCACCCGGGCGCCGGCCGCGCGCGCCTCGCCGATCATCCGGCAGGCCGCGTCGCGCATGCGGCTCAGGCACATCTTGGTAAGGAAGTTGAAGTTGTCTTCGTAGAAGACGACCAGATCCGGCGCGGCCTCCTTCAACGTGGGGGCATAGTCCGTGACGCCATCGGCCAGCATCGCGTCGAACAGCGACAGGGCATGGCCGCCGTCACGCAGCAGCGCCGCGATCTGGATCGTGGCCAGCGGGGGATAGGGTTTGCCGCGTTCCCACTGCTTCCGGTCGTCGCGAAGGAAGTAGGAGTGGCCGACCTGGATCGTAAGCATCGCGATTGAGCCTGTGCGCGGTTTGCCTCGTGAGTGCCGCTGCGAGCGGTATGGGTTGTGCTTTTTTGCGGCGGCAACCTTTGCCGGCCGGCGGCGCACTCACGATCACTATTCCGACCGTGGCGTCGCCGGTGTCACGGCGCGGCCCCGGCCAACGAGCGGCGAGATGGCCTTGACCAACCAGCAAGATCCCGACGTGACCGATCCCTTCTCGGAGCGCGCGGTGCTGCCGTTCACGGTATGCAAGGAACTGCTCGGCGGACGCTTTCAGTTCGACAGTAGCAGCGAGGCGTTGCTGGACCTGGTGGAGGCCGCGTATGGCGGACTTCCCGCGCAACGATGGCACGACGTGCCGTCGGTGTTTCGCGTCGAATTGCGGCTGGTCATGCGTAAACCGCGCCATGGCGCCGGGCCACCGCCCGCGGTGCGTACGCAGGCGGGCGCGGGCCTGCTCTGCGGTGTCATGGATGAATCCAACTACGTCGTGGTCTCGCCGGATCGACACCATGCGCTGGTCGTGGTGTCGCAGGACATGCTGGCGCATCCCTATCATGTTCGCTACGAACTGATCGAATTCGCCGTCTACCTGCTGGCGGCGCGCGGCATGGACCTGGTGCCGTTGCATGGTGCCTGCGTGGGCAAGCACGGGCGCGGTGTACTGCTGCTGGGCAGCAGCGGTGCCGGCAAGTCGACACTGGCGCTGCAGTGCCTGTCGCAGGGCATGGACTTCGTCTCGGAGGATGCCGTGCTGGTGCAGCCGGCGGGCATGCTGGCGACCGGCGTGGCCAACTTCCTGCACGTGCGGGCGGATGCGTTGCGCTTCGTCGACGATGAGGCGACCCGCCGCTGGATCGCCGCAGCCCCCGTCATCCGCCGGCGCAGCGGCGTGGAAAAATTCGAAGCCGACCTGCGTGGGCGCGCGCGAGCGCTGGGCACGCCGCTGGCCCTGGTCGGCGCCGTGTTCGTTTCCGACCGGATGGCGGCCGATCCCGATCGGTTGCTGGCGCCGCTGTCCCCCGAGGACGTGGCCGCGCGCATCGAGGTCGACCAGCCCTATGCCGCCGGACAACACGGATGGCGCCGTTTCCTGCATGGCCTGTGCGCGCTGGGCGGTCACGAACTGCGTCGGGGACGGCATCCGCGCGCATCGGCCCACGCCTTGCGCGATCTCCTCCGCCGGCACGACATGGCGGCATGCTGATGCCTGCCGGTGTCCGCTCGCGCGGCCCGTTGCGTTCGCTGGTGACCTCGCTCTCACCGGGTGACCGGATCGCCCTGGCCACCTATGTCGCCTTGTCGTTGGCCTCGGCGCTGGTGGGCAGCCTTGCCGCTCTGCTGCTGGTGCCGCTGATCCAGCCCGGCCAGGCGGCGCCCCTGGGCGCGATAGGCATTGCATGGCGGCCGCCGCCCGACCTGCAGGTGCTCGCCTTTCTTGCGGTTACCACGTCGTTCGCCTGGCTGCGCTGGCAGTCGGCACGTGTCGGTGCGCGACTGGTGGGGCGTTACGGCCTGGACCTGCGGCGACGTGTCCATGCCAGCCTCGTCGGTGCACCGCTGGCGTCGCTGGCCGATGCCACGTCGGCGGAGATCGCCAACGTGCTCACGTACAACATCGAGATCGTGGTGCAGGGTTTCACGGCGCTGCAGCAGTTGCTGGTGGCGGGCGTCACCGCGGCGGTCAGCCTGGCGTTCGCATTCTGGCTGTCGCCCGGCCTGATGCTGGCGACGCCGTTGCTGATGGCGGTGGCCATCGCCGCGTCACGGCTGTTCGGGCGCGAGCAGTCGCGGGTCAGCCGGCAGTACGTGACGGACATGACGACACTGTTCTGGCACAGCGAGGATTTTCCGCGGCGCCTTCGCCACGTACGCTCGTTCGGGCGCGAAGCCGCGGAAAAAGCGAGTTACGGCGCGATTTCCGCTCGCCTGGCCCATGGCTACGCGCGTCAGGTCGAGCTGGTCGCTTCCGGGCGGATGTTGCTGGAACTGCTGGGCGCGGCCGGTATCACCGCCGTACTGGTGCTGGCACGGCACTGGCACGGGATCGATCCCGCGTCCCTGATCGCCGTCTGCCTGCTGCTGGGCCGTCTGTTCCCGTACATGGTGTCCAGCCGGCAAAGCTTCCAGCAGCTGCGGTCCGCCGTGCCGGCTTTCGAACTGTGGGAACGCTATGCGCGACTCGGCGCCACCGCCGGGTCGGTAGCGGTCGCCACCTGCCCACCGGGCACGTTGCGGATCGTCCGCCTGCGGGTCGTGCCGCCCACCGAAGGCGTGGAGGTACGCGACCTGGACCTGGTGCCGGGCCGGATGATCCTGGTCTTCGGCGATTCGGGTATCGGCAAGAGCAGCCTCGTCGACGTGCTGGCTGGCATGGCCGAGCCCGAGGCATTCGAAGCCACGCTCGATGGTCGCCCGCTGGCGTTCGGGCGTTATCGCGACCTCGTGCGGCACGGTGCCTATGTCGGGCAGAACGTGCGGCCATGGCAGACATCGGTGCGCGAGTGCCTGCTTTGGGCCGCACCCGAGGCGGACGAGGCGGCCTTGCGCGACGCCCTGGCGGATGTGGGCCTGGACGTCCGGCTGGCGCGTGCGAGCGAGGGCCTGGATACCGCGTTGCACGGATCGTCCAGCCGCCTGTCCGGTGGAGAACTGCAACGCCTCATGCTGGCCCAGGTGATCCTGCGGCAGCCGGCGCTGGCCGTACTGGACGAGGCGACCAGCGCACTGGATGCCGCTTCCGAGCGGATCGTGCTGGAGCGCCTGAAACGCCGTCTTCCGCGTACCATCCTGATCGTCGTCTCGCATCGCGCGGACGTCGCGACGATCGCGGACCGCACGTTGCATCTCGGCTCGGTGACGGGCCGGTCGACCATCCCCGGGAAGGCGCCCGCATGACCATCAAACGAACGCTTTCGCTGGGTGCCCTCGCCGTGGCCCTGGGTTTGTCTTTGCCCGTGGCCGCCGTGCGTGCCGGTCACAGCGGACACGCCGCCACGGGTGGCTTTTCCACGGCGACCGGCTCCGTTGAGTCTGCGACGACGGTGGCGACGCTGGCGCAGCTTCGTGCGGCGGTCGCGTCGTCCCGGCACCATATCGTGGTGGACGGGGCGATCTACGGCGGTCCGGTGCCGGTCACGATCCTCTTCGGCAGCACGGCGTGGAATGACACGACGATCGAAGGCGCGCCCGGCGGCAAGGCGGTGCTGGAGAACATCCAACTGAAGTTCGACGGCGAACAACTGCCCGTGGGTCAGGCCATCGAGAACATCGTGGTAAGGAACATCACCTTCCACGGCCGCATCGCGGACTTGCAGGCCTTGCCGCCCCAGGTCTTCGGTACGCCGGACACCATCGGCATCAATTACGAGGGGGTGTCGCTTAGGCGGACGGTGAACGCGTGGATCGACCACTGCACGTTCTACGACACCAGCGACGACCTTCTGAGCGTCACGCTCGGCTCCGACGACGTCACGTTGTCGTATGACCATTTCTACTTCACCGAGGCCTGGCTGACCATGGACCCGGACCCTCTGTGGAACTGGGTCGGCCGCTATAGCGACCTGGCCAACGAACGGCTGGCCATGATCGTCGGCGCCAACCCGTCGGACTCCTACAGCTACGGGTCGCACGCGCTGCACGTCACGCTTCACCACGACTGGTTCGGTCCGCGGGTCAAGGGCCGCCCCTTGTTGCGCGGCTGGATCCACGCCTACGACAACTACTTCGACAATGCGTCGCCGCCATCGGCGGGGCCGGCCGCGCGGGCCGGTGCGGGACAGTACACGGCGTTGCAGGTGGGCAGCGGTGCGGTGGTGTATTCGGAAGCCAACTATTTCATGGGCACCCACCAGAGCAACGAGATCGGCCTGGACAAGCCCGGCGACGCCCATGCGTTCTACGAGCGTGACAACGTCTATCGGACGACGACCGGCCAGTCCGCCGTCGGCACGCCGTTCCTGCGGCCGCCGGTCGCCTATGCCTACACCCTCGATCCCGCTTCGGATGTTCCCGACCGCGTCAAGGGGAGCGCCGGGCCGCACTGAGCCCACCCTGGTCCGTCGTCGTCGTCGTTGTCGGCACGGCACGTACGCGGCCCGTGCGTCCGCTGACGTCGGCAACCAGCGTCTTCAGCCCCTGCAGAGCGGCCGCGATGTTCTGCTCGGGTACCGCGATACGGATGGCTGCCTTACGCTGGAACGTCTGGATCGTCACCCCGCGCAGCAACGGCGGGCTGTTGCGCGCGAAGCGCCGGAACGCGGCCCGCCAGCGTGGCGAAGGGGTCGGGTCGAGGATGGCGTAGACGGTCTCGTACCCGGGCGGTTGCGCCCCGGGGTCCATGTCCAGGTAAAGAATACGTACTGGCGTGTCGTGGTGTTCGCGCATGGCGACATTCTCCGCGGGATGGATGACAGAATCAGGTGCGAAACAGCGTGTCGTAAAGCAGCGGAATGAGGCCGAGCGTGACCAGCGTTCCCAGCAGCAGGCCGCCGATCAGCGTGATGGCCATGCCCGTCCACAGCGGACCGGCGAACAACATCAGCGGTATGAGCCCGACGATGCAGGTCAGCTTGGTCATCACGATGGGGCGCAGGCGTTTGACCGCGGCTTCGATCACCGCGTCGTGGTGGGGCAGGCCCTCCGCGATCTCCGCGTCGATACGCTCCAGCAGCAGCACGGCGTTGTTGACGATGATGCCGGCCAGGGCAAGCAGTCCGAACGTGGCCATGAAGCCGAACGGATAGCCGCTGACCACCAGCGCGAGCGTCGCGCCGATCAGGATGAAGGGGATGCTGGCGACGATGATGAACACCTTGCGGAACGAGTTGAACTGCCAGACGAACAGCAGCAGCATCCCGCCCAGGGCCAGCGGCATGTACTGGGTCAACACGGCATTGGCTTCCGCGGAGTCCTCGATCTCGCCGCCCAGGTTGATCGTGTAGCCCGGCGGAAGGGCGATGCGCGCGATGGCGGGCGCGAGGCGGTCGGCGATCTCCTGCGCGGTGAGGGAGGGGTTGCGTGCGGTCACCGTGATGGCGCGGCTCAGATTGCGCCGTTGCACGACACCTGGCTCGGAGTCCAGCACGACGGATGCCACGGCGGCCAGTGGTACGGGCCCACCGTTCGCCTGGCCGTCGGACGGATAGACCACCGTATCGCCGGGATCGGCATCCGAGGCGCGTTCGGTGGCGCTGCCGCGCAGGACCACCGGCACGCTGGTACCGCCGTCGTCGATGGCGGTGGCCTGGTAGCCGCTATAGCGCAACTGCAGGGCGTGCAGCACGTCTTCGCGGGTGATGCCGACAGCGTGCATCTTCGCCGGGTCCGGCACGACCCGGTAGCGCGGAATGCGCGGTCCCCAACTGTCGAGCGTGTCGACCGTGCCGGGCAGGGCACGTAGCACGGCCGCCACCTGGTCGCCCAGCCGGCGCAGCGTGGCTTCGTCGGCTCCGGTGACGCGATAGACCGCCACGCCGGCTTCGGTGGCACCCAGCGAGAAACGCTTCGGTTCGGCGTGCAGGTTGGGGAAGCGATCGGCCAGGTAGTGCTGCGAACGCGCGATGACGGTATCGATATCCGTGCCGGGCCGCACGGACACGGTGAAATAGCCGATGTTCGGACCGGGCAGCGGCGGGTTCAGCCCGAGCACGATGCGCGGGCCACCATCGGCGACATACCCGATGCTGTCCTCCACCTCCGGGTTGGCCTTGCGGTCGCCCAGCCAACGGCTGATGCGGGTGACATCGTCCAGGGTCTGCCGCGCGTCCACGCCGGCCTGGAAGGTCAACGGGATCTGGAACTGCAGGCGATCCGAACGCGGCAGGAAGTCGTAGGGCAGGCGCGATAGCGTCCACCCCGCGCCGCCCAGCAGGGCCAGCATCACGCCCACGTAGAGCAGCTTGTGTGCGAGCACCCAGCCGATCACCCGACGGTAGCCGCGATAGAAGCGCGACTCGTGCGCGGCGTCGTCCGCGGCGTCCGCATGGACGCGGGCGAAATGGAAGCACAGCAACGGCGTGACGGTCAGCCCGAGGAACCACGAGCCCAGCAAGGTCACCGCCAGCACGATGGCCAGCGAGCGCAGGTATTCGTTGGTACTGGTCTGGCCCAGGAAGAACGGCGAGAACGCGAGCACGATGACCAGCGTGGATACCAGCAGCGGCACGGCCAGCGTGCGTCCGGCCTCGATGCAGGCCGAGCGACGTTCCTCGCCCGCCTTGAGTCGCCGCTCGATGTCCTCGGCGATGACGATGCCGTTGTCGACCAGCAGGCCCAGCGCGAGGATGATCGCCGCCATCGACACCATCTGCAGCTCGATGTCGAACGCGCGCATGACCAGCAGCGAACTGAGGATGGTCAGCGGCACGATGGCGCCCACCACCAGGCCCATCCGCCAGCCCAGGAACAGCATGACCACGGCCATGACGATCACCACCGTCTCGCCCATCACGTGGTGCATCTTGCCCATCTCACGCGTGACCACATCGGGCTGGAACGTCACCACGTGCGCGGAGAAACCGGCCGGGAGCGACTGGCCCGCCGTGGCCAGGGTGGCCTTCAACGCACGGCCGAAGCTGGCGATCTCCAGGCCCTCGGCCATGGACACGGAGACCACGACGGCCGGCTGGCCCTGGTAGACGGCCGCGCTTTGCGGCGGATCGGTGGGCATCGCGCGGATGACGGCCACGTCGCCCAGCGTCACGTCGCGAGCGCCGCCCTCGTGGGGCACCGTGAGCGTGACGCGTCGCAGGTCGTCCACCGAGTGCATCGCGCCGTCGACGCTGACCGACAGGCCCAGCCCCGAGACCGAGGGTTGCCCGGCGGAGGCGATGGCGTCGACGGCGGCCAGCTGGCGGCCGACGTCCATCGGTGTCAGGCCCAGGGCAGCCAGCTTGCTCCGGTCGAACTGCACATACAGCTGGGTATCCTGCATGCCGTAGAACGCCACGCGCTCCACGCCCTTGAGCGCATACAGCTGCGCGCGGAACTGCTTCAGCGGCTCGCGCATCTGCGCCAGCGAGAAGCCCGGCGCGGTTACCGCGATGGAGGCGACCGACACGCGGCCGAAATCGTCGTCGAGGAAGGGTCCTATCGTCCCCTGCGGATACGTGGGCGCTACCTCGGCCAGCTTGGACCGCACCTTCTGCCAGAGTGCATCCAGGTCGGTTACCGCGTCGTACGCGGTCAGCTGGATGACCACGGCACCGGGCCGCACGGTGGTGGCGATGGTTTTCAGGCCGCCCAGTTCGCGTAGCCGTTCTTCTGCGGGACGTGCCAGGACATCTTCGGCCTGGCGGGTATCCAGCCCGGGCAGGCTGATGGACACCACGGCGTCGCGCACGGTGACGGACGGTTCTTCCTGCGAGGGAAAGTGCAGGAAGGTCCAGGTGCCGGCGACGAGGATCAGCGCGGCGATGAACAGGGTGAGGCGGCTGGCGCCGAGCGCCGAACGGGTCAGGAACATGTCAGTGGGTCTCCAGCTGGCTGGCGCCTTCGAACGCGTGCACCGACTGCCCGTCGACCAGGAACGCGGTGCCCGCGACGACCACCTGTTCCCCCGCGGCCAGGCCGCCGCCGATCAACACGCGATCGCCCGAGCGACCGCCCACGACCACCTTCCTGCGATGCACGTGCCCGTGGGTGGTGTCGAAGACGAACACGGCGTCATCGCCGGCCCGGGTGCCCGGCACCAGCGCGGTGAGGGGAATCGACAGCCGACCGGCGTCAGCGCCGCTCAAGCGCAGCGGCAGCAACTGCCCGGCGGTGAGGGCCGATGGCGCACCGTCGGTGCGGAAAATCGCTTCCACCGTCGCGCCCTTGTCTTCGTGGTCGGACAGCTGCGCGAGATGCACCGTGACCGGCGTGGTGTCGGCGGCCACGAGCGTCGCCGCGGCACCCGGTGCCAGCGACGCACGCAGCGACGCCGGCAGTGCGGCGACCACCTCGAACTGGCCCTGGCCATCGAGGGTCAGCACCACCTGGCCCGAGGCGACATCGTGGCTGGGTTCCTCCGCACGCGACACCACGTGTCCGGCGAACGGGGCGACGATGTCGCCATGGGCGAGATCGCGCGCGGCCAGGGCCACGGCGGCATCGGCGGCAGCGGCCTTGCCGCGCGCGGCCTCGTCGGCGGCCTTGGCCATGGACAGCGTGGTCTTCGAGGCCGCGCCGTCGTCGAACAAAGCCACCTGCTGGCGCAGCTGCTCCGCGCGGTCGGCCGCTTCGGCATGGGCGGACGCGGCTTCCGCGCGGGCCTGGACCAGGCGCAGGCGGATCGGCTCGGGATCGAGCCGTGCCAGCACCTGACCCTGGGTGAAGGCGTCACCGGGCTTGACCGCGATGCTCGCGATGCGGCCGGCCACGTCGAAGCCGAGCCGGGCACGCTGCGCCTGGCGCACTTCGGCGGTGACCGTATAGGTCGCGCCCGGCGCGGGGGCGACATCGGCCAGCAGCACGGTGCGCGGCACGACGGTTTCGCGATGCGGTTCGCTGCACGCGGCCAGCAGGCAGGGCAGCACCAGGCCGGCGGCCAGGAGGGAAAAACGTGTGTTCACAACGAAGCTCCGTGAAAGGTGGACGCGCCGGGGGCATCGGGCAGCGTCACGCCGTAGAAGGCGCGGAAGACGGCGACGCGGTTGAGCGCCTGGTCGCGTCGGGCGGAAAGGCAATCGATCTGCACCTGCGCCGTGTCGATGGTGTGGACGAGCACCTGGGACGGGTCTTCCAGGCCTTGCTGATGCCGTGCATACGCCTTGGTCAGTCGCGCACTGTCAGCGGCGCAGGCGGTGTCGAGGCTTTGCACGCGCGCCGCCAGCGCATCGCGGGCACCGAGCGCATCGGCCACATCGCGGAACGCCCGCTGCACCGTGGCTTCGTAGTCGGCCACCGCGGTGTCCTTGCGTGCCTTGGCCAGGTCCAGGTCGGCGCGCCTTGCGCCACCGTCGAACAACGGCAGCGTGAGCTGCGGCAGGAACGTCCAGCCGCCCGTGGCCGCACCGAAGAGATTGTCCAGACTGGACGACACATGGCCCACCGACGACGACAGCTGGATCGACGGGAAGAAGGCCGCACGCGCCGCACCGATGTTCGCGTTGGCCGCGCGCAGGCGCTCCTCGGCGCGCACCACGTCAGGTCGCTGCAGCAGCACGGTGGAGGGCAGCGATGCCAGCGAGTCGGCGGCGGTATCCGTGCGGCCGATACGGTCCAGGTCCACCACCGGCGTGGGCAGCGCGTAGCCGGTCAACGATTGCAGGTAGCGCAGCGCGTCGTCGTGCCGGCGCTGGGCCTCCAGTCGCGCGGCGTGCACGCGCGAAGCCTGGTCGATGCGCTCCTGCAGGTCGTCGGCGGAGATCGTGCCCACGGCGTACTGCTTGCGCGCATGACCGGTCAGCGCTTCACCGGCCTGGTCGGCGTAGACCAGCTTGCCGGCCACCTCGACGGCGGCGCGTTCGTCGACATAGGCCGCGAGTACGGCGGCGATCAGTTCGCCGCGTGCCTCCTTCTGCCCGGCTTCGCTGGCCAGGTAGTCGTACGACGCCGCGTCGGACAGGCTGCGCAGGCGGCCGAAGAAGTCGGGCTCGAAGCGGCCGTCCAGCGTGGCCGACTTGAAATCGCGGTTCAGCATCGCCGCGGCGGTGGGATCGTCCATCTGCGTCTTGTCGCGCTGCAGGGTGGCGCCCAGTTGCGGGAACAGCGCGGCGCGCTGCCCCGCGACGCCCGCGCGGGCCTCGGCCACCTGCGACGCGGCGGCACGCAGGTCCGGATTGGCGGCGAGTGCCGTGGTGACGATGCGGGTCGCTTCGGCGTCCGGCGCGAAGGCGCCGAGGAAACGGGCTTCCTCCATCGACAGCGCCGCCGTGGACGGTGTGGCACCGGCGGTCGTCGGCGCCTTCGGCACCACGCGCTCGCCGAGCGTCGCCGGCATGGCGACCGACGGTCGCTGGTACGCAGGCGCCAGCGAACACGCGGAAAACGGCAGGCACGCCACGACCAGCAGCAGGAGTGCTACGGAATGGGGCCAGAGGATTCGATCCTGACGGAATGACCAACGCACTGCATGCTCCCGGGCTGATAAGCTGGGCGCATTGTCAGAGACGTATCTCAAGGCTTCATCGGCCTTTCTTCAAGATTTCATCAAGGGAGAACGCCATGGTGCGACGTGTGCTCGTCGTGGAAGACGATGCCGACAGCGCGAGCATCCTGCAGGCCTATCTGCTGAAGGATGGTTTCGATGTCCATATCGCACCCGATGGCCAGCGCGGCATCGAGGCCCACGCGCAGTGGCATCCGGACATCGTGTTGCTGGATGTCATGCTGCCGCTGGTCAGCGGCACCGACGTGCTCTCGGCTATCCGTCGCAGCAGCCAGACGCCGGTGATCATGCTCACGGCCCTCGGCGACGAGCCCGACAAGATCGGCGCGTTGCGCTATGGCGCCGACGACTACATCGTCAAGCCTTATAGCCCGCGGGAAGTCGTGGCGCGCGTGCACGCCGTCCTGCGGCGGTCGGTGCCGGTATCGCCCACAGTGGCCTCCTATGTCGAAGGCCCGGTCACCGTCGATACCGAATCCGTGATGGCCACCGTGGCCCATGCGCAACGGGGGACGGTCGTCCTGGATCTCACGCCCACCGAGTTCGGCATCCTCGCGCTGCTGATCCGCACACCGTTCAAGGCGTTCACGCGCGCGGAGCTTCTGGAGGCCTGCCTGCCGGACAGCGATGCGCTGGAGCGGGTGGTCGACACGCACGTGCACAACCTGCGCCGCAAGCTCGAGGCCCTGGATGTAACCGGGGTGCTGGTCACCGTGCGCTCGGTCGGCTATCGCTACCGATGACGCGCACCGATCCGTCGAAGCCCGCTCGCGGGCGCTCGCTATGGCGCTGGGTGGCGGTGCGCATGAGCCTGCTCGCCCTGGGCGTGGTGCTGACCATCGCGTTGTGCATGTGGCTGCGCTTTGCCATCGAGGCCTACACGATCGAACGGCGCATCCCGCCCGCCATACGCGATCGCATCGCCGTGCTCAGCGACGCGCCGGAAAGGCACGAGCCGGAGCTATGGGGTTACCTGCGCCAGTACTACCGGCCGCAGGATCTGGTGCCCGGCTTGGTCGGTTCCGACTGGCTGCTGTTCTACGCGCTGGTGCTGGCCTCGGTGCCGGTGATCGTGCTGCTGGGCCTGGTCGCGTCGCGGCCGCTGTCCCGCCAGTTTTCCATCGTAGCCGCGACCGCGCGACGGGTCACGCAGGGCGACTTCTCCGCGCGGGCCGAACACGTGCCCAACGCGCCGGACGAGCTCAACCGGCTGGCCGCGGATTTCAACGCCATGTGCGAGAAGCTGTCGCGCTACGAGCGCGAGGTGCTGGACTCCAGCGCCATCCTCGCGCACGAGCTGCGCACGCCGCTCAACGCGGCCATGGGTCGCCTGCAGGGCATCCTCGATGGCGTATTCGAGCCGCAGCCGGAACAGCTGGGCATGATCCTGCGCCAGCTGGTGCAGCTGAACCGCCTGGTCTCCGACCTGCATTTCCTCTCGGTGGCGCGGGCGGGCGAACTGCGCCTGAGCGAAGACCGTTTCGACCTTGCCGAGCTGATCGCCGAACGGGTGGCCTGGTCGTCACCGGCGCTGGACGAGGCCGGTATCGCGTGCAGCGTGGACGGGCCCGCCTCGTTGCGCTGGTACGGCGACCGCGACCGCCTGGGGCAGGTCGTTTCCGTACTGATCGAGAACGTCATCCGCTATGCGGCCGCGGGGCGGTCGCTGCGTATTCGACTTACCGACGAAGGCGGTGCGCCGCGCATCGCGGTCGAGGATCGCGGCCCGGGCGTGCCGCCCGACGAGCTGCCGCGCATCTTCGACCGCTTCTGGCGCGCGGAACACTCTCGCGGCCGGCATTCCGGTGGCAGCGGGCTGGGGTTGTCCATCGCCAGCGTGGTGGTGGAAGCCCACGGCGGCACCATCCACGCCGCCAACCGTGCCGATGGCGGTTTGCGGGTGACGGTCGCGTTGCCGCTGCGCGGCGGTTACAGCGCGTAGTTCATCGCCACGGCCGATGTGAGCGCGGTCCGTCGCGCCACGATCGGGCTGTCGGAGGCCTTGCCGGTGTAGCGCAGCCCGCTCAGCGTGACGCTGGTCGACCAGTGTGGGCTGAACACGTGGGTCCAGGTCAGCGTGCTGGAGTAGGCATACACGCCGCCCGCAGCGCGGTAAGGCGTGAAGCGGGTGCGCGTGGCCTGGAGCGGCGACACCCCGAAGTAGGCCTGGTTGAATGAGGCGTTGCCGGCATGGATGTCCGCGTTCCAGGTCAGCATGTCGCTGTCGCGCTGGATCAGCGCCCATTGCAGCCCCGCGCGGAAACGGGCGCGGTGGGTGCCGTCCCTCAGCGAGTACTCGGCCTCGGCGCTGGTGGAAAGCACCGGGCTGAACTGCTGGGCCACGATGGTGCGGCTGACGACGGAGCCGGGCACGTCGCCCATGCCGCGCAGTTCGTCCGCGCCCGGTCGCAGGCCATCGTCGCGGTCGCGGCGGCCGAAGTCGTAGTGCAGGGCCTCGCTGACCGAGAAGCCGCCCTGCGTCTGGTATTGCGCGCCAACGCCGCGCAGCGTGTCGATGAACCACGGGCCCTTGGCGATCGAGACGACGGGCAGCACCTGGATGCGGTCGCGCTTCGAGCCGGCATAGCGCGGCGCGGATACCGCCGCCACGCCGACCACGGCCTGCAGCGCGTTGGGATCGGGCGAGGACGCCGGCGCGGCGTCCTGCGCGCCGACGACGGTCGTCACGGTGGCCAGGCCGAGTGCGGAGAGGGTGCGCGCGGCACGAAAGGATCTTAGCGATGTCATGGAAGGTTCCTGAGGGGAGGGGCAACCGTGAGGCTAGGCGCCGATCGTCAAGATGACCTTCATGGATCTTCAAGATTTGATGGAGACGGGTGTCGCCGGCCCCATCGTCAGGGCGAGCTGCCCGCGCGTATCGTGGCCTCGTTGATGGCGCGCACACGGGCCTCGTCCACCTTCTCGACCTTGCGGTCGTAGGTAAACAGGCCGTTGTGCTCGCCTTCCACGTCGGTGATCTGGGTATACACCGCCCCCGACACACCGATGCCCGGGCCCTTGTCACGCAACACCGCGGTGTTGGCCACGTAGCCGTCGTTCAACGCGGCGGCATCCTTCACCTCGCCGTACGGGTTGATCGGCGTGTTCGGCCATACATGGCCGGGGACGCCGAGGGTCAGGCCACCATGCTCGCCGTCCATCGAGGCGCGGGTGGCATCCGGCGCGGGCAGGCCGGGTCCCTGGTAATCGTGGATGTCGATCATGTCACCCGCCATCGGATCGCCCTTGGTATCGCAGCAGTTCGCGCCGCTGCGTGCGTCGACCAGCCTGGATGGATCGCGCCGCTTGATCTGCGCGGCCAGTTCGGCGGCGGAGGGAACGCTCCACTGGCCCCAGCCCTCGTTGAAGGGGATCCAGCCGATGATCGAGGTGTCGCCCTTGAGCTGGTCCACGATGGCGTCCACATCGCGGCGGAAGCCGGCCTTGTCGGCCTCGCCCAAGGCGTCGTTGTGGCCGTTCGGCAGCGCCGGCATGTCCTGCCACACCATCAGTCCGATGCGGTCGGCCCAGTAGTACCAGCGTGCCGGTTCCACCTTGATGTGCTTGCGGATGGTGTTGAAGCCGAGATCGCGGGTCTTCTGGATGTCGAACCGCAGCGCCTCGTCGGTCGGCGCGGTGTGGATCCCGTCGGGCCAGTAGCCCTGGTCCAGCGTTGCCAGCAGGAAGGTGGGCTTGCCGTTGAGCACCACGCGATTGCGGCCGTGCACCTTCGCGATGCCGATGCTGCGCAGGCCGGCATAGCTGGTTGCCTCGTCGCGCGTGCTGCCCGCGACCAGTGTGGCCTTGAACGTGTAGAGGAACGGGTCCTGAGGGCTCCACGGCCGGGGGTGCGCGATGCCAAGGCGCAGCGGTGTGCCGGCGGGTCCGCTGGCCTCGCCCACCGGCGCGCCGTCCGCATAGGCGGTGACATGCAACGTGGCGCCTGCCGCGTCACCCGCGAGCGTCGCGCTCACGGTGAAGGCGTCCAGGCCGGTGGCCGGCAGGATGTCCAGCTGTGCCAGGTGGACGGCCGGCGCCGGTTCCAGCCACACCGTCTGCCAGATGCCGGAGGCGGCGGTGTAGAAAATACCCTCGGGCTTCAGCCGCTGCTTGCCGACCATGACGTTGGCGCCATCCACGGGGGCATGCACGGTGACAAGGATTTCCTGTGGGCCCCTGGCTTTCAGCGCGGCCGTGATATCGGCGCTGAATGACGTATAGCCGCCCGTATGGCGTGCCACCTGCGTGCCGTTGACGTACACGGTGGCGTCCTGGGCCACCGCACCGAAATGGAGCAGGACCCGCTGGCCGTTCGCCGTGAACGTGGCCGGCACGTCCACGAGGCGACGGTACTGCATGAAGTCCGCATGTTTTTGCACACCGGACAATACGGACTCGGCGGGGTAGGGCACCAGGATGCGGTCCTTCAGTGCCTGGCCGAACACGGGCGGTGTGTCCACATCGCTTGCCGCGTACTCCCAGAGGCCGTTGAGGTTGGACCACTGCGGATGCTCCAGCGATGGGCGTGCCAGTTGCGGGCGCGGGTACTCGGGCAGCGCGTTGTCGGGCGATACCTCCGCAGTCCACGGTGTGGCCAGCGGAGGCACCTTGCCGCTCCATGTGGCGGCCTTGGCACTCATGGACGGTGGCGCATCCCCGGGATCGCTGCCCCAGGCGGTGTTCGGTTTCGGGCCCATCGTCAGCACCAGCGTGGCGCCATTGGCGATGTCCGCATGGCTGAACCAGGGTTTGTTCCAGGGCTTGCCGTTGAGCGTGGCGGACTGGATATACGGGTTGGCGTCCGTGTTGTCGCGCGCGACGATCTCGAACACCTTGCCGTTGCCCAGGCGCAGACGCACGCGGTCGAAGATCGGGCTACCGATGATGTACTCCGGCCGCGACGGATCCACGGGATAGAAGCCCATCGCGCTGAGCACGTACCACGACGACGTGGAGCCCTGGTCGTCCATGCCGGGATATCCGTAGCCGGTGGCGTCGCTGCCGTACATCTGGCTGAGGATGCGACGTGCCAGTGCCTGGGTCTTCCACGGCTGGCCACTCCAGGCGTAGAGATACGCCGCCTGCTGGTCCGGCTGGTTGCCCTGCACGTACTGGCCGATCAGGCCGGTGCAGTCGCGGCAGATGCCCTTGGCCGTATAAGGCGTGGCGAAGAACGCGTCGAGCTTCGCGTTGAATCCGTCACGGCCGCCCAGCAGCTGCACCAGTCCCTGCACGTCGTGTGGCACCAGCCACAGCGTGGACCAGCCGGAGGCTTCCTTCATCATGAAGTTGTAATAGGGCTCGCCGGGATCGAACGGCGTTATCCAGGCGCCGTCGGCCGTGCGGCCACGGAAGAAGCCGGTCGAGCGATCGAACACGTGGCGGTAGTTGCCCGCGCGACGCTCGAACATCGCCGCATCGTCGGTCTTTCCCAGGCGGCGCGCCAGGTCGGCCAGCGCGTGGTCGTCCCAGGCGTATTCCAGCGTGGTAGCCACGCCCGCCTTGCCGCCGGCGTACGGCGGGCTGGGACTGCCTTCCGGCACGGTGTCGGCGATCCAGCCCTGCGTATCGTATTCGGCAAGGTAACCGCGCGGCCCCTTCGGGTCCGTGGCGTTCTTGCGCAGGTACTCGTACGCGGCGGCGTAGTCGAAATCGATGCCGCGCTGCCAGGCGCCGTCATAGAGGAACACCGCATGATCGCCGTGGAACGAGGTGTTCATGTAGCCGCGCTCGCGTGCGCGATCCAGTTCGGAGCGCATGATGTCCTTCACCACGTCCGGCTGGAGCAGCATCAGCAGGGCGATCTGGTTGCGTCCGGTATCCCAGAACGGCACGGGGCCGTACTGGTCGTACGCCGCGAGCCGGTCGTGCCCGGTGCTATCGGTGTAGTGCTCGCCCTTGCGCGCGATCATCCGCGGGCTGGCGAAGGAATGATAAAGCGTCGAATAGAACAGCATGCGCTGCTTCGGCGTGCCGCCTTCCACCTGCACGCGATCGAACAGGCGTGCCCAGATATCGCGCGCCTTCGCGTGCACGCGGTCGAACTCCGGGTCGCTGTCCTGCGCGTGCAGACGCTGTTCGGCTTCGGCCGCACTGTGGCCATGGGCGATGCGCAGCACTACCTGGTCACCGGCTTTCGTGTCGAAGGTGACATAGGCGCCGGCATAGTCGCCGGAAACCGTGCGGCGACCGGCCTGCACATCCTCGCGTCCCAGCCCCTCGCCCTGGTGGTTCACCTCGGCGTGGAAGCTGCCGAAGACAGTGAACGGGCGGGAAAACTCGGCGACGAAGAACGGACCGTCTGCGTCGTGATCGTGCCGTCCGGCCTTGGCCACGCCGCGGATCGTTCGATCGCCGACCACCTCCACGTCACCGCCGTCCCTGCGCAGGTTGAGCACGACGTTGGCGCGGTGGCTCTCGGGGAAGGTGAAACGCATGAGGCTGGTCCACTGCGTGGCCGTCAGCTCGACCTTCGTGTGGAACGTGGCCAGGTCTACGGCGTAGTAACCGGGTGACGCCTTCTCGGTCGCCTTGTCGTACGCGGCGGTGGTGTAGTCGGGTGGCACCGTCCAGTCGCCGACCACGGGCATCACCATGGGAGCGCCGCGAGCGCCGTACGTGGAGCCGCCGCCGGTGAATCCGATCATGGCGGGACGACGGTAATCGTAGGCCAGGGGTACGCCGGTGGCGAAACCCAGGTCGGTGTTGATGTTGACCGGCGCGGCCTCCGTGGCGCTTTCCGGCAGGCTGGCACCAGGCGTGGTCATGCCGGTGTACAGCGGCTCGCCCGGCGGTGGCGCATTGCCGATCAGGTCCTGCCGATCGAGCGGCGCGGTGCCGACGAGCGGGTTGGCCAGGTCCACGGGCGAGGGGGCCGATGCCGTGGCGGCCCGAGCTGTCACGTGAGGTTCGGCGGCGGTCCGGTCCGCGGCGACGCCAGCGGGCGCAAGGCCCGCCAGCAGCAGGAGCAGAAGGGTGCGGCCGTACGGAAACGGCCCGCGGGGGCATGCAGGGGAGCGCATCATGGTCGGGTCCAGGCAGGCGAAACGGTTGCGGGGCCGGGCATGACGCACCGGCCCCGCTCGTACGATCGTGCTCAGCTATCCGCACCGAACTTGTAGGTCACACCCACGTAGTACTGGCGCCCGGGATACAGCAGCTGGACCAGCCGGGCACGGGTATCGCCACCCAGGTAGGTATGCGGCGTGGACTTGGTCAGGTTGATGACCGAGGCGGTGACCATGAAGTGCTTGTTGAACTCGTAGTCGCCGTTCACGTCGATCTGGTGGTAGGGCTGCGCGTAGATGGGCAGGCCCGAGGCCAGGCCCTGCATCGTGCGGCCGGTCCAGTTGTCGCTGGCGCGCAGCAGCAGGCCGTTCTTCTCGTAGAACACCGACACGTTGGCCGCGTACTTCGCGCTGCCGATCAGCTCGGACTTGCCCACTTGCGTGTCGCCCAGCGAGACCGGCGTTTCGTTGGTCTTGTTGAGCGTGTAGTTGCCGATGTAGCCGAAGCCCGAGTCCCACGTGTGCTGCGTGTAGAGCTCGATACCCTTGGACGTGCCCGAGCGACCGTTGGCATTGGTGCTGTACTGCATGAAGTTGGTCTGGGTGCCGCCGACGTTCACGTCGACGTTGTTCACCGTCACCGGTACGACGAAGTTCTTCACTTCCTTCTTGAACAGGTCGATGCCGACCACCGAGTGCTCGGCGTAGTACCACTCGCCGGCCAGGTCGAACTGCGTGGCCGTGAACGGCTTCAGGTCCGCGTTGGCGCCGCTGCCGTACCAGCCCGGCAGTGGGGCGCCGAATTGCTTGCGGTCGTTGTAGTACGCCTGTGTGTTGTTGGTCAGGCTGCCCAGCTGCGCCAGGTCGGTGTAGTTGGCCCGGGCCAGGGCCTGCGAGCCGGCGGCACGGACGATAAAATCGTCGGCGATCGTCCAGGCGACGTTGAAGCTGGGCAGGAACTTGTTGTAACGCTTGGTGGTGCTGGAGTTGGTGAAGTCCTCGATGACCGCCACCTCCCGCGGCAGGTACTGGAAATCACCCGGTGCGCAGGCGCCGCCGCCCGCATTCACGCCCGAAGCGGGGCAGATCAGGATGTTGCCCGCCGCATTGTGGTAATACACCGCGTTGTTGGTGGTGACCTGGTTGGCCACGGTAAGGTCCTGCTTCGTGGTGACGAAGCGCACGCCCACGTTGCCACGCACGGTGCCCGTATCGAAGTTGGCCTGCACGTAGGCCGCGGCGATCTTCTCCCCGATCGACGACTTGTTCTGCGGCTTGTTGTAGAGCACGCGGTCGTACGTCGAATTGAGATGGTTGTAGTAGGCGGGAAAGTTGATCGCCGGGAAGGTGCTGTCGTTGTAGGCCTCGCTGCTGCCATCCAGCGAGTTGGCCAGCAGGAAGCCCGGTGGCAGCTGCCCGGCGTTCGGGTCGCAGGTCTGGAACTGCGACGTGGTGCCCTTGCAGTACCAGCGCACTTCGTTGCTCTGCTGTTCGGCATGGGCATCGGAGGTCTTCACGCCGAACTGCAGCGACTGCATCCAGTGCGAGTCGAAGGCCCAGGTGAAGTCGGCCTGCGCGAAGTTCTGCGAGTTGCTGGTGTTGACCATGTTGGAGCCGGTGGAGCCCAGGTCTACCTGGCCGGCACCGTTCTGCATGTTCTGCAGCGTCTGCCCGTCGGCGCTGAGCGTCGGCTTGCCGTTGAGCGTCCACGCGGCGCCGTTGCTGCCGTTGACCCACTGGCCGTCGACGAAGTTGCGCGGCTTGGCGGCCATGCCCAGTTCCACCGAGGGGCCGCCCTTGGCCCAGGTGCGGCCGACGTTGAACGAGCCGCTGAGGCTGCCGCCGTTGTCCCACTCGCCTTCCAGGTTCAGGGTCTGCGAGGTGGCCTTCTCGACGGAGTAGTTGCCGTTCAACCACGGAATCTCGGTGTTGCAGACGTCCACGGCCTGGCGGACCGCGCCGGTGGACGGGTTAACGGTGGCGTTGCAGCCCACGCCCGCGGCGGGTAGCCGGTAGTTGGCGCCGGTGACGATCGTGTGCGAAGGGTCGAAGGTCAGCCCGTTGGGCGCGAGCAGGCGCCCTTGCTGGTCGGCGTAGTTGCTGCTGCCGGGCAGGCCCCACTCGGGTACTTCCAGCGTATTGGTGATCTGGGTCTGCTGGCGCTCGAAGCGGAAATAGTTGCCGGTCAGCAGGAAATGGTCGCTGGGCTTGAACTGCATGGTCGCCTGCGCGCCCTTGGTCTTCAGGTCCAGCTCGTTGCGGGTGGTGGAGAATTGTTGCGGCATCCAGAAACCGTTGGACACGTTGCCGGCCTGGTCGACCACGCCGCCACCGGGCCACAGGTCGATGTTCGAGTTGACGTCTGCGGCATAGGTGCCGCCATGGACGTTACGCGGCGGCTGCGTGCACGCATCGCGGTCGGTACAGTTGTCCGACCACCAGTGCCAGCTTCCCGCGTCGGCGGAGTGGGTGGTGGCATGGCGCTTCTGGTAAGAACCCGCTACCAGCACGCCGAAGGTCTCGTCCTTGTTCTTCCACGACCACAGCGCGGAGCCTTGCGGCTCCAGCTTGCTGCTGGTGTCCGAGCCCGCGGCGGTGCCGGTCACGAAGCCTTCGTTCGCGGCCATTTCCAGGGGGCGGCGCGTACGCAGGTCCACGTTGCCGCCGATGCCGCCCTCGTCCAGGCGGGCTTCCAGGCTCTTGTACAGCTTGATGTCCGAGAACATGTTGGCGGGGAACAAGGTGTAGTTGAATGAGCGTGTGAGGCCGGCCGAGGTGTCGGCCGAGGCGACATAGTTGCCGTTCAACTGGGTGAGGGTGAGCTCGGGTGCGAGGCCGCGGATGCTCACCGTCTTGCCTTCGCCGGATTCGCGGCTGATGACCACGCCGGGCACGTGTGCCAGCGCATCGGCGATGTTCTTGGCGGGAAACTGGGCGATGTTCTGCGCGTTGATCACCTCGACGATCGAGTTGGCCTCGCGCTTGTCCTGCACGTTCTGGTCGATGGACTGGCGATAGCTGGTGACAACCACGGCATCCATGGTGGTGGGACTGCCGGGCTCGCCGGCTTTGGGTTTATCCGTCTTGCGGGTGTCGTCATGGGGCTTTGCCTGCGCCGGTGCGGTGCTGGGTGCGGCAGATGGCGTGGATGCCTGCGCGAAAGCCGGCGCAGGAAGGACAAGACAGCCGGCGACGGACAGTGTGGCGGTGGCTAAGGCGGCGCAAAGCGGCTTGCGCGTGAGCAAGCGTGGCAGATAGGTCATGTGAATGTACTTCCCTCGAGTCGTATGCGCCGCGACGGCGGCGTGGAGATCCCCCGATCGTCAATGCCCTGTACATGACCTATGTCTGCACGCGTTCCCCCTTTGTCCTTTCGGACCCCGACCCCGACGGCCCGGGCACATCGCGAGCGACAGGCGGCACCTGCGACGCGTGTTCCCGATGGAATTTTTCCTGCACGAAATCCCCGGGCCCGTCTTCGCGACATGGCCCGACTTCTCTTACTTGGATCGATCTAAATCCCCTGGCAGGAATTAGGCCGTCAAAGCGGCGGCGTGTCACGCTGCGCCGCAAAAAATCACGCATGCAAAGTGCGACGTGATGCTCATTTCATTAAGCTGACACGATGACGAACAACGACATGCGTATCGGCGCCGCGCTCGCCGACATCGAACACGACCTCCGCCGGCAACTGACAAGCGATGCCTTCGTGATCGGCAGCGCCGCCGTATGCCTCGTCGGTGCGGACATCGACGTCGCCGACCTGGATATCCTCACCACGACCGACGATGCCAGGCGTCTGGAGCAGGTGTGGCAGTCCCGCCGACTGCACGACTACCTGCCGTCGGACGGCGGGTTGTTTCGCTCGCGCTTCGCGCGTTACGCGTTCACGGCGATGCCGGTGGAGATCATGGGCGGCCTGGAGGTGTGTGTGGAGGACGCGTGGCAATCCGTGCGAATCGATGAGTCGCGCCCCCTGGATGGGTACGCCGCGCGTCTTCGCCTGCCTTCGCCGGCGGAACTGCGACGCGTTCTCCATCTGTTCGGGCGGGAGAAGGACTGTCGCCGTGCCGCCGTCCTGCGCGACATGTAGCGTCGCTTGCCGTCGCCATGGTTGTTGGATGGGGATTCACTTTAAGATAGATATGTATCATTGACACGGTTCTGATAACGAGATAACAATGGCTCCCGGGGATATCCATCCACGTGTTCCGGGGAAATGTCATGGCGTGTCGCCGTTCGCTGCCCAACCGTCGCGCTGCCTGCGCAGCCATCGCCGTTGCCTTGATCGGTCTGGTCAGGACCACGCCGGCCCAGGACGCCCCGCAGGACCCGAAAACGAAGGGCGACTCGCGACAGGCCCAGGACCTGACCGCCGTCGTGGTGACCGCCAACAAACGTGCCGAGAAGCTGCAGGACGTACCGATGGCGGTATCGGCGGTGACCGGCGAAGACCTCAAGCGATCCGGTGCGGTCAGCTTCGCCGACTACGCCACCCAGGTGCCCGGCCTCAACATCATCTCGACCTCGCAGGGGCAGACCCAGCTCGTGCTTCGCGGCATCACGTCCGGCAGCGGGCAGGCCAACGCGGCGGTGAGTACCTATATCAACGACGCACCCTACGGCTCCAGCACGGTCTACGCCGGCGGCGGCCTGCTCACCCCCGATCTCGATCCGGCCGACCTCGAACGCATCGAGGTGCTGCGCGGCCCGCAAGGCACGTTGTACGGTGCCAACTCGCTCGGTGGACTGGTGAAGTTCGTCACGGCCAAGCCCGACGCCAGCCATGCGTTCGGTTACGTGTCTGCCGGCTACAGCAGCGTATCGGGCGGCGGCAGCGGCTTCAGCCAGCGCGCCATGTTCAACGTGCCGCTGATCGCGAATACGCTGGCGCTTCGGGTCAACGCCTATTCGCGCAAGGACCCGGGATACATCGATAACGTTGCCACCGGCGCGTCGCGCGTGAACGAAGATACCGTGCGCGGGGGACGGGCGGAGGTGCTCTGGACGCCCGTGGACAAGGTATCGGTCAGCCTTTCCGCACTGGCGCAGAACCTCGCCAGCGATGGCCTAGCCAACACCGGCGTGGACGTGGATCCCGCGACGTTGCGTCCGCTCTACGGCTACCAGAAGCAGAGCAGGGCGGCCGGCACGGGGTTGTTCAAGATCCGCTATCGGTTGTACGACGCCACGGTGAACGCCGACTTCGGCTGGGCCAAGCTGGTGTCTTCCAGCAGCTACAGCACGCAGAAGGTCAACACGAACCAGGATGTCACCGCGGCTTACGGCCCGCTGCTCAATCCGCTGTTCGGCGTGAATAACGGCGGTTACGCCATCGCCAACCCGATCACCCTCGGCAAGTTCACGCAGGACCTGCGGTTGCAGTCGCCGGAAGACCAGACGCTGGAATGGCGGATCGGCGCGTTCTACACGCGCGAGCACACGACCAACGCCCAACGCGTGCTTGGGTTCGACGCCGCCACGGGCGCTCCCCTGGATCTGCCGCCATTGGGCAGCATCGACGTGGGGCCGGGCATCTTCAAGGAGTGGGCGGCCTACGCGGACGTGACCTGGCATGTCACCTCGCAACTGAGCATCCTTGTAGGCGGGCGCTACAGCAAGGACCGCACGACGTTCGCGCAGACCGGCTCCGGCCTGCTGGTGGGCGACGTCGGGTTCCGTACGCGCAGCACGGATAGCCCGGCCACCTTCCTGTTCAACCCCAGCTTCAAGTTCAGCGACGACGCCATGGCCTACCTCCGTGTCGCTTCCGGCTTCCGCCCCGGCGGCGCGAACGTCGGCGTGCCGCCGGGCCTGGGCGCGCCGGTGAGTTTCGGGCCGGACAAGCTGACCAGTTACGAGCTGGGCTTCAAGGCCACCGTGCTCGACCGGCGCATGTCATTCGACGCGGACGTGTTCTACATCGACTGGAGCCACATCCAGCTGACCTCGACCTCCGGTGGTTTCAGCTTCCTGGGTAACGGTGGCAAGGCGAGAAGCCAGGGCGTCGAAGCCAGCTGGAAATTCACGCCGGCACGGGGCCTCGTGGTGTCGGCCAATGCGAGCTATACCGATGCCACCCTGACCGCCGATACGCCGCCGGGCCTTTATGGCTATGACGGCGACCGCCTGCCGTGGGTGCCGAAGTGGAACGCCACGGTGGGTGTGGACTATGACTTTCCGCTCGGTGGCGGATGGTCGGGCACGCTCGGCGGCACCTATAACTACGTGGGCTCGCGGCGCACCGACTTCCTCCCTGTGCCTGGGCCGCGCCTGACCGCACCCAGCTACCACGGCATCGACCTGCACGCGGGGGCGTACTACGGCGACTGGACCCTGCAGGCGTACGCCAAGAACCTCACCAACCAGCGCGGCATCACATCGCTCACCTCCGAGACCATCGATCCGCAGGGCAGCCCCTTCGCGGCGTCGTACGTGCCGCCGCGCACGGTCGGCGTGAACGTCATCTACGACTTCTGATTCGCTCGTCCATCGTCAGCCGGGAACGCCCATGCATCGCCTCACCAAGCTCATCGCCGCGTTCGTCGCCACGGCCGCGGTCGGGATCGTATCGGCACAGGTGCCTGCGCCGATGCCATCGCCCGTGCCATCACCGACGGCACCTACCTCGGGGGCGCACGACGAGGTCGCGATGCCACCGGCATTGACCGGGCAGGACCTAGCGGTGTTCTACGACGGGCTGTTGCCGTTCGCGCTCCAGCGCGGCGACGTGGCCGGCGCGGTGATCTCCGTGGTGAAGGATGGCAGGATCATCTTCGCCAAGGGCTACGGCTATGGCGACCTGAAGACGCGCGCGGTGCCCTCGCCGGATGACACACTGTTCCGGCCCGGCTCCACCTCCAAGCTGTTCGCCTGGACGGCCGTGATGCAACTGGTGGAGCAGGGCAAGCTGGACCTGGATCGCGATGTCAACGGTTATCTCGACTTCGCGCTGCCACCGCGTGACGGCAAGCCGGTCACGCTGCGCGACCTGATGACCCACTCGGGCGGTTTCGAAGAGAGTGCCAAGGGCCTCATCACCGGCGCCGGTGACAAGCAGGTCACGCTGGGCGATTACCTGAAGTCACACGTGCCCGCGCGCATCTTTCCCGCTGGCGAGGTGGTGGCTTATTCCAACTTCGGTTGCGGCGTGGCCGGCTACATCGTGGAACGCGTATCGGGCCAGCGCTTCGAGGATTACGTCAGGCAGCACATCTTCGTGCCGCTGAACATGCGTCATTCCACCAACGACCAGCCGGTCGTGGCGCCACTGGCGCCACTGATGGCCAGCAGCTACCGGACTGCCTCGGATGGCGAGCCGCAGCCGTTCGAAGTGGTCCATCCCGCGCCGGCCGGCGGCATGAGCAGCACCGCGACCGACATGGCGCATTTCATGATCGCCCAGCTGGAAGGCGGCAGCTATGACGGCGCGCGCATCCTGCAGCCAGCCACCGTGGCGGCGATGCACACGCCGCAGCGCACGGCCGCGCCGGGCCTCAACGGTTTCGACCTGGGTTTCTACCAGGAAGACAGCCACGGCCAGCGCATCGTCGGCCATGCCGGCGACCTCAACTACTTCCATACCGATTTGCACCTGATGCTGGACGCGCACGTCGGCTTCTTCATCTCGATGAACAGCGCCGGTAACGAGGGCGGTGCCGGGGTGATCCGCGCGGCGATGTTCCGCGCCTTCCTCGATCGCTACTTTCCGGATCGCACGGCTGCGCCGCCGACCGCCGCCACGGCCGGTGTGGATGCAGCGCGGGTTGCCGGCTGGTACCTGTCCAGCCGCCGCAACGACAGTGCCATGCGTCCGCTCTACCTGCTGACGCAGGTGCAGGTGGCCGCGATGCCCGACGATAACCTCGTCATCTCCGCGCTCACCGACGATGCCGGTGCGCCGATCCGCTGGCGCGAGGTGGGTCCGCTCGCCTATCGCGAGGTCGGCGGCAGCCGGCATGTCACCTTCGTGGCCGATGCGCAGGGTGCCATCCGCTACTGGGCTACCGATGCGGAGCCGCCGGTGTTCCTGTTCCAGCGGGTGACGGGCCTGGAGGCGCTGGGATCGGTGCGCTGGCTGGCGTCGCTGGCATGCCTGGTCGTCCTGGTCACCCTGGTGCTGTGGCCCCTGGGCCGTGGCTTGCGCCGGCACTATCGCCATGCGCTGGTATTGACGGCAACGCAGCGGCGCACGCGCCTCCTGTCGCGACTGGGCTCGCTGGCGCTGTTCGCCGCGGTGTTCGGCTGGTTGCTGATGCTGGTGGTGTTGTCTGCGACCGGGGCGGTGCCGCTGGTGCAGGGCACGATCACACCGTGGCTCTACGTGCTGTATGTCCTGGGGCTGCTCGGTCTGGCTGGCGGGGTCGCCATCGTCGTGCATGCCGTGCGGGTATGGGTGGCACCGCGTCGAAGCGCGTGGGTACGCGTGGGCGAAGCGCTGCTGGCGGTATCCGCCCTCTACCTGGCCTGGTTCATCGTGGTTTTCGGCCTGATCAGCTTCAGCGCCCGTTATTGAGCACGCTTCCGGAGTCGTCATGCAAAGCACCCTGATCCATCGTCTGCAACTGCAGGCGAGCATCGAGACGTGGCCGACCAAGGCCCCCTTCCACATCACCGGCTACACCTTCAACGCCTTCGAGGCGGTGGTGGTCACCCTTCGCGACGGCGACCTGGTCGGCCGCGGCGAGGGCCTGGGCGTCTATTACCGTAACGACACGCCCGTCGCGATGCTGGCGCAGATCGAGGCGTTGCGTCCGCGCATCGAGGCGGGCCTGACCCGCGAGCAACTGCAACAGCTGCTGCCGGCGGGTGGGGCGCGCAACGCGCTGGACTGCGCGCTGTGGGACCTGGAGGCCAAACGCAGCGGCCGGTCGGTGTGGGAACTGGCGGGGCAGGATGCACCGGTGCCCTTGCTGACCACCTTCACCGTGAGCGCCGACGAGCCGGAGGTGATGGTCCGCGATGCGCTGGCCTACGCGACGGCCCGTGCCATCAAGCTCAAGCTCACCGACGACGGACGCAACGCCGAGCGGGTGGCCGCCGTGCGTGCCGCGCGGCCGGACGTGTGGCTGATGGTCGATGCCAACCAGGGCTTCACGCGCGAGTCGTTCGCGCGCCTGTTGCCGACGCTGGTGGAGGCGCGCGTGGACGTGGTGGAACAGCCGTTTCCGGTGGGTAACGAGGCGTGGCTGGACGCCCTGGACTGCCCGATCCGCTTGGCCGCGGACGAGAGCGTGCAGGACCGCGCCGACCTGCCGACGCTGGTCGGCCGCGTGGACATCGTCAACATCAAGCTGGACAAGTGCGGTGGCCTCACCGAGGCACTGGCCCTGGCGATGGAGGCGCGCCGGCTCGGCTTCGACCTGATGGTGGGGAACATGTCAGGCTCGTCGCTGGCCATGGCCGCCGCCTTCGTCGTCGGCCAGCAGTGCGACGTGGTGGACCTGGACGGGCCCACATTCCTGACCCGCGACGTCGCGCCGGCCGCCACTTACGAGGACGGCAACATATGGTGCCCGGAAACCCTGTGGGGCTCGCCGCTTTGAAGGCAGGCCCGGGCCGCGACTGGTTCGGCCATCCGCGTGGCCTGAGCGTGCTGTTCCTGACCGAGATGTGGGAGATGTTCTCCTTCTTCGGCATGCGCGCGATCCTGGTCTACTACATGACCAAGCACCTGGACATGAGCCAGGAGCACGCCTCGCTCGTGTACGGCGCCTATGCCGCGTTCGTCTACCTCACGCCAGTGGCCGGCGGCGTGCTGGCTGACCGCTGGCTGGGCAAGCGCAACGCCGTGGTCATCGGTGCCGCGGCGATGGCCCTGGGCCATTTCATGATGTCGTCGGAGGCGTTGTTCTACCCGGCGCTGGTCACCATCGCGCTGGGCAACGGCTTGTTCCTGCCCAGTCTGGCCAGCCAGATCGAGGGGCTGTATCGCGACGGCGACGTGCGCAGCAAGAGCGCGTACAACATCTACTACGTGGGCATCAACCTGGGCGGTTTTCTGGCGCCGCTGGTCTGCGGCACGCTGGGGGAGGCGTATGGATGGCACTGGGGTTTCGGTGCCGCGGGCATCGGCATGCTGCTGTCGCTGGTGATCTACCTGGCGGGCAGCCGTTACCTGCCGCCGGAGCCGGCACGCGGTGCGGCGATGCGCGCCGCGCGCCCGCCCCTGGACCGCGCGGCACGCGACCGGTTCGCCCTGCTGCTGGGCATCGCCGCCATCGTGGTGGTGTTTCGTGGCGCGTACGAACAGAACGGCAACACCATCGCCCTGTGGGCCGACACCGGCATCGACCGTCAACTCGCCTCGGGCTGGGTGATACCGATGACCTGGTTCCAGTCGATCAACTCGCTGGCCGTGTTCGCATTCACGCCGTTCCTGGTGGCGCGGTGGTCGCGCCTGGCCCGCCAGGGCGTCGAGACGCCGTTGCTGGGCAAGATGGCGTTCGGTGCCGCCGTGGTCGGCGTGTCGTTTGTGGCGCTGGGCGCCGTCGCGGCATGGAACGACGCGCACGGCACGCGTGCGAGCTGGCTGTGGCTGTTCGCCTGGTTCGTCGTATTCACCCTCGGCGAGCTGTACATCCTGCCGGTGGGGCTGGCGTTGTTCGGCCGGCTGGCACCGGAGGGGTTTCGCGCCACCAGCATCGCCACCTGGTTCTTCGCCGGCTTCGTCGGCAACCTGCTGGCCGGCGCGCTCGGCACCCTGTGGAGCTGGCTGGCGCACGGATGGTTTTTCGTCATGGTGGGCGGGGTGGCCGGCTTTTCCGCGTCGCTCCTGTATATGCTTGGACGACGCCTGGGCGATGTTGGGCGGCACGGAACGACGGAAGCCGCCACGGCGATGACACGGTGAGTACGAGACGATGAGCAAGGACATCAAGAAGAAGCTGAAAAGCCGCTGGGATACCTTCACCACGGCCGAGCAGAAGATCGCCGCGCACCTGCTGCAGAACATCGACAGCATCCCGTTCGAAACGGCCGCGTCGCTGGGCAAGCGCGTGGATGTAAGCCCGATGACCGTGGGCCGCTTCCTTCGCAACCTGGGCTACGAGAACCTGGGTGAACTGAAGGAAGAACTGCGCACGGGCACGCCGTGGCTGCAGCTGTACAGCAACCCCGGCGGCGTGGATGCCGCCTCACCGTCCGAGGCGTTGCAGTCGGAGATTCGTGGCCTCACCGCCGCGCACGCGCTGACGCACACCGCGGAATGGGCGCCCATCGTCGACTTGCTGGTACGTGCGGATCGTGTCTCCGTGACCAGCTTCCACCACGGCCGCTTCCTCGGCCTGGGTCTGGCCAGCCTGCTGCAGCACGTCAAGCCGCGCACCGTGTTCGCCGACGGCCTGGATGGCGCTTACGCGGATGTGCTGCTCGACGCCACGCCGAACGGCTGCGCGGTGCTGATCGATTTTCGCCGGTATTCCCGCCATTTCCGCCTGCTGGCCGAGGAAGTGGCCCGGCGCGGCATCCCGCTGGTGATCCTTACCGATGCGTCGTGCTACTGGGCACGCCAGCTCACCGATCATGTGCTCATGTTGCCGATCGACGATCACCGCGCATGGCACAACTTCAGCGCCGCCAACAGCCTTTTCAGCCTGCTGATCGGCGCCGTGAGCAACGAGATGGGCGACCGCTTCGAGCGCATCGGCGACACCACGCAATTGCGCCAGACGTTCGTGGGCTACGTCGAAGCGCCTGCGGCCGGGCATCCGGCGACGGAGAAGGGCTCCGTGAAGAAAACCGCCACGAGAAAAACCGTCGCGAAGAAACCCGCGCTCCGGAATACCTCCGCTGGTCGCGCGAGCACGAAAACCTCCGCGGGCGCGCCGCGCAAGCCGCGGCCGCCCAGGGCCTGATCCCGACCGTTCCCCTCCTGCCGCCAGAGGCCGATGCCGATGACCGTGCTACCGCGTGCGTGCCTGCTCCTGCTGTTGACGACGGGCAGGCTTTCGCCGGCCCTTGCCCTGGCCGAGACCGGCGCCGGCGTGCCTGCCGCGCCGACGGAGGCGACGCCGGCAACGTCTTCATCGAGCGCGCTCGACGCCTATGCGGCGCGGGCGATGCAGGCCTTCGATACGCCGGGCATGGCGGTGGTGGTCGTGGACGACGGCAACACCTCGACGCATGCCTATGGGGTGAGGAAGCTGGGTGCGGCGGAGCGCGTGGACGCCCATACGGTCTTTCCCCTGGGCTCCAATACCAAGGCCTTCACCGCGACGGCGCTGGCCATGCTGGTCGACGGCGGGCAGCTGCGCTGGGACGATCGGGTCGTCGACCGGTTGCCGGGCTTCCGCATGTACGACGCGCAGACCTCGGGCGAGATGACCATCACCGACCTGCTGGTGCATCGCAGCGGCCTGGGCCTGGGGCAGGGCGACCTGATGCTGGTGCCACGTACCGACCGCACGCGCGCGGAGCTGGTGCACGCCATCCGCTACCTGAAACCCGCGCACGCGTTCCGGGCCGACTACGATTACGACAACGTGCTCTACATCGCGGCCGGACAGCTGCTGGAAGCCGTCAGCGGCCAGCGCTGGGAAACCTTCATGCAGCGGCGTGTCCTCGACCCGCTCGGCATGCGCGACACCCAGGTGAGCATCGATGCACGAACGCCCGACCAGGTGGCGCTGCACGCGAAGATCTCCGGGCCGCTACGAGGCGCAGGCCCGCCATCGGTCCTCACCCAGGTCATGACCGGCGATGTGTTCGCTCCCGCCGGTGCGTTGATGAGCAGCGCGGCGGACATGGGCAAGTGGCTGCAGGTGCAGCTCGACCATGGCGTCATGCCCGATGGAAAGACCTTGTTCAGTCCGGCGGCGTCCACGGCGCTGTGGACGCCGCACACGCTGATGCCGATCACCGCGAGACCGCCGTCGCTGGCGCTGGCCGAACCGCAGTTCCTGGCGTATGCCCTCGGCTTCGAGGTGCGCGATTACCGCGGGCAGAAGATCGTGACCCATCTGGGCGGCGTGCTTGGCGGTATCTCGGCCGTGGTGATCGTGCCCGCGAAGCGTTGCGCCTTCGCCGTGATGATCAACTCGGAGGATGCCGGCACGTTGTTCGCCATGCGCGAACACCTGCTGGACCGCTGCCTGGGGCTGCCGTCGCCGGACTGGATCGCGGCCTATCGGGATGCGATGCGGCAGGAGGAGACCGATGCACGCAAGGCACTCGCGACCAGCGCCGCACCGACCCTTGGCGACCGCGGTCCGTCGCTGCCGCTGGCCGACTATGCGGGCGTCTATCGTGATCCGTGGTACGGCACGATCACGATCGCCAAAACCGGCAAGGGCCTGACCATCCGTTTCGACCGTTCGCCCGGCCTGGAAGGGCCGCTGGAGCATGTGCGCCAGGACACGTTCCGTACGCGCTTCAAGGTGCCCGGTGACGAGGATGCCTATGTCATCTTCGCGCTCACGCCCGAAGGCGGCATCGACCGGATCAGCATGAAGGCGGTGTCACCGGTGGCGGACTTTAGCTGGGATTTCCAGGATCTGATGTTTACGCCGGTAACGGCGGCGGGCATCGAAACGCCCTGAGAGGCGTCGGTTGCCTGGGTAGCGCTGTTCGTGCGTCAATGACCGCTGTCGGCCAGGGGAAACGCAACGGATGGCTTATCGCACCACGTTTGGACTGCTGGCGCTGTGCGCCTTGGTGATTGCCTGCTCACGTCCCGGTGCCGAGCCACCGGCGACACCCCTCCGGCCCCCCGCGTCTACGGCCCGGTCGGCGATGGCGCCACCGGCGCCCGCCGAAGCCATGCCGCAACCCTACGTACTCGAGGGCACCGAGGTGCGTACGCTGCACGCCGAAGGCACGGATCGCGATTACCAGGTGTTCGTCAGCTTGCCGCGTGACTACGCGGACCATCCCGAGCATCGCTACCCCGTGCTGTTCGTCACCGACGCCAACTATGCGTTCCCGCTCATTCGCAGCATCGCGCGTCGCGTGGGCGAGCACGAAGGCGGTACCGAGGCCTTCATCCTCGTGGGTTTGTCGTATGCCGTGGGCGAGACGCCGGAGTACAGCCGGCGCCGTGACTACACCCCAACCCCCGATGGCGATCCCGAACTTACTTCCGACATGCCGGGGCGCGCCGTCGTCCATGGCGGCGGCGAAGCCTATGCCCGTTTCATCAAGAACCAGGTCTTCCCGCTGATTGCCGGGCACTACCGGGCCGACATGCAGCGGAAGATCTACGCGGGCCATTCGTACGGCGGGTTGCTCGGCGCGGATATCCTGATCCACGATCCGGGCATGTTCCAGTACTACATCCTGGGCAGCCCGTCATTCCAGTTCGCCAAGGACGCCGAGTTCGCGCGCCTGCACGAAGCGATGGCAACGCGGCGCGACATGCCCGCCAACGTGCTGATCGTGCTGGGCGGCTACGAGTCGCTTTCGCCCGGCTCGCACGATCCTCGTTTCAACCACAGTACCGATATGGTCGCCGGTGCCCGGCGCTTCGTCGCCGAGTTGAAGGCGAAGCATTACCCGGGATTGCATATCCAGATGACCACCGTGGAGGACGAGGATCACCTGACCGTGTTCCCGGCCGTGATTACGCGAGGGTTACTCTGGGCGTTGCCGGGTAAGGCTAGATGATCTGGCGCTGTTGTTTGATGCCGCTTTCCGGACAGTGTTAACTGTGACTATGAGATAGCTGCTTGATTCTTAGAAGCTGCAATTGCCATCGACTACTTCAAGGTGATATCGAGCTATCTGCGCAGTGGGGCTGTTTGGGAAGGCTGCCGACGAACGCAGAGTCGGCGAGAAAGCCAGAAATGGAGCGAAACGCCAGAGGTATCTCGCGGAGATAAGTACCTACAACCCGGGGAAGTGGCGAGTGGTTGTCAAATCCGGGCAAGCTCATACCGACGTCCACCGCCTTCAGTAGCGGTCCGATCTTGAGTTCGGAATTAATGTGGCTTTTTTTGCGTATGCAGCGAGAGTCAGCCTGCCAAGCGTTCTCTTCGGCCGCTCTTCGTTGTATTCCCGTCGCCAGTTTTCGATCTCGGTTCGAGCATGCAGCAGGCTGAGAAACCAGTGTTCGTTGAGGCATTCATCGCGAAGCCTTCCGTTGAATGATTCGATGTACGCTTTCTGATTCGGCTTGCCTGGCTCGATCAGGCGCAGCTGCACGCCGCGTTCGCGTGCCCATGCGACCATGGCCTTGCCACAGAACTCCTTTCCGTTATCGCTGCGAATGATCTTCGGCAGGCCCCGAGTGACGGCCAGGCGATCCATGACGCGCGTTAAGCCGATGCTTGAGATTGCCCGCTCGATCTCGATGGCGACTGCCTCATGTGTAGCGTCATCGACTATCGTCAGGCACTTCAATACGCGCCCTTCGGCGGTGCGATCGAAGACGAAATCGATGGACCAGACCTCGTTTGCGCCCGCGGGCCGAAGCAGCGGCTGCCTATCAGCTGGGGGCACCTTTTTCCGCTTCCGCCGGCGCACCTGCAGGTTCGCCTCCTGGTACAGGCGCTCGACTCGTTTGTAATTGACCATCTGACCGGCCTGGCGGCGCTTCAGGTAGATCATGCCGACGCCGTAGCGTTTATGGCGATTGGCCAGCGCGCAGATAATCTCGCGCAGATCGACGTTGGGGTCGGGCCGCGGTTCGTATCGGTAAGCGCTTGCGCTCATGCCGCCGAACTTGCTTCGCCACAGGTAGTAAGAGGCTTCACTGAAGCCGTGCTTGCGACATAGGTCCTTGACCGGCATGCCTGCCTCGGCCTCGTGCAGGAAGCCGATGATCTGCTCTTCGGAAAAACGCTTCTTCACGTCCAATCTCCTTCTTGTGGGGGATTGAACTCGAAACCGGGGCGCTACTCAAATTTGGGGGGGGACGTCGGCGTGACGGCTAATCCGGCTGCGCGCTTGCTGGACGATGACATCCTGAACGGATTGCTCGATCGCTCCACGGGCTAATGGGATAGTGTGTCGATGCCGAGGGGCGCTGCTCATACTCGCCAATCCAACGAGCTCCTCCTCAGATCACTGGGAAACTACTTCTTCTATGGATACCGCACCAAACTGAGTGACCCTGTTTCGCACGGCCTTCTGGTACGGCTCTAGGCTGTGCGTTGTATTGCAACTCCAAAACGAAAAATCAAATACCGACGACGGCTTTTTGTTCTTTGTACGAATGGAAATTTTTGATGCCCCTTTCGCATCGAATATTTCCAAAAAACTTATGCTCAGAAAGTCCGCCCCCTCCGCTCTACCAACATAGCTAGCACCCAGGGCAATGGGCTCCTTGTCGGATTGCAAGAACGTGATGAAGTCCTGGCGTCGCTCCGGCCGAACCGTCACCCGCAACGCGATGGGGCTCACCTCGCCCGTCGCACAATAAGATTGGCTGGAAACCGCCGGCTGTATCCATCCGACTAAAGCCAGAGCGAACAGCATATTGCAGCGTATTGCGCGCATGGATGGTTTCCTGTCGTTGAGCCGAGTTCCTACACGAGCGAATTTAGCGAGTCAATTCGTAGATGCGCTGTCCATCGTCGGAATTATCGACTCGGCAGTCATTGACTAGGTTCCAAAAAGGAATCCGCTGCATCGTTATAAGCACCTTGATGAGAGTCTTGATCTTTGTTCATTTGCCATGATCCGGATATTCCAAGTGCTTTCCATTCATCGCGACTCTGATGGATTCCCTCATGTAAAAACTCAACCTGTTGCGTCCTTTCTGCATCTCCATAGATGGTGCGACCGGGCTGTAAGCCAGCCTGTTCAACATGGGTCGTGTTTCGCTGTGTATACATAGCTCCAGATTCGGAGGGATCGACGCTGATGACGCGCCTCCCCAAATTTTGGGCAATCGAAGTGCCTGAAATAGAAAATGAGTAAGCCTTGCCCCCACTCTGAAACGATATAACCTGGGTCTTTCCCGAACTAGCTGCCGCGTTGACTGCCGTCGTAAGTGCCTTTTCCACTCCCGCATAGGTTTTATGGTCTTCCGCCGTGGCATTTCGGGTTACATTCCTTCCATTCACCGGCGTGACGACTTGGTCAATCTGACACGTGTAGGTTTTATCGGCTTGCGTACAGGTACGTCCATCGGGATCGACATATCGAACGGGATTGTCATTGGCATAGCCATGCCGATTGAAGCTAAAGATATTCGCCGCTGTCGGCGAAACAGGGTCCACGCTTGAGAAGCGCCCTGTCGCAGCGTCGTAGTATCTTTGTTGCATGTAGATAAGATTAGTATCTGGATCAGCCACATGTCCCGTGTATCCCGGTCCATGGTGTGACGTACCTGATGCGATCGTTCCGTATGGCGTGTAGTCGGACGTTGTAATGATGTTGCCTTGCGCATCGGCTTCCGCCAAGACAGTGCCTTGGGGATCGGTATAATAATAGGTGACGGTGCTGTTTTGCTGAGCGTGAGCGAACTCACTGACCCAAAGCAATAGCACTCAAACAGCGACGACAGCTGCTCGACCGATAACCATCCGTTGATCCCCTGTCCGTTACCCGGTCCGCCATTGCGGGCGTGTCGCCGCGATGTAACCAATAATAGGCAGAGGCGTCAAGCGACTTCCGGCACTTTCGTGATCGGCACACCGCAAACGATCAAGACCGTCCAGTGTGTTCTGAGTGCTCTATTGATCATGGGCAAAGCGTACTTGCGCCTAGTGACAAGATAAAGGGCACCCGACAACCTCTCCTCATGGCGATGCTATTGACTCTTGACCTTGATAAAGGGTCTAGACTTATCCCCATGACCTCACCCGCCTCCCTCACCATCGGCCGCATCGCCCAGAGCGCCGGCGTCGCCATCGACACCATCCGCTTCTACGAGCGCGAAGGCCTGCTGCCCGCCCCGAAGCGCCGGCCCTCCGGTTACCGCGAATACGACGAGTCCGCGGTATCGCGCCTGCGCTTCATCCGTCGCGCCAAGGACCTCGGTTTCACGCTGGAGGAAATCCGCGAACTGTTCGCCCTTTCCTCCGACCGCCACAGTGGCGTGGAAGGCGTGCGCGAGCGCGCCGCGGCGCGTCTCCAGGCGATCGACGAACGCATCGCCGAGCTGCAACGGGTACGCAGCGGCCTGTCCGAGCTGGTCGAGGCCTGCCCCGGACACGGCGCGCCGGAGGATTGCCCGATCCTCAAGGCGCTGGCGGAGCCGGGGGCATGAGCCACTGCTGCTCCCACGGCACCGCCGCGACGCACGCGCCCACGGACGCGCGGCCTGTCGCCCCGATGCCCGCCGGCACGACGTACACCTGCCCGATGCATCCGGACGTCCGCCAGCAGGGTCCCGGTGCATGCCCCAAGTGCGGCATGGCGCTGGAGCCTGCCGTGCCCAGCCTGGAGGACGACGACGGTGAAACGCGGGCGCTGGGCCGTCGGTTGGCGTGGCTCGTCGGCCTTACGCTTCCGGTGTTCCTGATCGCCATGATCCCGCACGTGGCTGGACAGGCATGGCACCAGCCGTGGGCCGCGTTGCTGGGTTGGGTGGAGGCGCTGCTGGCCAGCGTGGTGGTGCTGTGGGGTGGCGCGCCGTTCTTCGCGCGTGGCTGGCGCTCGCTGAACCCCTGGTCGCCGAACATGTACACGCTGATCGCGCTCGGCAGCGGCGTGGCCTGGCTCTACAGCGCCATCGCGTTCGCCGTGCCGTCGGCGTTCCCGCCGTCCATGCGCGACATGCACAGCCAGGTGGCCGTCTATTTCGAATCGGCCGCCGTCATCGTCACGCTCGTGACCCTGGGCGATCTGCTGGAGTTGCGCGCCCGTCGCCGCACGGGCGAGGCCCTTCGGGCGCTGCTGGGCCTGGTGCCGAAGACGGCACGGCGCATCGATCCGGACGGCCACGAGGGCGATGTCGCCATCGACAGCCTGCGCGTGGGCGATACGCTGCGCGTGCGTCCCGGCGAGACCGTGCCGGTGGACGGTACGGTGCTGGACGGCGAAAGCCACGTCGATGAGGCCATGCTTACGGGCGAAGCCGTGCCCGTGGCCAAGCGCGCCGGCGACCGCCTGACCGGCGGTACGCTCAACGGGCACGGGGCCGTCACCCTGCGCGTGGACCATGTCGGTGTGGACACCGTGCTCTCCCGCATCGTCGCCCTGGTGGCGGAGGCGCAGCGATCCCGTGCGCCGTTGCAACGCGTGGCCGACCGCGTGGCGGCATGGTTCGTACCCCTCGTCGTGGTGGCGGCGATTGTCGCGTTCGCGGCGTGGTGGGCCTTCGGTCCGGCACCGGTGCCGGCGCATGCCCTGGTCGCCGCCGTCTCCGTGCTGATCATCGCGTGCCCGTGTGCGCTGGGCCTGGCCACGCCCATGTCGATCATGGTGGCAAGCGGACGGGGTGCGCAGGCGGGTGTGTTGTTTCGCGATGCCACGGCTATCGAAGCGCTGCGCGACATCGATACGCTGGTCTTCGACAAGACCGGCACACTGACCGAAGGCCAACCCGTGCTGGCGGCGCTGCATACGTTCGGCGGCGACCGTGGCTTCGCGCTGGGCATGGCGGCCGCCGTGGAGCGGCCGAGCGAGCACCCGCTGGCGCGTGCGGTCATTGCGGCGGCGGACGCCGAGGGCATCGCGATCCCCGCCGTCTCCGGCTTCCAGGTGTACGTGGGTCGAGGCGTCAGCGGTCGCGTGGACGGGCACGACGTGGTGTTGGGCAACAGCCGTCTGATGGAGGATGAGCGCGTCGAACTGGGCGCGACGCACGACATCGCGGCGAAGGCGCGCGCGAAGGGCGCCACCGTCATGTACCTCGCCATCGATGGTCGTCTCACGGCGGTACTGTCGCTGTCCGATCCGATCAAGGCGTCGTCGAAGCCAGCGCTGGAGGCGCTGCGCGAGGCCGGCGTCAGGTGCATCATGCTGACCGGCGACACCGCGGCCACCGCCGACGCCGTTGCCGCGTCGCTACCGATCGATGAGGTACACGCCGGCGCGTCGCCCGAAGACAAGGCCCGCATCGTGGCTGAGTTGAAGGCGGCCGGGGCCCGGGTCGCCATGGCCGGCGACGGCGTGAACGACGCACCGGCACTGGCCACGGCCGACATCGGTATCGGCATGGGCAACGGCAGCGACATCGCGATCCGTAGCGCGTCGGTCACCCTGCTCAAGGGCGACCTGGCCGGCATCGCACGGGCGCGTGCGCTGTCCGAGGCCACGGTGAGGAACATCCGGCAGAACCTGTTCTTCGCCTTCGTCTACAACGCCGTGGGCGTGCCGGTCGCGGCGGGCGTGCTGTACCCGCTGACCGGCTGGACGCTGTCCCCGATGATCGCCGCACTGGCGATGAGCCTCAGCTCCGTCTCGGTCGTGACCAACGCGTTGCGGCTGCGCCGCGCGGCGATCTGACCGGGCGCTCCTTACCAGAGGATGCCGTTATCCGGCTGCACCGGTTTCAGTCCGTGCGCTTCGCCGAGCGAATCGCGCAGGTCGATCTCGATGCCGCGGGTGAGGGTGGTCAGCGGTACGTCGTCTTCGAGGTTCTCGAACGGATTCTGCATGTCGTTACCGATCTGCAGCAGGGCGAGGAACAGGAAGCCGGCCATCGTGGAACCCAGCGGGGTGTACAGGCCGAGTGTCTCGACCAGGCCCAGTGGCAGCAGGATGCAGAAGCCGTGGGTGAAGATGCCGGGGTAGGTGGCGTACTGCTGGGGCAGTGGCGTGTTCTTGATCCGCTCCATGCCGCCCTGCGCGTTGGAGATGTCCGACAGCGTGCGTGCAAGGCTGGCCAGCAGGATCGGATCGGGGCGCGCGTCGGCGATCAGCACGCCCGTGCGCGCGTGGATGGCATTGGGCAGGTTGGTCACGTGGCGCAGCCGTTCGATCTCGTCGGCGGGCAGGCGGGGCGTCAGTTCGTCCCACGGTGCCTGCCGGCGCAGGTGCATGCGCAGCGCGTGCACATAGGCGATCTGGCGATGCGCCACGGTGGCACCCACCGCGCGGTCCGGTAGCATGGTGCCGGCCTCGCGGGCCAGGGTGCGCGAGGCATTCACCATCGCACCCCACAAGGTGCGGGCTTCCCACCAGCGCGCGTACGCCGTGGTGTTGCGGAAGCTCAGGTACACCGCGACGGCGGAGCCGAGCAGGGTGAGCGGCAGGGCCGGGAATTCCGCGGTGAGCCGGGGATGGATCACGTACCAGAAGGCCGTGACCACGACGTCCCAGGCCAGCAGCCAGATCAGCGGCTTGCCCACGTAACGCAGGATGTGCCCCACATGGGCCCGGCCGGGGAGGATCACGCGTTGTGTTCCCGCTGGATGGCCTCGGCCAGGGGGATGAACTTGAGGGAGTCTTCGTCCAGCACGGCCACCTTGCCGTCGCCGATGCCGTAGACCCAGCCCTGCAGGGCGATGGTGTCGTTGGCCAGCGCGGCGGCCACGGCCGGGTGGGTGCGCAGATGGGTGAGCTGGAGGCGGACGTTTTCCTCGATCACCGCCTGCATCGCTTCGGCGCCTTCCAGCTTGCGTGCGAAGACGGCGCTCCGGGCGGCCTGCGCGTTGCGCAGCCAGGCCTCGACGGTGGGCAGGTCGCGGGTGGATTCGGGGTTGAGCAGGCCCTTCATCGCGCCGCAGTCGGTATGGCCGCAGATGACGATGTGGCGCACGCCCAGCACCGCCACCGCGTACTCCACCACCGCGGAGACGCCACCGAGCATCTCGCCGTAGCCGGGAACGATGTTGCCGATGTTGCGGCAGACGAACAGCTCGCCCGGCTGGGTCTGCGTGATCATCTCGGGAACGACGCGGGAATCGGCACAAGTAATGAAGAGCGTGTGCGGGCTCTGGCCCTCGGCCAGTTCGCCGAAAAGCTTGCGGTTTCCCGGTTCCGGGAAGACCTTGTCGCTGAAGTCCTCGACGCCGCGGAGAAGGCCGAGCAGGCTTTCGTTACGTGGGGTTTCCTGGGTCATGCGCATGGCCTTGGTAAGTGCGCCGCCCGGGCGGGCGGCTGTCCGGCACGCAGTTTAGGACAACACGAGGCCAAAGAAATTCGCGCGGGTATGGAAACCCGCAGGAGCGGGGGATGGGGGCGGTGGCGGTGGCGGGTGTAGGAGCGCACGATGTGCGCGAAATCATTCCACGGTGCGCGACATGGTTTCGCTATGCCCATCGGGCTGGCGCGCCAGCTCAATGGGTTGGCCTCAAAACATGTCGCGCACATCGTGCGCTCCTACGACGCACCGTCGGGATGTACCGGACGGACCCCCGCACTATCCGGGGGCTCAGGCCTCCGCGTCTTCCTTGTAGGCGTCGATGGGGATGCAGGCGCACATCACGTTCTTGTCGCCGTAGACGTTGTCCACGCGGGATACCGGCGGCCAGTACTTGCTGAACTTCAACGAGGGCAGCGGGAAGGCGGCCAGCTCGCGCGGGTAGGCGTGGGTCCACTCCGTGCCCGTGACCATCGCGGCGGTGTGCGGGGCACGACGCAGCGGGTTGTCCTCGCGATCCAGACGGCCATCTTCCACCGCGGCGATCTCTTCACGGATCTGGATCATGGCGTCGATGAAGCGGTCCAGCTCATGCTGCGATTCGCTCTCCGTCGGCTCCACCATCAGCGTGCCGGAGACCGGGAAGCTCAGGGTCGGGGCATGGAAACCGAAGTCGATCAGGCGCTTGGCGACGTCTTCCGCGCCCACGCCGGTGGCGTCCTTGAGCGGGCGCAGGTCGAGGATGCACTCGTGCGCCACCAGGCCGTTGCGGCCGGTGTACAGCGTCTTGTAGTGCGGGGCCAGGCGACGGGCGATGTAGTTCGCGTTGAGCAGGGCGACCTGGGTCGCCTTGCGCAGGCCCTCGGTGCCCATCAGCGTGATGTACATCCACGAGATGGGCAGGATGGACGCGGAGCCGAAGGTGGCCGCGCTGACCATGCCCACGTCGCCCTCACTGCCGAAGCCGCGGGGCAGGAACGGCGCCAGATGCGACTTGACCGCGCACGGGCCGACGCCCGGGCCGCCACCGCCGTGGGGAATGCAGAAGGTCTTGTGCAGGTTGAGGTGCGAGACGTCCGAGCCCCACTTGCCGGGCTTGGCCACACCGACCAGCGCGTTCATGTTGGCACCGTCGGTGTACACCTGGCCGCCGTGCTGGTGCACCACGTCGCAGATGGCGACCACGTCTTCCTCGAACACGCCGTGCGTGGAGGGGTAGGTGATCATGATGGCGGCAAGCCGGTCGGAGTACTTCTCGGCCTTGGCGCGGATATCGTCGACGTCCACGTTGCCGTTGGCGTCGCAGCGGGTGACCACCACGGTCATGCCACACATCTGGGCCGAGGCCGGATTGGTGCCGTGCGCGGATTCCGGAATGAGGCAGATGTCGCGGTGGCCCTCGTTGCGCGAGCGGTGGTACGCGCGGATGGCCAGCAGGCCGGCGTATTCGCCCTGGGCACCGGAATTGGGCTGCAGGCTGACCGAGTCGTAGCCGGTGCATTCCACCAGCATTGCTTCCAGTTCGTCGATCAGCTGCTTGTAACCCTGGGCCTGGTCGGCCGGCGCCAGCGGATGGATGTTGGCGAACTCCGGCCACGTCACCGGGATCATCTCCGCGGTGGCGTTGAGCTTCATGGTGCACGAGCCCAGCGGGATCATGGTGCGATCCAGCGCCAGGTCCTTGTCGGCCAGGCCACGCAGGTAACGCAGCAGCTCGTGCTCGCTGTGGTGGGTGTTGAACACCGGGTGCTGCAGGAAGGCGGTGTCGCGCCGCAGGGCGGACGGCAGCGCATCGGCCGTGGCCGCATCCAGCGCGTCGATATCGCCCAGCTCCGCGCCGAACACGCCGGCCAGCGCCGCGATGTCCGCGCGGGTGGTGGTCTCGTCGAGGCTGATGCCCACGCTGCCCGCGTCGATCGCGCGAAGGTTGAGGCCGGCTTTCGCCGCCTTGGCGTGCAGCGCCGCGGCATCCACGCCCGTGACGTGCAGCGTGTCGAAGAAGTCGTTGCCCACCGTGACACCGGCCTTGCCCAGCACGCCGGCGAGGATGGCGGTGAGGCGGTGCGTGCGGCGTGCGATGCGGACCAGGCCGTCCGGGCCGTGATAGACCGCATACATGCTGGCCATGACGGCGAGCAGCACCTGCGCGGTGCAGATGTTGGACGTGGCCTTCTCGCGGCGGATGTGCTGCTCGCGCGTCTGCAGGGTGAGGCGGTAGGCCGGCTTGCCCTCGCTGTCGACGGAGACGCCGATCAGGCGGCCCGGCATCGAGCGCTTATAGGCATCGCGACAGGCGAGGTAGGCCGCATGCGGGCCACCGAAGCCGTAGGGCACGCCGAACCGCTGCGTGTTGCCGACCACGATATCCGCCCCCCAGCTGCCGGGCGCGGCAATCAGGGTAAGGGCGAGCAGGTCGGTGGCGACGCAGACGATGCCGCCGCGTGCGTGCGTGGCTGCGGCCAGCGCGGTGTAGTCGTTGATCCGACCGAAGGTGTTGGGGTACTGCAGCAGCACGCCGAAGCTGTCGACCGAACCGGCGTCAGCGTCCGCGCCCACGTGCAGTTCGATGCCGATGCCGTCGGCGCGCGTGCGCAGCACTTCCAGCGTCTGCGGGTGGACGTCCTTCGAGACGAAGAACACGTTGGACTTCGACTTGGCGGACCGCTTGGCCAGCGTCATCGCCTCGGCGGCGGCCGTGGCTTCGTCCAGCAGCGACGCGTTGGAGATGTCCATGCCGGTCAGGTCGGTGACCATGGTCTGGAAGTTGATCAGGGCCTCCATGCGGCCCTGCGAGATTTCCGCCTGGTACGGCGTATAAGCCGTGTACCACGCCGGGTTCTCCAGCACGTTGCGCAGGATGACGTTCGGCGTGAGGGTGCCGTAGTAGCCCTGGCCGATGAAGCTGCGGAACACCGTGTTGCGGTCGGCGATGGCACGGATCTTGGCCAGCGCTTCCTCTTCGGTCACCGCAGCGGGCAGCGACAGCGGCGCGGGCGACTTGATCGAGCCCGGCACGATGGCATCGGTGAGGGCGTCGAGACTGGCGTGGCCGACCACGGCCAGCATGGCGTCGATCTCGGCATCGTTCGGACCGATGTGACGCTCGATGAACGCACCGTGGTTCTCGAGTTCGCGCAGCGACGGAGAGTTTTTCTGGCTCATGGCTTTGGAGGCATCCGGAAGAACGTGCCGTGCCGGCACGTGGGGCGCCCCTCTGTCCTTTTGCCTGAGAGTTTGGAGGCGGGTGGCCTCTTGCACCTTCGGCGCCGGATCTAACCGGTCTCTCCAGAGTGATGAAGCACGTCGGTGGTCATGGGAGCCTGAGCGATTACGGGCGTTGCGCCTTCGGCAGCGGGTCCTTCCGCTTCTCCCACCGGGTGTTGCTGCGAACGATTATACAGAGCCGGGGCCGGGGATGATGTCTTTTTGCAAGCGTATCCCGCCCAGGATCAGATCGATCCCGGCCAGGAAGTCGGCGAGGTCGTCGTGGCAGCGCAGCGCCCCGGCCATGCCGCGCGTGAAGGGGTACGCGTCCGGGTCCAGTGCGGCCCAGGTCGTGGCGACGCTGGCCAGGAACGCCTCACGGTCCACGCCCAGCGTCTGGCCGTGGCGTGCGTTGGCCGCGTTCTGGCCGGCCACGCCCAGGATGTAGCTCCACAAGGCCAGCACGGTCGACCACTGCGCTGTCGGCAGCACGTCCAGCGCCTGAACCTCGCCGCCCAGCGCCTCCAGCAGTCGCACGCCGGGTAGCTGGCCAGGGCCCCGACTCAGCGCCGCGCCGACCCAGGGGTGGCGGTCGATGGCGTCGAACATGCCCAGTGCGATGGCGCGGATCCTGTGCTCGGGCGTCGGCGCTACGGGTGCCGTCCCCGCTGCCGCAGGTCGCAGCGCAGCCGCGACCACCGCGTCGCATGCCGCAGTCAGCAGGTCGTCCTTGTTGGCGATGTGTCCATAGATGGCGCCCGGCCCGGTCGCCAGGCGCTCGGAAAGCGCGCGGAAGGTGAGGCCGCTTTCGCCCCGGCTATCCAGGAGCGCCACGGCGGTAGCGACGATGCGATCCCTCGAAAGGGCCTGGTCACGTCGCTGGGCGGGAGGGGATGTGTCGGCCATGGCCTGGATGTTGACACGGATGGAACGACGTTCCAAGCTTATGGAACGTCGTTCCACGAGCGCCTCGCGTATGTCATTTGCGACCGCCGTGCTGGCGATCGTCTCTTTCCTACCTATGTTCGGAGCGTTCCATGCCTCCTTCCATCGCCATCGTGGGTGCCGGTCTTGGCGGCCTGACCCTGGCACGCGTCCTCCACGTCCACGGCGTTGCCGCGACGGTCTTCGAAGCCGAAGCCTCCGCTACCGCACGCGCCCAGGGCGGCATGCTGGACATCCACGGCGAGAATGGGCAGCTGGCGCTCAAAGCCGCCGGACTTTACGAGCAATTCCTCGACATCGTGCACCCCGGCGGCCAGGCGAGCCGGGTACTCGGCCATGACGGCGCACTGCTTTTCGCGGACGAGGACGATGGTTCCGGCGATCGACCGGAGGTGCCGCGCGGGGCGCTACGACGCATCCTGATCGAGTCGCTTCCGCCCGATGCCATCCAGTGGGGTAGGAAACTCACGCAGGTCGCCGCGTTGGGTGATGGTCGGCATGACTTGCGTTTCGCCGACGGCTCGACTTTCACCGCCGATCTGCTCGTGGGTGCCGATGGAGCGTGGTCGAAGGTTCGTCCGCTGCTGTCCGATGCCGTACCGATCTATACCGGGATGTCGTACGTGGAGACATGGCTGCACGATGTCGACCGTCGCCACGCGCCCAGCGCGGCGGCCGTCGGCGGTGGAGCGCTGTTCGCCGTCGCACCCGGCAAGGGCATCCTTGCGCATCGCGAGCCGGAGGGTGTCCTGCACACCTATGTGGCCCTGCGTCGTTCCGAGGCGTGGATGTCACGCATCGATGCAGACGAGCCGGCCCGGACGATGGCGCAGGTTGCGGCGGAGTTCGAAGGCTGGGACGCAGGATTGAAGTCACTGATCACCGACGGCGAAACGCCGCCGGTGATCCGACGCCTCCACGCCCTGCCATCCGAACACCGCTGGAAACGACTGCCGGGCGTGACGTTGCTCGGCGACGCGGCCCACCTCATGTTGCCTTCGGGCGAGGGCGCCAACCTGGCGATGTGGGATGGCGCCGAACTGGCACAGGCGCTGGTCGCGCAGCCAGGCGACATCGACGCGGCACTCGCCACCTATGAGGAAACGCTGTTCAGACGCAGCGCACTGGCCGCGGCAGATGCGCAGGAACTGCTCGAGGTATGTTTCGGCGAGCGCGCACCTGCCAGCCTGGTCGAGATGTTCAGCGGCGGCGGGTCTGCCGGCTGATCAGAAGAAGGCGGCGGGGCTGAGGGCGAAGCGCTTGGCCAGCGCACGGATGTGGTTGACGGTCAGCTCGCGCTTTCCCGCCAGAATCTCGGAAACCACGCTCTGTGTTCCGATTTCCGGCAGTTGGCTCTGTCGAAGATCGTGCTGTTCCATGAGGAACCGCAGAAGATCGACGCCATGCACCTCCGCCTGGAGATAGTGGCGCTGGTCGTAGGCGTAGATGAGATCGGCAATCACCTGGAACAGGGAGTGGCACGGGTGTGTCGCTTGCATTGCACCCGCATCGACGAGCATGTCGGCCAGTACCACCAGTTCGTCGTAATCGGCACTGTTTTCGATGTGGCGCAGACCGGAAAGCTTCTGGAAGGCCTCCCAGCCCTCCGTGACGAAAGCCAATGAAGTTCTTGCTTTCATTTCCATTTTCCTTCGTCGTACTGGCTGTGCGTGAGCACTGCCCTGCAGCGGGATTCCGGCATCGGTATGGAGAAGGGCGAATTCGACAAGGCGCCGATTCGTGATGACGCACATCGCACTCTTCCGTGAGCTTGGGTTCCATAATATCGCAAATTGCGATGGCGTCAACGAGAGGCGCGGATCGACACTTCTTGTCAGGCTTTATCTCACTGGCTACTGGCCATAAGGGCTGTCACCAGGGATCGGTACCTTCCGTGGCGGAGAATCCACCGGTCGGGCCTTCGTCCGGGAGCAGGGCGAGGCGAACGGTCTCGGCGGCTCCTTCGGGGATGGTCTGCGGGCCGCTGTGACCGTTGAGGTCGGTGGCGGTGTAACCGGGATTGGCCGCGTTGACTTTGATGCCGTGCTCCTTCAGTTCGGCAGCAAGCAGCACGGTGAACATGTTCATGGCCGCCTTCGATCCGTTGTAACCGAGCAGTTTGACCGCGGCGTATTCCCAGGTCGGATCGTTGTTGAGCGTGATGGAGCCCAGGCCGCTGGACACGTTGACGATACGACCCGACCTCGATTTTTTCAGCAGCGGCAGCAGCGCCTGCGTCACGGCGACGGCGCCGAAGAAGTTGGTATCGAAGATCTGCCGCACGACTGCCAGGTCGGCGGCTCCGGGCAGACCGTCGCCCTGCAACGATATCCCCGCGTTGTTGACCAGCACGTCGAGGTGGCCTTCGTTGGCTTCGATATCGGCGGCCGCTGCCGTCAGCGACGCGGGGTCGGTCAGGTCGACGGCGATGTAACGCACGTCGATGCCTTCAGCCTGCAGTGTTTTCACGGCCTCGTTGCCGCGTGATGCATCGCGTGCGCCGAGCAGGACACGATGACCCGCCTTGCCGAGTTGACGGGCGACTTCGAAGCCGATGCCCTTGTTGGCGCCGGTAATGAGGGAGATACGACGGTCGGTGTTGGTCATGGCGTTCCTTGGTGATGCGGCAGGGAGGGTATGGGTTTAATATATGAACCATCCTTCGGTTTTTGAATTCGCATATGTCCGTGATCCCTGCCGACCCCTTGAAGCCCCGCAAAACGCCGCGTCAGGCCCGGTCGGCTGCCACCGTTGCGGCGATTTTCGAAGCCACGTTTCAGGTTCTGCTGACCGAGGGCCTCGTGCGCCTGACCACCACGCGCGTGGCCGAGCGGGCCGGGGTGTCCGTCGGCACGATGTACCAGTACTTCCCGCACAAGCAGGCGCTGCTATACGCCTTGCTCGATCTCTATCTGGAGGAAGTGGTCGTGGCCCTGGAAGAGGCGTGCATCCACCACGAGGGTGGATCCCTGAGTTCGATCGCCGACGGCTTGGTCCATGCCTATCTGGAGGCCAAACTGCGTCACATGCCCGGGTCGCGGGCGCTTTACGCTGTGGCTGCGGAGCTCGATACGGCCGACCTGGTTGGCGATATCTCGCGGCGCGTGGACAACGCCCTGGCACGCGTATTGGCCAGTGCCCGCGATGCGACATTCGATGACCTGCCTACCGTGACCTTTGCGTTGCGCACCCTGCTGGTGGGCACCGTGCGTGCCGTGCTGGAAACCGACGCGTCGCCGCCGTCGATGGCGATGCTGCGTGCGCAGTTGCCCGTGATGTGTCGCGCCTACCTGTTCGCGGCGTCGCGTGCGCTCCCGCCAGGGCCGTAACGAACCTCGCTACCGCCGTCACCGCAAATGGACTATGCGGATGAGTTGACCGTTTCGCTGCGGCGTTACGGGTCGGATCTTCCTGGGAGCGGCTGAAACGATGAGCGCGGTGGGCAGCACGCAAAAAAGAAGCCCGCCGGACAAGCATCGCGGCGGGCTTCGTGTTGCAACAAACAAGAATCTGATCGGTTACTTCTTCAGGTCGAACCGATCCAGGTTCATCACCTTCGTCCACGCGGCGACGAAGTCGTGCACGAACTTCTCCTGGGCATCCTCGGTGGCGTAGACCTCGGCGATGGCACGTAACTGCGCATGCGAGCCGAAGATCAGGTCGACACGCGTACCGGTGAACTTGCGCTCGCCCGACTTGCGATCGACACCTTCGAAGATGTCCTGCGCCGACGACATCGCCCGCCATTCCGTGCCCATGTCGAGCAGGTTGCGGAAGAAGTCGTTGGTCAGCGTGCCCGGGTTCTGCGTGAACTGGCCATGCGTATCGTTGCCGGTGCGCACGCCCAGTACGCGCAAGCCACCGACCAGCACGGTCATCTCGGGAGCGGTCAGGGTCAGCAGTTGCGCCTTGTCGATCAGCAGCGCTTCCGCCGGCACGTTCCACTTGCGCTTGAGGTAGTTGCGGAAACCATCGGCCTTCGGTTCCAGCGCGTTGACCGATTCCACATCGGTCTGCGCCTGTGTGGCATCGCCACGACCCGGTGCGAACGGCACGTCGACCGCATGGCCGGCGTCACGCGCGGCCTTTTCGACGCCTGCATTGCCCGTCAGCACGATCAGGTCGGCCACCGAGACCTTCTTACCCGTGCTCTCGAAGTCACTGCGGATACCTTCCAGCACAGCCAGCACCTTTGCCAGCTGCTCGGGCTGGTTCGCCTCCCAGTCCTTCTGCGGCGCGAGACGGATACGTGCGCCATTGGCGCCACCACGCTTATCGGAGCCGCGGAACGTGGACGCGGACGCCCAGGCGGTGGTCACGAGTTCGGCCACCGACAGGCCCGACGCCAGGATCTTTTCCTTCAGCGACGCAATATCGGCTTCGCCGACCGGAGCGTGATCGACCGCGGGGATCGGATCCTGCCAGTCGAGCACCTCGGCGGGCACTTCGGGACCAAGGTAACGGGCACGCGGGCCCATATCGCGATGGGTCAGCTTGAACCACGCGCGGGCGAACGCGTCGGCGAACTGGTCCGGGTTCTCGAGGAAACGGCGCGAGATCTTTTCATAGGCCGGATCCATGCGCAGGGCGAGGTCGGTCGTCAGCATCGTCGGGCGCAGCTTCTTCGACGGATCGTAGGCGTGAGGAATGGTCTCTTCGGCGTCCTTGGCGACCCACTGGTGAGCGCCGGCGGGGCTCTTGGTCAGTTCCCACTCGTGGCCGAACAGGTTCTCGAAGAAACCGTTACCCCACTGAGTCGGGGTGCTGGTCCAGGTGACTTCGAGGCCGCTGGTGATGGTGTCGGCACCCTTGCCGCTGCCGAAGCTGCTCTTCCAGCCGAAGCCCTGGTTCGCAATGTCCGCGGCTTCCGGCTCGTCACCGACGTTGTCGGCGGGACCGGCACCGTGCGTCTTGCCGAAGGTGTGTCCACCGGCGATCAGCGCGACGGTCTCTTCGTCGTTCATCGCCATGCGTCCAAACGTCTCGCGGATGTCGTGCGCCGAGGCGACCGGGTCCGGGTTGCCGTCCGGGCCTTCCGGATTCACATAGATCAGGCCCATCTGCACCGCGCTGAGCGGGCTTTCCAGGTGGCGACCGCCATCGGTGCGGCTCTGTTCCTCGCCGTGCTTCTCGGCATCGGCCACGAGCACGCCGCCGTCGTTGTCGTCACCGGCCTTGCCCTTGCCGTAGCGGACGTCGCCGCCCAGCCAGGTTTTCTCGTTACCCCAGTACACGTCCTGGTCGGGTTCCCACGTATCCTCGCGACCGCCGGCAAAGCCGAAGGTCTTGAAGCCCATACTCTCCAGGGCGACGTTACCGGTAAGGATGTAGAGGTCCGCCCAGGAAATCTTCTGGCCGTACTTCTGCTTGATAGGCCAAAGCAGGCGACGCGCCTTGTCCAGGCTGACGTTGTCGGGCCAGCTGTTCAGCGGGGCGAAGCGCTGCTGCCCGCGGCCACCGCCGCCACGGCCGTCACCGACGCGGTAGGTGCCCGCGCTGTGCCAGGCCATGCGGACGAACAGGCCGCCGTAATGGCCGAAGTCCGCCGGCCACCATTCCTGCGAATCGGTCATCAGGCGGGTCAGGTCCGCTTTCACGGCCGACAGGTCGAGGCTGTTGAAGGCCTCGGCGTAATTGAAGTCCCCACCCAGCGGGTTGGACTTGTTCGAATGCTGGGCCAGCAGGTCCACACGCAGCTGTTTCGGCCACCAGTCACGATTGGTGGTGCCGCCGCCGGCGGTGTGGTTGAACGGGCACTTGGCTTCGTTGGTCATGCGCTCTCTCTCCTTGGGATGGTCCCAATGGCTGGCATTACGGTGCGTCAGGCTTGCACGGAGGTTCGGCGACAATACGCCACGGGGACAACGATGATGGGCAGTGTCACTGCCGAGAGGCCGACCAGGGTGTCGTTGTCCCGCTTGCGGGAAACAGGTGGAACAGCGACGTAAGCGCGACGGGGGAAGGGCATGACGCGACCTGTGGAAGACCTGTTCATGAGTGTACGCTGCGGGTGTGACGCTTCGGAAGCTGATTGATTCTATCGAATCCATAGGGTGAGGCTATGGAAGCCTTTCCTATCGTCGCGGTCCGTGCCGGTGTTGCTGGCGCGTTATCGGCAAGGAACGCCATGGCTCATGGAAAGCCTCATACACCGCAACGCGGCACGCGAACCAGGGCCACAGGTGGTAACGACCTTTCATCTCTGCCGCAACTTCTTTCGGGTGAACCGGCGTAAATTGATCGCTCGACATTCATGGTGTTTTCTATGAAAGCGAACGGATGGTTCGGCAAAAAGCGCATCGGCTGGGGTATCGGCCCGCGTCGCTGGCAAGGCTGGCTGGTCATGGCGATCTATGCGGTGACGATGATCGCGCTGCCGCGGGTTGTGGACAGGGCAGCCCACCCCTGGCTGGTCGGCGGAGGTATCGCCGTGCTGTCCATTGCACTGCTCACCATCATGATCCTCAAGTTCGAACACGCCGAGCACCGTCGTCCCTAGCGTGTCCATGGCCGAAGCACAGGCTTCACCAGCCCGGTGCTCGCTTCAATCCACCAGTTCGATGCCCAGGCCATGCAGCAGCCCGGACGCTTCCGTGCGGGTGAACCTGGCTCCCTTGATCTGGTTATCGCGGATGTCCATGACGTAATTGGTGGACTCTGAAAAATCCGCACCCCCCAGCTTCGTCTTCCCGAAGAGAGCTTCCGCAAAGTCGGAATAGGTGAAGTTCGCCCGCGTGAAGTTGCCCTGGCGCAGGTCGACGTGGCGGACTTTGCATTCCTCCATGACGATCTCCTGTAGATCGAGGTCGAAGAACGATGAGTAGTCCAGCACCGACTTGCGGAAAGCGAGCTTGGCCGGCGCGGCGTACCGCGGCCAGTCCGCTCGCGTCCAGTCCACGCCGATGACCTTGCATTCGTTGAACGTCACGCCCTGGAACTTGCTGGCCTTGATCTTGATGTTGCTCAGGTCGCAGGCTGCGAACGTGCAGTCGATGAACTTGCAGTGATCGAACGTTGCATCACTGAACGTGCAGCGGGTGAACGTGCATTCCTCGAAGGTGAGCGTGGCGAGGATGCTTTCGGCATAGTCCATGCCCTGGAACGCCTTGAGGTAAAAATCGCTTTCCGTGCCGATACGTTCGTTCATGGGGGGAGGGCCTGCGGAACACAGCGGCGATTGTCCGGCTTCACTGTCACGTGTTCAATCTTGCGTAACCGGTGCAACTGTGTGCGAGGGCGCTGCGCGATGCGATGCCCGCTACCATCACAATTGGCCCATCGCGGCTGTGTACTATTTTCCGCATTTCCCATGCAGGATAATGCATCATGCCATTGGCTGAATCGCGCCATGTATGCGAAGGCGCGGCTGTGCATGCGCTTTCGAGCCCGCAACGGGATATCTATCACGATCAACTGATGAAGGGCCGCACGCCGACCTACAACATCGGTGGGTACGTCGACCTCTTCGGCGGCGTGGACGCGGCACGCTTCCGCCAGGCCCTGCAACTCGCCGTGCGTAAGCACGATTGCCTGCGTTTGCGTCTGGTTTCGAGAGGCGAGGACACGCCCGGACAGGTCATAACGCAAGAACTTGCGATGTCGCTGCCGTTGCTGGATGTTTCCGACCGAGAGGCGCCCGAGCAGCACGCGCGGGCGTGGATTCGCGAGTGCATCAACACGCCATTCGATCTCTTCGATGGGCCATTGTTTCGCTGCGCGCTCCTCAAGCTCTCGGAGAGCCGGTTCCAGTGGTTCATCTGCGCGCATCACATCGTCGTCGATGGCTGGGGCATCGATACCATCATCCAGTCCGTCGCCAGCCTGTACAACGCGCTGGCGAACGGTGAGGCGCCGGATGCCGAGGCACCGTCCTATCTCGCGTTCGTAGCCAACGATGCCGCCTACCTGGCGTCCACGTCGTTCGACAGGGATCGCGACCACTGGCTTGGCACCTACCCGGACGTGCCCGATCCGTTGCTCGCGCCCCGCCATCGCGACACGGTCGTCGGTCAGCCTTTTTCGACCGGTGAATGTTCGTGGCGGCTGTCGCGCGATCTGGACGAGAAGATCGACGCCCTGGTCGCCACGCATGGATCGACGAGATTCCAGGTCTTTCTCGGCTTGTTCCAGGCGTTCTTCCTGCGCCTGGAACAGCGTGACGAACTGGCTGTCGGCCTGTCCGTCCTGAACCGCAAGGATGCCGCGGCGCGGCGGACCGCCGGCATGTTCACCAATGTCCTGCCAATGCGCCTGGCATTCGATACGAGCCGTTCGTTCGTGGCCTTGCTCGAGGCCATCGCGCCGGCGTTGCGCCAGGCCTATCGGCACCAGCGTTTTCCAGTAGGAGCGCTGAACGAGGGCCTGGACCTTTTCCGGGAGCATCGCGCGCAGGTCTACGACCTTTCCATCTCCTACGAGCATGGCGGCACCGAACTGTTCTTCGGCACGGTCCGCGGATGGGTCGTGAAGTGCACGAACGACCACGAAGGCACGCCGCTGCGTTTGTGCGTCCGTGACGACCTGGGGACGGGCGAGTCGACGATGTTCTTCATCTTCGGCCGCGCGTACTTCGACGACGGTGAGATCGCCACGTTGCGCGAGCGGTTCATCGTCTTCATGGAGGCGTTGCTGGCGGATGCCCACGCCCCCCTGTCCTCGATACCCGTCGTGCTCGCGAGCGAACGGAAGCAGTTCGCGGACTGGAACGCGACCGATGTCGCTTACCCCGATACGTGCCTGCACACGTGGTTCGAGCGCTGCGTCGACCGGCAGCCGGATGCCATCGCACTGGTGCACGGCGATGTATCGCTCACCTACGCCGAACTCAACCGACGCGCCAACCGGCTTGCCCACCATCTCCTGGCGATGGGCGTGCAGCCGGACGACCGGATCGCGCTGTGCCTCGAACGAAGCGTGTCGATGGTGGTGGGCCTGTTGGCCGTCTTGAAGGCGGGAGGTGCTTACGTCCCCATCGATCCGACGTATCCGCCGGAGCGCCTGGCCTATCTGCTGCACGATGCCCAGCCGCGCCTGCTGCTGACGGACGAGACGGGGTGCCGTGCACTGGGTGCCTCCGTAGACGCGACGACGCACCTGCGGCTGGACCTGCCTTCGCCACCGTGGATCACGCTGCCTGCGAGCAACCCCGAGGTGGCTGGCGTGACCTCGCAGCACCTGGCTTACGTCATCTATACCTCGGGCTCCACCGGGCAACCCAAGGGGGTGATGGTCGAGCACCGTCACGTCGCCCACCAGGTCGTCGCGTTGCAGCGTGCCTACGACCTGCGGCCCGGCGACCGTCTGTTGCAGTTCGCTTCGCTGGCCTTCGACATGTCGGTGGAGGAGATTTTTCCCGCGCTGGTCACCGGCGCCACGCTCGTGTTGCGCACCGATGCCTGCCTGGCCTCGCCGATGGCGTTTGCCGCCTTCTGTGCCGAGCACCGCCTGACCTGGATCAACCTTCCCAGCACGTTCTGGGCGCAGCTGCCCACGGAACGACCCGAACTGCCGCTGCCAGACACCTTGCGCCGGGTCAGCGTGGGTGGGGATGCCATCAGTCCTTCCGCGGTGGCCGCATGGTTCGCGAGGGCAGGGCACCGACCCACGCTGTTCAATGCCTACGGGCCCACCGAGGCGACCGTTAACGCCACGCTGTTGCGCATGGACGAGGTGCCACGCGTGCCGTCGATCGGACGCCCGGTGTCGAATGCCCAGGTGCATCTGCTCGACGCCGTCCAAAAGCCCGTGCCTGTGGGGGCCGTGGGTGAGCTGTACATCGGCGGTAGCGGCGTGGCGCGAGGCTATCTCCATCGGCCGACGCTGACCGCCGAGCGTTTCATCGACGACCCGTTCGCGAACCGTGCCGGTGCGCGCATGTACCGCACGGGCGACCTGGGTCGTTATCTGCCGGATGGCGCGATCGAATTCCTGGGTCGCAACGATCACCAGGTCAAGGTGCGCGGGTATCGCATCGAGCTGGGTGAGATCGAGGCCCGTCTCGCGACGCATTCATCGGTGCATGAGACGGTCGTACTCGCGCTGGGCGAGGGACTCGCGCGACGGCTCGTCGCCTATGTCGTGGCCCGGGGCAGCGAGGCCGACGATGCCGCGCTCGCCGGACTGTTGCGAGCGCATCTCGCCGTCGACTTGCCCGATTACATGCTGCCGTCCGCCTTCGTCCGTCTGGACGCCTTTCCGCTCACGCCGAACGGCAAGCTCGATCGCAAGGCGCTGCCCGAACCCGGCGACGAGGCATTTGCTCTGCGGCCCTACGAGGCGCCCCGGGGCGAGGTGGAAACCGAACTGGCGACGCTCTGGCGGGAATTGCTGGGCATCGAGCGCATCGGGCGTCACGATCACTTCTTCGAACTCGGCGGCCACTCGCTGGTCGCCATTCGCCTGCTCGGTCGCATGGCGCGGGCCTTCGATCGTGTGCTGCCGCTGGCCACCCTGTTCAGTCACCCTACCGTGGCCGAGCTGGCCGTGGCCGTCGAAGCGCTTGGGCGCGAAGACGCGCATCCTGTCCTGCCGCCCATCCGTCCCGTCGTCCACGGGGAGACGCTGCCGCTGTCCTACGCACAGCAGCGCCTGTGGTTCATGGACCAGCTGGACCGTGACAGCGCGATCTATCACGTGTCGCTGGTGGTACGCATGACGGGCGAGGTGGACGGGGCGCTGCTTCACCGCAGCCTGGACCGCCTGCTGGCGCGGCATGAGGCCTTGCGCACCGTGTTCCGTGCGATCGACGGCGAGCCGCATGCCGCGCTGCTGCCGACGGATACCGCGTTCCCGTTCGTCGAACATGACCTGCGCGGGACGAGCGATCCCGACGGCGCACTGGTCCGATACACCGACGATAACGCGCGCACGCCGTACGACCTCGAACACGGGCCGCTGGTCCGCGCCTGCCTCGTGCGTGTCGCTGACCGCGACTGCACGTTGCTGCTGGGCATGCACCACATCGTCGCGGATGGCTGGTCCCTGCACCTGCTGGCCCGCGAGATCGGCACGCTGTATACCGCGTTTGCGCAAGGGCAGGACGACGCGCTGCCGCCGTTGCCGGTGCAGTATCCCGACTATGCCGCCTGGCAGCGTGCGGTGCTGACTCCCCAGCGCTTGCAACGCCAGGTCGACTATTGGCGGCACACGCTGGCCGGCGCGCCGGACTTGCTCAACCTGCCGACAGATCGACCGCGCCCGGCGCGCCAGTCGTTCGCAGGTGCGGTGGTGCCGCTGCGGGTCGATGCCACGGTGGCCGGCCGCCTCAGGCAGGTGTGCGCCCGGCACGGCGTGAGCCTGTTCATGCTGCTTACGGCGGCGTGGTCGAGCGTGCTGGCGCGCCTTTCGGGTCAGGATGACGTGGTGATCGGAACGCTCTCTGCCAACCGCGGGCAGCGCGAGATCGAGCCGCTCATCGGCTTCTTCGTCAGCACGCTGGCCCTGCGCCTCGACCTGTCTGGCGAGCCGGATACCGCCGGGATGCTCGCCCGGGTGCGCCAGCGCATCCTTGCGGCACAGGAAAACCAGGACCTGCCGTTCGAGCAGGTGGTGGAGCTCGCGCGTCCGTCGCGGCGGCTGGACCATTCGCCGCTGTTCCAGGTGCTCATCGCCTGGCAGAGCAACGACCGCGGGCGCTTCGCGTTGCCGGGCATCGAGGTGAGCCAGGCAGAGATGTCACTCGCGGCGATCCGCTACGACCTGGAACTGCATCTCTACGAGGACGAAGACGCCATCGTCGGCGGACTCGGCTATGCCACGGCGTTGTTCGACGAGGCATCGATCGAGCGCCACGTGGGCTACCTGGGAGCCGTGCTGGATGCCATGGCCGCCGACACGACGCTGCCTTTATCCCGCACCGAATTATCCGGTGCCGACGAACGGGCCTTGCTCGAACGCTGGAATCGTACCGAGGTATCCGTCGCGCGGGAGGAGGGCATCCACCGACTCTTCGAACGGCAGGCGGCACGCTCGCCGGACGCGATCGCCCTCATCCACGGCGAGGCGCGGCTGGCCTATGGCGCGCTGAACCGGGAGGCGAACCGCCGGGCGCGTCATCTACGTGCGCTGGGCATCGGTGCGGAGGGCCGAACCGACCAGCGCGTCGCGCTCTGCGCCGAGCGCGGCTTCGCCATGGTCACCGCCATGCTGGCCATCCTCAAGGCGGGCGCCTGCTACGTACCGCTCGATCCCGCCTACCCCGCGGAACGGTTGCAGCAGGTGCTCGATGAAGCGGGCGCGACGCTGCTGCTTGCCGACGGGGCGGGGCGACGCGCAGTGGGCGACCGGTCGCTAGCGACACACCGCACGATCGACCTCGATAGGGCGCCGCCCGAAGAAGACGCGCTTGCATCGGACGACCTTGACCCCTTGCCCGGCGCGACGGATACCAACCTCGCCTACGTGATCTACACGTCCGGCTCCACGGGCACGCCGAAAGGCGTCGCCATGCCGCACGGGCCGCTGGTCAACCTGGTGCACTGGCAACGAACGCAGAGCGAACATGCGGGCGCCCCGGCACCGCGTACCCTGCAATACGCAGCGCTCGGCTTCGACGTGGCGTTCCAGGAGATCTTCGCCACGCTTTGTTTCGGGGGAGCGCTGGTCCTGGTGGACGCGGCGGTTCGGCTGCAGTTCGAGGTGCTGGTGGACGTGTTGCGCGAGCAACGCGTGCAGCGCGTCTTCCTGCCGTACATCGCCTTGCAGTCGCTGGCCGAGGCGATCGACGAGGGTTCCGTCCACGGTGAACTGCTGCCGGACCTTCGCGAGGTGGCCGTGGCCGGCGAGCAGTTGCGCCTGACCCCGCAGATCAAGCGCCTGTTCGCGCGCTTGCCGGCGTGCGCCCTGCACAATCACTACGGACCCACGGAAACCCATGTGGTCACGGCGCAGACGCTCGGCCCGGGGTCGATCGGCGATTCGCCCAGCCACGTACCCATCGGGCGTCCCATCGCCAACGCCCGCGCCTATGTGCTCGATACCCAGGGCGTGCCGGTGCCGCTGGGTGCCGTCGGCGAGTTGTACATCGGCGGCGTGGGCATCGCGCGCGGGTATCTCGATCGCGACGAACTGACCGCCCAGCGGTTCGTGCGCGATCCGTTCGACACCCGCCCCGATGCGCGCATGTATCGCACGGGCGACCTTGCCCGTTACCTGCCGGATGGGCGACTGGTCTGCCTCGGCCGCAATGACCATCAGGTCAAGGTCCGCGGTTTCCGCATCGAGCTGGGCGATATCGAGGCCCACCTCGCCGATCATCCGGCGGTACGGGAGTGCGCGGTGATCGCACGCGCGGATACGCGTGGCGAGACGCAACTGGTCGCCTATGTCGTCGCGCCGTGCCAGGACGACGGCTTGGCGGCCACGCTGCATGCGCACCTCGCCGGCCTGCTGCCGGGCTACATGGTGCCCGCGGCATTCGTGCGTCTGGCCGCCATTCCCCTGACCGCGCACGGCAAGCTGGATCGCCGCGCGTTGCCGTTACCCGACGAGCAGGCGTTTGCGCGCTCGGTCTATGCGCCGCCGCAAGGCGAGATCGAGGCGGGACTGGCCGCGTTGTGGCAGGACCTGCTCGGCGTGGAGCGGGTCGGGCGGCACGATCACTTCTTCGAGCTGGGCGGCCACTCGCTGATCGCAGTGCGGCTGCTGAGTCGCCTGTCGCAGCGTTTCGGCGTGGCGTTGCCGCTGGCCGAGCTGTTCGCGCACCCGGTACTCAGCGAGCTGGCCGGCGTGCTGGCCGACAGCCGGCTCAGGATAGGCGACACGGGCCTCGAGGTCATCCCGCGAGCGTCTCGCGGGGACAGCGCCCCGCTGTCACACGCCCAGCAACGGCTCTGGTTCCTCGCCCAGCTCGAGGGTGACAGCGCCACTTACCACATCCCACTGACGGTGCGTCTCGACGGTGACCTCGACGTGGCCGCCCTGCGCAGCGCATTCCGCCGCCTGCTGGCGCGCCATGAGAGCCTGCGCACCGTGTTCGTCGCCGAGCACGGGCGACCACACACCATGGTCCTCGATGAGGATCGCGGCCCGGACCTGCACCACGACGACCTGCGTGACCGGCCCGACATCGAGGCCGCGTTGACACGCTTCCTGGCCGAGGACAGGAACCGTCCGTTCGACCTCGCCGCCGGCCCCCTGGTTCGCGCCAGCCTGGTCAGGGTGGGCGAGTCGCGTCATGTGCTGCAACTGACCCTGCATCACCTGGTGGCCGACGGCTGGTCGCTCGGCATCGTCGCCGCCGAACTCGGCGCCCTCTATGTCGCCGGCGTGGACGGCGTGAATAGCCTCCTGCCGCCGTTGCCGATCCAGTACGCCGACTACGCCCTCTGGGAACGCGACCGCATGAGCGGGGACCGCCTCACGGCGCAAGCCGCGTACTGGCGACGGCAGCTCGCGGACGCACCGTCCCTGCTGACCCTGCCGACGGACAGGCCGCGTCCAGCACGTCAGTCGTTCGCCGGTGCGTTCCTTCCACTGACACTGGACCCCACGCTGACGCGTGCACTCAAACGTGTTGCCCACAAGCACGGCACGACCCTGTTCATGGTGGTGCTGGCCGCCTGGGCCGCGGTGCTGTCACGGCTCGCCGGTCAGTCGGAGGTGATGATTGGTACGCCCACCGCGGGACGCGGGCGGGAAGAACTGGAAGCGCTGATCGGCTTCTTCATCAATACCCTCGCGCTGCGCATCGACCTCGCCGCCCCACACGACGTTGCTTCGCTGCTCGACCACGTGCGGCAGGTCGCGCTGGATGCGCAGGCGCACCAGGACCTTCCGTTCGACCAGGTGGTGGAGATCGCGCAGGTGCCCCGGCGCGTCGATCGCACACCGCTGGTCCAGGTGCTGTTCGCCTGGCAGAGCCACGACGAGGGTCGGTTGTCATTGCCCGGCATCGCGGTGGAGCCGCTGCCCGCGTTCGACTGGGTGAAGTTCGATATCGAGCTGATCCTGAGCGACGTGGACGGCAGTATCCAGGGCGGCTTCAACTACGCCACCGCCTTGTTCGACGACGACACCATGGCGCGTCACGCCGGCTACCTGCATACCGTCCTGGAAGCCATGGTGGCCGATGACGCCGCGACGATAGCGGCCATCCCGTTGCTCGCCGTGCCCGAGCGGCGGCAACTGCTGGACGAGTGGAACCGTACCGAGGCATCGTATCCCGCGCAGACGGGCATGCACCAGCTGGTGGAGCGCTGGGCGCGCGACACACCGGACGCGCCCGCACTGGTCGATGCTTCGGAAACGCTCTCGTACGCACAGTGGAACGCTCGCGCCAACGGTCTCGCCCACGAACTGATCGCGCGGGGCGTGCGCCCAGGCGGCCGGGTGGCGCTGTGTGTCGGCAAGGGTTCGGCCATGTTCGTCGCGCTCCTCGCCGTACTGAAGACCGGCGCCGCGTACGTGCCGCTCGACCCGGCGTACGCCTCGGCGCGTCTGGACCATATCCTGGACGATGCCGCGCCCGGGCTCCTGCTTTACGACGCCGCCGGACGCGCGGCGCTCGGCGCGACGGCGCTCGCGGCGCGCGACGCGCTCGATCTGGCGGACTGGCTCGGCCGGGACGGCGAGGAAACCGACAACCCCGACGTGGGCGGCTTCGATGCACGCATGCTCGCGTACGTCATCTATACCTCCGGTTCCACCGGCAAGCCGAAGGGCGTCATGGTGGAACACCACGCGGTGGTCAACCTTGCGCTGTCGCTGAGCGAGCGGCTGGGCGTGGACGCAAACAGCCGGATCAGCCAGTTCGCCTCGCCCGGCTTCGATGCCAGCGTCTTCGAGAGCGTGATGGCCCTCGCCACGGGCAGTGCGCTGTATGTCCCCACGCAGGCGGAGCGGCTGAATCCGGCCGCTTTCCTCGCCTTCATTGGGCGCCACGGCATAACCCACGCCTCGCTGCCGCCGGCCTTCCTGCAAGGCCACCTCGAAACCCCTCGCTGGTCGCATCGACCCACGCTCGTCTTCGTGGGTGACGCATCCGCGCCGGGGCTGGTGGCCACCTGGCAACGCCATGCCCGTATGGCCAACGCGTACGGCCCAACCGAAATCACGGTATGCGCCACGGTGTGGCTGGCCCCGGACGAGCCTGGCGCACCGGCCAGCGTGCCGATCGGCAGGCCGCTCGCCAATACACGCCTGTATGTGCTCGACGAGCAGGGTCTGCCGGTGCCGTGTGGCAGCGTTGGTGAGTTGCATATCGGCGGGGTAGGGGTCGGACGCGGCTACCTCGACCGGCCCGTACTGACGGCCGAACGGTTCGTTCCCGATCCGTTCGATGCGCGGCCCGGCGCACGCATGTACCGCACCGGCGACCTTGTCCGCTACCTGGCGGACGGCAATCTCGTCTTCGTGGGACGCAACGATCATCAGGTCAAGTTGCGCGGCTTCCGCATCGAACTGGGCGAGATCGAGAGCCAGCTGGCGATGCATCCCATGGTGCGGGAGTGTGTCGTGATGGCCCGCGAGGATCGACCGGGCGAGCAGCGCCTGGTGGCCTACGTGGTGGTGGATGCCGATGGAGACGCGGACGTTGCCCTCCTGCGCGATCACCTGGCCGTGCGGCTGCCGGACTACATGCTCCCTGCGGCTTTCGTCGTGCTCAGGTCGATGCCGCTCACCGCGCACGGCAAGCTGGATCGCAAGGCCCTGCCCATGCCGGACGATGGTGCATACGCCCGGCGTGCCTGGGAGCCGCCGCACGCCGGAGCCGAGAACACGCTGGCGAGGTTGTGGCGCGAGGTGCTGGGTGTCGAGCGCGTCGGCCGACACGATCACTTCTTCGAGCTCGGCGGCCACTCGATGCTGGTCGTGCAACTGGTCATGCGCATCAACGAGGTCATGGACATGTCGGTGGCGGTACGCGATGTGTTCCGCTGTCCGGTGTTGACGGACATGGCGCAACTGATGTCTCCGGCCGATACGCTCCCGCCGTCGCTCGTCCTCGACCTGGACAGGGAGATCGTGCTCGACGAGGCCATCCGTGCCGATGCGCGACCTCGAGACCACGCGCCACCGGCGCATATCCTGCTCACGGGTGCGTCGGGCTTTCTCGGGGTATTCCTGCTTGCATCGTTGCTACGGCAGACGCAGGCGACGGTGCACTGCCTTGTCCGTTGTATCGACCCTGCGGACGGATGGTCGCGTCTGGCAGCGACCATCCGGCGGTTCGGCATCGCCGGGATCGATCCCGCCCGCGTGGTGATCGTGCCGGGCGATCTCGCGCAGCCGAAGCTCGGTCTGACCGAGGCGTGTTTCGATCGCCTGGCCGGCATGATCGATACGATCCACCATAACGGGGCGTGGGTGGATTCGTTGCACACGTACGCCAGCCTGAAAGCGGCCAACGTGACGGGCACCCAGGAGATCCTGCGCCTGGCAGCGCGGGGCACGCCCAAGCACATCCACTACGTATCCACGCTCAGCACGATACCGCCGGTCGAGAGCGCCGGACCGGACATCGTGAAGGAGACGCAGCTGGCCGAGCACTGGCGTGGCCTTCCTTCGGGCTACGCGCAAAGCAAGTGGGTGGCCGAGCGGCTGTTGCGCGTCGGTGGCGAGCGCGGCATCCCGTACACGGTCTATCGTCCCACGCATATCGCGGGCGCCCGCGGGAACGGCGCCAGCAATCCTACCGATACCTGGAGCCTGTTCATCGATGCGTGCCTCGTTCTCGAGTGCGTGCCGGACATCGATACGCCTATCAATTCATTGCCGGTGGACGACATGGCCGACGCGATCGTGACCCTGTCGCTGCGAGGCGACATGCGCGGCCGTAGCCTCAACCTCACCAACCCACGATCGTTCATGCTCGGCGAACTGACCCGACAGGTCGCGGCCATCGACGAGCTGGACGTGCAGCGTGTGGACTATCGAAAGTGGCGGCAGCAACTCGGCGAGCATCCCGCCACCGGTCGCCTCGCCACCGTGATGCCGGTCGAACTGTCGGAACTACCGGTCGGGACGAAGGCTCGTGCGCCGATCGAACTGGGCAATGCGATGGTCGAGTTCGCCGGTGACGGCGTGCGCGCTACGGCGATGACGCCCGATCTATTGTGCAGGTATGTGCGGTGGCGTTATGGGCAGATGGTGCAGCCGGCTTGATCTAATCAGGGCAGGCAGGGAGTACCGACTGCTGACGACCATGGTGGACGGCCTCCTTAGTTTGAGTCCTGCGATATAGGTTAAGGCGCATCGAGTGAATTCATCGCACCTTGAGTAGTTCTTTTTAGCTCTGGGTGCCTCACTGCGGCGGACGTTTACAAATTCACTATCTAGCGCTAAAACGATCAATCGAAGCACGTGAAGAAAGCGGTTGTATCAACTACTGCAAGGAGCCGATCATGAACGAAAAACGCACTTCACCGAAAAACGTTGGGCGTGGCGTTCACCGCAAAATATTGCCCCTCGCAGTCCTGTTTCTCCTCTCGGGAATGCCATTCGTCAGCAGTGCTGCCAAGATCCCCACGGGGTTTGAGAGCTACGCCAAAGTTGAGGCTGGCGAGGGGCTGCAGTGCGTCGTTGGAGACATCACCGACCAAGACGCCATGAATGGAAGGGCTTACGTATATTTGGAAGAAAAGAAAACGCACCATATTCAGTGGGCTTTCCGCATACCGTTGCCGCCCAATCGCTACCAGAATCGTGCCACGCATTGCTTGTCGGATGCCGGGAAGATCTATGCGCTGGTCCAATCAGACACATCGCAAGCCCAAGCTCTGTCGCAGACCTTCGTTGATGTCGTCACGATGGATAAAGCTACCGGACGCATCGAATCGACCGGAAAAGTCATCGCAGCGCAGGCTGGCCGTGCGCCGTCTACATGGGTCGAAGCGGGAGCTGGAAATTTTCGTATGGATAACGGAAAGATTGTCGTAACGGGGAAGTATTTCAACCTTCAAGACCCGGACGCGCGTAAGTCGTTTACCGCAAGCCCGACCCCCTGATCGACAAGGAGAGCGACATGGCGACCCCTCAAGAGCAGTTCATTGCAGATATCTATCCCGGCGCGAAGAAGATCGCAGAAGACACTGGGTCGTCAGTAGAGATTGTTCTTGCCCAGACCGCCCTTGAAACGGGATGGGGCCAGAAAGTCCTGCCTGGTACGAATAACCTCTACAACATCAAGGCGGATGCGGGCTGGAAAGGCAAGTCAGCAGAATTCACCGTACCTGAGGAAGATAAGAAGACAGGTGCGGTGTACATGTCCAAGGAAAAGTTTCGCGTCTACGACTCGTATGCCGAGTCTATGGCTGATCGCGCCAAGTTTCTTGCAGATAATCATAGGTACGAAAAAGCAGGCCTGTATAAGCCCGAGGTAAAAGGTCATCTAGAAAAGGAAGCAGAGGCCATAGCGAAGGCCGGCTACGCTACCGACTCTAACTACGCAGAGAAGCTCGTCAAGATAGGCAAGGGGCCTAGTTTGAGAGCGGGGATCGACCTTGCCGAAGGAAGGGCACCGCAATCCCATGGGGCGGACCATGATCGTCCGTTGCGCAAAGGTGAGAAAGGTGACGACGTAGGTGCCCTGCAGGCATCCCTGGCGTCCCTCGGGTACAGCGACGCAAACGGTCGTGCACTAAGGCCAGACAAGGATTTCGGTACGAGTACGGACCACGCGGTGAGGGCGTTTCAGCATGATCAAGGGCTTCACCAGGATGGTGTGGCGGGGAAGGCCACGCAGGCTGCTTTGGCGGAAGCCTTAAAAGCGCGGAGATTGCCCAGCATGATGGATGTCGACCACCCCGCCAAGGGCATGTACGACCAGGCATTCCGCTGTGTCGCGCAGCTCGATAAGGATCACCAGCGCGAAACGGGGCCTCATAGCCAGATGCTTTCGGGAAGCCTCGTTTCAGCCGCCGCGGCCGCCGGCTTCAGTCGCATCGACCACGTCGTGCTATCGGATGACGCAAGCCGGGCTTACGCGGTCCAGGGAGACATGAAATCACCATTCAAGCAGCACGTCGATGTCGACGTCGTGCAGGCGGTCCAGACCCCCCTGGCGCAATCCAGCGCCGAAGCAGCAACTCATATTCAAGCCAGCGAACAGGCTCGCATGCAGCAGATCCAGCAGCAGGCTGTTTCGCAACCCTCCCAGGATCCGCAGCAGCCCCCTCCGACCATGCTGAGGTAGCGGCTCAGGTCGGTGTAGTCACATCATCCCATTCCGCCTGCTCGAAGCGCACAAGCCAGTTCAGCGCGTGATGACGTTCCTGGATCACGCCCGGGATGACATGGGGAGGGAAGCTGCGGCGGCCGAGCTCAGCCTCGCGTATGACCCAGTGCGTACGGAAGGTCATATCGAGCGCGTCGAGGATATCGTCGATGAGACGCAGGCCAGGCGTAGTCGGCATGCCATGCTCCGCGTCATCGAGCAGGCTGGCCGTGAGGCCGGCGACATCGCAAATGGTATCCGGCGCAGGGTGGTCCGGCCAAAGTCCTGCCGCCCAGGCCAGGGTCGCCATGCTCTCGTAGCGCCAACCCATCTGGGTGACGAGATGCTCATCCGGGTTATCGGCCTGGAGGAACGCTTGTTCGTCCGGCGACAGATACGGGAAGGCTCCTGGGAGGCGCTCGCGCATCTGTTCAACATCGAGCCGTTCGCCGTCGCGGATGCCTTCCGCATAGGCGCTTACGATAAGCAAGGCCATCACGCGTCCGACGACGTCCGCCGGTGTACGCCATTGGGCTTCTTCCTCACCGACCACCGGTGGCAGGCTGGTCGAGGTGTGTATGCCTTTCTCCGAGAGTTCGGTCTCGATGACGGCTTTCCTCGCCACGGCATCGGCGGGATAGGGGACGTCCGCGGCAGGATCGCCGCCGCCCTCACTGTCGATCAGCACGCGGCCAGCCGTGTCGCGGACGCTTCCGTCGTCGTGAAAGACCACCGCGTTTGCCCGTTCGGTCCATCGCGAGAACGTGGGGAGGGCGGATGGCGCGACGCTCAGGCTGACGTGATGCTGCACCCTCTGCAGGTGCCGCATCAGGTGATAGAGCACGCGCGTCATCTCACCATCGCCGCGGCTGAGCACGTAGCCGATGAATCCGTCGAGGTGCTCGTGCAGGTCGGGATCGTCCAGGCCGCGCGCGCCGAGCACGCTGTGGGGAAAATCGAGCGCGGGCAGGGGGCTGACGGTGGCATAGACGTTCAAGCGGAGTTCGCTTGCGTCCGGGTCGCCGCCCGTGGGGGACGAGAGCATCGATGTGAGGCGTGTGAACATGGAGGAGGCTTCCTTCGCAGGTTCCGACGATTCTATCGCGAGGCTTTCCTGAACCCCGGAAACAACAAAGCCCCGCATCGCTGCGAGGCTTCGTCTATAATTGGTGCCCAAGAGAGGACTCGAACCTCCACGGTTTTACCCGCTAGTACCTGAAACTAGTGCGTCTACCAATTCCGCCACCTGGGCAGGTGTCCCGAAGCATCGCTGCCCCGTGAGCCGCGTAGATTAGGTAGGTCGAGTATGCTTGTCAACTATTTTGCACCCCGGATGTGAAACTATTTCCCATCCCCCTTCAAAGGTTCTTACGTGACAAAGAAAACGAAAGGTTCGGATACCGAACGCGGTCCCCGTAAACCCAAGGCCAGCCGCGCCGGCAAGGCGCCGGAAGGCAACACCCCCGCGCATGCCGTGGTCGATCCCCATGCCGAGCGCGAAGCCCAGCGCTACGAGAAGCCCATCCCCAGCCGTGAGGCCATCCTGGCCCTGCTGGAGGAGCGCGGCGAGCTGCTGGCCGAATACGACATCGCCCGGGCGCTGCGCCTGTTCGATGAATACGAGATCGTCGCCCTCAACAAGCGCCTGGGCGCCATGGTCCGCGACGGCCAGCTGCTGCGTAACCGCCGTGGCGACTACGCGCCGGCGCAGAAACTCAGCCTGATCCCCGGTCGCGTCATCGCCAATGCCGAGGGCTACGGCTTCCTGCGTCCGGACGAGGGCGGCGACGACCTCTACCTCTCGCCGCAGCAGATGCGCAGCGTGCTCCACGGCGATCGCGTGCTCGCCAGCGTGGTCGGCATCGACCGTCGCGGCCGCCGCCAGGGCGCCATCGTGGAAGTGCTGGAGCGCCGCTCGCCGCGGATGGTCGGGCGCGTGGTGATCGAGAACGGCGTGACCCTGGTCGAGCCGGACGATCGCCGCCTGCACCAGAACATCATGATTCCCGCCGGCCGCGACGCCGGTGCCCGCTCGGGCGAGATCGTCGTGGTGGAGATCACCGATCCGCCGACCCAGCAGCGCGGCCCCATGGGCACCGTGCGCGCCGTGCTCGGCGAGCGCCTGCAACCGTCGCTGGTGGTCGAGATGGCCATCGCCAGCCACGACCTGCCGCACGAGTTTCCGCCGCAGGTCATCCGCCAGGCCGAGGAAATCGAGCCCAAGGTCACCTCGGAAGAACGCAAGGGTCGCACGGACATCCGCAAGCTGCCCCTGGTCACCATCGACGGCGAAGACGCACGCGACTTCGACGACGCGGTGTATGCCGAGTCCCTGAAGGACGGCGGTTTCCGCCTGATCGTGGCCATCGCGGACGTTTCGCACTACGTGCCGGTGGGTACCCCGCTGGACGTCGAAGGCTACAACCGCAGCACGTCCACCTATTTCCCCGGGTTCGTCGTGCCAATGCTGCCGGAGACCTTGTCCAACGGCATCTGCTCGCTGATGCCGAAGGTCGAGCGCCTGTGCATGGTCTGCGACATGGAGATCGACGAGGAAGGCGAGGTCACCCGCTCCAAGTTCTACGACGCGGTGATGTTCTCGCATGCGCGCCTCACCTATAACAAGGTCTGGCAGGCCGTGGGCGAGCGCAATGCCGACGTGCGCGACGAGATCGCCGACGTGCTGCCGCAGGTGGAAACCCTGCACAAGCTGTACAAGGTGATGGCCAAGGCACGCAAGCGCCGCGGCGCCATCGATTTCGAGACCCCGGAAGTCAAGTTCCGCCTGGGGCCAGCGGGCGATGTGCAGTCGATGGGCGCTTCGGATCGCAACGACGCGCACAAGATGATCGAGGAATGCATGATCGCCGCGAACGTGCAGGCGGCGCGTTTCCTCACCAAGCGCAAGGTGCCTGCGCTGTACCGAGTGCATGCCACGCCCCCGGCCGAGAAATACGAAGACCTCCTGCAGTTCCTCAAGGAGTTCAAGCTGAAGATGCCGCCGGCCGACGAAGTCACGCCTGCGGATTTCTCGGCCCTGCTGAAAAAGGTGCAGGACCGCCCCGAGGCGGAGCTGATCCAGTCGGTGCTGCTGCGCGCGCAGAGCATGGCCATCTACCACCCGGAAAACCAGGGTCACTTCGGCCTGGCGCTGGATGCGTACGCGCACTTCACCTCGCCGATCCGCCGTTACCCGGATTTGCTCGTCCATCGTGCGATCCGCTATGCGATCACGCGGGGCAAGCCGTCCGAGTACGTCTACAGCGACACGCAGATGTCCGCCATGGCCATCCACTGCTCGCAGCGCGAGCGGCGTGCCGAGGAAGCCGAGCGCGACGTGGACGAGCGCTTCAAGTGCGCCTGGATGGAGAAACACGTCGGCGAGGAATTCGCCGGCACCATCACCGGCGTCACCTCGTTCGGGCTGTTCGTCGAGCTGGCCGCCTCTCGCGTGTCGGGTCTGGTGCATGTCTCGCAGCTGCCCAACGATTACTACAAGTTCGATCCAGTCCGTCACCTCCTGCAGGGCGAGCGCACCGGCGCGGCGTATCGCCTGGGCGACTACGTGAGCGTGCAGGTGCTGCGTGCCAGCCTGGAAGATCGCAAGATCGACTTCCGCCTTATCGCGCGGCTGGCCGCGCTGCCCAAACCCGCGCCGAAGGTGGCCGCACCGGTCGCCGCGCCGCGCTCGGGCATGATGGAAGCGGGCAGGGCGATGGGCCGTGCGGCGAAGAAAGCCGTCGGCCGCATCTTCGGCAAGAAGACTCCGGCACCGGTGGCCGTCGAGGAACCGATCGCGCCGAAGGCCCGTCCGGAGCGTTCGCCGGCGGCGGAAACCACGGCCGATCGCTCGGAGCGTTCTTCGCAGCGGGGCTCCCGCCAGCGCGGCCCGCGTCAGGCGGGCGGTGGTGAATCGCGCCAGGACGATAACCGCTCGGGCAACCGTCGTGGGCCGCGTCGCGACGACACGCGTGACACGCCGCCGTCGCCATCGTCGGAGGCTCCGGCACGGGGCAGGGCGACATCGAAGCGCGGCGGCGCGCCGGCTGGCGCGGGTTCGTCGGGCGAGGGTCGTTCGTCGGCCCCGGCCGTGAAGAAGGCCCCCAGGAAGCAGGCCGCGGCACCGTCGGACGCAACGACGACGGATACACCGTCGACGGAGCAGGCCACGGCGAAGAAGTCCACGACGCGTCGTGGTCCGCGTAAACCCAGGAGCAAGCCGCAAGCATGAGCGAGTCGTGGATCGTAGGCATCAATCCGGTCGAGGGCGCACTCGTCAACGACCCGGATCGTATCCGTGAAGTACTGATCGAGCAGGGTTCGAAGAACGCTCGCATTGCGGAGATTGCGGGCCAGGCGCGCAAGCTCGGCCTGATCGTCAAGCCGGTGGCCAAGGAACAGCTGGAGAAGCTCGGTGGCGAAGCACGCCATCAGGGCGTCATCGCGCGTTATGAAACTCCGCCCTTGCGCGACGAGAGCGCCCTGCCGGCGTTGCTCGAGGCGGCGGGGGCGGATGCGTTGGTGCTCGTACTGGACGGCGTCACCGACCCGCACAACCTGGGTGCGTGCCTGCGCAGTGCGGCGGCGGCCAAGGTGACGGCGGTGGTGGTACCGAAGGATCGCGCGGTAGGCATCACGCCCACCGTGCGCCGCGCGTCCGCCGGCGGTGCCGACCTGGTGCCGCTGATCGCGGTGACCAACCTGGCCCGCGCCCTGCGCCTGCTGAAGGACGCCGGCGTGTGGATCACCGGGCTGGACGGCGACACCGACCAGTCCATCTACGCGATCGACCTGAAGGGGCCGGTGGCGCTGGTGATGGGTAGCGAGGGTGACGGCATGCGTCGGCTCACCCGCGATACCTGCGATTTCGTGGCGAAGATACCGATGCCCGGCGGGATGGAGAGCCTCAACGTCTCCGTCGCCACGGGTGTCGTCCTGTTCGAGGCGTTGCGTCAGCGAGGTGCGAAGAAATGAATGCGATGTTCTGGCACGACTGGGCGGGTCTGGTCGGCGTGGCACTGGTGTTGATCGCCTTCCTCCTGCTCCAGGCGCACAAGGTGTCCGGCCAGGGTTACGCCTATCAGGTGATGAACCTGCTGGGTGCGTTCGGCATCCTGCTGTCGCTGGTGTTCGGCATGTTCAACCTGTCGGCGTTCGTGCAGGAGCTGGCCTGGTTCCTGATCAGCGTCTACGGCATCGTCCGTGGCGCGAAGGTACGCAAGGCCGCGGCCGATCCCACGACCGGTTCCACCGGTCCGACCGTCGGCCCCTCCGTCTGACGAGCGGGTCAGCGCGGGGTTACACACGCTCCGTATAATGGCAACGGGTCGGCGCAACGCCGGCCCGCTTCCGGGGACGACCCCGGAACGCGCACCATCTCCGCGGGGACGACCCCGCTCTTGCGGAGCACACTCCCATGTATTGGTTGATTCTTGTCGTGGCCGGCTTTTTCGAAATCGCCTGGGCCGTCGGCCTTAAATACACCGAGGGCTTCACCCGTCTGTTGCCCAGCGTCCTCACCGCGGGCGCGATGCTGGTGAGCATCGTGCTGCTGGCCTTCGCGACGAAACAGCTGCCCCTGGGCACGGCGTATGCGGTGTGGACGGGCATCGGCGCCGTCGGCGCGGTGATTTTCGGTATCGTGTTGTTCGGTGAGTCGGCGCAGCCGTTGCGGCTGGTGTGCGTCGGGCTGATCGTGCTGGGGATTCTGGGGTTGAAGCTGACGTCGGCGTCGGCGTCGGTGTAGGTCGTCGTCCGTGTAAACGTCTATCGCGCACATCGTGCGCTCCTACGCTCGGCGTAAACGTGGATCGCGCACATCGTGCGCTCCTACCCTCGGCGTAGGAGCGCACGATGTGCGCGATTTGCGATCACGTGCGAAACGGTCGCTACGCGCGCCCGATCGACGTTCGCCGATCGATGTTACATATCCGGATTGGCGGTCGTATCGCGCTTGATCCGCGGCGCGACCAGCGGTTCGCCATGCACGACGAACCAGACGTTCTCGGCGATATTGGTGGCGTGGTCGCCGATACGTTCGATGTTCTTCGCCATGAACAGCAGGTGGGTGCACGGCGTGATGTTGCGCGGGTCTTCCATCATGTAGGTCAGCAGTGCGCGGAACACCACGGTGTACGCCTCGTCGAGGTCGGCATCCGACTTCCACACTTCATAGGCGGCTTCGGCGTCCTGCGCGTCGTAGGCCTTGAGCACGTTGCGCAGCTGCTCGGCGGCCAGTTCGGCGAGGTTCTTCAGGCCGCCGGCGGCGCTGATCGGCGCCACGCGGCTGAGCGGGATGGAACGCTTGGCGACATTGGCGGCGTAGTCGCCGATGCGCTCGATGTCGGCGGCGATGCGCAGCGCCGCGAACACGTTGCGCAGGTCGCCGGCGATGGGGGCGCGCAGGGCCAGCAGGCGGACCACGTCCTGGCTGACTTCCTGTTCCAGGGCATCCAGCGCGTCGTCGTTGTCGACCACCCGCTGCGCCGCGCGCTCGTCGCGACGTTCCACCACGTCGATGGCGGCTTCCAGCTGCGCCACGGCCAGTTCGCCCATGCGGACGATCTCGCCGGTGAGACGCTTCAGTTCGCCGTCGTAGCTCTTGATGATGTGTTCGTGCGGGTTGTTCATCGCGGGTGCCTCGAAGTGGGGAGCGCTCAGCCGAACCGGCCGGTGATGTAGTCTTCGGTCTGCTTCTTATCCGGCTTGGTGAAGATCTTCTCGGTCCGGTCGAACTCGATCAGTTCGCCCATGTACATGAACGCGGTCATGTCCGAGCAGCGCGCCGCCTGCTGCATGTTGTGCGTCACGATCACGATGGTGAACTGGCTTTTCAGTTCCTCCACCAGTTGCTCGATACGGCTGGTGGCGATCGGGTCCAGGGCGGAGGTGGGTTCGTCCAGCAGCAGCACTTCCGGCTTCAGCGCGATGCCGCGCGCGATGCACAGGCGCTGCTGCTGACCGCCGGAGAGGCCGAGCGCGCTCTGCTTGAGCTTGTCCTTCACCTCGTCCCACAGCGCGGCGCCGCGAAGGGCCTGCTCCACGCGGCCTTCCATGTCGCTGCGGTTGAGCTTCTCGTGGTGGCGGATGCCGTACGCCACGTTCTCGAAGATGGTCATCGGGAACGGCACCGGTTTCTGGAACACCATGCCGACCTTGCTGCGCAGGCGGTTGAGCGAGTACTTCGGGTCGAGGATGTTCTCCCCGTCCAGCACGATCTCGCCGCTGGCGCGCAGGCTGGGATAGATCGCGTAGATGCGGTTGAAGATGCGCAGCAGGGTGGACTTGCCGCAACCGGACGGCCCGATGATGGCGGTGACCTTCTTCTCCGGCACGTCCATCGCGATGTTCTTCAGCGCGTGGAACTCGCCGTAGTGGAAGTTGAGGTCGCGTACGGTCATCTTCGGCGCCGCCTGGCCGAGGTCGACGGCGGCGTGCGGCGAGGTGCCGAATCCGGGCTTGGACGCGACTTCGTTGAGATTAGTCATTGGACACCTTGGAACGCGAGAAGACGAAGCGGGCGGTAAGGCTGAGCGCCAGCACGAACATGGTGAGCACGAAGGCGCCGGCCCAGGCCAGGGTGTTGATGTCCGGGCTGGGGTCCTTCGTGTATTCGTAGATGACCTGCGGCAGGCTGGGCATCTTGTCGATCGGGTTGAAGGTCATGAAGTTGTTGCCGAACGCCGTGAACAGCAGGGGCGCCGTCTCGCCGCTGATGCGAGCCAGGGCCAGCAGCACGCCCGTGACGATGCCCGAGCGCGCGGAACGCACCAGGATCTGCAGGGTCAGCTTCCACTGCGGCACGCCCAGCGACAGCGCCGCCTCGCGCAGCGTGCCTGGTACCAGCCGCAGCATTTCGTCGGTGGTGCGGACGATGACGGGCAGGGCGATGAGGGCCAGGGCGATGCCGCCTGCGATGCCGGAGAAGGTCACATCGCCGCCGGTCAGCCACTTGGACGGCAGCACGATCACGGTATAGACGAACAGGCCCAGCACGATCGACGGTGCCGAGAGCAGGATGTCGTTGAGGAAGCGGATGGTCGGCCCCAGCCGCGAGCGGCGGGAGTATTCCGCCAGCCAGGTGCCGGCGGCCACGCCGATGGGCGTGGCGATCAGGATGCCGATCACGTTGAGGATGAGGCTGCCGACCATGGCGTTTGCCAAGCCGCCTTCCTCGCGGTACGCGGTGATCTTGGTGAACAGCTGGGGCCTGAGGCCGGCGATGCCCTGGCTCAGGGTTTCCCAGAGGATCCATGCCAGGAACAGCAGGCCGATGCCGGTGGCCAGCACGCTGAAGACCATCGCGAGGATGTTCTTGATACGGCGCCGGGTATACAGCGAGGCGGACATCAGGTGCCCTCCTTGGTCGCCAGGCGGCGGAGCATGAGGCGCGCGATCAGCAGCACGATGAAGGTGACCACGAACAGCAGGAAGGCCAGCGCCATGAGCGCCGATTTCTGCAGGCCCTCCGCTTCGCCGAACTGGTTGGCGATGGTGGAGGCGATGGAGCTGCCGGTCTCGAGGATGGACGGGGTGAACTGGAAGGTGTTGCCCAGCACGAAGGCGACCGCCATGGTCTCGCCCAGCGCGCGGCCCAGGCCGAGGAAGATGCCGCCGATCACCGCCGTGCGGGTGTAAGGCACCACGATGTCCCACACCACTTCCCAGGTGCTGGAGCCCAGGGCATACGCCGATTCCTTCAGCCGGGTCGGCACGGTCTGGAACACCTCGCGCATCACCGAGGAAATGAACGGGATGATCATCACCGCCAGCACCAAGCCCGCAGTGAGCACGCCGGCGCCGAAGAACGGGTATTCGCTGGAGAAGAACTTGGCGATCCAGGGCACGTGCTGCACCAGCCACGACACCTGACCGTCCGGCGGCTCCGTGCTGAGGTTGTTCATCAGCCACGGCTTGATATGCGCGGCGACGAAGGGCGCGAAGATGAAAAGACCCCACATGCCGTAGATGATCGACGGAATGCCGGCCAGCAGTTCGATGGCCGAGCTGACCGGACCGCGCAGCCAGCCGGGCGCGATCTCGGTGAGGAAGAGTGCGATGCCGAAGCTGACCGGCACGGCGAAGACGAGGGCGATGAGCGCCGTAACCACGGTGCCCATGACGGGAACCAGGGCGCCATAGCGGTTGTTGGTCGGATCCCATTCGGCGCTGGTGAGGAAGCCCCAGCCGAACGTGGCGAAGGCGTCGCGGCCCAGCCACAGCGTGGAGGCGGCGGCGCCGACAAGGCAGACCAGGACCAGGAGGGCGCAGGCTTTCAGTGCCCCACCGAATATCCGGTCGTTACGCGTGTCCCGCGCGTTGCGGGATGCTTCCGCCTGGCGTTCCCGATCGGCTACGGCGTTGCTGACGGTGGCGTGCATGGTCGGTGCGGATTCCCGAAAGGCCTTTCAAACATGTGGGTCGCCGCTCCTGTCGGAACGGCGACCCGCCTGGACGATACTGTGGGCCGCGGATGTGTCAGCCGACCCATCGGTGTCGAATCAGTTCTTGAACTCCGACGCCCAGTAGGCTTCGATCTGCTGGACCAGCGGCGCCGGCAGGGCGACGTAGTCGAGCGAAGCGGCCTGCGCCTGGCCCTTCTCGAGCGACCACTTGAAGAAGTCGAAGGCGACCTTGCTGTGCGAGGCGTTCTTGGACTTCTTGTACATGATCGCCCACGTGGTGGCGGTGATCGGCCAGGCCTGCGCACCCGGAGCGTTGGTCATGATCAGGTTGAAGTCCTTGGCGGACTTCCAGTCGGCGGTGGCAGCGGCGGCACCGAAGGCCTCGGCGTTCGGCTGCACCCACGTACCGGCGGCGTTCTGCATCTGGGTGTACGAGAGCTTGTTCTTGGTGGCGTAGGCGTATTCGACGTAGCCGATCGAGCCCGGGATCTGGCGCACGTACTGCGACACGCCTTCGTTACCCTTGCCGCCGACGCCGGCCGGCCATTCCACGGCGGTGCCGAACTTCACCTTCGACGCCCACTCCGGGCTGACCTTGGACAGGTAGTTGGTGAAGTTGAACGAGGTACCGGAGCCGTCCGAGCGGTGCACGACGGTGATCTTGACGTCGGGAACCTTCACGCCGGGGTTGAGCGCGGCGATGGCCGGATCGCTCCACTTGGCAACCTTGCCCAGGTAGATGTCGGCCAGTACCTTGCCGTTGAGCTTGAGCTGGCCCGGGGCGACGCCCTGCAGGTTGACGATCGGCACGATGCCGCCGACCACGACCGGGAACTGGCCCAGGCCGAACTTGGCGAGGTCTTCGGCGCTCATCGGGGCGTCGGACGCGCCGAAGTCGATGGTGCCTTCCTTGATCTGGGCGATACCCGCACCCGAACCGACCGACTGATAGTTGAGCTTGTTGCCGGTGGCTTCGGCATAGGTGGCGGACCACTTCGACAGCACGGGGTAAACAAAGCTTGAGCCTGCGCCCGTGATATCGGTGGCCTGGGCGGACATACCGAACAGGGATGCGGCGACGAGCGCGGCGATGCGGAGTTTACGTGTGAACACGGGGTGGTCCTCGGATGGATGAGTGTCAGGCTTGTACGCCTGGGGCCGTATTGCAGCCCTGCCGTGTTGCAATGAGACGTACTGAATGTTTCAACCTCATGACACTCGCCTTTTTGGTGTCATATTCAGGAACTTACGAAACGCCTCAAACCACGATCGAGGCCGCCTGATCACGTTCGGCCAGCTCCAGGTGGCGCCAGCGGTTGACGATCCGGCAGAAAAGCTCCGCCGTCCGCTCCGCGTCGTAGATCGCCGAATGGGCCTCGCGGGTATCGAATGACAGCCCTGCGGCCAGCACGGCCTTGCTCAGCACCGTCTGCCCGTAGGCCAGGCCGCCCAGCGTGGCGGTGTCGAAGCAGCTGAAGGGATGGAAGGGGTTGCGCTTGTGCCCCGTGCGACGCACGGCGGCGTTGAGGAAGGCCAGATCGAACGCGGCGTTGTGGCCCACCAGCACGGCGCGCTGGCAATCGGCGGCCTTGACGGCGTCGCGCACGGCCTGGAAGACGTGGTCCAGCGCCAGGCGCTCGGGCAGGGCGCCACGGAAGGGGTGATCCGGGTCGATGCCTGTGATTTCCAGCGAACGCGGGTCGATGTTCGCGCCCGGGAAGGGCTCCACGTTGGCGGCCACGGCCGGCTGCGGCACCAGGAGGCCCGAGGGCTCCATCGTCACCACGACCACGGCGATCTCGAGCAGCGCGTCGCGCTCCGCGTCGAATCCCCCGGTTTCCACATCCACGATCACCGGCAAAAACCCCCGGAACCGCGCTGACATGCTCGAAGCGGTGCTGTTACTCGTCGTATCCATCCTTAAAGGATATCAGCCGGGGGCGCGGTGCGTCCGTGTTAAGCGGATGTGCGCGTGTCTTCGATCTGTCACAAAAAGGGCATGGAACGGTAAACCCCACGGCTCATTCTTCGCGCCGTTGGCCCTGCTTGAGGATTTTCGGACAGAAAAGACTCAACGGGGGCACAGGGGTCTACACACAATTTCATACAGCGGAGAAATCCCATGCGTTCCAAGTTGCTCACGGTGGCCATCGCCGCCGGTCTGGGCCTGACGAGCTTCGCAGCCCTCGCGGCTACGCCGAAGTCGCAGCAGCCGGCCCGCGTCACGGTCGACGCCGCCACCCTCCAGCAGCTGCAGGCGCAGCTGGCCGCCCTCCAGTCCCAGGTCGCCGACCTGCAGGCCAAGCAGGAAGCCCAGGCGGACGCCCAGATCGAAACCGCCAAGGTCGTCAACGACGTGCAGGTGGCTGCGGCCAAGCCGACCGACGACCTGTCCAAGAAGCTCGACGCGCTGAACAAGCTGGTGGATAACACCAAGGTCGGCGGCACGATGTTCTTCGACGCGACCAATCAGGATCACGACGAGAAGATCGGCAACGCCCGCTCGCTGCAGAAGGACGGCCACGGCTCGACCAACGGTACCGGCTTCGACGTCAAGCGCTTCTACCTGACGGTCGACCACAAGTTCGACGATGTCTGGTCGGCCAACCTGACCACCGACTTCAACTACCAGTCCACGCTGTCGCAGACCAGCCTGTTCGTGAAGAAGGCCTACGTGCAGGGCAAGTTCGATCCGCTCTTCACCGTGCGTTTCGGTGCGGCCGACATGCCCTGGATCCCGTTCGTCGAGAAGTGGTACGGCTACCGCTACGTCGAGAACACCATCACCGACCGTTCGTTCGAAGGCGGCCGCAGTGGCGGCACCGCGACGGCTGGCGGCGTGGGCTCGTTCGGCAACTCGTCCGACTGGGGTATCCATGCCATGGGTGCCACCACCGGCGACAACGCCGTCAACTACCAGCTCTCGGTCGTCAACGGTCGCGGCTTCCGCAACCTGAGCCGCTCCAAGAGCGTCGACACCGAAGGCCGCTTCGCCTACTCGCCGATCGAGCAGATGGTGATCGCCATCGGTGGCTACACCGGCAAGCGCGGCAACGACGTCGAGAACGGCGCCCCGACCCGCACCGCCACGCGTGGCGACGTGCTGCTGGCCTGGCGCGACAAGACCTGGGGCGCGGGCGTGGAATACTTCCACTCCGAGAACTGGGACGACATCCTGAAGTACCAGGGCGCGGGTCCGGGTGTGGGCGCCGCTACCAACACCACCAAGGACAAGGCCGACGGTTACTCGGTCTGGGCCGACTGGCACTTCTACGAGCAGTTCGCCGTCTTCGCGCGCGCCGACAAGCTCAACTACAAGTACAACAACCTGCTGAACGTCGAAGAGAAGCTCAACGACAAGTACTACAACGCAGGCGTGTCGTACGACGTACTGAAGAATCTGAAGCTGGCACTCGTCTACAAGCACAACAAGCTGGACGGTCCCTTCGCCACCCCGTACCACTACAAGACGAACGAAGTGGGCTTCTGGGGCATGCTGAGCTTCTAACGGGCATCGGAACGGAGTTCTGCTCAAGGACGAACCGGACGGCGGGCGCAAGCCCGCCGTTTTTTTTGTGCGTTGCGAATGATCTCAGCCCTCGGAGCCGGCATCCGGACGTCCAAACTGAATGCCCACACCCCGTCGGGGCGGGCGAAAGGCCGTCAAAACCGTTGTCACGTCACGTTTTCGAACAGAAAACTGCGTCATGCCTGAATTTGCTGCGTCGCCACACTTGCGGTCGCCGGTGCGCCTGTCGTAGGTTCGGCCCATGGACACCCCCGCCGCCCTCGTCATGCGCCGCTTCGCAAGCACGATCTTCGTGTTCTTCGCGTTGCTCGTCGCCTGCATGGGCGTCAGCGCCGCACCCGCCGCGGCGGAGGCGCTGTCGGTGACGATGGCCCAGGAACATGCAACGCAGCATGTCCATGTCGCTGCCGCGGACGACACCGTCGCCTTCGACGATCAAGACGCCGTGCCCTCGCTGGAAGACAACAGCGGCGGCGGCCTCGACGACACCTTCGACGTGCCGCCCCTGCACATCGTCTCGATACCCCGCATTGCCACCACCGGCCATGCGGACGTGCGCCCCCAACCGCACGCGCACCACCCCAGCCTGGACCTGCGCCCTCCCATCGCCTGATGTCCTCGCGGCGCCCATGTGCGCCGCTTCCGCCAGCCCGTGTCGCGACTGTCGTCGCCATGCCGGGCTTGTGCAACCCCATTTCCTTTCCCTTTCCCCGCGTGTCGGCGCCTTTGCCGGCCGCCGCGAGCGTGAGCGCTCGCGCCCCCTTTCCGCCAAGAAGAGAGAAACCACCATGGAACGTCTCATCCAGGGCTTCGACAACTTCCGCCGCAACATGACCGACGACCAGCGCGAGGTCTTCACCCGTCTGGCGTCCGGCCAGACACCCCACACCATGTTCATCACCTGCGCCGACTCGCGGATCATGCCCGAGCTGATCTTCAACGCGCAGCCGGGTGACCTGTTCGTCTACCGTAACGTCGGCAACATCGTGCCGCCGTACGCCCAGCACGTCAGCGGCGTGGTCGCTGCCATCGAGTATGCGGTCACGGCGCTGAAGGTCCAGCACATCGTGATCTGCGGCCACTCCGACTGCGGCGCGATGAAAGCGTTGCAGAACCCCTCCGTATTGAAGGGCAAGCCCTCCGTGGAGCAGTGGCTTAAGCATGCCGACGTAGCCCGTTACGTCGTCGCCGAGAACCGTCCCACCATGATGGGCGAGGAAGGCCTGCGCTACCTCACCGAAGAAAACGTGGTCGGCCAGCTGGAACACATGCGTACCCTGCCGGCGGTCGCCGCCGCCATCGCCAACGGCAGCCTGCGCATCCACGGCTGGATCTACGACATCGCCCAGACGGAAATCACCGCCTTCGATCCCCTCGAAGGCCGGTTCCGCCCCCTCGTCGCCGGCGATGCCCACGCGCCCGACGCGACACCGCACGCGCGTTTCTCGACGCCGCTGCCGGTGGCAAACGCCGCTTAAGGAAAGCCAGACATGCGCGCTTATTTCTCCCAGGGCCTCTTTGGCCGCGACCTCCTCGGTTCGGTGGTCGTTTTTCTTGTCGCTCTGCCGTTGTGCATGGGGATCGCGATCGCGTCGGGTATGCCACCCAGCGCGGGACTGATCACTGGCATCGTGGGCGGTATCATCGTCGGCTCCATCGCCGGTTCGCCGCTGCAGGTCAGCGGCCCGGCGGCGGGCCTCGCGGTCCTGGTGTTCGAATTGGTGCGTGAGCACGGCGTGGCCGCCCTCGGTCCCGTCGTGCTGCTGGCGGGCCTTATCCAGGTCGTTGCCGGCCTGTGCAAGGTCGGCGTCTGGTTCCGCATGACCTCGCCCGCCGTCGTGGCGGGCATGTTGTCGGGCATCGGCATCCTCATCGTGGCGTCGCAGTCGCATGTGCTGCTGGACGCCATCCCCAAGGCCCGAGGCCTGGAGAATTTCGCGGCGTTGCCTGCGGCGGCGTGGGAATCGGTGACCGGTGCGGGCGAGGGGCAGGCTCCGGCCGCCCTGATGATCGGCCTCGGTACCATCGCCATCATGCTTGGCTGGGAGAAGCTGCGCCCGGCCAAGTTGCGTTTCGTGCCCGGTGCGTTGCTGGCGGTGGTCGCCATGACCCTGATCGCGCAGCTCACCGCGGTGGACGTGAAGCGCGTGGACGTGCCGGCCAACCTGTTCTCGGCGGTCAGCCTGCCCAGCATGGGCAGCCTGTTCGGCCTGTTCGACGCCACCCTGCTGGTAGCCGCCGCCACGTTCGCCTTCATCGCCAGCGCCGAAACGCTGCTGTCGGCGGCGGCGGTGGATCGCATGCACGACGGCGTACGCACCAACTACGACCGCGAACTGACCGCGCAGGGCGTAGGCAATCTCATCTGCGGTTTCCTCGGCGCGCTGCCGATGACCGGCGTGATCGTGCGCAGCGCGGCCAACGTGCAGGCGGGTTCCGCCACGCGCATGGCCGCCATCCTGCACGGTGGCTGGTTGCTGGCCTTCGTGATGCTGTTGCCGTGGCTGATGCGGATGACACCGGTCTCGTGCCTGGCCGGCATCCTCGTCTTTACCGGCGTCAAGATGGTCAACCCCGGCCAGATCAAGTCGCTGGCAGCGTACGGCAAGGGCACGGCGGCCGTGTACGTCGCCACCACGGTCGCCATCGTCGCGACCGACCTGCTCACCGGTGTGATCGTCGGCTTCGGCTTGTCGCTGTTCCGCCTGGCGCTGCTCTCGTCCAAGCTGAAGATGGACGTGCAGCACCACGACGAGCCCGGCCACGCCACGCTGCACCTGGAAGGCTCGGCCACGTTCCTCAAGGTGCCGACCATGGCACGCAAGCTGGAGGCCGTGCCGGCCAACACCCGCCTCAACGTACGCATGGATCGCCTGGTTCACGTCGACCAGGCGTCCCTCGAGCTGCTCAAGGAGTGGGGCCAGAATGCCTCCAAGCGTGGCTGCGAGCTGATCGTCGACTGGCACGAACTGGGCCGCCGCGTCGAAGGCGCCCCCCAGGCGGCATAGTTCCGGCCCACGAGGGGCCATGTAGGAGCGCACGATGTGCGCGATCCCTCAACGTTGCTACATCGAATGAGGCAAAAACGCCGGCACTAGCCGGCGTTTTTGCTACCTGAGTTTTGCTTCGTTTTGCGCTTGGAAACGCCGTTTCATAGGCTTTTTATGGCTTCGTTCGCCATCGTTGCGTTGAGGGTTCGCGCACGTGCGTGCGCTCCTACACACGCATCCGGTCAAGCGCGTCCCACATGCCGTCAGGCCCGGTCAGGCGCATCCCGTCGGGCGCGTTACGCATCCCGTCGAGCGCATCCCGTCAGGCCGCTTTCGTCTTTTGCTTGAACGCACAAAGATCCACGATGGCGCAGCTAGGACATTCCGGCTTCCGCGCCTTGCACACGTAGCGACCGTGCAGGATCAGCCAGTGATGGGCATCCTGGATGAACTCCGCCGGGATGACCTTCTCCAGCTTGTCCTCGACCTTGCGCACGTCGGGGCCGGGGGCCAGGCCGGTGCGGTTGGCGACGCGGAAGATGTGCGTGTCCACGGCGATGGTCGGTTCGCCGAAGGCGGTGTTGAGCACCACGTTCGCGGTTTTCCGCCCGACGCCGGGCAGCGATTCCAGGGCCTCGCGTGACTTCGGTACCTCGCCCGCGTAGCGGTCGACGAGGATCTGGCTCATCGCGATCAGGTTCTTCGCCTTGTTGTTGTAAAGGCCGATCGTGCTGATGTACGGCTTGAGCCGGTCCAGGCCCAGGTCGAGGATCTGTTGCGGCGTATTGGCCACGGGAAACAGCTTGCGCGTGGCCTTGTTCACGCCCACGTCCGTGGACTGGGCCGACAGCGCCACGGCGGCGAGCAACTCAAACGGCGTGGTGTACGCCAGTTCGGTTTTCGGATGCGGATTCAGCTCGCGCAGGCGGCTGAACATCTCGACCACATCGGCTTTCTTCACGGGCTGTCCTTCTTCCGTGCCCTGGCCCGGGCAAGGGCCTCGAGGACGGCATTACGTGCGGCAGGTGCGGCCACGTCGGCCTTGTTCGCCGCCAGCTGGCGTTCGCGCTCGGCGCGTTCGTGGGCAAGGCGGGCTTCCCGGCGCTGGAAATGCCGTCGCGCGGCATCCGCGTGCCCGGGATCCTCGGCTTGCGAAACGGGCATGGGATCGAGTCGGATGCAATCGACCGGGCAGGCGGGTACGCACAGCTCGCATCCGGTGCAGAGGTCGCTGAGCACCGTGTGCATCACCTTCGAGGCGCCCACGATGGCGTCCACCGGGCACGCCTGGATGCACTTGGTACAGCCGATGCAGTCGGCTTCGACGATGCGTGCCAGCGTACGCGGCTTTTCCACGCCATGGGCGGGGTCCAGCGGCACGATCGGGCGATCCAGCAGATGGGCCAGCCGGCGAATGCCGGCCGCGCCGCCGGGCGGGCAGCGATCGATGCCCGCCGCGTCAGCGGCGATGGCTTCCGCGTAGGGACGGCAGCCGTGGAAACCACACTGCTCGCACTGGGTCTGCGGCAGGAGGGCGTCGATGCGATCGGCGAGCGTTGGCGTCATGGCTGGCGCGCGGCCGGTGGGCGGATCAGCGGACGGTGGCGCCCGGTGCCGCACCCTGGTCGGCATCCAGCAGGAACAGATCCGCGCCGCCGTCACCGGCGGACAGGATCATGCCTTCCGACAGGCCAAAGCGCATCTTGCGCGGGGCGAGGTTGGCGATGAACACCACGCTGCGACCGACGAGTTTTTCCGGCTCCGCGTAAGCCGCGCGGATGCCGGAGAAGATCTGCCGCTTACCAAGGGGGCCGGCGTCCAGTTCGAAACGCAGCAGCTTGTCCGATCCTTCGACGAACTCGCAGGCCAGCACCTTGCCGATGCGCAGGTCGAGCTTGGCGAAATCGTCGATGGACACGGTGGCGGCGGTGTCGGCGGCGGTGTTGGCAGGCGTGGCTTCGGTCATGGGCTTGGCGTTTTCTTTGGGTTTCTTGGACGGTTTGGCTTCGGCCACGGCTTCGCGGGCCTGCTCGGAGGGGGACAGCGACTCCTTCGAGGCGTCCACCATCGCGGCGATCTTCTTCGGATCCAGGCGCGAGAACAGCGGCGAGAACGCATTCACGGTATGGCCGAAGAGCTCGCGCCGTGCATCGTCGAAGCTGGCGATGGGCGCGCCGAGGAAGGCCTCGGCGGCGGCGACCGTGGTCGGCAGGATCGGCTTGAGCAGCCCGGACAGCAGGCGGAAGGCGTTGATCGCGAACGAGCACACCTGGTGCAATTCGTCGCGGCGCGTGTCGTCACGAGCGATGACCCAGGGCGCCTTCGCCGCGATATAGCCGTTGACCGCATCGGACATGGCCACGAAGCGCCGAGTGACTTCCGCGTACTCGTCGGCCTCGTAGAGTGCATCGATACCGTCGTACTGCCCCAGCAGGTCGGTCCACAGCGCGGACGCCTCGGGGTCGAAGCGATCGGACAGCGTGCCGGCGAAATGCGTGTGCAGGAAACCCGCGGTGCGGCTGGCGATATTGGCCCACTTGCCGACCAGATGCGAATTGACGCGTTCCTCGAACGATTTCAGGTCGAGGTCGACGTCCACCGGCTGTGGGCTGAGCATGGTGGCGAAGTAGTAGCGCAGGGCTTCGGGGTCCAGGCCGACATCCAGGAAGGTGCGCGCCTGGATGAAGGTGCCGCGCGACTTGGACATCTTCGCGCCGTTGACTGTCAGGTAGCCGTTGGTATGCAGCGCGGTCGGCACGCGCATGCCGGCCCCGTGCAGCATGGCCGGCCAGAACAGGCCGTGGAAGTTGATGATGTCCTTGCCGACGAAGTGATGCATCTCGGCCGTGCTGTCCGCGCGCAGGAAGTCGTCGAAGACCAGTCCGGTGCGATCGCACAGGGCCTTGAACGCGGCGAGGTAACCGGCCGGCGCGTCCAGCCAGACATAGAAGAACTTGCCCGGTGCGTCGGGAATCGGGAAGCCGAAGTAGGGCGCGTCACGCGAGATATCCCAGTCGCGCAGGCCACCGTCGATCCATTCCGCCAGCTTGGCCACGACGCCGCTGTCGGCGGTGGGCTTGCCTTCGGTGAACTTGCCCGCGAACCAGTCGCGCAGCAGCTGCTCGAACTTGCCCAGTTCGAAGAAGTAATGCTCCGAATCGCGCAGCACCGGGGTGGCACCCGACATCACCGAATACGGATTCAGCAGGTCGGTAGGCGCGTAGGTGGCACCGCAGTTCTCGCAGTTGTCGCCGTACTGGTCGGGCGTGCCGCACTTGGGACAGGTGCCCTTGACATAGCGATCGGGCAGGAACATGTCCCGCGTGGGGTCGTACAGCTGCTGGATATCCCGGCGCGCGATGTAGCCGGCGTCGCGCAGGCGCGTGTAGATGGCCGTCGCGATATCCCGGTTTTCCGGGGAATGCGTGGTGTGGTACTGGTCGTAGCTGAAATGGAAGTCGGTGAAGTCCGCTTCGTGCGACGCCCGGATGCCGGCGATGTAATCTTCCGGCGTCAGCCCGACCTTCTCGGCGGCCAGCATGATCGGGGTGCCGTGGGCGTCCTCACCGGCGACGTACCACACCTCGTTGCCTTGCATCCGCTGCGCCCGCGCCCAGATGTCGGCCTCGATGTAGCCGAGCATATGGCCCAGGTGCAGCGGGCCATTGGCGTAGGGAAGGGCGTTGGTAACCAGGATGCGGCGGGCCATGAGGATCGCGGTCGGCTTCGGGGCCCGCGATTATGGCATGGGGCGCGGTTAGGCGGTTTTTTGCGGGCACCCGCCTCGCAAGAACGACGGGTGTAGGAGCGCACGATGTGCGCGATGCCCTTATGGCCGTGCCCTACGGCGCTCCCCTCATTCCACCCGCTTTATTCCACCCGCACCCAATCCTGGCTACGCCCGATCAGCGAGAAACCGATGTAACCGTGGACGTCGAGCGTCTTGCCGCCGTTCTCCAGCTTCACGGTGAGCTTGTAGATCTTGCCCTTGGCCGGATCGAGGATCTGGCCACCCGACCACTCGTTGTCACCGTCCTTCTTCAGGCCCCAGATGATGGTCATACCCTCGATGGGCTTGTTCTTCCGCTCGCCATCGCACTGGGCGCAGACGGGATGCGGGCCATGATCGGACTTGAGCACCTGCAGCACCTTGCCCTCCAACTGACCGTTGGCGCCCTCGGTGATCTCGACGATGGACTTCACTTCCTTGGTGGTGTCGTCGATCGTCTTCCATTTGCCGACCGGGCTGTCGGTGGCGGCAAAGGCGGGGAGGGCGCTCGCGACGAGGGCGAGACCTAGGGCGGCGCGGATCATGGACTTCATAAGTTTGCGGTACTCCCCATACGGTAAGGTATGGCCGGAGCCTGACGAGGGCCATCGACGCCGTCAAGCTGCACCGCGCCAGATGCGCCGCCAAGGGCAGGATGGACGGGAAGCGGGTGCCGACGGTCCGGTGCCACCCCGCTAGCTGGCATAATGGGCAATCTTCGATTTTGCTCAACATCCCCCATGACCCAGCCCAGCGAAACCCTCGTGCGCGGTGTCCTCGACCGCGTCATCGACCCCTATTCGGGCCAGTCGCTCGGCGCCGCCGTGCGCGCCGTGGGCGTCGATGGCGACCGCGTGTCCGTCGATATCCAGCTCGGCTACCCCGCCGTCGGCTATGTCGAGCAGGCCACGACGCAGGCGCGCGAGGCGCTCGAAGCCGAGCCGGGCATCGCCGCGGCCGCCGTCTCGGTCGGCTGGCGGGTGCACCCGCACAAGGTGCAGGGCCAACTGGCGCCTATGCCGGGGGTGAAGAACATCATCGCCGTGGCCTCGGGCAAGGGCGGCGTGGGCAAGTCCACCGTTTCGGTCAACCTCGCGCTGGCCCTGGTCGCCGAAGGTGCCCGCGTCGGCATCCTCGATGCCGACATCTACGGCCCCAGCCAGCCCCGCATGCTGGGCCTGACCGGCAAGCCCGTGTCGCCGGACGGCAAGAGCATCCAGCCGATGCTGGCCCACGGCCTGCAGGCCATGTCCATCGGCGTGCTGATCGACGAGGACACGCCGATGATCTGGCGTGGCCCGATGGTCACCCAGGCCCTGATGCAGCTGCTCAACGACACCCGCTGGGACGACCTGGACTACCTGGTCATCGACCTGCCGCCCGGCACGGGCGACATCCAGCTCACCCTGTCGCAGAAGGTGCCCGTCTCCGGCGCGGTCATCGTCACCACCCCGCAGGACATCGCCCTGCTGGACGCGCGCAAGGCGCTGGGCATGTTCCGCAAGGTGGAAGTGCCGGTGCTGGGCGTCGTCGAGAACATGGCCACCCACATCTGCTCCGCCTGCGGCCACGAGGAACACATCTTCGGGCACGGCGGCGGCGCACGCATGGCCGCGGAGGCGGGCATCGCCTACCTCGGCGACCTTCCGCTGGATATCCGTATCCGCCAGCAGGCCGACGAGGGCACGCCCACGGTGGCCGCCATCCCCACCTCGGACCTGGCGGAGCGCTATCGCGCCATCGCCCGCTCCACGGCGGCGAAGCTGTCGCTGCAGGCGCGCAACAAGGCGATCTCGTTCCCCAAGATCGTCATCCAGAACACCTAAGTGGCGTCTTCGACGACGTTCCTATACCTTTCCGGCTCCAGCGAGGGAGACAGTACGTGAGCATCAAGTCCGACAAGTGGATCCGCCGCATGGCCGGGCAGCACGGCATGATCGAGCCCTTCGCGCCTGGTCAGGTGAAGGAGCGCGACGGCCACCGGCTGGTCTCCTATGGCACCTCCAGCTATGGCTACGACGTGCGCTGCGCCGACGAATTCAAGGTGTTCACCAACATCAACTCCACCATCGTGGACCCGAAGGCGTTCGACGAGCGCAGCTTCGTGGACATCAAGTCGGATGTCTGCATCATTCCGCCCAACTCGTTCGCGCTGGCCCGCACGGTGGAGTATTTCCGCATCCCCCGCCAGGTGCTGACGATCTGCCTGGGCAAGAGCACCTACGCGCGCTGCGGCATCATCGTCAACGTGACACCGCTGGAGCCCGAGTGGGAAGGCCACGTCACGCTGGAGTTCTCGAACACCACGCCGCTGCCCGCGAAGATCTACGCCAACGAAGGCGTCGCGCAGATGCTGTTCCTCGAGTCCGACGAAGAGTGCGAGGTGTCCTATGCCGATCGCGGCGGCAAGTACCAGGGCCAGCGCGGCGTGACCCTGCCGAGTACCTGAACGCCCGTGCCGTCCCAGCCGCGCGCGAGAAAGGCGCGGGGTAAACTTTCCCTCTTCATGAAACGCCGATCCACGGAGACACGCATGATCCGAGTTACCACCCTCCTGTCCCGCGCCGCCGCCGCGGTCCTGCTTGCCAGCCTGCTCGTGCTGGGCGGTTGCCATCGTGGCGTCTCCAAGAGCGACCACGTGCCGACCGAGCAAGGCCAGTTCGACGTCACCATCAAGGCCTACAAGAGCGGCCAGTTCGTGGTCGACAACGCCGTGCTTTCCGCGGCCGACACCGGCAGCCACTTCGCCTACCTGAAAGACCAGGGCAAGCTGCCCAAGACGGTGCTGCTGATCCCCAGCGACGACTCCAAGATCCGTGACATCCATCTCGGCTTCATGGCTCGCATGCAGCTGGATTATGGCTTTGCCGTGTACTACGACAAGAAGGGCGAGCTCACCCGCCTGAACGCCGTGGAAGAGAAGGCCCGCCAGCTCGAGGACACCCCGCAGAAGGCTAACCTGCCGGATCGCATGCAGGGCAAGGACGCCGCCAGCGGCGCCTACAACCCGCAGACCCAGCCGTAACCGCCGAAGGCGGCGGCTCGTCGCTAGTTCTTAGCGAGCTTGTAACGCAGAAGACGGGGCAGGTGCCATTGGCACCTGCCCCGTTGTCGTTTCGGCGATACGCCAGGTAGGTCATCGGCCGGCCACTGGGCTGGGCTGGGAACAGCCTCGGTGCCAGCGGCAGGCTTGATGCTGGCTACAATCCCAGCGCTTCCCTCAGTGCGTCGATCCACCGCTCGGCCTCGCCGGGCGGATACGCTTCAGCCTGGCCAAAACCCCACACCGGCCCCGGCCACGCCGCATCACCGGCGTTGCGCGCCACCACATGCACGTGCAATTGCCGGACGATATTGCCCAGCGCACCGATATTGAGCTTTTCGCACGGCGCCACGGCACGCAGGGCGGCGCCGGCCAGGCTGGCTTCCTGCCAGAGCCGGGCCTGGTCGTCCGCATCCAGGTCCGACACCTCGATCCTGCCCGCCTTGCGCGGCACCAGCACCAGCCAGGGGTACCGCGCGTCGCGCATCAGCAGCACACGGCTCAAGGGCAGGTCGCCGACGACAAGGGTGTCGCCGGCCAGCCGGGCATCGAGGGTGAAGCCGTCACTCATGCCAGTTCGCGGGCGAAGAACGCCAGGGTGCGCTCCCAGGCCAGCTTGGCGCTCGGCTCGTCGTAGCTGCCGCGGACATCGCAATTGAAGCCGTGGTCGGCCGGATAGACCCAGGTATGCATCTCGGGCTTCAGCTCACGGTGCTTTTCCACCATGTCCGGTGGGATGGAGTGGTCGCGTTCGCCGAAGTGGAAGATCACGTTGGCCTTGGCCGGCTCGCTCAGGAACGGCACATTGCGCGCACCGTAGTAGCTGGCCGAGGGCAGGCCCAGGCGCAGGGCGGCCAGCATTGAGACGGTGCCGCCCCAGCAGTAGCCCACCGTGCCCACCTTGACCTTGTACTGCTCGGCGATCAGCTTGGCGGCGATGGCGACGTCCTGCAGGGGACGCAGCAGGCCCAGTTCGCCGATCAGCTTGATGCCCTTCTGCATGCCGTCGTGGTCGTAGCCCAGTTCCACGCCCTTTTCCACGGGGTCGAACAGTGCCGGGGCGATGGCGACATAGCCCTCGGCGGCAAAGCGGTCGGCCACGCTGCGGATATGCGCGTTGACGCCGAAGATCTCCTGGATCACCACCACGCCACCCTTCGGCGTGCCGGCGGGCCCGGCGATGTAGGCGTCCATGCTCTCGTGCGGGCGGGAGGTGTCGAGGATAAGGGTGCGGCCCATTGAAGGTCTCCGGAAGAGTGGGTAAGGAGACAAGGGTAACCTGTAGGCATGTCGCCGGGATGTGCGGGGCGGTGCCGGACAGCAACGATGAAGTAGATATCGCGATATCTTACGTATATCGTTTACCGATATACGATAAGGATGCGGCGTACGATGTCGACGAAGCGAATGCCGATACACCCTGGCGAGATCCTTCGCGAGGAATACCTAGTTCCGTTGCAGCTTTCCGCGAATGCGCTGGCGAAGGCCATCGGCGTCACTGCGACTCGCGTGAACGAAATCGTTAACGAGCGTCGTGGCATCACGGCCGATACGGCTTTGCGGCTGGCACGATACTTCGGTACCGACGCACAGAGCTGGCTCAACCTGCAGCAGCACTACGAACTGGAGTGCGCGCAGCGATCACTGGGGCCGGTTCTGGCAAAGATCCATCCTCGCGCGGCATGATGCGATCGATATCCCGATACGGATTCCAGGTCGAGCTTGCGACCGAAATCTCTGCCAGGAAACTGCCCCCAAGGAGACGCTGCCATGTTTTCAGTGTTCACGGACCTGACGATCTTTCAAGCCATCATGATCGGCTGCGCAGTGCTGACAGGCGGGGTTATCTTCGCTCTCCTGAAGCATGTCCCGAAGACGCCTGCAACACGGCGACTTCGGGGTATCACGACGTTCCTGGCTTTCGTGCTTATTGCCACATCGATCTGTGAGAGGTTGGGTTGGATCCACTGAGGCGAAGGTCTTACCCAGCCATGGGTGAACAGATTTCAACCAGGCACCCGTTGATATCGCGCACGTACCCGACGCGCTGGCCCCAGGGCTTTGCCTCGACCGCCTTGAGCGCCAATGCACCTGCTTCGACGGCCTGGCTATAACCCTGCTCGGGTGCCTCGGTAACAAGGCATATCTCGAAGCCGGCAGAAAGCTCGCTCCTGCTATTCGGACGAATGGCGACGCCGTTGAGTTCCGCCATCGATTCGCCGGCGAAACTGAGCGTGGTCTCGCCGGTCGCCATCTCCGCATACAAGCCACTCTCGTGGACGAAGCGACGTTGCAGGCCAAAGGCGCGTTCGTAGAATTCCACCGTCGCCGTGACGTCCGGCACGTAAATGATCGTATAGCCCAAGCGCATCGTAATCTCCCGTGGTGATGGCGTGCAGCGTGGAGCACTTCAACTCGCCCGGCTTGAACAAATCGGCCACGTCATTCGATCGACATGCCGACCAGTACCAGCGGCGGCCTGCTGCCGGGAGTAAAGCCCCCATGGCGCCGAAACTCACGTGTCATATGAGCCTGGTCGCTGTAGCCGCTTTCGATCGCCGCATGGGCCGGAGCGAGCGGCCCTGACGCATCGTTGAGAAGTCGCATGGCGCGCTGGAAGCGCACGACAGCGGAAAACGCCTTGAACGACAGTCCTACTGCAAGTGTCAACTGACGTCTCAGCGTTCTTTCCGGCACGACGACAACGCGGGCGACCTCATCGAGCCGGAGGCGTCCACCGGATGCCTGAATGACGGTGATTGCACGCCGGACCGTCGCGTTAGGTCGCTGCGCCAGGGCCGCTCGCCGATGCGCGAACGCACTCAAGGCAGCCGCCAGTGCGGACGGCGTTCGAGCGTCGCCGATCGCTCCGCCGTCCAAGCCAAGTGCGGTTTCGGCCGCTTCGCCGATCAAGGCGCTGTCAGTAAGCGACGCAGGAGCGATGCCGAGACATGGCCCACCCCAACCGGGTCGGAAACGTACGCCCAGGAAGCGGTCGCCGGCCGACACAGCGACCTCCGCCCAACGCCGGGCGGGCCCGACGATCAACAATTTCACATGAGCAAGTCCGCTCCCTCCATCGCCCCGGAAAGCGACGATGAGGTCCATCCGGCCATCCGGGAGCACAATGTGCGTACCTTCAGTAGACGCCGTGAAAGTCCACTCCGCTTCGATCGCCCCCGAAGAAAGAATCGGGAGAAGCTGTTCCTGATAGTCTGACGGCCATGGCATACGCGAGAGTCTGCCGCCTTTGGGTAATTTCCCGTAACAGCTGCCCGCTGATGCGATGGGCATCTTAGGCATTTACCGGTCGAAGTTGAGTTGCTAGCGAGGATTATTGCCTGGCGCAGACTGGCATGTTTCCTTTAAGGATCTGACTCCTGGACGATTTATGCATCCGTTGTTTGCTATTTCTGCGTGGCCTACCTTTCCGTTATCGTATTTTCCAGCAGCGGCGCAGCAGCTGTCTTGTCTTTGGACATACGCACTGCTTCGGCGTAGTAAGCGTAATTGTCGGCATTAATTATCGCCATAGTGCGATCAGTGGCTGCCAGGGCTTTCGCCTTAATACGCCCATAGCCTTGCGGTTGATCACCAATATACGGGCCGTTACTGTCGCTATGGTGGGCGTTCTCGTGAAGGATGATTATTACCTGGCTATCGACTCCATAGGTGGAAAATGGGAGTCGAAAGAAGAGCGAGCACATGTGTGTGACGCTTTCTTCTGTCCAGGCTGCGGCACCTTTAGCCTCAGCGGCATCTGAACAGCCGCAGGAGTAACGATCGTCAAGATTGACGCGATTGTTGATTGCGCTTGTCACGTGCAACGGAAAGAAGTCTCCTGAATCCCAAACCTGCTGAAGCTGTGGAACGCTTGGAAAGCCGGGGCTGTCGTTCAATGGAGCACCAAACCACGTGGTATACATCGCGTCAGACGCAATGGATGGCTTCCACGAAATCTTGCCGTCGACTACCGAGTGTCTTACGTTGAAGAGAGAGTTGGCTGCAGATTTGCCGTAAAATGCCCAGCTGGAAGCAGTGTTTCGTGCGGCATTGATTGGAGTGGCTTGTTCACTTGTGCACGTGGTATCTGGCCCTGTGGCTAGTGTGCCCAATGAGGATGGAGCAGTGATTTTATATGAAGTACGCAACGCTCGCTCGCGGCTCAGGAGGCTGGAGTTGGCGTAAATTTGCAACTCGTTACTGGGAACCATCGTGTACGACACCTCATCCGGGTTCCAATCGCTCACTTCAATGTACGGCTGGGAATAGCTTAGCTTATAAGCGCCACCCTTAATGTCGTAGTTCATCGCAAGGTCGACATCTGCACTCATTGTCTGCCCTGGGTTAATTGTCCAGAACCTAACGTCTTTTTCCCTTGTCGCGACGCGTGTTGCGCGGCCCGTATACGCCACAGTTTCTCCTGGGGCTGAAACGACTTTCACTATATTGTTCCACAGGTGTCCGTTGTCGGAATCGAGTGGGCTATCTACTTTTGGAAGCAATAGAGGACGGCCTGAGCGGTTTGTTACGTTGACCGTTACAAAAGCCATCTCGGCTTTCTCTCGCGAGGCCGGTTGTTTCAACACGACTTCCAATGGATCGACTGCACTTAATGCTGTCAGAGGGAGGGTGGCAAGAAACACGAGGACCGAAGATTTTATTTTTTTCAACATAGCACTTGTCCTTGATTGTAAAAGCTACCGGACGCGTCTATGCCCGGCGTTGCGCAGGTGATTTGTTACAAATAGGGTATCCGAGAGGGACGTAGGCTTGGACTTAAATTCGGCTAGGGTTTCACCTTTGTAAATCAGGAAGCCGCTACGTCACGCGTCTTGCTAACTGTCAGCCTGATAGCCCCTCTCCCTGTCCGCCAACCCGCTATAATGCCCGGCTTCCCTATACCCCCGGTACCCACGGCAATGTCCCAGGCCGCTCCCAAAGTCGGTTTCGTCAGCCTCGGCTGCCCGAAAGCCCTCGTCGATTCCGAACGCATCCTCACCCAGCTGAAGGTCGAGGGCTACGAGATCGTGCCCAGCTACGGCGAGGCGGATGCCGTGGTGGTCAACACCTGCGGCTTCATCGACTCCGCGGTGCAGGAGTCGCTCGACGCCATCGGCGAGGCGCTCCACGAGAACGGCAAGGTGATCGTTACCGGCTGCCTGGGCAAGCGCTCCGAGCTGATCCGCGAAAGCTACCCCGAGGTGCTGGCCATCTCCGGTCCGCAGGATTACGCCAGCGTGATGAGCGCGGTGCATCAGGCCATTCCGCCGGTGCGCAATCGCTTCCTCGACCTGGTGCCGGACACCGGGGTGAAACTGACGCCCAAGCACTACGCGTACCTGAAGATTTCCGAGGGCTGCAACCACCGTTGCAGCTTCTGCATCATTCCCTCCATGCGCGGCGACCTGGTCAGCCGCCCGGTGGACGAGGTGCTGCTTGAGGCCGAGAAGCTGGCGCGTGGGGGGGTGAAGGAACTGCTGGTCATTTCGCAGGACACCAGCGCTTATGGCGTGGACGTGCGCTACGCCGAGCGAGAGTGGCGCGGCAAGGCCTATCGCACGCGCATGACGGAGCTGTGCCAGGGCCTGTCCGAACTGGGCATCTGGACCCGCCTGCACTACGTCTACCCGTACCCGCACGTGGACGAGATCATGCCGCTGATGGCGGAGGGCAAGATCCTCCCGTACCTGGACATCCCGTTCCAGCACGCCAGCCCGCGCATCCTCAAGCTGATGAAGCGCCCGGGCAACGTCGAGCGCACCCTGGAGCGCGTGCAGGCGTGGCGCCGCGAGGTGCCCGACCTCACCATCCGCAGCACCTTCATCGTCGGTTTCCCCGGCGAGACGGACCAGGAATTCCAGGAACTGCTCGGATTCCTGCGTGAAGCCGAGCTGGATCGGGTCGGCGCGTTCGCCTATTCGCCGGTGGACGGTGCGAAGGCCAACGACCTGCCGGGCCAGATCGACGAGGAACTGAAGGAAGACCGCCTGGAGCAGTTCATGGCGGTGCAGGCCGAGATCTCCGCTGCCAAGTTGCAGCGCAAGGTCGGCCGGACCATCAAGGTGCTGATCGACGAGATCGACGCCGACGGCGCGTGGGGTCGCTCCAGTGCCGATGCCCCGGAAATCGACGGCGCCGTGCGCATCGACGACGGCCAGCTGCTCAAGCCCGGCCAGTTCGTCGACGTGGTGGTCGAGGAAGCCGACGCCCACGACCTCTACGGTCGCCTGGCCTGAGCCCATGCGGTACGTGGCGCCGACGCGGCAGTCGCTCGAGCGGAGCGTGCTCGCGTCGCCGCCGCTGTCGTGCTGGCGCGACTACGCCACGCTGCTGGGTGGGGAGGCGTGGCCCGATATCGCAGCCCTGAACGCGCTGCTGCCGGCAGACGCCGACGTGCACTTCGTCACCCAGGACAAGGCGCTGCTGGACGACGGCTTGCACTACGAGGAACGCATCGCGTATCGCCGCGCCATCGCCACGCGGCCGGACAACTGGCACGACCTGCTCAATGCCCTGGTATGGCTGCGCTATCCGGCGCTGAAGCGCGCGCTCAATGCGCGGCAGATGGCGGAGATCGCCGTGATGGGGCCGCGGGAGCGCTCACGGCCGCAATGCGCCCTGACGCATTTCGACGAGGCGGGGATGATCGTCACGCTGCGTGAGCCGGCCATGCTGGCGGCCTGGGATGCCCACGACTGGACCACGCTGTTCTGGACGCACCGCGAAGCGTGGCTGACCGGCGGGGCCCGCGTCGAGGTGTTCGGTCATGCCTTGCTGGAGCACGCACTGACGCCCGGCAAGCTGCTGGTCGGCAAGGCCCTTGTGGTGACGGGAGAGGGCGATGCGCGGGCGATCTGCGCGGACGCCATCGCCGCCGGCAGCGTCCTCAACGACCCGCAGGAACTGAGGCCACTGCCGGTGTCCGGCGTGCCCGGCTGGCATGTCGAGACGGATCGGCCGTCGTTCTACACAACGGCACCGTGTTTCCAGCCCCTCCGCGAAGGCCGGACCTACCCGTTACCGCTTTGACGCGGGGTCAGCCAGGCCGTGATCGCGCACGTAGTCGCCCAGCAGGCTGTCGTGGTCGACGCCCAGCTTGCGCATGGCGTCGCGCTTCTGCCGGCTGATGGTCTTCACCGACTTGCCCTCGCGGTCGGCGATCTGTTGCAGCGACATGCCGGCGACGAAGGCGCGGATGACTTCCGTTTCGCGCGGGGATAGCGGCGCACCCGGCATGGCCACCGAGGTGTCGTCAGCCTCGTTGAGGATGTCGAGCAGGGTTTCGCTGAGGTAGGTTTCACCGTCCGCGACGGCGCGCGCGGCCGTGGCCAGTTCGTCCATCGGGGCGCGCTTGTCGACGATGCCGCGCGCGCCGCGCCCCAGCATGGATTGCAGGGCCGCCGGACGGTTGATCATCGTCAGCACGATGAGCGCGACATGCGGATAATCCCGGTTGATCGTTTCCAGGAGGGGAAATCCATCGTCCTGCCGATCGCTCGGCATGAGAAAATCCGTAATGACGACATCGCAGGCGCGGTCGGCCAGCATGGCCAGGAGTTCGTCCGCGGCCTTGGCCGCACCGACCACTTCGACGTGCGCGTTCTCCAGCGCAAGCCGCCCCCCAACAAGAACGAGGGGGTGATCGTCTGCCAGAATGACCTTGAGTGGCATGCCTTGCGTTCTCCTGAATACGTTGCGATACAGCGGGCTTCGACTCGATTATGCCCATGAAGGTTACCTTGACGAAGCCTCCCGTGTGATCCGACGCCTGTTCCCGTTAATGCTGCTTGTGCTCGCCCGCATGGCCATGGCCATGCCGGATGTGCCGTTGCGCCCTGCCGACGCGGAATGGCTGCGCCATCATCCGGTGCTCATCGTGGGCGCGTATCCGGAGGGGTACCCGCCTTTCGAGGAACTGCGCGACGGCGAGCTGGAAGGCCTGGGCCCGGATTACCTGCGCGAACTGGCCGGCGAGCTGGGCGTGACGCTACAGACGCGGGAATACCCCAGCTGGCCGGCGTTGCTGGCCGCCCTGGCGAAAGGCGAGATCGACGTGGCGACCTCGGTCACCCCGCTCGAACAGGGCATGCCGGGTATCCGTGTGGGCGCCACGTACTTCGAATCGCTTCCCGCGCTGGTGGAGCGCATCGATGCGCCCATCGTCCATCGACCGGGCGACCTGCGCGGCAAGCGGCTGGCGGTGCACACCGGGTATTTCGACATCGCCGCGCTGCGCCGCGAGTTGCCCGATACCACGCTGGTGGAGACGGCCTCCACCGCGGAGGCGCTGGGCCGGGTAAGCCGGGGCGATGTGGATGCCTACCTGGACAACCCTTATTCGGCACGCGAGTTCGTCGCGCGCCTGCGCCTGGACCACGAATTGCGCGTCGGCAGCCCCGTGGCCCTGCCGATCAGCGCGCTGGCCTTCGCGGTGCCGGCCTCCCGTGCACCGCTGGGCCGCGCGCTTGATCACGCCCTGGGCGAACTCACGGCCGCCGACCACGGCCGCCTGCGCGCGCGCTGGGTGGGGCGCGACATCGCTCCGCGGCCCCGCGAGGCCGGCATTCCACTGAGCGAGAAGGAAAAAGACTGGCTGCGGGCGCTGCCGCCCTTGCGCCTGGGCGTGGACCCCAGCTACGCGCCTTTCAGCCTGATCACCGGGCGCGGCGAGGCGGAGGGGCTGTCGCTGGATTACGTGCGCGAGATTGCGGCGGAGCTGGGCATCCGGGTCACCCAGGTGCCCAGCGAGAACTGGGCCGGCACCGTGGAGCGCGTACATCGTGGCGAGGTGGACGTCGTGGCCGCGATCAATCCGCAGAGCGCCACGGCACCGTTCCTGGAGCCGAGCGTGCCCTACCTCGATTTCCCGATCATGATCGTCACCCGCGAAGGCGCGCCTACGATCGCCGGTCGCGACGACCTCGCGGGCAAGCGCGTGCTGGGCAACACCACCCGTGAGCCGATCCGCCGGCTGCTGTCGCGCATCCCGGGCGTCCAGATCGTCTCCGTCGACACCGAGGCGGAGGGCCTGCGTCGGCTGGCGGCAGGCGAGGGCGACGCGTTCGTCGGCAACCTGGCTTCCGTCGATTACCTGATCCGCGACAACTTTCTCGGCCAGCTCAAGGTGGCCGCACCCACCGGCGACAACGAGGCCATCGCCATCGGCGTGCGGCGTGAACTCGCGCCGCTGGTGCCGCTGGTCAACCGTGTGCTGGTCAACCTGTCGACGCACCGCCAGCAGGAGATCCGCAACACCTGGTTCGCCTCGCACTACGTGGTCGGGCCCACCTGGCGCGAGATCGCCGGGCGCGTGGCGCCGTTCGTGGCAGTGCTGCTGGCCTCGTTGATCGCGATCAGCTACGCCTACCTCAACCTGCGCCGTGAGACACGCCGGCGCGAACGCACGGAGCGGCGCCTCGCCGAGGTCACCGCGCACGTGCCTGCCGTGGTGTACGAAGCGGTGCGCGGTCTCGACGGCACCTATGCCATGGCCTACGTGGGCGGCGATCCGCAAAGCATCCTCGGCATGGAGCCCGGCCAGTTGCTGGCCGCGGGCGAGGCCATGCTGGCACCCGTGCCGGAAGACGATCGTGAGGCCCTGCGCGCCGCCTTCGAGCGCTCGGCGCGTGAGCTCACGCCGTTGCATGTCACTGTGCGCGCGCACGTCGGCGGACGCACGCGTTACCTCAGCTCCGACGCGGTCCCGCTGGCGGCCGCCGACGGCAGCGTGCGCTGGAACGGCTACTGGGTGGATGTAACCGCGCAGGAGCTGGCATCGCGCGGCATGGCGCATGCACGCGACGAAGCCGAGGCCGCCACGCGTGCCAAGAGCGACTTCCTGGCCACGATCAGCCACGAGATCCGCACGCCGATGAACGGCGTGATCGGCCTGCTCGACGTGCTGGAACGCACGTCGCTGGATACCGACCAGCGCAAGATGGTCTCGACCATCGAGCACTCGGCGGAAGCCCTGCTGCACATCCTCGACGACGTGCTGGATTTCTCGAAGATCGAAGCCGGGCACCTCACCTTCGACCCGCGTCCGGCCGATCCTCGCGGCATCGTCGAAGGCGCCATGGCGATCATGGCGGCACAGGCGGAATCCAAGGGCCTGCGCCTGGAAGCCTCGTTCGACCCAGCGCTGGCCCCGGCCGTCACCGTCGACGACGGGCGCCTGCGCCAGGTGTTGCTCAACCTGCTGGGCAATGCGATCAAGTTCACGGTGGAGGGCTCGGTGCTCATGGCGGTGCACGTGGATGAACACCACGGCGCACGCCAGCGCCTGCGTTTCGTCGTGCGCGACACCGGCATCGGCATCCATGCGGCCAAGTTGCGGCACGTGTTCGCGCCGTTCAGCCAGGCCGAATCCTCGACCACCCGCCGCTTCGGCGGCACCGGCCTGGGCCTGACCATCGCCCGGCGACTGGTCGAGCGCATGGGCGGGCACATCGTCATCGAGAGCGAGCCGGGGCAGGGCACCACGGTCACCGTCACCCTGGAACTGATGATCGCCGAGGTGCCAGTGCCCACGCAGGCCCAGAACGGCGATGCGCCCGTATCGCCCGTACCGGCGCGCGATGCGCGGATCCTCCTGGCGGAGGACCACCCGGTAAACCAGGAACTGGTTCGCGTGCAGCTGGCTTTGCGCGGCTACCGCTGCGATGTGGTGGACGACGGCGTGGCTGCGCTGGAGGCACTGGCCACGCGGGAGTACGACTTGTTGCTGGTGGACTGCCACATGCCGCGTATGGACGGCTATGCGGTGGCGCAGGAGGTGCGTCGCCGCGAGGCGGGCGGCTCGCGCCGGCTCCCCATCGTGGCGATGACCGCGGATGCGCGCGCCGAGCAGCACGAATTGTGTCGGGCCGCCGGCATGGACGACCTGCTGCGCAAGCCGATCCGGCTCGAAGCCTTCCACGCGGCCGTCGCCCGCTGGCTCGGCGACACCGGGGTACCGCTCGCCGACGATCGCGTGGCCCCGTCGAGCGTCGTGCCCGTTGGCGCCGGGATGTCCGGCGTCGACGCATCGGACACCGACGAGGGCATACCCGATGTGGACATGGACCGGATGCGTCGCGCGTTCGGTTCGGACGAAAACATCGCCAGCGTCATCGATGCCGGCGTGCACGCCACGCGCGAGGCGCTGGCGCGGTTGGATGCGGTCGCCGTGGATGCCCACACCGAGGCCGTGGCCGGCTGGATTCATCACGTGCTCGGGGGCGTGCACGTGTTCGGGCACTCGCCGGTGGGTCACCGGGGCGAACGCATGGAGCTCGCCCTGCGTGAAGGCGCCGCGGTGGACGACGACGCGTTACGCGACTTCGCGGCGGATGTCGCCACGTTCACCGATGGGTTGGAGCGCCTCGCGATTCGCCTGCGCCGGAACGCGCCCGCCCCGCCGGACGCTCAGTCGTAGGACACGTCCATGATCGCGAAGCGCGTGCGCCCGCCGGGCAGTTCCGCGTCGAACTCGTCGTCCAGGCGTTTCTTCAGCACGGCGCGAGCCATGGGCGAGTCGATGCTGATCCAGCCCTTGCGGGCATCGGTCTCGTCGGGCCCGACGATGCGATAACGCACCGTCTCGCCGCTTTCCACGTTTCCCAGGGTCATCGTGGCGCCGAAGAACACGGCGTCGCGTTGCGAGGGGGCGGCCTCGACCACCTTCAGTGCCGGGATGCGCTTGCTGAGGTAGCGCGCGCGACGGTCGATCTCGCCGAGCTGCTTCTTCCGGTAGGTGTACTCGGCGTTTTCCGACCGATCGCCCTCGGCGGCGGCCGCGGCCAGCGCCTTGACCACCTCGGGCCGCACGGTGTGCCACAGGTGGTCCAGTTCGGCCTTCAGGCGTTCGAAGCCCTCCCGCGTGATGATCGCGGTGGACGAGGGGGAGGGTGGGCGCCAGCGACTCATGGCGTGGCCTTCGGAACCAGGGGCATGCGCGCGCCGCCGCCCAGCGCATAGCGGACGCCGGTCAGGGCTCGCTGCGGGAAAAGTGTGTCGGCATCGGCGAGGGCGTGGCGCGGCATGGCTAATCCTTAAGAATCTCCTGAACAAGTGTACGCAACGATATGCCGTTACGAGAAAAATCGTCATATGCCCGCTTGAGTCCGGGGCGTGCGGCGGGTAACGTGGCCGCCACTGCCTGACCCTGAGTCCCTACATGTCCTTTCGCGTGCCGCGTCCGCTTCTCTTGCTTCCCCTGGCGGTCCTCGCCGGTTGCGCTTCCAGCGGCGGTACACCGCGCGCGGGCAAGGTCACGCCCCAGGTCAATGCCCTCTACGACCGCATGAACCAGGCCAGCAAGGGCTACGAGGCGGCCATCGACCAGGCTCGCCGCGGCGATACCCCGCAGGCGGCGCAAACGCGCAAGCAGGCCCTCGACCAGCTCAAGGATGCCTCCGCCCGCTGCAGCCTTACGCCGGGCTGCGATCCGCAGCGTTTCGCCGCCGTCTTCGACCGGCTGCTGCGCCTGAAGGACGGCAGCTTCATCGAGGGCGAGGACGCCGACGATACCGAGCAGGGTGCCGAGGTGGGCGTACAGCCCGGCGACGCCAACCTGCCCGGCTCGGTGGCGGTCGGCTCGCTGCCCGCGGCGCAGCGCAGCGTCACCATGTTGAAGGGCCACCAGTTTTCCGACCTGATGGTGATGAACGGTCCGGTCAAGGCGGCGCTGGAGCTGTGGCTGACGCAGCTGCGGCCCAACCTGATGGACGCCTACGTCAACTACCAGATGATGCGTTACAAGATGTGGCCGGCCTACAAGAAGGCCGACCTTCCCGAGGCGCTGCTGTTCGGCATCATGGCCAAGGAATCCGGCGGCAAGGTGCACGCGGTCTCGCGCTCGGGCGCGTCGGGCCCCCTGCAGTTCATGTACGCCACGGGCCTGCGTTTCGGCCTCAGCAACGCCGACGGCTTCGACCAGCGCTTCGATCCGACCATGGCCGCGCAGGCCAACGCGGAGTACATCGACGAACAGCTGGCCGCGTTCAACAACAACCTGGAAATGACCCTGGCCGCCTATAACGGCGGGGAAGGGCGCATGCGCCGCATTGCCGCCGGCAGCCCGGGTGCCAGCTTCTACGATCCGCAGATCTACGGGCAGATGTCGGCCGAAACCCGCGACTACGTGCCCATGGTGCTGGCCGCCGCCTGGCTGTTCCTGCATCCGGACAGCTACCACCTGCGCTGGCCGAAGATCGACGGTGAGCCGGGCCAGATCGTGCTCAAGCGACCGGCCTCGCTGTCGGAGCTGACCATCTGCCTGGGCTCTTCGCAGGACATGCCCGAGGGCTGGTTCCGCACGCTGCGCAACCTCAACCCGCGCCTCGACCCGCAGATCAGCCAGCCGGTGGGTGCGCGCCTGGAGGTCCCCAAGCAACTGGAGAAAGCCTACGCGTCCAGCTGCGCCGACGGCCCCTGGCCGATCCTCGCGTCCGACCTGCACAACGCGGCAAAGATCGTCGCGCCGCCGCCGCCCGCCGCGACCTCGGCCGCTCTGGCCGGTGGCGGATCCTCGTCGTCCTCGTCGTCGCGGGCGTCATCGTCCGCCTCGCGCAGCTACACCGTGCGCAGCGGCGACACGCTGGTCAGCATCGCGCGCAAGAGCAGCTGCGCGGATGTCGAGGACATCGCCCGCATGAACGGCCTCAGGGGCCACCAGTTGAAGGTAGGGCAGTCCATCCGCGTGCCGGTCTGCCGGTAAGCGGGAAATGCCCCGTGTTACGCCAGCGCGCTGGGCGCCATCCAGCGCGACGACGCCTCGCGCGTCTCCGACGTGGACAGTTCCTTGATCTGTCGCATCAGCCGCAGGATCTGGCGATGCAGTTCATCCATGCCCGGACGGCGTGAGCCCAGGGTCTCGTGGTAGACCGCGGCGACCCACAGGGCGACGCCACGCGCGGCGATCAGCGGATTGTCCGACCGCGCCTTGCCCAGGCCCACTTCGGGGCCATGGCCATGGGCACTGTAGCGCTCGTCGGGCGGCGTGCCGTAGCGGTGAGGGAAATCGCAGGCCGCGGCCTGCTCCATCTCGCGCCTTACCAGTTGCTGCAGGTCGGCATGGGCCCGGACCGGCAGGGAAAGCACCACGCGCTCGATATCGGCAAGCTGTCGACGCAGGCGGATCTCGCGGCTCACGGCGATGAGATGGGTGACCAGGCGCATGATGACTTACCTCGGGCTGACGCTTTCAGCAGGCACCGGGTTCCTCCCCCATGGAGTGGCCGGTCGCCGGGAGCATACCCCCTGAGCAGGTCGAAATGAAGATATTTCGTCACATTGTGACGTGTCGGGTCACCGGTTTGGCTGGGTGCCGACCCAGCGGCCCAGGCGCTGCCCAACCATGACCTGCTGCTGGGGCTGCAGGTCGTCCAGGGCGTAGCCCTCGGGAAGGAGCAGGATGACGGTGGAGCCCATGTTGAACCGGGCCATTTCGCCGAAGCGCTCCAGGGCCACTCCGCGCCCGCGACAGTCCTTGCGGATGATGGACGAGGCATAGGGCGGGATGGCCATGCCGTCCCAGACGGTGGCCACGCTGGAGACCAGGATCGCCCCGACCATCACCGAGACGAACGGCCCGTGTTCGCCGTCGAAATGGCAGACCAGGCGCTCGTTGCGGGCGAAAAGGCGCGGGATGTCCTGCACCGCGAACGGTGCGACGCTGAAGATCCGGCCCGGCACGTGGGTGGTACCGGTAAGGGTGCCGGCCAGCGGCATGTGCACGCGGTGGTAATCGCGCGGCGAGAGGTACACCGTGACGAAGCTGCCATTGCGGAAGGGCACGGCGGCGGCCTCGTCGCCCAGCAGCTCGGCGGCGGTGTACTCCTGGCCCTTTGCCTGGAAGATGCGGCCGTCGCGAATCCGGCCGGACTGGCTGATCCGGCCGTCGGCCGGGCACAGCAGGGTCGTGGGATCGTCGTCCGGGCGGCGCGCGCCCGGTTTCAGCTTGCGGGTGAAGAACGCATTGAAGTGCTGGTAGGCCAGCGGGTCCGGCTGCGCGGCCTGGCTCATGTCCACGTCGTAGCGCTGGACGATCTCCCGGATGAGGAAGTTCTTCCAGGGCGCCCATGCCCAGCGCGTCGCCCAATAGACGATCCGCGAGAGGAACCGGTGCGGGAGGATGTACTGCAGCAGGACCTTTGGCTTCATCGGGGGAGTATAGGCGACCGCCGGCCCTCGCCGCAGCGCCCCGGCTACTTCACCACCGGCAGCTCCAGCCAGGTGCCGTCGGCGCCGCCGCGGAACACCTTTTGCGTGGCCTTTTTATAGTCGCCCGGCTTCGCATTGAAGATATTCGGCACGAACGTCTGGGGGTTGCGGTCGTACAGCGGAAACCAGCTGGACTGGACCTGCACCATCACGCGGTGCCCGGGCAGGAAGACGTGGTTCACCGTGGGCAGGGGGAAGCGATAGGCCTGGGCCTTGCCCGGTACCAGGGCTTTCGGGGTGGCATAGCCCTCGCGATAGCGCCCACGGAAGATCTCCATGGCTATCGGCAACTGGTAGCCACCCATGGACGGTTCCGCTTCCACCTCGTCCGGGTAGACGTCGATCAGCTTCACCACCCAGTCGCTGTCCGTGCCGCTGGTGGAGGCGAGCAGGTGGACCAGGGGTTCGCCGGCGATGCCCATCGGCTGGATCAGCACCGGCGATACGTAGGTCAGCACGTCGGTGCGCGTGGCGAACTGGCGCTGGTCGTCCACCAGCCATTCGGGCCAGCTGTCTTCCCGGTCGGCCACGCCGTGCGACCACGATTGGATGGGGCGCACGCGGTAGGGCACCGGCTTGGCCGGATCAGACACATAGGCGTCCTCGCCCGTCGCGGGCGCCGTCGTGCCGAGCGTACCGTCCGCGCCCACGAACCAGCGTTGCATCGTCGGCGCGCAGCCCGTGCGGCAGGCGGACGGCCAGGTGTCCAGCTGGCGCCAGGTGTTCGCGCCGGTGACGAAGGCGTTGACCGGTGCGATGTCCGCGCGCGGCGCATCATCCTTCAGGTAGCGGGCGAGGAACGGTCGCAGGATCGTCTGGCGAAACGTGGTGGCCGTGTTGCTGCCCAGGTCGATCGCACCGATGGTGTTGCCCTTCTCCCAGGTCTTGGCGTGTCGCCAGGGACCCAGCACAAGCCACAGTTTCTCGTGGTTCGGGTCGCGCGGGGCCAGCGCCCGATACACGGCCATGTCGCCGTAATTGTCTTCCTGGTCCCACAGGCTGTGCACGAGCATGGTGGCTACGGTCATCGGCTCGTTCGCCGCTACCTTGTCCAGCGCCTGGTCCGACCAGAAGCTGTCGTAGGCCGGGTGCGCCAGGATCTTCTGCCAGAACCCCAGGGCTTCCATGCCGTAGGCGCGGCCGATGTCGCCGGCGGAGCCGCCCTTGAGATACAGGTCGTAGTCGTCGCGATAGCCGGTGCTCCAGCCGATGTCGCTGCCGCGCGAGTTCACCATGCCGTAGATGTAGGGAATCATCTGCTGGCGGAACGCGCCGCGATGGAACCAGTCGTCGCCCATCCAGCCGTCGATCATCGGGTTGATCGGCACGGCCACCTTGAGGGCGGGATGCGGGCGGATCGTGGCGACCATCGCCTCGAAACCGTCGTAGGAGATACCGATGATGCCGACCTTGCCGTTGGACTCCGGCACGTGCTTCACCAGCCAGTCGATCGTGTCGTAGATGTCGGACGATTCGTCGATGCCGGTGGGGTTGCCGTGGCCGATCGGCGGCCGGTTCATGACGAAGTCGCCTTCCGAACCGTGCTTGCCGCGAATGTCCTGGATTACGCGGATATAGCCGTCCTGGACCACGACATCGGCCGGGTTGTCGTAGCCGCGCAGGGTGCTGTCCAGGTGGGGGCTGTCGTTGCGGTGGCCCATGCCGTCCGCGCCGTAGGGCGTGCGCGTGAGCAGGATGCCGGCATGCGTGCTGCCCTTGGGCACCAGGATCACGGTGTGCAGTTTCACGCCGTCGCGCATGGGAATCTCGACGGTGCGGCGCACGTAGTCGAAACCGGTGTCGGTGGGAACGAAGTGTGCCGGCGTTTCCGTCGGCAGGGAGTTGTCCGGGGCCGTGTCGCCGAACGCCGGGGTCGCAAGGACCCCGGCGGCCAGTGCGACGATGGCCAGTCGCAGGAGGTGATGCATGGCGGCTCCGTCAGAAGTCGTAGGTGACGCCGAAGCGAGCGTAACGCGGCTGGGTGTAACCGATCACCTGCTGGTAGCCGTCGTTCACCGAGTTCTTGCTGCCCGACACCGGGTTGCTTCGCTGCGAGCGTTGCTGGTTCAGCGCGTTGAATACCGAGGCGGTGAAGGCCAGCTTGCGATCGGCCCACAGCGGACGGTATTCGATGTTGACGTCGACCAGTTCCTCCCACGGCTCGCGACCCTTGGCACCGTACGCCGACGGTTCGCCGAAGCAGAAGTGGTAGTAGCTGCCGTAGCCGGACGGGTCGCTCTCGTCCGCACCGTAGCGGCCCAGGCAGGACTTCGGCAGGCCCGACTGGATCAGCAGGTTGGCCGAGACCATCCATTCCGGTGCGACCTGGTACGAGCCGTACAACTTGATCTGGTGCTTGCGGTCGTTGGCGAGGTAGCCGTTGGCGTAGTTCATCAGCGTGGCGTAGTCCCAGTCACGCGAGGCGGCCACCGAACCCTGGCCCACGTCCGAGCGCACCTGGCCTTCGGTGTTGCCGTAGCTGCGCGAATACAGGTAATCGACCTTGCCCGACCACGTACCGTCGAACGGATGCGACAGGTACAGGTCCAGCCCGTAGTAGTTGCGCTTGAGGTGCGGGAAGCCGAAGTCCGCGTTGGTCACGGTGACATCGGTGTAGCCGCCGCTGGCCTTGGCCAGCTGGTAGACGTTGGCCCTGCCCGGATTGGACAGGTAGCAGCTGCCTACCGTCACCGCGTCGATGTCCGCCCCCTGGGCCACCGCGGCGCGCGTGATCGCACCGTTGTCGCACACGTCGTCCAGCGCGTTGCGCAGCTTGCGTACCGTGGCCTTGGCACCGGCCACCCATTCGGGGTTCAGTTGCTTGTCCAGGCCGAGGATGTATTCGTCCTGGTACTCGGACTTGATGTTCTTCGCGCTGACCGTCTTCGGGTCGGGCGGCTGGCCGTATTCGCCGTTGGGCGATACCGCGCCGCCGGTGGCGGACTGTACGAAGGTGACACCCGTGGGCAGGCCGCCGGCGTCGATACCCGTATAGGTGAAGTACTGGTTGGTTGCCAGCGACCCGGACGAGGTGCGCAGCGCGACGGAGGCGGGCATGGCGAGGAAGTAGCGTCCCGCGTTGCCGTACACCTTCATGCTCGAATCGCCATTCACGTCCCAGCTGAAGCCGAGGCGCGGCGCCCACTGCGGCTTGGTCAGCTTCAGGTACGGCTGCCCGGCAGGGTTGTAGTTGGTGAACTGGTCGTTGCGCAGGCCCAGCGAGAGCAGCACGCGATCGGTGACCTGCCAGTCGTCCATGACATATTGCGCGCGCTGCTTCACGCGCACCGAGGCCAGCGTGTTGTAGTGACGGTAATACCCGTAGTAACCGGTCTGGCCGCCGGGATAATTGGCCGGCTTGTCGACGAACGGGCTGTCGCTGATGTTGAGGCTGGGATCGCCCTTGGCATACCAGAGTTCGTAACCGTCGCCGCCGATGGTGGTGCCATCGTCGATGTCACGCGAGTCCTGGTTGTCGATGCCCGCGGTGATCGAGTGGTCGCCGGCCTTGTAGTTCAGGTCCACGCGCAGGTTGCGGTTGGTCGACTGGTGATCGGGGTTGTCCACCGTGTCCAGCGTCTGCCCGTTGCTGATCGGCGTACCGCCGTTCAAGGCCGGGTTCTGCTGGCTGACATTGCCCAGGAACGGTCCGGTGACGCCGGTGGCCGGCGGTTCGTTGTAGTAAGTCAGCTTCGACTTGCCGTACAGCGCGGTGAGGGTCAGGTTGTCGGTGATGTAACTGGTGAACTTGGCCGCGTAGACCATGGCGCGGGTCTTGTATGTCGAATCGGTGCTGGCGAAATCGCCTACCGTGTTCGTGTCGTAGTCATAGTTGTACTTGTTGCCGTTGGAACGGTGGGTCTGGTTGACCCCGGTCAGCTCGAGGATGTTGCTGTCGTTGATGTTCCAGTCCAGCTTGCCGTACCACTTCGGGTCCTTGTACGTGTAGCGGGTGTCGTAGGCGTGGTTGACGTCGCCGATGCTGTTGCCCTTGCTGCGCTGCATTTCCACCGCGGCGAAGGCGTACAGCGTGTCCTTGATCAACGGGCCGCCGGCATACGCGCTGACTGTCGTGCTCCACTCGTGGTTGTCGTCGTTGCGCTGGTTGATCGTGCCCGGCGGCGCGGGGTTGTCGTGGCCGTAGGTGATGTTGCGTGCGCTGGCGCGCGCGAAGTCCGGCTCCCACAACACCTGCGCACCGAAGTGCCATTCGTTGGTGCCGCGCTTGCCCACCTGGCTGATGACGCCGCCGTCCGAGCGGCCGTACATCGCCGAGTAGCCGCCGCTGAGTATTTCCTGCTGGTCCACCGCGCCATAGGGCAGGGTGACGCCGCCGAAACCGCTGAGCGGGTCGGTGGTGTTCATGCCGTTGATGTAATACGCGTTCTCGGAGACCGCGGAACCCGCAAAGCTGACCAGGCTGCCGCCGAACGCGTTCTGGAAACCGGAATAGCCCGGCGAGGCACCCGGTGCCAGCAGGGCGATCGCCTCGGCCGAGCGCTGCAGCGGCAGGCGTGCCATGTCGGCCGCCGTGATCACGGTGCTGGAGGCGACGGTGGCGACGTCGATCTTCGCCACCTGCGTGGCCGAGACGGTTACCTGGTCGAGCTGCTGTGCCGAGGCCGACGAGCCGGCGGACGCGAACGAGACATCGGTGGCCGCACCGACGCGCAGGGTGACGTTGTCACGTGAATCGACCACCTGGCCGTTGGCCTTGAGCGACACCTTGTACGTGGCCAGCGGCAGCGCCTCGGCGACATAGCGGCCGCGGGGATCGACGGCCACCTCGCGGGTGAGGCCGTTGCTGCCTTCGATCAGGACGGTTTCCCCGGCGGCGACCGGCGCGCTGCCAGCGATGCGGCCGGTGGTGGCCTGGCCGTAGGCCACGCCGGTGAGCGAAGCCGCGACGGCGGCACATAACAGGCTGCGTCGAAGATAAGGACGGGGAATCATGGGTTGCTCCGGGAAGGACAGATAAGGACAAGGGTGGGTTGGCCGTCCTGGCGCATTGTTTTCGGGTCAGGCATAGGCGATATCGCCGACGGCTTTGCCGAGGGCGGCGATACCGCGGGATTTTTCCGCGCGCCGGTCGGTGACCAGCAGGTCGATACGATCCGCGGGGCACCAGGCGACGCGACTGCGCACGCCGATCTTGGAATGGTCGGCGGCAATGACGATGCGTCGCGCGTTCGCGCACATCGCCCGCGCGATCTCGGCTTCTTCCATCTCGAAACTGCTGGCGCCCGCCTTGGCGTCGATGCCCACCGGCGAGAGGATCACCATGTGCGGTTGGTAGCGTCCGATCTCGGCGATGGTGCCCGAGCCGTTGGTGCAGCCGATCTGCGCATCGAAGCGTCCGCCCAGCAGGTGCACGTCGTTGCCGGGACGCGAGGCGAAGCGCGCGGCCACGTCCACCGCGTTGGTGACGATGGTGAGCCCGGTACGGGTGGCCAGCGCTTCGGCCACCAGGTTCATCGTGCTGCCGGCGTCCATGAAGATGGTCTGTCCGCTCTCGACCAGACTGGCCACCTTCCGCGCGATGGCGCGTTTTTCGCGGACGCGGGTGGCGTGGCGCACGGCGATCGGCGGTTCGTCGCCGGTGAGCACGGCACCGCCGTGCACGCGACGGATCTCGCCGCGGGCGGCCAGTTCGACCAGGTCGCGGCGGATCGTCTCGCGCGACACGCCCAGTTCGGTCACGATGCGCTCGACGGATACCTGGCCGCTGGTGCTGAGCAGGTCACGGATACGGGTGTGTCGTTCTTCATGCCACATGGCGTCGGTCCCTGAGTGTGTGGAGGAGAAGGCGCATGGCGCCGAGTGCGAGGCCGCCGGCGGCCACCACGCATGTCGCGTAGGCGGCGGCCGGGGCCAGGAAGCCGTTTTCGTCCAGGCGCATCACCGACACCGAGGCCAGGCCCAGGTCGGCGGTTACCAGGAAGATCACGCCCGACAGCGTCACCATCGAGCGCATGAACAGGTAGAAGAACGCCGCGATCGCCGCCGGCGCCGCGAACGGCAGCACGGCGTCGCGCAGCACGTGGCGTGTATCGCCGCCGCACACGGCCACCGCATCTTCCAGGGCGTCGGGCACGCGGCGCATGCCCGTCTGCATCGTGAGGAAGGTGGGTGCGTGATAGTGGTAGAGGCTGCATGCCGCCACGATCGCCACGCTGCCATACAGCCATGTCGACAGCACGCCATGGTTGAACGCCAGTACGTAGCCCAGGCCCAGCACCATGCCGGGAACGGCGGCGGGCAGGGCCGCCACTACCTGCAGCGGGCGGGCCAGCCATCCGGGCAGGCGACGCAGGCCCGCCGACAGCATGAACACGCCGACCACACCGACGGTCGCGGCGAGCAGCGACATGCCCACCGATGTCGCCACGGGGCCGTAGCCTTCCGGCATGCCGCCCAGGTAGTTGGCGAGGGTAAGCGTGCGATCGTACGGCCACAGCCTGACCACGCTCACGTACACCACCGTGCCGAGGGTGACGACGATCGACAGCACCGCCAGCGCGGCAACCCCGCCCAGGGCGGCGTCACGCCAGGGATGCCGTTCCGGCCGCAGCGCATGGCCGGGGCTGGCGTCGCCCAGGTCCTGCCGGCGTCGCGCCAGACGGCCCAGCCACACCGACAACAGCGCCGGGGCCAGCAGCAGCACGCCCAGCGTGGCACCCATGGCGAAATCACGCTGGCCCACCACCTCGCTGTAGATCTCCATGGCCAGCACGCGGTAGTTGCCACCGACCACCACGGCACTGCCGAAGTCGGTCAGTGTTTCCGTGAAGACCAGGAACGCGGCGGCCCAGAGGGCGAAGCGAATCCGCGGCAGGGTCACGTCGACGAACTGCCGCCAGGGCGTGGCCCCCATCGACGCCGCTGCGTCGTAATGGCGTGCGGGCGTGCGTTCCAGTGCGGCCGAGACGATCACGACCACCTGCGGCAGGCCATACATCAGGTTGGCCAGCAGCAGGCCCCAGAAACCGTAGATGTCGGTGGGCCAGCCCGTCAGCCGGTGCACGAGGCCGTTGCGTCCCAGCAGGCAGACCAGGCCGAGGCCGAGCACCAGCGAGGGCGCCAGCATGGGCAGCAGCAGCGCGCCGCGGATCAGCGCCTTGCCGGGCAGGCGCGAGCGATGCAGGGCCATCGCCACGCACAGGCCGATGGCGAGGGTGCCCAGCGTGGTGGTCGCGCCGATAACCACGCTGTGCCATGCCGCGCGCGGCAGGCCGGGGTCGTCCAGCAGCCGCGCGTAGTTGGCCAGCGTGAAGGCGCCCTGGTCGTCCACGAGGCTGCGCGTCAGCACGCTCAGCAGCGGATGCAGGAAGAATACGCACAGGCCCAGCAATGGCAGCGCCACCATCGGCATGCCGGGCAGCAGGGAGCGCTTCATGTCGTCACCCAGGCGCCGCGCGATGCATCGACGGTCACGGCCTCGCCTCGCGCCAGCGTGCTGCGGCCGGGCAGTTCGACGAGCAGCGAGCGACCGCGCCAGGCCACGCGGGCGTGCGCGAGGCTGCCCAGGAAGGTCAGTTCCTCGACCACCCCCTCGCCGCGCGGGTCGGCCGCGATCGTGAGGTCTTCCGGGCGCACGCACAGCTCGAACGTGGCCTCCGCGCCGGGCGGCCGTCGTTCGAGGAACGCGGGCACGGCTTCCCGTACCAGGGTCGTCGGCAGCAGGTTGGCCTTGCCGACGAAGCCGGCGACGAAGCGCGTGCGCGGCCGCTCGTACAGGCAACGTGGCGAGCCAACCTGTTCCACGCGTCCTTTGTTCATGCAGACCACGGTGTCGGCCATGGACAGGGCTTCGTCCTGGTCGTGGGTGACCATGAGCGTCGGAATGCCCAGCGACCGCTGGAGTGAACGGATCTCCACACGCAACTGCGCGCGGATGGCCGGGTCCAGCGCCGACAGCGGCTCGTCCAGCAGCAGCATGGCCGGGTTGCTGGCCAGGGCGCGAGCCAGGGCGACGCGCTGCTGTTGTCCGCCGGACAGCTGATCGGGAAAACGCGCCTGCAGGTCGCCCATGCCGACGCGCGCGAGCAGGTCGTCGGTGCGCGTGGCGATCGTGGCGGGGCTCTCGCGACGCAGGCGCATCGGGTATCCGATGTTGGCCGCGACCGTCATGTCGGGAAACAACGAGTAGGACTGGAATACCAGGCCCATGCGGCGATCGCGAGGCGGTAGCGCGGTGATGTCCCGGTCGCCCAGGATCACGCGCCCGCGGTCGGGCGGCGTGAGGCCGGCGACGATGCGGAGCAGGGTCGTCTTGCCGCAGCCGCTGGGGCCGAGCAAACAGACCAGATCGCTCTCGCCGGCCTGGAAGGACACGCCGTCGAGCACGGTGTGACCGCTCCAGGCCTTTGTGATGTCGTCGATGCGAAGGTGCATGGTGCCCTGGTCTCCGATGGCCGCGGCGTCAGCGCGTCGATCGTTTGTAGCGGTCGACGAGCGCGGCGCGTTCGCGCGCCGCGCTGGCGAAATCACGTGCGGGCAGGGTGGCGACGACGTCGGCCGGCAGCCCCTGCCGTTGCTGTTCGGCGCTGGGCACGCTGCCGGGGGCGGCCACGATTTCCTTGAAACCGCGGTAGAGCGCGGCGGCCTGGGGGGATGCCGTCCAGTCGAGGAACCGGCGCGCATCCGCCGCGTGCGCGGCGCCTTTCATCAGTGCCGAGCCCTCCAGTTCGTATCCTGCGCCGTCGGCTGGGATCACCATCGTGATCGGGTAGCCCTGGCGGATGGACTGCATCGCGGAAAAGGCGAACGAGATACCGATGGGGAATTCACCGATGCGCGCCAGCTTGCAGGGCGCCGAGCCGGACAGCGTGACCTGCCCGACGTTGCGTGCGATGGCCGTCACCAGCGCCATGCCGCGTGCATCGCGCCCCGCGTCGGTGAGCGAGGACAACACCATGTAGCCCGTGCCGGAGGACGCCGGATCGGGCATGGCGACCTGGCCGCGGTAACGGGGCGATGCCAGGTCTCGCCAGGTGCGCGGCATGGGCAGGCCGCGCTCGGCCAGTGCTTCCCGGTTGACGCACAACGCCGCCAGATAGCCGGTGGGGGCGAACCATGTGCCGTCCGCCCCGCGAAAACGTGCGGGCATGGCGTCGATGTGCTCGCCATGGACCGGCGTCAGCAGCGGGGCGATGCGCGGATCGAGCAGGTCGGTCACCGCCATGCCCCAGATCGCGTCGTTACGTGGTTGTGCGGATTCCGCCAGCAGGCGTGCGGCAAGATCGCCGCTGGAAAGACGCAGCACATGGATGTCCAGATCCGGCAAGGCATGCTTCGCCGCATCCAGGTAGGTGGCTATCTCGTCGCTTTCCAGCGCGGAATAGACGGTGACCTGGCCCGCTTGCACCACGCCGCAGGCCACGCCCAGGGCGACTGTCATGGCAATGCTGCGGAATGGACGCATGGATGGCCCTATGCTGTGACGCGGGTTGTCTTCCACCTGAGGGGGTACCATACCCCACCAATGTGGCATTTTGGGTATATTTGCAAAGCTGTGGTTTTACTTCCAGCAGAGAATTTTCGTTTTTGTCATCCCACCGAAACGTGTTGCCGCTAAGAGGCGCACGGCCAATCCCAGGAGTTCTGTCGATGGAATCGTTGTCCGCCGCCGGGCGGAAGGAGTTCGAGGCATTCGCCACCGGCATCGCCGATAACGCCCGCGCGCTGTCGTTGCCGCGGTTTCGCCGGCCCGTCGACGTCACCCTCAAGGGCGACATGAGCCCCGTGACGGCCGTGGACCGCGGCGTGGAATCGATGCTGCGCGAGCGCATCGAGCACGCCTGGCCCACCCATGGGTTGCTCGGCGAGGAATACGGCGCCACGCGCACGGACGCGGAATTCGTCTGGTCGATCGACCCGATCGACGGCACCCGCAGTTTCATCTCCGGCTGGCCGCTGTGGGGCACCCTGCTGGCACTGCTGCACCAGGGCCGACCCGTCATGGGCCTGCTCGACATGCCCGCCCTGGACGAACGCTGGATCGGTCACGTGGGGGTCGGTACCACGATGAACGGGCGGCCATGCCGCACCACGGGCTGCGAGGCCCTGGCCGACGCCACGCTCTACACCACCACGCCGGACATGTTCGACGCGGCGGAGTGGACACGCTTCGATCGCACCAGCCGCGCGGCGTACAGCCGTCGCTTCGGTGGCGACTGCTACGGCTACGGCATGCTGGCCTCCGGGCATATCGATGCCGTGATCGAAGCGAACCTCATGCCGTACGACTACCTGGCCATCGCGCCGGTGGTGCAGGCGGCCGGTGGTGTCATGACCGACTGGGAAGGCCGCGACCTGGGCCTCGACAGCGGCGGGCGCGTCGTCGCCGCGGCCACGCCCGCCCTGCATCGGGCGATCATCGCTTCACTGCAACAGGACTGACCTGCATGGTCTCGCGCGATCGTCGCCGTTTCCTCCAGGCCGCCGGCACCACCGTCGTCGCCTCGCTGGTGGCGCAGGGTTTCCCGGCGTCGATCGCACGCGCCATGGCCACTGCGCCCGACCGCCGCACGGGCAGCATCGCCGACGTCGAGCACGTGGTCATCCTCATGCAGGAAAACCGCTCGTTCGATCACTATTTCGGCAGCCTGCGTGGGGTGCGTGGGTTCGGCGACACGCGCGTGCTGGAGCTGGGCAACGGCGATCCGGTCTGGAAGCAACCGGTGGCCACGTCGCACACCAAGGTATGGAAGTCGCGTGGATTGGCCGACGACGTGGCCTGGGTCTATCCCTTCCACCTGGATACCCGTGCCAGCGGCGACCATCACGAGGGCACGGATCATGGGTGGAGCACCGGGCACGGCGCGTGGAACCTGGGCCGCAACGATCGCTGGATCGAGCAGAAGCAGGATGTGCTGACCATGGCCTACCTGCGTCGTGAGGACGCGTCGTTCCATTACGCCCTCGCTGACGCATTCACCGTATGCGATGCGTACCATGCCTCCGCGCTCGGCGACACCGCGATCAATCGCATCTACCTGTGGAGCGGTTCGTGCGATCCGTCGGGACGGCTGGGGCGCAAGTCGAACGGTCCGGGCACCGAAGAGCGTGCAGATGCCAACGGCTACACGTGGACGACCTATCCCGAGCGGCTGGAGAAGGCCGGTATCCGCTGGCGCGTCTACCAGGGCGGCACGGGCGAGCCGGGTTCGCCCACCGACAACTACACCGACAACTCGCTGGAGTTCTTCGCCGCCTACCAGGTGAAGGAGGGCGCGGACCCGCACGGTGCGCTGGTGCGCAACGGTGCCTCCACCCACACCTTGCGCGAACTGCGCGACGACGTGATCCACGGCCGGCTGCCGCAGGTCAGCTGGATCGTCGCGCCTTATCAATACAGCGAACATCCCACCTCATCCCCGGCCGACGGCGCGTTCTACATCCGCCGCGTGCTCGATGCACTCACCGTCAACCCGAAGGTGTGGTCGCGCACGGTGCTGTTCCTCAACTACGACGAGAACGACGGTTTCTTCGATCATGTGGTGCCGCCGGCGCCGCCGTTGCGCAGCGAGGAAAACGCGCAGGGCAGGGTGTCGGACGATCTGGTGGCCGGGCTCGACGACGAGATCATGGACCTGGATGCGCACCCGCGCATCTCCGCGCCCATCGTTCCCGGCAGCGATCCGCGCGGCCGGCAACCGGTCGGCCTGGGCAACCGCGTGCCGATGATCGTGGTGTCGCCGTGGACACGCGGCGGCTGGGTATGCTCGGAAACCTTCGACCACACCTCCGTGCTGCGTTTCCTCGAAAAACGCTTCGGCGTGGAGGAAACCAACATCAGCGCCTGGCGACGCTCGATCTGTGGCGACCTGACCAGCGCCTTCGACTTCGCGGGCAAGGTCGACGAGCGCATGCCGACGCTCGGCGTGCCGGAAGGTTCCAGCGGCAAGGCACCGATCCAGGTGCCGCGCACGCCGTCGATGCCCGTGCAGGAAGCAGGCACCCGCCCGTCGCGGACGTTGGGTTATGCCTGGACCATTCAGCACACACTGGATGGCGAAAGCAGTCGCATCGTCTTCGAAAACACCGGGCGCCTGGGCGCGGCCTTCCTCGTCTACGACGGCTTGCAGCGCGACGCGCCGCCGCGTCGCTACGCGGTAAGCGCAGGCACGCGCGTGGCGGATCGGTGGGATATGCCACAAGCCGGCGATGCCTACGATCGTCGTATCCACGGTCCGCAGTCGTCTCTCGCGCATCTGCGTGGATCGGCGGACGACACGATCGAAGCGTCGGTGTCGGGCGTCGGCGGCGAGCGCCGGCTTGACGTGCACCTGAGCAACCGCGGGCGCTTGCCGGTCGAGGTTCGGGTGACGGAGCGATACGGTGGCGCGTCGGCGCATCGTGTCGTGGTCGAGCCGGGCAGTGAATCGACTTTTTCGCTGGAACTGGGTGCCAGCGCGGGATGGTACGACGTAGCGATCGATCTGCCCGACGCACCTCGATACCTGCGTCGGTTTGCCGGGCATCACGATGACGGAAAGCCGGCGACGAGCGATCCGGGCTACGGTGCGACGGAGCAGCGCATCGACTAGCCGTTTCGCAATGATCAGCGATGACTGGAAGGGCTCGCCTTCCTTGGCGGTCGTTTTCTCTGCGGAGAGGAGGCGTCGGGCGGTCACCCTCTGCGCTCGAGCAGCGGCCGCAAGCGGCCGAACTCGCTCAGAGGATGACCCCCCGACACCTCCCAGACGACTGAGGTTGCGGGTTGGGAAAGCAACGCTCGCGGCGCCTCCTCGCCGCACCCGTACGAACAACGGCGGTTCTCGGCGACGGCACAAGCGACGGCACTAACCCACGTGGCTGGTACGCAGCTAGCCCGAGCGGTCGGCCCATGCCCGGCAAGCCCCGGTTGGAAGCGACCAGCGGCGCGGATGGCTATACTCTCCGGTCAGCCCCAGCGAAAGTCTCCCCGTGACCCACGAACTCGCCTCGATCATCGATTTCATCCGCTACGGCGCCAGCCGCTTCTCGGCCGCCGGGCTTACTTTCGGCCACAGCCACGACAATCCGATCGACGAGGCCACGCACCTGGTGCTGGCCGCGCTGCACCTGCCCCCGGACATTCCGCCGGCCTATGGCGCCGGTGTCCTCGTGGCGGACGAGAAGGCGAGGGTGCTGGAGCTGATCGAGCGCCGCGTGACCGAGCGCGTGCCGGTGGCCTATCTGGTGGGCGAAACCTGGTTTGCCGGCATGAAGTTCAAGAGCGACCGCCGCGCCCTGGTGCCGCGCTCACCCATCGCCGAACTGATCGAAGGCCGCTTCACGCCCTGGCTGGACGATCGTCATGTCACGCGGGCGCTGGACCTGTGCACGGGCTCGGGCTGCATCGGCATCGCCATGGCCGAATACAACCCCGACTGGCAGGTCGACCTGGTTGACGTCAGCGACGACGCCCTGTCGCTGGCCAACGAGAACATCGCCTTCCAGCACGTGGAAGACCGCGTGCGCGCGATCAAGTCCGATCTGTTCGCCGGCGTCCAGGGCGAGGTCTACGACCTGATTGTCTCCAACCCGCCCTACGTCACCCATGACGAATACGCGGCCATGCCGCCCGAATACAGCCATGAACCGGTCCTGGGATTGACCTCCGGGGATGATGGACTGGATCTCACCCTGCGCATGCTCGACGAGGCCGCCGACCACCTGAGCGAGGATGGCCTGCTGATCGTCGAGGTGGGCGACAGCGAGCATGCGCTGGTCGCGCTACTGCCGCGGGTACCTTTCGTCTGGCTCGAGTTCAAGGTCGGCCAGATGGGTATCTTCGCGCTGGAACGTCGCGACCTGATCGAGCACGCCGCCGACCTCGCCGCGGCGCGCGCCGCCAGACACTGACCCCATCGGAAACACCGTGTCCTCCAATACGTTCGGCAAGCTCCTCAGCGTCACCACCTTCGGCGAAAGCCACGGCCCGGCGATCGGGTGCGTGGTCGACGGCTGCCCTCCCGGCCTGGCCCTGGAAGCGTCGGAATTCCGCGCCGACCTGGAACGGCGTGCCACCGGGCGCTCGCGGCACACCTCGCAACGGCGCGAGGCGGACGAGATCGAGATCCTCTCCGGCGTCTACGAGGGCGTCACCACGGGCACGCCCATCGCGCTGTTGATCCGTAACGTGGATGCCCGCTCGAAGGATTACGGCAACATCCTGGAAACGTTCCGCCCGGGGCATGCCGACTACACCTACTGGCAGAAATACGGCGTGCGCGATCCGCGCGGCGGCGGACGTTCCTCCGCCCGCGAAACCACCATGCGCGTGGCCGCCGGTGTCATCGCCAAGAAGTGGCTTGCCCTGCGCCATGGGGTGAGTGTCCGCGGCCATGTCGCGCAGATCGGTCCACTGGGCCCACGCGGTTTCGACGCGGAGGCGATCGAAGGCAATCCGTTCTTCTGGCCCGACGCGTCACAACTGCCCGAGCTTGAGGCCTACATGGATGCGCTGCGCAAGTCGGGCGATTCGGTCGGGGCGAAGGTCACGGTGGTCGCCGACGGCGTGCCGGCCGGATGGGGCGAGCCCATCTACGGCAAGCTGGACGGCGAACTGGCCGCGGCCATGATGTCGATCAACGCGGTGAAGGGCGTGGAGATCGGCGACGGTTTCGACGCGGTCGCCCAGCGCGGCACGCAGCACCGCGACGAGCTGTCCACCGACGGTTTTCTCTCCAACCATGCGGGCGGCATCCTCGGCGGCATCGCCTCCGGACAGCCGGTCGTGGTGTCCATGGCGTTCAAGCCCACGTCCAGCATCCTCGTGCCGGGCCGCAGCGTCGACCGGGCAGGGCAGCCGGCCGAGGTGGTGACCAAGGGCCGGCACGATCCCTGTGTGGGCATCCGCGCGGTGCCGATCGCGGAGGCCATGATGGCCCTGGTGCTGATGGACCAGGCCTTGCGCCACCGCGCGCAGTGCGGCGACGTGGGCGAGGTGCCGCCGCGCATCCCCGGCAGCGTGGGGAGCGGTGCATGACGCGGCCCACGGTCTGGGTCGCCCGCCCGTTCTTTCCCGACATCGTCGACCGGCTCCGCGAGCACTTCGAGGTGCGCGCGGAGACCGAGGAACGCGCGTTCTCGCCGGCTGAACTGGCCGAGCGCCTCGCCGGTGCCGACGCCGCGATCATCGGCCTGGCCGAGCGGATCGACGCCGGCGTGCTGCAAGGCGCCCCCCGGCTCCGTTTTGTCGCCAACCTGGGCGTGGGCTACAACAACCTCGACGTGGATGCCTTGACCGCCGCCGGCGTGGGGGCCTCCAACACCCCCGACGTGCTCAACGAGACGGTGGCCGACTACGCCTGGGCCATGATGCTTGCCGCCGCGCGGCGCGTCGGCGAGGCCGAGCGCTGGCTGCGCGATGGCCAGTGGAAGGGCCCACGCTTCGAGGGCTGGCTGGGGGCGGACATTCATGGATCCACCATCGGCATCCTCGGCATGGGTCGGATCGGCCAGGCCATCGCGCGACGCGCCGCCGGTTTCCGCGCCCGGGTGATCTACCACAACCGCTCGCGCCTGGATGCCTCGATCGAGCGCGAATGCGCTGCTTCCTACGTCGAAAAGGCGACGCTGCTGGCCCAGGCCGACCACCTGATCCTGGTGCTGCCGTTCACGCCGGCCAACCGGCACGCCATCGGCGAGGCGGAGCTGAACGCGATGAAGCCCACGGCCACGCTGGTCAACATCGCGCGTGGCGGCATCGTCGACGACGCGGCCCTGGCCCGGGCGCTGGCCGACGGCCGTATCGGCGCGGCCGCCCTGGACGTCTTCGAAGGCGAGCCCCGGGTCCATCCCGACCTGATGCGTCTGCAAAATATCGTCCTCAGCCCGCACATCGCCAGTGCAAGCCGCGACACACGTCGCGATATGGCGGCGCTGGCTGTGGACAATGTGCTGGCGGCGTTCGGACACGGTCCCCACGCCGGCCGGCCTCCCTCGATCCTCAATCCCGGGGTGCTGGCCGACGCCGGCCTTCCCGGTTCCCCACGCCCTGACGAAAGCGACCGATGAGCAAGAAGACGAGTTACAAGGTGGCCATGGTGGGCGCGACCGGCGCGGTCGGCGAAACCCTCCTTTCGATCCTCGCCGAACGGGATTTCCCGATCAGCGAACTGGTGCCCCTGGCGAGCGAGCGCTCGGCGGGCGGTACGATCGATTTCGCGGGAAAACCGCACGTGGTGCAGGACCTGGCCACTTACGATTTCGACGGGGTGGACATCGCGTTCTTCTCGGCCGGCGGCTCGGTCAGCCGCGAGCATGCCCCGCGCGCGGCGGCGGCCGGTGCCGTGGTGATCGACAACACCTCCGAGTTCCGTTACCAGGACGACATCCCCCTGGTGGTCTCCGAAGTGAACCCGCACGCCATCGCCGACTACACGGCGCGCGGCATCATCGCCAACCCCAACTGCTCGACGATGGGCATGCTGGTGGCGCTGGCGCCGATCCATCGGGAGGTAGGCATCGAGCGTATCAATGTGGCGACCTACCAGTCGGTGTCCGGCGCAGGCCGCAGTGGCCTGGAGGAACTGGGCAAGCAGACCGCCCAGATGCTCAATTTCCAGGAAGTGGAAGCGGGCAAGTTCCCCAGGCAGATCGCCTTCAACGTCATTCCCCACATCGACGACTTCCAGCCCAACGGCTACACCAAGGAAGAAATGAAGATGGTTTGGGAGACCCGGAAGATCCTCGAGGATCCTTCGATCCAGGTGAATCCGACCGCCGTGCGCGTTCCGGTGTTCTACGGCCATTCCGAGGCCGTGCATATCGAAACCCGCGACAAGATCACGGCCGAGCGCGCCCGCGAACTGCTCGAGGCGGCCCCGGGCGTCGTCGTGCAGGACGAGCGCAGGGCCGGTGGCTATCCGACCCCGGTCGGCGACGCGGCCGGCAAGGACCCGGTGTTCGTCGGGCGCATCCGCGAGGACATCTCCCACGAGCGCGGCCTGGACCTCTGGGTCGTGGCCGACAACATCCGCAAGGGCGCTGCGCTGAATGCCGTGCAGATCGCGGAGATCCTGATCGAGGATTACCTGTAATGCATCCACGCGTCGTCGCCGCCTGCCTGCTCGTGTCGCTTTCGCCCTGGGCGATGGCGGCAGCGCAGGTGACGCCGGCGGCGCCGACCGAAAGCCCTGCTGCTGCCCGCGCGCGGCTGGAGGCGGCGCAGCGGCAGGCGGATGCCGAGAACCTCCGGGTCAGGCAACTCAAGGCCCGGGTGGATACGCTGGAGTCGCATTCCGATGCCGCGGCGAAGGCCCTGTCCGAGCGCGATCGCAAGATCGCCGAGTTGCAGAAGCAACTCGCCGGACAACACCCGTGACGGCCTCGGTCGGCGCGGTTTGAGCGACAAAGGGAGCTGTACGGGGTTCGCGAACGACAGCAGGGTTGTCGCGTAACTGCCCGTGTACGCTATTGTTAGTTGTTGCTGGGGTGCACTACAGTGGCGCCTTCGCGGCCGACCGCCCGAAAGAGGCGCGCCGTCAGCATGATTTTAGTTCGGGGGAAGCCGTAATGAACCGTACGTTGAAGCTGTCGATCATGCTGGCGCTGCTCACGGGGGGCGGTCAGGCATGGGCGCAGAACCTGGGCCCGGTCCAGATGCGCTCCACCATGGAACAGCCGCTGGTCGCGGAAATCCCGCTGAGCGGCGTGTCGGGTAGCCTCGACAACGTTCATGTCGCCCTGGCCTCCGAAGAGGCCTTCTCCCGCGCCGGCCTAAGCCGCGAGGGCCTGCCGGTCGCCCTCAGCTTCACCGTGGCCCGCAATGCCGGTGGCCAACCCGTCATCCGCGTGACCAGTGGCGCGCCCGTGCGCGACACCTATCTCGATTTCCTCGTCGAGGTATCCACGGGCGGCAACAAGGTGGTCCGTGAGGTCACCATGCTGCTGGACCCGCCGGGCACCCCGATCTCCGCGCCGTCCGTCGGTGCGCCGACGCCCACCGCGCGTCCGTCGCGTACGTCCGACGTGCCCTCGCGCACGGCCGAAGCCGCGCAGCCTCGTCCATCGCGCAGCGAAGCCGCGGCACCGTCCGCCGCCGCAGCACCGTCTGCCGCTCCGGACAGGGCGCCGACGCGCCCGTCCCCGCGTGCGGCGCCGGCGGCCAGCGGTTCCTATGGCCCCGTGCAGCGGGGGCAGAGCCTGTCTGCCATCGCGCGGGACCACGCCGGTGGCGGCGACATGAACCAGATGCTGCTGGCCCTGCGCAAGGCCAACCCGGATGCGTTCTATCGGGACAACATCAACGCGCTGAAGACCGGCGCGGTCTTGCGCGTGCCGTCCCCGGAAGATGTCCAGGCCCAGTCCGCGGCGTCCGCGCTGGCCGAGGTGCGTCGCCAGAACGAGGCATGGCGTTCGGGCTCGGCCCGCAAGCCATCCGTCGTGGCCGACGGTGCCGCGACCGGCGCGGCGCAGGACACCGGCAAGCCCACGCCGGCTGCCAACGACCGGCTCGCCATCGTCCCCTCGAAGGAGGGCGGTGAAGCCGCCTCCACTCGTGCCGGCACCCGTGACGGCAAGGGCGACGCGCAAGTGGCCGGCCTCAAGCAGGCGCTGACCACCCAGCAGGAAAACGTCGCCTCGCTCAAGCAGCAGGGCGCCGAACTCACCTCGCGCGTCAGCGACCTGGAGGCGATCAACAGCAAGAACGAGCGGCTGCTCAGCCTGAAGGACGCCGAGATCGCCGAGCTCCAGCGCAAGCTGGCCGACGCGCGCAAGGCGGGCGGTCAGGCCGCGCCGGCAGCCGCTGCCGCCGTGCAGCCGACGCCCGCGTCCGCGCAGCCGCCGGTCGCGACGCCCGCCGCTACGTCGGCCGCCGCGCCGGCACCGGCGGTAGCGACCTCGCCGGCGACGCCCGCATCGTCCGGCCCGGCCCGGCCCGCATCGGCGGCGCCCGCCGCCACGGTGGCCACCGCGCCGCTGAAAGATGCCGCGAACACCGCACCGGCCGCCACGCCCGTCACGAAACCCACGGGCGTGACGCCCGTGCGGGTCGACGACGATCCCTGGTACATGCAGCCCTGGGCCTGGGGTGGCGGCGCCATCGTCATCCTCCTGCTCCTGGTGGCGGCCGTGTTCGGCCGCCGCAAGCCGACGCCGGCCGAGGCGACACCGGCCTCGCTGGCCGACCGGTTCGGCCAGCAGGAACCGACCTTCGGCGAGTACGGCCACAACGATGCGATCGACCCGGACCAGCGCGAGATCCTCGACGCCCTGGCCGAGCACCCGGACGACATCGGCCTGCACCTGGAACTGGTCAGCCTCTATTACCGCCGCCGTGACGTCGACCATTTCGAGGCCGCGGCCGAAGCCATGTTCGCCCACGTCGCCGACCCGGATCAGCCGGAGTGGCGCGAGGTGGTGACCATGGGTGAGGATCTCGCGCCCACCCATCCGCTGTTCGGCGGCGTCCCGGTGGACGAGATCGACGAGCCGTACGACACCTACACCGCCGGCTCGCCCCACACCGCCGACGAGGTCGCCGCGCTCGAGGAATTCGACCTGGGCCACTACGTGACCAGTGCCGAAGACGACGAGTTGCCGCCGCGCGCCGAGCCGCAGAAGCACAGCGAGTACCACTTCAACTTCGACCTGACCCCGGTGCAGCGCGCCGAGGCCGAGCATCGCGCCAACGCACCCGACGTCTTCGACGTGGACGCGCCCGAGTCGCCGTACCACGAGGCGCCGTTGCACGACGCGGCACATCACGACATCGATGCGGTCGACGAGCGGCACGTGCCGCCGGCGTCCACCTTCGGCGACATCCTGGGTGAGCAGACCCGGGCGCACGAGGAACCCGCGCCGAGCTGGTCGTTCGACGGGGATCGCGACGGGCTGGCCGACGTGCCCGTACCGCTCGACGAGTCGCACCGCGCCGATACGCTGGTCGACGGGCACGAACATCACGCAGAGCAGCCGCGATTCGACGAGCCCAGCTTCGATGAAGGGCGTCCCGACGAGCATCGTCTGGACGAGCCCCGCTTCGACGAGCCGCCGGCGTTCCCGACGTTCCCCGACGACGAACCGCTCACGGATCACGTTCGCGACAACTTCAGCGACGACCCCGTCGACACCAAGCTCGACCTGGCCCGTGCCTACCTCGACATGGGCGACGCCGAAGGCGCCCGCCTGATGCTCGACGAGGTGATCGCCGAAGGGACGCAGATGCAGAAGGACACGGCCAAGCGGATCCTCGACGACATCGTCTGACCCGGCGGTTCGCCCCCGTGAAGGCCCCGGTGCGTGCACCGGGGCCTTCGTCGTTTCGTGTCAGGGCATCTATGTCCGGTCGAACACGAGTTCGCGTTCCGGCCAGCGAAGGGCGCCCAGTCGGGTCAGGAAGGCATGCCCTGCCAGTCGCTCCTGGAACCGTCGGCCCACCGAATAGTCGATGCAGTAGACGTTGCGGTCGGGGCCGAGCGCCTCGTCGAAGGGAACGCCCTCGAACAGGTCCTTGCCACCCTTGCCGAAGGCACGCCTGTCGACCGATACAGGCCAGCGCCAGTAATGGCCGATGACGACGGGCACGGCGCCACGATAGTCGTTCCACCAGGCGGCCCGCTCGACCATCCGCCATTTTCCGCTGCTGAAGAAAGGCGCCTCGCCGATACGCTCCACACCGGAGGTCAGCACGCGAACGGGATTGCCCATCTGGCGGATCTCGTCGACCTGCGCCATGCCATGGAGCATGCTCATGGCGGCATCCGGGTCGCGAAGGGAGTCGCCGATGTGCTTTGCTTCGTTGTCGGCCGTGACGAGCAAGCCACTGCTCGCCAGCCGCGCTTCGGCGGCATCGTCCGCCACCGTGAACAGGTCGGCCACGGTGGCGACGCTCGCCGTCTTTATCTCCTGCACCGATGTCTCGTTCCAGCAGGCATGCACGACCCGCAGTTCCGGGCTCTCGAGGGCGATGGGCAGTTCGCCGAGAAAGGCGAGGTAGTGCCTCCGCCTATCGGCATCCGCATCGGTCGAGGCGAGGAACTTACCTTCGTCGCGGTCGTGGTTGTCCTCGAAGAACCAGCCGTTGCCCTCCTTGCGCGAGCCACGCAGGATATTCAGCTCGTGATTGCCGAGTACGCATTGCGCACGTCCCGCGGCGACCAGCGCACCAACCAGGTCGAGCACGGCGGGGCTGTCCGGGCCGCGGTCGCACAGGTCACCGACGAAGACGAGGCGTCGCCCCTCGGGGTGGCGGCCCTCTGCGTCGTAGCCCATGCGGGAAAGAAGATGATGCAGGGCCTCGATTTCGCCGTGTACATCGCCGATCAGGTCGAGCGGTCCGTCGAACAGCTTTCCTATGAGCGCCATGGCTTGCCTTGTGCGTTGTTGCGATGGGGACGTGGTGGAGGTGCGCTTGTCGGCGCATGCGACGCCTACAACGGCATGCCGATGGAAGGTACCATCCTCTCCGCATCGCATCATGCATTCGTTTTCGCAGGTGGAGACGCCTGCGTTGATGTTGTGCATGGCTTCATTCGTGGCGGATGCCTTGAGGGTTCGCGGACATCGTCCGCTCCTACCTGGACTTTTGTTGCTTGGCTAGTTCGGCCTCGAAGTTTTGTTGTGCATCGGTCGCGTAGGCGCGGCAGCCGGCGGGATCGATCATGGCGTCCGTGCCGTCCTGCTTGCGCTTTGCGACGCGCTCCCAGAAATCGACCATCTCCGGATGCGGGGCGATGGGGATGTCGCAAGGCAAGTCGGCGACGACGGCAAAGCTGCGTTCGAAATCCCGGACGATCTCGGGATATCGGGCATTTCCCACCAGATGGAAGCCTGGGGCGGAAAGGCTGCCCACGTCGACCACGGCGAGACAGCGCTTTCCCTCGCAGGACGTCCATGTCCAGGTCGTGTTGCCCTTGGTATGGCCGGGTGTCGCGTGGGCCGTTACCGTCAGGTCGCCCAGATGCAACACGTCGCCGTCCACGACCGTTCGGTCCACGCGCACGGGCGGGAAAGCGAACCGGTTGCCGTACTGGGGATCGTCGGTACCCCCACGTTCCAGCAGGGAAGCGTCTGCCGCGTTGGCGATCACCTGTGCACCCGTATCGGCGGCCAATCGGGCCAGGTCGCCTGCATGGTCGGAGTGCGCGTGCGTGTTGAGTAGCCACTTGATGTCGTGCAGGCGTACGCCGAGTTGGCGCAGGTTCGCCTCGATCAGGGCAGCGTCGCCCGGCACGCCACCGTCGATCAGGATGTGTCCTGCAGGCGACGCAATGAGGAAAACGCCCAGCCCCCTGGGGCCGACAAACCACGTGTTGCCGTAGATGCGGAAGGGCTTCTGCGGGGCGGTCCATGATGGGCTTGCGGCGATGTTCCGGCGCAGGTCCGTGGACATCCGGTACGGCGCGTTCGATGCCGTCGTCGCGGGTTGTCCGGTCGCTTCGTCCCGGGCGTCGTCGCTGGCTGGCGCAGCGCTACAGGTGAAGGCTATCGGGACGAGCAGGGCGCAAAAGAGGCTTGCGTAGGTGAACGATGCCATGGGGTCAGGCCTGCGTGATAGTTGGTCCGCTGCGATCATGCGGGCTGTACGGGGCTTCCCGGAGGCGCGATTGTGGCAGCCCCGGGTCGGCGTGGGTGTGTCCCTACGCCCCCGAACGCACCGCCTGGCGCACGAATGGTACCCTTTGCGGTTTCCACGGCCCCCGACACCTTTCCCATGCGCATCGCCCTTGGCGTCGAATACGACGGCACCGATTTCTTCGGCTGGCAGCGGCTCAGCCATGCGAAGACCGTGCAGGGTGCGCTGGAGAAGGCGCTCGGCTTCGTCGCGCATGCCCCGGTGGAGGTCACCGCGGCCGGCCGCACGGATGCCGGCGTGCACGGGCGCTGCCAGGTGGTCCATTTCGATACCGAGGTGGTGCGCGACATGCGCGGCTGGATCCTCGGTGCGTGTTCCAACCTGCCGCACAGCGTGGCGGTCACGTGGGCGCAGCCGGTGGCCGATGACTTCCATGCACGTTTCTCGGCGCGGGCGCGTCGCTATCGCTATCGCATCCTGCCGCGCTTCGTGCGCCCCGCGCTGGACGCGCGGTTCGTCGCCTGGGAGCGGCGGCAGATCGATGCGGATGCCATGCACGAGGCGGCGCAGGCGATCGTGGGCGAGCACGACTTCACGGCGTTCCGGGCCATTTCCTGCCAGGCCGCGCATGCACGGCGCAACGTGCGCGCCATCCGCGTGTTCCGCGAGGATATCCACGTGGTGGTGGAGATCGAGGCCAACGCCTTCCTGCACCACATGGTCCGCAACATCGTCGGGTCCTTGCTGCGGATCGGCCGCGGCGAGGAAGCCGTCGGCTGGATGGCCGAGCTGCTGGCCGGCCGCGACCGCGAGGTGGCCGGTGCCACCGCGCCCGCGGAAGGCCTGACCTTCCTCGGTCCGCTTTATGAAGCCCACTGGGGGCTGCCACAGGAAGTGACGCTATGACCCGGATCAAGTTCTGCGGCCTGACCCGCATCGACGACGTGCAGCTGGCTGTACGCCTCGGCGTGGATGCCATCGGCCTGGTGATGACGCGCCGGAGCAAGCGCTTCGTCGATCCCGTAGCCGCCGCGCGCCTGCGCGACGCCGTGCCGCCCTATGTCAGCGTCGTGGCGCTGGTGATGGACGACGAGCCCGCCTTCATCGACGAGGTGGTCAGGGTGGTACGCCCGGACATGCTCCAGTTCCACGGCACGGAAACCGACGCGCAGTGCGCCGCCCACGGCGTGCGCTATACCAAGGCCATCGCGATGGGCGAGGGCGCGCCGGCCCTGGCCCGGCTGCACCTGTTTCCCGGCGCCGCGGGGCTGCTGCTGGACGGGCACGGCCTGGGCGAGCAGGGCGGCAGCGGGCAGCGGTTCGACTGGTCGACCATGCCGCAGGATCTTGCGCAGCCGTTGATCCTGGCCGGCGGCCTGGACGCGGACAACGTGGCGGAGGCCATCCGCATCGCGCGGCCGTGGGCGGTGGATGTCTCCAGCGGCATCGAGGTTTCGCCGGGCATCAAGGAAGCGGCTAAGATGGAACGCTTCATGTCCGCCGTACGACGATAGCGAGAACGCAATGACCGAGATCACGGATTTCCACGCCTACCCCGACGCGCACGGCCGTTTTGGCGACTACGGCGGCATCTACGTGGCCGAGACGCTCATGGAACCGCTGGCCGAGCTGACCGCGGCGTACGAGAAGCTGCGTGTCGATCCCGCCTTCATCGCCGAGCTCGACCGCGACCTCAAGTATTACGTCGGCCGTCCCAGCCCGGTCTACCTGGCCGAGCGCCTGACCCGCCACGTCGGTGGCGCGCGCATCATCCTCAAGCGTGAGGACCTGAACCACACCGGCGCGCACAAGATCAACAACACCGTGGGCCAGGCGCTGGTCGCCCGGCACATGGGCAAGACACGCATCATCGCCGAGACCGGCGCCGGCCAGCACGGCGTGGCCAGCGCCACCGTGGCCGCCCGCCTGGGCCTGAAGTGCATCGTCTACATGGGCGCGGTGGACATCGAGCGGCAGAAGATCAACGTCTATCGCATGCGCCTGCTCGGCGCCGAGGTGGTGCCGGTCACGTCCGGCTCCAAGACCCTCAAGGACGCCCTCAACGAGGCCATGCGCGACTGGGTCACCAACGTGACCGACACCTTCTACATCATCGGCACCGTCGCCGGCCCGCACCCGTATCCGCAGATGGTCCGCGACTTCAACGCCATCGCCGGCCGCGAGGCGCGTGAGCAGACCCTCGAGCAGTTCGGTCGCCTGCCTGATGTCATCACCGCCTGCGTCGGCGGTGGCTCCAACGCCATCGGGCTGTTCCACGCCTTTCTCAACGACCGCGACGTGCGCATCGTCGGCGCGGAAGCCGCGGGCGACGGCATCGACACGGGTCGCCATGCCGCCTCGCTGGCGGCCGGCAAGCCCGGTGTGCTGCACGGCAACCGTACCTACGTGCTGTCGGACGCCAACGGCCAGATCGTGGAAACGCACTCCGTCTCGGCCGGTCTCGACTACCCCGGCGTCGGTCCGGAACACGCGTTCCTGAAAGATGCCGGCCGCGCGGAATACGTCGGCGTCACCGACGACGAAGCCCTCGAGGCCTTCCACCTGCTGGCCCGCACTGAAGGCATCCTGGCGGCGCTGGAATCCAGCCACGCCATTGCCCAGGCGATCAAGCTGGCGCGCGAACTGCCGAAAGACGGCTTGGTCCTGGCCAACCTTTCGGGGCGTGGCGACAAGGATGTCCATACCATCGCCGAGCGCGAGGGGATCCTGCTCTGATGAACCGCCTCGACACGCGTTTCGCCGCCCTGAAAGCCGCCGGTCGCACCGGCCTGATCACTTTCGTCACCGCGGGCGATCCCCTGCCTGACGCCGTGGTCCCCATGCTCCATGCCCTGGTGGCCGCTGGCGCCGACGTCATCGAGCTGGGCGTGCCGTTCTCCGATCCCATGGCGGATGGCCCGGTCATCCAGCACGCCAGCGAGCGGGCTATCGCCCAGGGCGTAGGCCTGAACAACGTGCTGGCCTGGGTCGCGGCGTTCCGTGAGACCGACAACGAGACGCCGATCGTCCTCATGGGTTATCTCAACCCCGTAGAGATGTACGGTTACGCGGAGTTCGCCGAGGATGCCGCGGAGAAAGGTGTCGACGGCCTGCTGATGGTCGATTGCCCGCTGGAGGAATCCCACGTCCTGGAGCCCCTGCGCGCGGCGGGGCTGCACCAGATCGTCCTGGCCTCGCCCACGACGGTGGAAACCCGGCTGGACGCCCTTTGCAAGGCGGCTTCGGGGTTCCTGTATTATGTGTCGTTCGCCGGGATCACGGGGTCGGCCCAGCTCAGCACCGGCGACATCGCCGAGCGGGTGGCCGGTATCCGGGCGCGGTCCAACGCGCCGGTGGCCGTCGGTTTCGGCGTGCGCGACGCGGCCAGCGCCGTGGCGATCGGTGCCTTCGCCGATGCCGTGGTCATCGGCAGCGCGCTGGTCGATCGCCTGGCCGGCGCCGAGTCCGCCGACGATGCCGCCCGCCGCGCGCACGATTTCCTTGCGCCCATCCGCGCCGCGCTCGACGCGCGCTGATCCGCACCACCCTTTCGGAGAACCACCATGAACTGGCTGCAGAAAATCATGACGCCGAAGACCCGCGCACCCAGCGCGGCCGCCGGCAAGGGCAAGGTGCCCGAAGGTGTGTGGGAGAAGTGTGCCGGTTGCGGCACCGTGCTCTACAAGCCCGAGCTCGAGAAATCGCTGATGGTGTGCCCCAAGTGCGGGCATCACCACGCCATCTCGGCGCGCGTGCGCCTCAATGCGTTCTTCGACGAGGGCAGCGCCACCGAGCTGTGGCCGAAGCTCGAGGCCGTCGATGCGCTGAAGTTCAAGGATCAGAAGAAGTACAAGGACCGCGTCGTCGCCGCGCAGAAGTCCACCGGCGAGCGCGACGCGCTGATCGCGATGTCCGGTCGCCTGCTGGAGCGTCCGGTGGTCTCGGTCGCCTTCGAATTCGCCTTCATGGGTGGCTCGATGGGCTCGGTGGTGGGCGAGAAGTTCGCCCGCGCCGCCGAGAAGGCCCTGGCCGATCGTAGTGCGCTGGTCTGCTTCGCCGCCACGGGTGGCGCACGCATGCAGGAAGGCCTGTTCTCGCTGATGCAGATGGCCAAGACCTCGGCCGCCCTGGCGCGCATGCGCGATGCCGGCGTGCCCTACATCTCGGTGCTGACCCACCCGACCACCGGTGGCGTCTCGGCCAGCCTTGGCATGCTGGGCGACCTCAATGTCGCCGAGCCCAAGGCCCTGATCGGCTTTGCCGGCCCTCGCGTCATCGAGCAGACCGTGCGCGAAACCCTGCCGGAAGGCTTCCAGCGTCCGGACTTCCTGATCGAACACGGCGCCCTCGACATGGTCGTCGATCGTCGCGAGATGCGCGACACGCTGGGCTCGGTCCTCGGCATCCTCGGCAAGGCGCCGCGCGCCGTCGCCTGATCGATCAGATCAGACCAGTACGCGCTCCGCCCATAGCGACAGCGTACCCAAGGCGCCACCGATCACGGTGGCCGCCAGCACGTCGCTGGGGTAATGCAACCCCAGCACCACGCGCGATGCGCCGACCAGAGCGGCGAAGCCGATCAGGAACGGTGCCAGCACGGGGTAGTGCGCCACCGCCACGACGGTGAACGACACCGCCTGCAGGGTGTGCCCCGACGGAAAGCTGAACTCGTCCAGTGGCGGTATGTGCGCGATGACGCCGGGGCAGGTGCGGAACGGACGCGGGCGACGCGTCCAGCGCTTCAGCACGCGGTAGAGCATCAGCGCGGTAAGCCCGGTAACTGCCATCTGCAGCGCCACGGCCACGCCGTGCCAGCCGCCGACCAGGGCGATGACGCTCATCAGCGCGTACCAGAACACGCCGTCGCCCAGCCGGCTGACGGCACCGAAGAAGATCCCGATGGCCCGGCGTGCGCCCCACCGGTTGGCGGCGACGCACATGCGGCGGTCGAGGTTGGCCCTACGCGGCGACGGCGGTACGCGATGCATGGACGTTCTCCTCGGACAGGGATGTCATGATCAGTTCGAACTCGGCAATCACCGATTCGGGCGACGAACCGGCCACCGATGCGCGTGCCGCCGTGCCCATGGAGCGGCAGGCAAGCAGGTCCGCACCCAGCACCGCGGCACGTTCGATCAGGCCGCCTTCGTTGCCCGGCGCCACACGGATGCCGTTCTGCCCGTTGCGGATGAACTCCCGCGCGGCGGCTTCGGCGTAGGCGACCACCGGGGTACCCGAGGCCATGGCTTCCAGCACCACGTTGCCGAAGGTTTCGGTGAGGCTGGGGAACACGAAAAGATCGGCACTGGCGTAGCACGCCGCCAGTTCGTCGCCACGGCGTGTGCCGGGGAAGACGATGTCCGGATGGGCGGCTTCCAGTGCGGCGCGTGCCGGACCGTCGCCGACCATCACGCAGCGCGCCGTCGGCACGCGTCGTTGCAGGGCACGATAGGCATCGACGACCACCTGCAGGTTCTTTTCCGGGGCGAGGCGGCCCACGCTGAGCATCACCGGCGCGTCGGGAGCGGCGCCCCAGGCGTCGCGGAGGCGCTCGTCGCGGCGGTCCGGGTGGAAGCGTTGCGTGTCCACCGCGCGACGCAGCACGCGCACGTCGTGCACGCCCAGGTCGTTCAGTTCGGCGGCCAGCTGGCCGGTCGGCACCAGCGTGGCGTGCGCGCGGCGGTGGAAGCGAGCCAGGTACTGGCGTACCAGGGGCGTCAGCGCGCCGAAGCCGTAATGGCCGACGTAAAAATCGAAGCGGGTATGGAAGCCGGTGGCAACGGGGATGCCCAGGCGGCGCGCGGCACTGACCGCGCTCCAGCCCAGCGGGCCTTCCGTGGCCACGTAGATCGCGTCCGGGCGATCGGAGCGCCAGCGGCGTTCGAGGCGGAAGCGGGAGGGCAGGCCGAAGCGGAGGCTGTCGTAGCGGGGCACGGCGGCGGCTTCCACCGCCAGTACGTCCATGCCGGCATCCGCCGAGGCCGGTGCATCCGGGTGGATCGGACGGATGAGGTCGACCGTATGGCCCCGCCGCAGCATGCCGCGGGCCAGCGACTGGACGGTCAGGGCAACCCCGTTCACGTCCGGTGCGTAGGTCTCGGTAACGATGCCGAGTCGCATGGCGGTGCCCCTTGTGTCCTGAGCCTGAGCCATCCTTGCGTGCGGGCATGTCGCGGGCATGATGGCCAGATGACCGCGCGGTTACGACGCGCGCCAGGCGTATCGGTTAAAATCCCGGTCTTGTCAGCCCGATGATCCCCACGATGACCGTCCGCACCCGATTCGCTCCCAGCCCCACGGGCTACCTCCACATCGGCGGTGCCCGCACCGCGTTGTATTGCTGGCTGGAATCGCGTCGCCGCGGCGGGGAATTCGTGCTGCGCATCGAGGACACCGACCGCGAGCGTTCCACCCAGGAGGCCGTGCAGGCCATCCTCGACGGCATGCAGTGGCTGGGCCTCGGCCACGACGAAGGCCCGTACTACCAGACGCAGCGCATGGATCGCTACCGCGAGGTGGCCGACCAGCTGCTGCGCGAGGGCAAGGCGTATTACGCCTACGAGACCAAGGAAGAGATCGAGGCCATGCGCAACGCCGCCATGGAGGCGGGCGTGAAGCCGCGTTACAACGGCTATTACCGTGACCGCGACGAGCCGCTGCGCGACGACCCCAACCGCGTCATCCGCTTCAAGAACCCGTCCACGGGGTCGGTGGTGTTCGACGACAAGGTCAAGGGTCGCATCGAGTGGTCCAACGAGGAGCTGGACGACCTGGTCATCTTCCGCTCCGACGGTTTCCCGACCTACAACTTCGCCGTGGTGGTCGACGACATCGACATGGGTATCACCGAGGTGATCCGCGGCGACGACCACGTCAACAACACGCCGCGCCAGATCAACATCTACAAGGCGCTGGGCGCACCCGTGCCCGAGTTCGCCCACCTGCCCATGATCCTCGGCCCGGACGGGCAGAAGCTGTCCAAGCGCCACGGCGCGGTCAGCGTCATGCAGTACCGCGACGACGGCTTCCTGCCGCACGCGCTGCTCAATTACCTGGTCCGGCTGGGCTGGTCGCACGGCGACCAGGAAATCTTCTCCGTCGACGACATGAAAACGCTGTTCGACGTGGCCGACGTCAACAAGGCGGCGTCGCGCTTCGACGTCACCAAACTGTCATGGCTCAACCAGCATTACCTCAAGCACGACGATCCCGCCACGCTCGGGCCCGAGCTGGCCTGGCACCTGGCGAAGATCGGCATCGATGCTTCGCAGGGCCCGAACCCCGCGGATGTCGTGGTGGCGTTGCGCGATCGCGTGCAGACCTTCAAGGAAATGGCCGAGCGCGCAAAGATCTGGTACGGCCCGATCCTGGCCTGGGATGACAAGGCGGTCGAAAAACACCTGCGCACCGATACCGCGGTATCGGCACTCGAACAGGCCAGGGCCGAACTTGCCGCGCTGGCCGAGTGGACGCCCGAAGCGGTGCATGGCGCCGTCGAGCGCGTGGCCGCCGCGCTGGAACTGGGCATGGGCAAGGTGGCCGCGCCGCTGCGCGTGGCCATGACCGGCACCCAGGTCTCGCCGTCGATCGAACACACCATCTACCTGGCCGGCCGCGACGGCGCGCTGTCACGGATCGACGAGGCGTGCGCCCGCGCTCGTGGATGAACTGCTCGCCCGGGCGATGCAGGGCGTCGATCCGGACGCCCCCGGTGCGTTCCTGGCGATCTTCGCCAACCTGATGCGGCTGGTGCCATGGGGCGAACTGATCCTGTGGCAGGTCGTCTTCATCGTGGTAGGTGCCGCGCTCGGCTGGTGGCGCGGTCGCCTCGTCGCCGGTATCGTCGCCGCACTGGTGCTGGGCCCCTTCGGCTGGGTGGTGCCGTTTCTTCCGCGCAAGCCGCCACGCTTGCCGCCGCCGCTACCGGGGTCGAAAAAGCGCTGAGCGATCCACATGTTAGGATGACGCACACGAGGATATCGATGTGACCACGCCCGCAGCGCACAAACATACGCACGACCACCACGACGATGCCCGCGGCTTCGTCGCCGCGGTCGAGCAGGCCTCCATCCAGCGTGGCCTGCGCCTCACGCCGCTGCGGCGCGAGGTGCTCGAACTGGTCGCCGGCGCGGGCAAGCCGATCAAGGCCTACGACCTGCTGGATCGCCTGCGCGAGAAACACGGCAACGCTGCGCCACCCACGGTCTATCGCGCGCTCGATTTCCTGCTCGAAAACAGCTTCATCCACAAGCTGGAGTCGATCAACGCGTACGTGTCCTGCCACCATCCGGCAGAGGCGCACCAGGTCCCGTTCCTGATCTGCGACAAGTGCCAATGCGCGCAGGAAGTCTGCGACGAGCGCGTCGCCGAGTTGATCGAAGCACAGGCCCGCGCGCTGGGTTTTCGTCCGCAGGCGCAGACGCTCGAAGTCCACGGCATCTGCAAGAACTGCCGCTAGAAATCCTATCTCGCACATCGTGCGCTCCTACGCCACGTTCGGGCTCCGGCGCAAAAAAACGGGGCGTCGCATCACTGCGATGCCCCGTTCCGTTTCCGACCGGGCCGGGAGGGGGGAGCGTCCGGGTCGGTCACTCAGAAGAACGCGCGCACGCCCACCGATACGTTGCGACCGGGCATGGGTGCCACGTCCTTGAACAACGAGGTGGCGGGGCGCGCCGTCTTGTTGGTCAGGTTGTTGCCGTCGACGAACGCTTCCCACTGGCTGCGATCGTCGTTGACGAAGGTCCACGCAACGTGTGCGTTGACCAGGGTGTAGCCCGCCGTATCCGTTTCGAACGCGGCGATCTTGTCCTGCTTCATGTAACGCACCGCGCCCAGGCTGGCGCGCAGGCTGTCGGCGCTCCAGCTCAGCGTGGAACCCACGCGGCCGGCGGGAATGCGCGGCACGTTACCGGCACCGTCGGATAGCGTGGCGCGTACCGTGTCGCCGAACACGCGCAGGTCCCAGTTGCCCGACGTGCCCTTGGCCAGGTGGAAGGTCGCTTCCGCCTCGGCGCCGCGGAAGGTCGCGTCGTTCTGCGACCAGATGCGCACCGGCAGGTCGTCTTCCACTTCGCCGGTGTCGGCCAGGTAGATGAAGTTCTTGTACTTGTTGTAATACACCGCGACCTTGCCCTCGACCGCGTCGCCGTGGAAATGCAGGCCCAGTTCGGCCTGGTTCGATTTTTCCTTGTTGAGATCGCTGCCGATCTCGAAGGTGTTCGACGCGGCGTGCGGGCCGTTGGCGAAGAGTTCTTCCTCCGACGGCGCGCGTTCGGCGTGGTCGAGATTGAGCGACAGGTGCCATTGGTCGGCGAAGCGCCAGGCGGCACCGGCGGAGAAGCTGTTGGGGTTGTAGTTGCGCTTGGCGCCGTTGTCCGGCTCGACGTCCTGCTTGTCGTGGCGTGCGCCCAGTTCCACCTTCACCGGCCCGAATTCGCGTTGCTCGGTAAGGAAGGCGCCGGCGCCCCTGGTCGTCGTCGGCGGCACGAAGGTTTCCTCGCCCACGGCGGAGAACCGGCGATGTTGCGTCTGAACGCCGAAGGCGCCGTTCCAGCCGGCGAATTCCTCGTGCGTGACGACCAGCCGGCCCTGGTTGCTGTTGGTCGTGAACGTGGTGCCCGGCGTGTCGCCTTCGTATTCCACATGCTGGTAGGCGCCGTGCCCCAGGTTGAACTCGACCCTGGCGATGCCGTCGATGGGCTGGACCAGGCCGCCCTTCAGGCTGTAGTTGGTCTGCGCCATCTTGATGTGCACCGGGTCCTCGCCCTCGGCCGCATCGCCGGGCTCGGCGGGGCTGCCGTAGAGGTCCATGAACCGCGACACCGACACACCGACGTAACCCCACGAGCCGAGTACCGACGCACCGACGGCACCGGAGGTGGTCTTTACCGCGCTATTGGCCAGCGTGCCGCCGGGAATGTCGTAATCCTCGTTGTCGCGATGCATGCCATCGACGTGGATCGCGAAGGCATCGTTGCCCGCGTCGAGGCGGAGCAGGCCGGTCTTGCCGTCGGAGACGGAATCGTGGCGAAGCTCCGCACGGCCGGCAAAGCCGTTGTCGGGTGCCTTCTCGGGCACGCGACCGTCGACGACGTTGACCACGCCGCCGATGGCGCCGGAGCCGTAGAGGAGGGTGGCCGGGCCCTTGAGTACCTCGATCTGGTCGGCCAGGAACGGCTCCAGGGTGACGGCGTGATCCTGGCTGACGTTGGACACATCCTGCGAGGACAGGCCGTTCTCCAGCACCGCCACGCGAGGGCCGTCGAGGCCGCGAATGATCGGCCGGCCCACGGCGGTGCCCAGGGCCGAACTCTGCACGCCCGGAATAGCCGACACCGTTTCACCCAGCGACACCGCCTTCGCGTCGTCGAGGGCGGAGCCGGCCAGTACCGCCACGGGCGCAACGATCTGGTCCGCGCTCTGGCCCAGCGGCACGGCGTTCACCACGATGGCGTCCAGCTTGTCGGCGTTCTTGCGCGACTTGCCTTGGCCCTCTTTGGGTGAGGCGGGGGCGGTGGCATCCTGCGGCGCATCTTCGGCCATGGCGGGAACAGCGCTACCGAACGTGGTGGCGAGCGTCAGGGCGAGAAGGGTTCGGCGCATCGGGAGGTCACTCCATGGTGTGTTCTGAGATGTTATAAAGTATCATCACTTGCCTGGACCTGTGCAAGAAGTCACGCTATGCATCCTATGACCGACCTTCGCCTCGATTCCGACGATGCCGCCACGCCCCGCCGCTGGTGGCATGTGGCCGATCGTTTCGGCGCCACGGCGTCGTTCCTGTGCGCGATCCACTGCGCTGCCATGCCGTTCGTGATTGCGCTGCTGCCCGTGCTGGGGCTGTCGTTCCTGGCGGATCACCGCTTCGAAGCAGGCTTCGTCGGCTTCGCCTGCGTGCTGGCGACGCTGGCGCTGGTCTCCGGCTACCGGCGGCATCGCCGTCGCCTGCCGCTGATGCTGGCGGTGCCCGGGCTCGTCCTGCTGGTGGCGGGCGTCACCGTGCTGCATGAGGGCTCGCTGCTGGTGCATAGCGCGCTCGTGACCTGCGGGGGCCTGCTGGTGGCCTCGGCGCACTTCGTCAACCTGCGCGTCGACCACGGCGATCACGCGGGGCACCTCCATGGGCCGTCCTGCGTCCACCCGTGATTGTGTAACCGCGGCCCCGGCGCCTAGCCTTCCGCCCATGTCACACGATCACGCCCATCCGCACGACCACGCGCCCGGCCACGCGCATGACCATAACCATGCGCACGCCGCCGGTGGCAGCGAGCGCAAGTTGCTGTTCGCCTTCGTCCTCACCACGATCATGCTCGTCGTCGAGGCGGCCGGCGGACTGGCCTCCGGTTCGCTGGCCCTGCTGGCCGATGCCGGCCACATGCTGGTGGATGCGCTGGCGTTGCTGCTGGCCTTCCTGGGTGCGCGCTTCGCCGCGCGCCCGGCCGATGCCCGGCGCACCTACGGCTATGGCCGCATCGAGGTGCTGGCCGGGTTCGTCAATGCGCTGACCCAGTTCGCCCTGGTCGCCTTCATCGTGTACGAAGCGGTGATGCGGCTGTTCCATCCGGCGCCCATCCTGTCCGGCATCATGCTGGCGGTCGCGCTGGTGGGCCTGGCCGCCAACGTCATCGTCTTGCGCACCCTGCACGGCCACGACCCCGATGACGTCAACATCGCCGGCGCCAGCCTGCACGTGCTGGGCGACCTGCTGGGTTCCGTGGCGGCCGTCCTGGCCGCGCTGGCCGTGCGCTGGCTGGCCTGGAACTGGGCCGATCCGGTCCTGTCCATCCTGGTCTCCCTGCTGATCCTGCGCAGCGCCTGGTCGCTGGTGCGCCGCTCGGGGCACATCCTGCTGGAGGGCACGCCGGAAGGCGTGGACCTGGCGGAGGTGCAGCGGCAGCTCATGGCGGCGGATCCCGGCATCGTGGATATCCACCACGTGCACATCTGGCAGGTGACCGCCGGCTCGCGCATGGCCACGTTGCATGCGGAACTGGCCCCCGGCACGGACGCGGGCCGGGCGCTGACCGTCATCAAGGCCACCCTCAGCGAGCGCTGGCGGGTCGGCCACGCCACCGTGCAGGTGGATCCCGGCGGCTGCCAGGACGACCGCGAAGGCTGCGGCCAGGACGGCGGCAGCCACGCCCACTGACCCTGCCGCCCAAGGGCGGTGCTTGCCATTTGCGCCGCCGCTGATACGATGGCCGGCCGATCCTCTTCATCATTCCGAATCAAGGAGTTTCCCATGGGCAAGGGCGACCGCCGCACCCGTCGCGGCAAGATCTACCGTTCCAGCTACGGCAATGCCCGTCCGCACGTCGATGTCGTCACCGGCGCCGCCGTGGCCAAGCCGGCTGCCGCTAAGCCTGCCGCCGCCGCTGCCAAGAAGGCCGCGCCGCGCAAGAAGGCGTAAAGCCTGCCTTGCGTGAGACGAAAAACCCCGCTTCGGCGGGGTTTTTCGTTGATGGTGGTCGGGTCAGTGCCGGCGATGCGGCAGCGCCTCGTACAGCGCCGTGACCGCCTGCCGGCATGCCGTGGCCTCCGCCCGCAGCGAGGGCTCCTGTTCGGCGAGGAACGCGTGCATGAGCGCGAACGAACAGGCTTCGTCCGCCTCGCTGCCGGTGAGCGACCGCGCCCGCTGCAGCGCCGCGCGAGCCATGGCCAGGGCGGCGGTCGGGGTAGGTTCGGGCAGCCAGGGCGGCAGCAGGTCGACCGGCGCCGGCACCATGTGCAGCAGCGGCGTCTCGTAGGGCGACGTGCGATAGATCCACGTGGGGCGGGCTTGCATGCCCGTTATGCCTTGGGTCGGCACCGGGGTCTCGGCGAAATGCACGATGGAGGACGGTGCTTCCGCGACGCTTCGCGACCGGTGCCGTCGCCTGTGCCAACGCCTCGCCAGGCGTACGGCCACGGCCAGGCCGAACAGGCCCAGGCCCATGGCTGCCGCGACCATCCGCCCGCGGCCCTGCCAGGTGCCGTACCTGGGCGCGTCGCGGACGGTGGGTGCCGCGGGTGGCGCCGCGGGGAGCGGCGCGGCTTCGCGTGGACCGGGCGACCGGTCGGGGTGTTCCATGGCATCGAGCATGCGCGATACATCGCGCATCTGCCGGGCGAGACGTGCACGCCGGTCTTCCGGGTCGTCGGCGCCGGCACAGCCCGTGAGCAGACAGACCAGCAGCGTGAGACGGGCGGCAGGCCGCAACATCGACGATCCTCGACAGCCAGGGTCGCCAACGCCCGGATGGGCGAAGGGACCGTGATGTTAGAGGGCGTCGCCCCTATGATCGATGGAAGTTTTCTGAAAAATCAGTCGGATGTTGCCCGTGGCGGTCAGCCCCGCGGCGGCGACACCCGCGCGCCGGCGATCCAGCTTTCGCGCAGCAGCGTGCCGCCGATCCAGTAGCACAGCTCGGGCAGGTGCCTGACATGCCAGACCGCCAGGTCCGCACGTTTGCCGGCTTCCAGGGTGCCGCGATCGTCCAGCCCGAGGGCACGGGCGCCGTGTACCGTCGCCCCGCGCAGGGCTTCCTCGGGCGTCAGGCGGAACAGCGTGCAGGCCATGCTCATGGCAAGGCGCAGCGACAGCAACGGGGAGGTGCCGGGATTGAGATCGGTGGCCACCGCCATGGCCACGCCGTGTTCGCGAAAACGGGCGATCGGCGGCGGGCGCGTGTCACGCAGCGCGTAGTACGCGCCCGGCAGCAGCACCGCCACGGTGCCGGCCGCGGCCATGGCGCGCACGCCCTCGTCGCTGGTCCACTCCAGGTGATCGGCGGACAGGCCGGCATAGCGGGCGACCAGTGCCGCGCCACCCAGGTCGGACAACTGCTCGGCATGCAGCTTCACCGGCAGGCCCAGGGCCGCGGCCCGGGCGAACACACGCTCGGTTTCCGCATGCGTGAAACCGATGCCCTCGCAGAAGGCATCCACGGCATCCACCAGGCCTTCGTCGGCCAGCGCGGGCAGCATGCTGTCGCAGACCAGCGCGACGTAGTCGTCGCGGCGGTCCGCATACTCCGGCGGCAGCGCGTGCAGGCCGAGGAAGGTGGTGCGCACGTCGATGCCCAGCGTCTCGCCGATGCGACGGGCGACGCGGAGCATGCGCCGCTCGGCATCGGGCGCCAGGCCATAGCCCGACTTGATTTCCAGGGTGGTCACGCCGTCGGCCAGCAGGGCCTGCGCACGGGGCAGCGACTGGCGCAGCAGTTCGTCCTCATCCGCGGCGCGTGTATCCCGCACGCTGGAAACGATGCCGCCGCCCGCGCGGGCGATCTCCTCGTAGGTCGCGCCCTCCAGCCGTTGCTCGAACTCGCGGGAACGCTCACCGCCGAAGACCAGGTGCGTGTGGCAGTCGACCAGCCCCGGGGTGACCCAATGGCCCGGCAGCGATTCGACCCGGTGGGCGAGCGCATGCGGGTCGCCGGGCAGGGCGGTACGCGGGCCGGCGAAGGCGATGACGCCGTCCCGCCAGCCTATGGCGCCGTTCTCGATGGCGCCATAGGCCGTGCCGGTCGATGCCAGCGTGGCGAGGCCGACATCGAGCAGCAGGTGGTCCCAGCGATCGCTCCCGTTCACGGGGCGTGCCCCGCATCCGTGGCCGGCGCCGGCTCGCGGCGCACGCGCTCGGCTTCGTACTGCACGATCAGTGCATCCGCCAGGGCCTTGTAGACCGGCACGCGGCAGACCAGGGCGGAGGTGCCGCGCGCCAGCAGGCAGGCGGCCATGATCGGCAGCGCCATCATGTGGTTGGCGGTCAGTTCCAGCGAGATCACCGTGGCCGTAAGGGGCGCCTGGGTCACGCCGGACAGATAGGCCGCCATGCCCAGCAGCACCACGGCCGAGGTGTCCGCGCCCGGCAGCAGGTGGGCGATGTTGCCGCCCAGGCCCGCACCGACGGCCAGAGCCGGCGAGAAGATGCCACCGGGGATGCCTGCCCAGGACGAGGCGATGTTGCCGAGGAACTTGAGTGCACCGAACAGTGGGCCGGTGTCGCTGTGGCCCTGCAGGATGTCGCGCGCCTGGGCGTAGCCGGTGCCGTACAGGCCATTGGCGCTCAGCAGGCTCAGCAGCACCAGCGCCAGCCCGCAGGCGGCGGCGAACACGATCGGCTGCCTCGCGCGGAGCCGGCCGACCACGCCGCGCAGGCCCAGGGTGGAGGGAATGATCAGGCGTGCGAACAGACCGCCGGCCAGGCCACCGACGATGCCGGTGAGCAGGACCGCCAGCCATGCGCGACCCAGCGGCAGTGAGGCACTGATGTCGCCGAAATAGGCATAGTTGCCCAGCACGCCCAGCGAGACCACGCCGGCGACGAAGACGGCGGTCAGCAGCGTGCCGCTCATGCGGTGCTCGAAGGTGCCGGACATTTCCTCGATGGCGAACACGATGCCCGCCAGAGGCGTGTTGAACGCCGCGGCCAGGCCGGCGGCGGAGCCGGCGAGGATGAAGCGTCCCGCCGCGGTGGGATCGTCGAACCCGAAGCGGCGCCCCATCGAATAAAGCAGGCCGGCGCCCACGTGCACCGTGGGGCCCTCGCGGCCGACCGACGCGCCGCCGAGCAGCGCCGCCAGCGTCAGCGCCATCTTGCCCAGGGCGACGCGCAGGGCCAGCAGGCGCGTGCGGAAGTCTTCGTCTTCCACCTTCAGGGCCGCGATGGCCTGCGGGATGCCCGAGCCACGCGTCGCCTTCAGCGCCCCCTGGGTGAGCCAGCAGAGCAGGGCGAACATGGGGGGCGTGATAAACAGTGGCACCCACCACCCATGCGACGCCACGCTGTGGAAGAGTTCGAACGCGTAGTCCGCCGCCTTGGCGAAAAAGACCGCGGACAGGCCGACCACGATCGCGCCGGTCCAGAACAGCACGCGCCGCCGCCATTGCAGGGGTGAGAGCAGGTCGTGCTGGCGCAGCTTGCGCAGGCGCTGGAAGCGTGGGTGATGCGGAGCGTCCGCGTCGTCGTGGGGAGGCAGGTCGCTCACGGGGTCTCCGGCATGCGCGCCGACGATGTCGCGTGGCGCTCGGGTGGAATGGTCGGGATCATCTTCCCATTATGCGCCCGTGGGCCGGGCGGCCGACAGCGCGGCGCCGGTCCGTGGCCGCGGCGCCGCAGCGATATACCATGACGGGACATCTTTCGAGGATTGCCGCCATGTCGCACGCCACGCTTGCCGCCGACTACTTCTGGCACGACCGCGCATGGCGCGTGGGAGACGACGGCATCGCCGTGGCGAACGGGCGCTTCGCCGACGAAACGGCCGGCCCGCGGGAGCGCGTCGGCCGTTTCGTGCTCCCCGGCATGCCCAACCTGCACTCGCATGCCTTCCAGCGGGCGATGGCCGGCCTGGCCGAGCGGCGTGGCCCGGGCGAGGACAGCTTCTGGACCTGGCGCGAGACGATGTACGCCTTCGCCGAGGCGGTCGATCCCGACGACATGAAGGCCATCGCGACCCAGGTCTACGTCGAGATGGTGAAGGCCGGCTATACCCAGGTCTGCGAGTTCCACTACCTGCACCACGGCCCGCGCGGCGTGCCCTACGCCGACCCCGCAGCGATGTCGCTGGCGCTCATCGAGGCGGCTCGCGATGCCGGCATCGGCCTGACACTGCTGCCCGTGCTGTACATGACCGGCGGTTTCGACGGCCGGGCCCTCAACGAGCGCCAGCAGCGTTTCCGTCACGACGTCGGCCAGTACGTCGCCCTGCTGGAACGCCTGGCGCCGTTGCAGGACGACATGCTGCGGATCGGCGTGGCTCTGCATTCGCTGCGGGCCGTACCCGAGGATGCGATGCGGGCCTTGCTGGCCACCGGCGTATGCCGCGACATGCCCATCCATATCCACATCGCCGAGCAGATCGGCGAGGTGCAGGATTGCCTCGCGGCACGGGGGGCACGCCCCGTCGAGTGGTTGCTCGATCATGCCGAGGTGGATGCGCGGTGGACGCTGGTCCACGCCACGCACCTCACCCCGCACGAGACGGACCGCCTGGCGAAGACCGGCGCGGTCGCCGGCCTGTGCCCCACCACCGAGGCCAATCTGGGCGATGGCGTGTTCCCCCTGGGGGCCTTCATCGATGCGGGTGGCACGCTGGGCATCGGCTCGGATTCGCACATCTCGGTCTCGCCGGTGGAGGAACTGCGCTGGCTGGAATACGGCCAGCGCCTCGTCACACGGCATCGCAACGTCGCCGCCCGTCGTCCGGAAGAAAGCGTGGGCACCGTGTTGTGGCAGCGCGCGCTGGACGGTGGCGCGCAGTCGGCCGCGGTGAACGTTGGCCGGCTGACGCGCGGCTCGCGCGCCGACCTGCTCGTGCTGGACGATACCTCGCCGCTGCTGGCGGCCCGCGGCGAAGCCGACGTGATCGACAGTTTCCTGTTCGCCGGCAACACGCCGCTGGTGCGCGACGTCATGGTCGGTGGCCACTGGCGCGTGCGCGACTTCACGCACGTGGCCGAGGCGCGGGCGGCAGAGGCTTACCGTGGTGTCGTCGAGAGGCTGGCCGCCGCGTGAGGGACCGGCCCTGACGGGCACTTCAGCCGGCCGTAGAGGCCTTCGGCCGACGGTTGGTCTTTCGCGGCCGCCTCGGGCGAGGCGTAGATGGACACGGCCAGGTCGCAACGGTTCTCGCGCAGCGTGAAGCGCACCGTGTCCATCCGCGAAGGCGGCTCGTCGTCGAGCCGGCAGGTGCTGTCCCCGGCCAGGCGCAAGGTCAGCCGGTCGTCCTTGCTCTCGATCACCGCGAAGCGCGCGCCGGTACACCCGTGCCAGCTGAGCGCGTTCTTGCCCACACTCAGTAGCCGCAGGCCGGTGAAGGCGTTGCTGTAGGGCTCCCAGTCGCCGAGCAGCCACGCCGGCGCGGCCGCGGGCTGGGGGGCGGTAGAGAGCAGGGCGAGGGCCAGCAGGTTAAGCATGGGAAGACCTGTTTTTGCGGACGTCCAACCATACCCGCACATCTGTCGTAGGAGCGCACGATGTGCGCGATCGGGACGCGTCGGCACGCGATCGACATGCGATCGGCGCGCCTCGACGCACAATCTGCACGATCTGCACGATCTGCACGATCTGCACGATCTGCACGATGGGGATATTCCGCTTCTTCGCTTTTTTGGCTTTTCGCGCACATCGTGCGCTCCTACCTGCGCGTTGTAGAGGCGCGTTGTAGAGACGCGTTGTAGAGGCGCGTGGTGGGTGCGCGTTGTAGATGCGCGTGTCAGGCGTGCGTCGGCGTTGCGCGCGGCGGTTACGGGTTGTTGCAATGCGGCGGGGATCGTGGTTTATTCGGGGCATGAGCCGCTTCGCCGCCAATAACGCCAATACCAATAATGCCCGGAACCTCGGGAGGGTCGGCGTGTAGGCGGTTGCAACTGAAACCACCGAATACATCGAAGGCCCGCCCTCACCAGGCGGGCCTTTTTTCGTTCTGTCCGTCCGTAGATGTTCCGCCGTCCGTGTTCGTTCTTCCCAACCATGTCTTAAACCTTGCCAGTCAGGAGCAACACCATGTGTTCGATCTTCGGGATGTTCGGCCTGCAGGCCGGTGACGACCTTGTCGCGCTGCGCCGCGAGGCCATGGCGCTTTCGCAACGCCAGCGCCATCGCGGGCCGGACTGGAGCGGGGTCTATGTCGACGAGGGCGCCATCCTCGTGCATGAGCGACTGGCCATCGTCGATCCGGCCAGCGGCGCGCAACCGCTGCGGTCCCCCGAGGGCGACCTGGCCCTGGCCGTCAACGGCGAGATCTACAACCATCGCGAACTGCGCGCCGCCAGCGATTACCCCTTCACCACCGGCTCGGATTGCGAGGTCATCAACGCGCTGTACCGCGAGCACGGCGCCGATTTCCTGGGCAAGCTCAACGGCATCTTCGCCTTCGCCCTGTGGGATGCGGGGCGCAAGCGGCTGATCGTCGCGCGTGATCTTGTCGGTGTCTGTCCGCTGTATTGGGGACACGATCGTGCCGGGCGCCTGTGCGTCGCCTCCGAGATGAAGTCGCTGGTGGGCGTGTGTGCGGATGTGGCGCCGTTTCCTCCCGGCCATGTCTACGACAGCGAGACCGGGGAGGCGGTGAGCTACTGGATTCCCGCATGGCGTGACTACGATGCCACCGCCGGCAGGACGATCACGCCGAAAGACCTGCGTGCCGCGTTCGAGGCGGCGGTGCACCGCCAGATGATGACCGACGTGCCCTACGGCGTACTGCTGTCCGGCGGGCTGGACTCCTCCTTGGTGGCCGCGGTGGCGGCGGGCTTCGCGCGCCGGCGCATCGAGGAAGACGACCGTGGCGAAGCCTGGTGGCCGCGCCTGCACTCGTTCGCCATCGGCCTGGAAGGCTCGCCGGACCTGAAGGCGGCTGAGGTCGCCGCCGAGGCGCTGGGCACGGTCCACCACGGGTTCCGTTACACCTTCGAGGAGGGCCTGGACGCGCTGCCCGAAGTCATCCGGCATATCGAGACCTACGACGTCACCACCATCCGCGCCTCCACGCCGATGTTCCTGCTGGCCCGCCGGATCAAGGCGATGGGCGTGAAGATGGTGCTCTCCGGCGAAGGCGCGGACGAGATCTTCGGCGGCTACCTGTATTTCCACAAGGCGCCGTCGGCCCGTGCCTTCCACGAGGAAACCGTGCGCAAGCTGGATGCCTTGCACTATTACGACTGCCTGCGCGCGAACAAATCCATGTCGGCCTGGGGCGTCGAGGCACGCGTGCCGTTCCTCGACGTGGCGTTCCTGGACACGGCGATGTCGATCGACGCCGAGGCCAAGATGGTCGCCCGCAAGGGCATCGAGAAAGGCCTGCTGCGCGAGGCGTTCGAGGGCGCATTGCCCGACACCATCCTGTGGCGCCAGAAGGAGCAATTCAGCGACGGCGTCGGCTACGGCTGGATCGACGGCCTGAAGGCCCACGCGGAGGCCATGGTCTCCGATCGCGAGTTCGCCGCCGCCGCGTCCCGTTTCCCCACCAACACCCCGGCCACCAAGGAGGCATTCTTCTACCGGAGCATCTTCGAGACGCATTTCCCGGGCGAGGCCTGCGCCGCCACGGTGCCCGGCGGCAAGTCCATCGCCTGTTCGTCCCCGGCCGCCCTGGCCTGGGACCCGGCCTTCGCCGCCGCCGCCGATCCCTCGGGCCGGGCCGTTCGCGGCGTGCACCGGGAGTCGCTGCCGGCCTGAGCCGCCGCCCGCCACGGGCCGCCAACCCGGGGCGGGGGGTGTGTAGGAGCGCACGCACGTGCGCGACATATTTTGAGGCCGGCCCTGCAGGCTGGCGCGTACCTGGAGGGTCCGGGGCCCCCTTCGCGCACCTGCGTGCGCTCCTACATTTCCTTAGCCTGGAGGGTCCGGGGCAACCCTTCGCGCACGTGCGTGCGCTCCTACACCTCCTTATTTGCTAGGATTGGTCGCTTTAGCCGGCGCCCTCCGCGCCGGATCAGCCAGGCCAGACACACCATGATCGAGACCAATCCGATCCTTGCGCAGATCGCGGACCTCAAGGGCCGCGTCGAGTCGCTTAGGGGGTATCTTTGACTACGCTGTCAAGAAAGAACGCCTAGAAGAAGTCAACCGCGAGCTGGAAAATCCCAAGATCTGGGATGATCCCAAGCGCGCACAGGAGCTCGGCCGCGAACGCGCCCAGCTCGACGGTATCGTCACCGGCATCGAAGAGATGTCCGGCTCGCTCGACGACTCCAACGAATTGCTCGAGATGGCCGCCGCCGACGGCGACGAGGCCACGGTGCAGTCCATCGTCGACGACCTGAAGAAAGTCGACGCCCGCGTGGGCAAGCTCGAATTCCAGCGCATGTTCTCCGGCGAGCTCGACTCGGCGGCGGCCTTCGTCGATGTCCAGGCCGGCGCCGGCGGTACCGAGGCCCAGGACTGGGCGGAAATCCTCCTGCGCATGTACCTGCGCTGGGCGGAGTCGCGTGGCTGGAAGACCGAGATGATGGAAGTCAGCGCGGGTGAAGTCGCGGGCATCAAGTCCGCCACCTTCCGGGTCGAGGGCGACTACGCCTACGGCTGGCTCAAGACCGAGATCGGCGTGCACCGCCTGGTCCGCAAGAGCCCGTTCGACTCCGACAACCGCCGGCATACCAGCTTCACCTCGGTATTCGTCTCGCCGGAAGTCGACGACAACATCGAGATCGACATCAATCCGGCCGACCTGCGTACGGACGTCTACCGGTCGTCGGGCGCCGGCGGCCAGCACGTCAACAAGACCGAGTCGGCGGTGCGTATCACCCACGTGCCGACCAACACGGTCGTGGCCTGCCAGACCGAGCGCAGCCAGCACGCCAACCGCGACCGCGCGATGAAGATGCTGAAAGCCAAGCTCTACGAACTGGAAGTGCAGAAGCGCAACGCGGAAAAGGACGCCCTGGAAGCCACCAAGTCCGACATCGGCTGGGGCAGCCAGATCCGCAACTACGTGCTCGACCAGTCCCGCATCAAGGACCTGCGCACGGGCATCGAGCGCTCCGACACGCAGAAGGTACTCGACGGCGACCTCGACGAATTCGTCGAGGCCAGCCTGAAGTCCGGCCTCGAGGCCGGCTCCAAGCGCGTCGACGCCTGATCCCACCGGGGGCGCATGGGCGCCTCCGTCTTCCTCCGAAAAGAAGCCACGACCCAAGCCATGACCGAAAACGCCAACGCCGAAGCCTCCGCGACCGCCGCCGACGAGAACCGCCTCATCGCCGAGCGCCGCGAGAAACTGAAAGCGCTGCGTGCGCAGGGCATCGCCTATCCCAACGACTTCAAGGTCGACAGCTTCGCGGGTGACCTGCAGGACGAATTCGCCGACAAGGACACCTGGACGGCCGAAGCCATCGAGGCCGCGCCGCGTCGGGTCGCCGTGGCCGGTCGCATCATCCTCATGCGCGGGCAGGGCAAGGTCAGCTTCGTGCAGATGCAGGACGGCACCGGCCGCATCCAGCTGTTCGTCCACCAGGGCACCGTGGGCGAAGAGGGCTACAACACCTTCAAGCGCTGGGACCTGGGCGATATCGTGGGCGCCGAAGGCGTGCTGATGCGGACCAAGACCGGCGAGCTGTCGATCAAGGTCGAGACCGTCCGCCTGCTGACCAAGTCGCTGCGCGGCCTGCCGGACAAGCACCACGGCCTGGCCGACGTGGAGCAGCGCTATCGCCAGCGCTATGTGGACCTGATCGTCACCGAGGAGTCGCGCCGCACCTTCGCGCTGCGCTCGAAGATCATCAGCCACGTGCGCCGCTGGCTGGAAGCCGAACCGCGCCGCTTCATGGAAGTGGAAACCCCGATGATGCACGTGATCCCGGGCGGTGCCACCGCGCGTCCGTTCACCACGCATCACAACGCGCTGGATATCCCGCTGTTCCTGCGCGTGGCGCCGGAGTTGTACCTCAAGCGCCTGGTGGTCGGCGGCTTCGACCGCGTCTACGAGATCAATCGCAATTTCCGCAACGAGGGTGTGTCCACGCGGCACAACCCCGAGTTCACGATGCTCGAGCTGTACCAGGCGTATGCCACGTACCACGAGATCATGGACCTCACCGAGGGCATGATCCGCACGGCGGCCACCGAGGTCATCGGCAACACGGTAATCGAGTGGGATGGCGCCTCCGTCGACGTGGGCCCGGCCTTCCGCCGCTGGCGCATGGAAGACGCCGTGCTGGAACTGAACCCCGAGATCAAGCCGGCCGACCTGCGCGACCGCGCCGCCATGGCCGCGCACGCCGCGCGCCTGAAGATCCAGGTGAAGCCGTCGTACGGCTGGGGCAAGCTGCTGCTGGAGATCTTCGAGGCCACCGTGGAGCACACGCTGATCCAGCCCACCTTCATTACCGACCACCCGGTGGAGGTCTCGCCGCTGGCCCGCGAGAGCGATACCGACAAGGGCATCACCGATCGCTTCGAGCTGTTCATCAACGGCAAGGAGATCGCCAACGGCTTTTCGGAGCTCAACGACTCCGAAGACCAGGCTGCGCGCTTCCAGGCCCAGGTGGACGCCAAGGATGCCGGCGACGACGAGGCCATGCACTACGATGCCGACTACATCCGCGCGCTGGAGGTGGGCCTGCCGCCCACCGGTGGCCTCGGCGTCGGCATCGATCGCCTCGTCATGCTGCTGACCGGCTCGTCGTCCATCCGCGACGTGCTGCTGTTCCCGACCATGCGCCCTGAGGCCTGACCGGCCTCGCCCACGGAGACATCCCATGTTCTACGCCATTGTCGCGCTCGACCACCCGAATTCGCTGGAAAAGCGCCTTGCCGCGCGCCCGGCGCACCTTGCACGCCTGAATGCCCTGAAAGACGAAGGCCGCCTCAAGCTGGCCGGCCCGTTCCCGGCCATCGATGCGAACGACCCGGGCGAGGCCGGCTATACCGGCAGCATGATCGTGGCGGAGTTCACCGACCTGGCCGCCGCCGAGGCCTGGGCCAAGGCCGATCCGTACGTCGAGGCGGGCGTTTACCGCGATGTCAGCGTGCGGCCGTTCCGCGCCGTGCTGCCGTGACGGTCGAAAAGGTCGAGCGAATCCGGGCCCTGCTGACCGCGGCGCTGGCCCCGGTGGAGCTGGACGTGATCGACGAGGGCCACAAGCACGCCGGGCACGCGGGTGAGGGCAGGGGGCACTTCTTCGCCCGCATCGTCAGCCCGGCCTTCGCCGGCACCAACCCCATCCAGCGCCATCGCATGGTCTATGCCGCCCTTGCCGAGATGATGCCCGACGGCATCCACGCGCTGGCGATCGAGGCCAGGGCCCCCGGCGAATAAGCCAAAGTCGCTACACTCCCGGTTATCGGTTGTAGGAGCTCGCGGCCGCGTCCCCACGGAAACCATCATGCGTCTGACCACGATCAAGCTGGCGGGATTCAAGTCGTTCGTCGACCCCACCACGCTGCACCTGCCCACCAACATGACCGGCGTCGTCGGGCCGAACGGCTGCGGCAAGTCCAACATCATCGACGCCATCCGCTGGGTCATGGGCGAGTCCGCGGCAAGCCGCCTGCGCGGCGACTCGCTCACCGACGTCATCTTCTCCGGCTCCAGCGCGCGCAAGCCCGTCGGCCAGGCCGCGGTCGAACTCATCTTCGACAACAGCGACGGCACCATCCAGGGCGAGTACGCCAGCTTCGCCGAGATCTCGGTCAAGCGCATCGTCAGCCGCGACGGCCAGTCGTCCTATCACCTCAATGGCGCGCGCTGCCGCCGGCGCGACATCACCGATCTCTTCCTGGGTACCGGCCTGGGCCCGCGGTCCTACTCGATCATCGAGCAGGGCATGATCAGCCAGATCATCGAGGCGGCCCCCGAAGAATTGCGCACGCACCTGGAGGAAGCCGCCGGCATCTCCAAGTACAAGGAGCGTCGCAAGGAAACCGAGAGCCGCATCAAGGCCACGCGCGAGAACCTCGACCGCGTGCGCGACGTGCGCGACGAGGTCGACAAGCAGCTGGACCACCTGAACCGGCAGGCCCGCGCGGCCGAGCGCTGGAAGGCCTTCAAGGAAGAACACACCCGCCGTGAGGCCGAGCTGCGCGCGCTGGAATACCGCACGCTGCACCGGCGCCACGAGGGCGAGGGCTCCGGCCTGCGCGAGGCCGAACTCGAAATCGAGAAGCACCTGGCCGGGCAGCGCCAGGTGGAAGCCCAGATGGAAAGCGTGCGCGAGCGTCACCAGGGCGCCAGCGAGCACCTGAACCAGGTGCAGGCCGAGGTGTACAAGGTGGGCGCGGAAATCGCCCGCGTCGAGCAACAGGTGCGCCACAACCGCGACCTGAGCGAGCGGCTGACCCGCGCCCGCGCGGATGCCGAGCGCGAATTCGAGGAACTGCAGGGCCATATCGGTGCCGACCGCGAGCAGGTGGAAACCCTGCGCATGGCGCTGGCCGAGGGCGAGCCGAAGCTCGAATCGCTGCAGCAGATGCAGGATGAAACGAGCGACGCCATGCGTGCCACCGAGGCGAAGCTGGCCGACTGGCAGCAGCGCTGGGACACCCATACCCGCGGCGCATCGGAATCCAGCCGCGCGGCCGAGGTGGAGCGGACCAAGCTCGCCTACCTCGACCGGCAGACGGTCGACCTGTCGCGCCGCAAGGACGCCCTGGAGACCGAACAACGCGCCACGGACATCGCTGCCCTCGACGCCGCGGCGGAACAGCTCGATACCGAACACGACACGCAGCGCGAGCGCGTGGAGCACCTGGGCGGCGTGCTCGACCAGCACAAGGTGGCCTACGAGCGCGTGCTGGACGAAGAGCGCCAGGTGCAGACCGCGCTGAACGACGGTCGTCAGCAGCTGCAGACCGCGCGCGGCCGCCAGGCCTCGCTCGAAGCCCTGCAGAGCGCCGCGCTGGGCCAGGAGGAAACCGCCGCCAGCGGCTGGCTGGCGCGCCTGGGGCTGGATCGCTCGCGCCGCCTGGGCGAGTCGCTGCAGGTGGATGCCGGCTACGAATCGGCCGTGGAAACCGTGCTGGCGGGCCTGCTCGACGGCGTGCTGGTGGATGCGCCGGAAGCGCTGGTGCCCGAATTCGAGGCGCTGGGCCAGGCTGATGTCGCCTTGTTCGCCCGGGAAGACGGTGTCGCCGGGCCGGCCGGCACACTGGCCGAGCACGTGCGTGGCCCCGTGGCCGCCATGGCCTTGCTCGCCCGAGTCATGGTCGCGGAATCGGCCGAGGCCGCCGCCGCGCGCGTGGCCACGCTGCAGCCGCACCAGTCGGTCATCACCCGTGATGGCGCCTGGATGGGTCCGGGCTGGGCGCGCGTCCTGCGCGCGCAGGGCAACCAGGTGGGCGTGCTGGCGCGCGAGCGCGAGATCCGCCAGCTGGCCGGCCAGATCGAAACCCTCGAGGCCACGATCGACGAGCGCACCGAGCAACTGGAAGCGCTGCGCGCCAGCAAGTTCGAGACCGAGCGCCAGCGCGACGACGCGCAGCGCGATCTCTACGCGGCGCACCGTCGGTTGTCCGAACTGGCCGGGCAGTTGCAGAGCCACCGCGGCAAGATGGAGACGGCCCGTGCGCGCGCCGAGAAGGTCGGCGGCGAAATATCGGTCATCGTTGACCAGCTGGACGAACTGCAGGGCCAGACCCGCGATGCCCGCGCCCGCCTCGACGAGGCCGTGGGCCTCATGGGCGATCGCGAGGACGAGCGCCGCGGGCTGGAAAACGAGCGCCGCGAGCTGCTGGAGGCACGCGAGGAGGCGCGCATCAACGCGCGCGAAGCGGCCGACCAGTCGCACCAGCTGGCCCTCAGCATGGAATCCAAGCGCTCCGCCCTCGGCTCGCTGGAGCAGGCGCTGGCCCGCCTGGATACCCAGCTGCGCCAGGTCGTGGCCCGGCGTGACGAAATCGACCAGCAGCTGGCCGCGGGCTCCGATCCCATCGCGGAGCTGGAAGCCGAGCGGCAGACCTACCTCGACCAGCGCCTGTTGGTCGATCGCCAGCTGGTGGAGGCACGCCGTGCGCTGGAAGACTGCGACGCGGAATTCCGCCGCCTCGAGCAGGAGCGCCAGCGCGTCGAACACGTGCTGGGCCAGGTGCGCGAAAGCGTGTCCGAAAAGCGCCTGGCGGCGCAGGCATTGCAGCTGCGAGCGGAACAGCTCGCCGAGGCCATCGTCGCCTCCGGCCTCGAACTCGATGCCCTGCTCACCGAATTGCCCGAGGACGCGGAACCGGCGCGCTGGCAGCAGCAGCTGGTCGACCTGTCCGGCAAGATCGCCCGCCTGGAGCCGGTCAACCTGGCCGCCATCCAGGAGCACGCCGAGCAGTCGCAGCGCAAGGAATACCTCGACGCGCAGCTGCTGGACCTGACCAGCGCGATGGAAACTTTGGAAGGCGCGATCAAGAAGATCGACCGCGAAACCCGCCAGCGTTTCAAGGAAACCTTCGACCGGGTCAACGCGGGCGTGCAGGAGCTTTTCCCGCGCCTGTTCGGCGGCGGCCACGCGTATCTCGAACTCACCGGCGACGACCTGCTGGACACCGGCGTGTCGATCATGGCCCGCCCCCCCGGCAAGCGGGTGTCCAACATCACCTTGCTGTCCGGCGGCGAGAAAGCGCTCACCGCGGTCTCGCTGGTGTTTGCCATCTTCGGTCTCAATCCCGCACCGTTCTGCCTGCTGGACGAGGTGGACGCGCCGCTGGACGAAGCCAACGTCGGTCGCTTCTCGGCCATGGTTCGTGAAATGAGCGAGAAGGTGCAATTCATTTTCGTCAGCCACAACAAGGCCACCATGGAGGCCGCGCATCAGCTGTGCGGCGTTACCATGCGCGAGCCGGGTGTCTCCCGCCTCGTCCAGGTGGACCTGGCCGAGGCGTCCAAGCTCGTCGGCGTCGCCTAAGTACCGTTCTTCAAGGAAATCGAACCATGAATCCCGCCATCGGCCTCGCCTGGAACCCCGCCGTGGGCATCCCGATGCTCTTCGTCGGCATCGTCGTGATGGTGCTGCTCTGGCTCTTTGGCCAGCCACGCAAGGAGCAGGGCCGTCGCAAGCCGGTGCCCGAGCAGCCCGGGCGTGCCCGCGAACGTCGCGAGCCCGTGTTCAACGACGGCGACGAGGTTGACGAGGGCGATGAGTTCGACGATCGGGACCACGCCTCCTTCAGTGCGCGCGATGCCGCCCACGAGGTCGTCGACGACGCCAACGATCCACTGTTCAACCCGCGCCCGCGGCATACCGAGCTGGATGTGGACCTGCGTGCGGAGCTGGAGCGCCTTGGCGCCTCGCTGGCCGGGGAGCGTACCGCCTCCGCGGCGCCCCTGGCCGACGACCTCACGGCCCGCGATGCGCACCGTGCCGAGCCGCCGCGTCCGGCCGCGCCGCGCCATGAGCCGCCGCGCCACGAGTCGCAGCGCGTCGAGCCGCGCCTGGACCTCGACCTGCCGTTCGACCTGGACGATCCGCGTGGCACGCACGCCTCCGCCGCTGCGCCCTCACCGGTGCCGCCGCCCCGCCCGCAAGCCCCTGCGCCCGCACCGGCTCCCCCGCGCACGCCGCCGCGCTCCGACCTCGGTCGCCGCCCGCCGAACGCGCCCGTGGAGCGCATCGTCAGCCTCTACGTGGTGGCCCGCGAGGGCAGCCGGTTCAACGGTTCCGACCTGATCGTCGCCGCCGAGAAGGCCGGCCTCGAATTCGGCGACATGGGCATCTACCACCGCCTCGTGGACGGCCATCCCGAGCAGGGGCCGATCTTCAGCGTGGCCAACCTGACCAAGCCTGGCAATTTCGACATGGCGCGCATCGCCACGTTGCAGACGTCCGGCCTGTCGTTCTTCATGGCGCTGCCCGGTCCGGTGCCCGCCCTGGATGCCTGGGACGCCATGCTGCCCACGGCGCAGCGTCTGGGCGAACTGCTCGACGGCCTGGTGCTGGACGAGGAGCGCAACGCCCTCGGGCGTCAGCGCATTGCGCACATCCGCGACGAACTGCGCGGCTGGGACCGCGGCCACGAGGGCGAAGAGATCAAGTTCGGGCACTGACATGTATACCCCGAAGGCGTTCGTCGAAGACCGGCCGCACATCCTGCACGGGGCCATCCGACGTATCGCCTTCGGCACGCTGGTCACCGCGGGGCAGGGTGGCATCGAGGCCAGTCATGTTCCCTTCGTGCTGGCCCCCGACGAAGGTCCGCTGGGCACGCTGTATTGCCATGTGGCCAGATGCAACGACCACGTACACCGCAGCGAGGGCGAGGTCCTGTCGATCTTCGCCGGGCCGCACGCCTATATCTCGCCCAACGGTTATCCGGGCAAGGCCGAGCACCATCGCGAGGTGCCCACCTGGAACTACATCGCCGTCCATGCCTACGGCCCGGCGCATACGTTCACCGACCCTGAGTCGCTGCGCGACCTGCTCGAGCGGCTGACGGCCCAGGCCGAGCACGATGCCACCCAGCCCACACCGTGGCGGGTCGGCGATGCCCCCGACGACTATCTCGCTGCCATGTATCGCGGCATCGTGGGCATCCGCATCCCCATCGCGCGAATGGAGGGAAAATGGAAGCTCGGCCAGAACCGCACGGAGGCCGATCGCCATGGCGCGGCCGCCTTGCTGGCGCAGCGGCAGGGTGACGACGAGCAGGCCGTGGCGGCGCTCATGCGCGATATGGGCGCCTGAACCCCGCGTACGAATCCACGACGCCTGTTCACGCTTCCGAAACACCCCTGTGCGTCACTGTGAAGGTCTTGGCATGTCCGGGATTGGCACGATGCATACATGATGCCCGGCATGCTTGTGATTACCCTTCGAGGAACACGAGTCACATGCCTGCAAGTACGCGTGCACCCTTCCGAATCTACTACCTGCATCCGTTGCTGGCAGGTCCGCTGACCGCGTGGAACGCCTGGATCGAGCATGCCGCCTCGCTCGGCTTCCGCCAGTTGCTGATAGCGCCTCCCTTCGATGCATCGGCCACCGGTGACGTTTTCGTTACACGTGATTTCGATCGTCTTAACACGTCGGTGTCCGACGAAGGCGAGGCCACCGACCGGCTGGCCCAGATTGCCAAGGCATGTCGCAACCACCGCATGGAGTTGTGGCTGGACCTGTCGCTGGACGAGGTGTCCTCGGACGCCCCGGTACGCCAGGCGCATCTCGAGTGGTTCCGTGCCGTGGCCGCCCAGCACGGCACGCCGGACCCCCGCTGGACACCGGCGGAAAGCGACAGCGTGCGTTGGCGTTTCAACGATCCCGACGTGGCCGAGGCGGCCACGCAGTGGTGGGTCGACCGGATGCACCGCTGGACTGCTGCTGGCGTCGAGGGTTTTCGCGTGGTGCACCCGCAACGCCTGCGCGCCGAACGCTGGAAGCCGCTGATCGCAGCCGTGCGTGGCACGCACACCGATGCGGCGGAAGCGGCGTTTCTGGCCTGGACGCCGGGCCTGGCGCCTGAGGATCTCGCCGCTCTGTCCGGCGCGGGCTTCGATGCGGTGGTGTCTTCCGCCAACTGGTGGGATTTCAGGGCGCCCTGGTTCGCGGAGGAGGCGGAGCGCCTTGCCGCGGTGGCACCGGCCGTGGCCTGCGTGGAGGAGCCGTTCGGCCCGCGCTTTGGTGAACAGATGGGCGAGCACAACCAGCTGGAACATGCCCACCAGCGTGCGATCGCCTTCGCCGCCACGTCCCCGGGCGGCTGGATGATGCCGATGGGTTTCGAGTTCGCCCAGCACGAACGCCTCGACCCGCGTCGTGGTCAGCCGGTCACACCGGCATCGCTCGCGCAGGGTGCGATCGTCGACGTGAGCGATACCGTTCGTGCCGCGAATGCGGCCGTGCGCGAGGAGGTGCCGGCGGCACCGTTCGTCGCTGTCGGTCATGGCGTGGCGTCGTTCCTGACCGTGCACGGTCCCGATCCGAGGACCGCCCCCGGCGCGACCCTCACGCTGGTCAACGCCTCGCTGGATCGGGATGCGGTGGTCACCGCGGCGCAGGGACTGGTGGGTGCGGCGACGCACTTCGCCCCGTGGACCTCGGCAGAAGGGCGCAAGGTGTTCGACCAGGGCGACAGCCTGGTGCTGGCACCGGGCGGCGTCCTGACCCTGACAGGACAGCCGGCTGTTCCGGCGAAACGCAAACTGGGAAGCAGCGTGCAGAAAGAATGGCTACAGGCAGCATCGCGAGCGGATCGCGTCATGATCGAGAACGTGCAGCCGGTAGTGGATGCCGGGCGTTTCCCGGCCAAGCGCGTGGTCGGCCAGTCCGTGGACGTCACCGCCGACATTTTCATGGACGGGCATGAGGTGCTGGCCGCACGGCTGCGCTATCGCGCCCAGGACGAACGCGCCTGGCGCGAGGTCGTCATGCAGCCGGTCAACAACGACATCCATGCGGCCAGCTTCGTGCCGACGCGGGTAGGGCGCTACGAGTTCCAGGTCGAGGCATGGCACGATCGCTTCGCCAGCTACCACCACGAAATCGAGGTCAAGCATGCCGCGGGCGTACCGCTGGGCCTGGAACTGGAAGAGGGCCGCCTGATGGTCGAGGCCCGGGCGAAGGACGCCGCCGGCCCGAAGGCCAAGGCGCTGCGCAGCCTGGCGGCATCGCTGGCGAAGGCCGACGACGAGCAACGCCTTGCCTCGTTGCTGGACGAGGCCACCGTCGCCCTCATGATGGCCACCGATCCGCGCGTCCGCGCGTCCGCCACTGAGACGTTCACGCTGGAAGTGGACCGTCGGGAGGCCGGCTTTGCCAGCTGGTACGAATTGTTCCCGCGGTCGATGACCGACGACAAGGCGAAACACGGCACGTTCCGCAACACGATCGCGCGGCTGCCGGCCATCCGCGACATGGGCTTCGACGTGCTGTATTTCCCGCCGATCCATCCGATCGGCAAGGCCTTCCGCAAGGGGCCGAACAACACGCTGACGCCGGGTCCGGACGATCCCGGCAGCCCGTACGCCATCGGTTCGCCGGATGGCGGCCATACGGCGGTGCATCCGCAACTGGGCACGATGGACGATTTCCGCGCGCTGCGCGACGCCGCCCATGAGCACGGCCTGGAGCTGGCGCTGGACTTCGCCATCCAGTGTTCGCAGGACCATCCGTGGCTGAAGGAGCATCCGGAATGGTTCGACTGGCGTCCGGACGGCAGCATCAAGTACGCGGAAAACCCGCCCAAGAAATACCAGGACATCGTCAACGTCGATTTCTACGCGGACGGCGCCATTCCCTCGCTGTGGCAGGCGCTTTGCGACGCCGTGCTGTTCTGGGCGGCCGAAGGCGTGCGCACGTTCCGCGTGGACAACCCGCACACCAAGCCGTTCCCGTTCTGGGAATGGATGATCGGGCGGGTGCGTGCGAAGTATCCGGACGCCCTGTTCCTGTCGGAGGCCTTCACCCGGCCCAAGCCGATGTATCGCCTGGCCAAGGTCGGCTTCAGCCAGTCGTACACCTATTTCACCTGGCGTCACTCCAAGCAGGAGTTCATCGACTACCTGACCGAGCTGACCACGACCGCGCCGAAGGATTTCTTCCGCCCGAACTTCTTCGTCAACACGCCGGATATCAACCCGTACTTCCTGCAGACCTCCGGGCGGCCGGGCTTCCTCATCCGCGCGGCGCTGGCGACGACGCTGTCCGGCCTGTGGGGCATGTATTCGGGCTTCGAGATCTGCGAAGCCGCACCGCTGCCAGGCAAGGAAGAGTACCTGGACTCCGAGAAATTCGAGATCCGCGTGCGCGACTTCGACGCGCCCGGCAACATCGTGGCGGAGATCACCCAGCTCAACCATATCCGCCGCGCCCATCCCGCGCTGCAATCGCATCTGGGCGTGCGCTTCCTGCCATCCGGGAACGACCAGGTGCTGTTCTTCGAAAAGCGCACGCAGAACGATCTCGTGCTGGTCGCCATCAGCCTGGACCCGCACAACGCCCAGTCCTCCGACCTCACGCTGCCGCTGGAAGACTGGGGCCTGGCCCCGGATGCCGCGCTGGACGTCCAGGATCTCCTCCATAACCAACCCATCGCATGGCGCGGTACGCGACAGGACGTCTGGCTCGGCCTCGGCCAGCCTTACGCCGTCTGGCACGTCCGCCTTCCGGGAGTCTGATCCATGGCTACACGTGCCAAAGGCAAGAAGCAGGCGAGCGCCCCCGATTTTTCGAACGACCCGCTCTGGTACAAGGACGCGATCATCTACCAGGTGCACCTGAAGTCGTACTTCGATGCGAACGATGATGGCGTGGGCGATTTCGAAGGCCTGATCCAGAAGCTGGACTACATCGCCGAACTGGGTGTCAACACGCTGTGGTTGCTGCCGTTCTATCCCAGCCCGCGACGTGACGACGGCTACGACATCGCCGAATACAAATCCGTGCATCCGGACTACGGCAAGCTGGCCGACGCCAAGCGGTTCATCGCCGAGGCGCACCGACGCGGCCTGCGCGTCATCACCGAGCTGGTCATCAACCACACGTCCGACCAGCATCCGTGGTTCCAGCGCGCTCGCCTGGCCAAGAAGGGCTCGGCGGCGCGCAACTTCTATGTCTGGTCCGATACCGACCAGGCTTACGATGGCACGCGCATCATCTTCCTCGACACCGAAAAGTCGAACTGGACCTGGGACCCGGTGGCCGGTCAGTACTTCTGGCATCGCTTCTTTTCCCACCAGCCCGACTTGAACTTCGACAATCCGGCGGTGATCAAGGCCGTGCTCGACGTGATGCGGTTCTGGCTTGACCTGGGCGTGGATGGCCTGCGCCTGGATGCGGTGCCGTACCTCATCGAGCGCGAAGGCACCAACAACGAAAACCTGCCCGAGACGCACGACATCCTCAAGCTGATGCGTGCGGAGATCGACCAGCACTACCCGGATCGCATGCTGCTGGCCGAGGCCAACCAGTGGCCGGAAGACACGCAGGATTACTTCGGCAACGGCGACGAATGCCACATGGCGTTCCACTTCCCGCTGATGCCGCGCATGTACATGGCGATCGCCCGCGAGGATCGTTTCCCGATCACCGACATCATGAGGCAGACCCCGGCCATTCCGGAAAACTGCCAGTGGGCGATCTTCCTGCGCAACCACGACGAGTTGACGCTGGAGATGGTGACCGACAACGAGCGCGATTACCTGTGGCAGACCTACGCCGCCGATCGCCGCGCCCGCATCAACCTGGGTATCCGTCGCCGCCTTGCGCCGCTGCTGGAGCGCGATCGCCGGCGCATCGAGCTGATGAATGCGTTGCTGCTGTCGATGCCCGGTACGCCGGTGCTGTACTACGGCGACGAGATCGGCATGGGCGACAACATCCACCTGGGCGACCGTGACGGCGTGCGCACGCCGATGCAGTGGTCGGTCGACCGCAACGGCGGTTTCTCGCGTGCCGATCCGGCCAGCCTGGTGCTGCCGCCGATCATGGATCCGCTGTACGGGTACCAGGCGATCAACGTCGAGGCGCAGGGGCGCGATCCGCATTCCCTGCTGAACTGGACGCGGCGCATGCTGGCCGTGCGCAAGCGCTACAAGGCGTTCGGTCGCGGCACGCTCAAGTTCCTTTACCCGGGCAACCGCAAGGTACTTGCCTACCTGCGCGAGTTCGAGGGCGAGCACCTGCTGTGCGTGGCCAACATGTCGCGCTCACTGCAGGCGGTCGAACTGGACGTGGCCGCCTTCGACGGCCAGGTGCCGATCGAGATCATGGGCGGTTCCTCGTTCCCGCCGATCGGGCAGTTGCCTTACCTGCTGACCCTGCCGCCGTACGGTTTCTACGCGTTCCAGATCTGCGCGAACGCGCAGATGCCCGACTGGCACGAGGTGCCGGCCGAGCCGCTGCCGGACTACGAGACGCTGGTGGTGCGCGGTGCGCTCATCGAAGGTCCGGTCATGGCCCACCATCGTGGCGTGATCGAAACCCAGGTGTTGCCGGGCTACCTCGGCGTGCGTCGCTGGTTCGCCTCGAAGGACCGCGGCATCGCCAGCGCCAGGATTCTGTATGCGGTGCCCTGGCCCGACCATGGTGACGACCTGATCTTTACCGAGGTGGAGGTCAGCCTGGCCGACGGCGGCGTCGAGCAGTACAGCCTGCCGGCCGGTATCGTCTGGGAAGACGAAAATCCCACGGCACGCGCGCAGCAGCTGGCGCTGGCGCGTGTGCGCCGCGGTCGCCGCATCGGCCTGCTTACCGACGGTTTCACCCTGGATGCCTTTGCTTCCGGTCTGCTGATCGGCTTGCGCCAGGGCACCGAACTGCCGGTCAATGGCGGGGTGGTGCGCTTCGAGACCACGGATGCGTTCGCCGGCGTGCATTTCGATGCCGAGATCCCCAGTCGCTGGTTGTCGGCCGAGCAGTCCAACAGCTCCATGATCATGCACGACGCGGGGGTGGTGAAGCTGTTCCGCCGCACCGCCGTGGGTATCAACCCGGAAGTGGAGATGGGCCGCTACCTGACCGAGCGCGGCTACGCCAATACGTCGCCGCTGCTGGGCGAGGTGGTGCGCATCCAGGAAGGCGGCGAACGCACCACGCTTGCCGTGCTGCAGGGTTTCCTGCGTAACCAGGGCGATGCGTGGCGCTGGACGCTCGATTACCTGCGTCGCAGCTACGACGAATACAGCCATTCGGAGGATGCGGCGCGCCAGACGGAAATCGATGGCGGATACGATGCCTTCGCCACGGCCGTGGGCACGCGCCTGGGTGAATTGCACGCGCTGTTGGCACAGCCGTCCGACGTGTCGGCGTTTTCGCCCGAGCGAGCCGGCGACGCGGACGTCAAGGCGGTGCATGACAGCATCCGCGCGCAGATCGCCCGGGCCTTGGCCTCGATCGATCAGCTCAAGGACGTGGCCGAGCCGGCGGCTTCGGACATCGAGTCCCTCCGCGGCGTGGCCGGCGCTCTCGAAGCGCGGGTAGGCAAACTGGCCAGTGCGGGCGTCTCCTCGCTGAAGACGCGTGTCCATGGCGACTTCCATCTCGGCCAGATCCTGGTGGTACAGGACGACGCCTACATCATCGACTTCGAGGGCGAACCGGCGCGAACGCTGGACGAGCGTCGGGCCAAGGGCTCGCCGCTGCGCGATGTGGCCGGCTTCCTGCGATCGCTGGACTATGCCGCTGCCATGGCCCGCCGTGGCGAGGATGGTCTGGCTCCGGTCGAGGACGCCGGCTTCGTCGAGTTTCTCGCGCGGTTCCGCGAGCGTTCGTCGCGCACGTTCCTCGACGCCTACCGTCGCGTGCTCGACGCGGCTCCCGTGCGTTGGGTGGAATCCGATGCCCTCGCGCCGATCGTGGAGCTCTACGTCATCGAGAAGGCTGCCTACGAAGTGAACTATGAAGCCGCGAACCGACCCGGCTGGGTCGACGTGCCGGTGCGTGGACTGCTCCATGCCGCCCGCGGCGACATGTCCAACGAACTGAAGGATGCGACGTGACTGATCCCCGTACCTACGGCCTGACCGATACCGCCGCCGTCGATGCGCTCGTCGACGGGCGTCATGGCGACCCCTTCGCGTTGCTCGGCGCGCACACCGTGGACGGGCGCCGCGTGGTGCGCACGCTGCAACCGGGCGCGCAGGGCGTCGAGCTGATCGACGGCAACGGCCACACGCTGGGCCAGCTGCAACGCGTGCATGACGTTGGCCTGTTTGCCGGCTTCCCGGACTCCGATGCGGCGTATCGACTGCGCATCCACTGGCCGTCGGCCACGCAGGAGATCGACGACGCCTATCGTTTCGGCAACCTGCTGGGCGACGACGACCTGGCGCGGCTCTCCGCGGGAACGCATACCGAGCTGTTCCTCTGCCTGGGCGCCCACCCCATGACCATCGACGGCGTGGCCGGCGTGCGTTTCGCGGTCTGGGCGCCCAATGCGCAGCGCGTCAGCGTCGTGGGCGACTTCAACAGCTGGGATGGTCGTCGGTTGCCGATGCGCAAGCGCGTGCCGGCTGGCGTGTGGGAGCTGTTCGTGCCGAGCCTGCTGCCCGGTGCGCGCTACAAGTACGAGATCTGGGGCGCCGACGGCTCGGTGCTGCAGCGGGCGGATCCGGTGGCATTGTCCGCCGAACTGCCGCCGTCCACGGCGTCGATCGTCGCCGACCCCACCGCCTTCCGCTGGACCGACGACGAGTGGCTGCGTCGACGCGGTGCCATGCATCACGCCGGGTCGCCGCTGTCGATCTACGAAGTGCACGCCGGCTCCTGGCTGCGTGGCGAGGACGGACGCGAACTGCAGTGGGACGAGTTGGGCGAACGCCTTATTCCCTACGTGGCCGGCATGGGTTTCAGTCATATCGAACTGCTGCCGGTATCGGAGCATCCGTTCGGCGGATCGTGGGGCTACCAGCCGCTGGGCCAGTTCGCGCCGGCGTCGCGCTTCGGCACGCCGGAAGCCTTCGCCCGTTTCGTGGACCGCTGCCACGAGGCCGGGGTGGGCGTCATCGTCGACTGGGTGCCTGCCCATTTCCCCACGGATATCCACGGTCTGGCGCATTTCGACGGCACGCCGTTGTATGAACATGCCGACCCGCGCGAGGGCTTCCATCAGGACTGGAACACGCTGATCTACAACCTGGGGCGCAACGAGGTGTCTGCGTTCCTGGTGGCCAGCGCACTGGCGTGGCTGGAACGATTCCATATCGACGGCCTGCGCGTGGATGCGGTGGCCTCCATGCTGTATCGCGATTACTCGCGCAAGCACGGCGAATGGGTGCCCAACCAGTACGGTGGTCGCGAGAACCTGGAATCCATCGCCTTCCTGCGCCGGGTCAACCAGCTCGTGGCCGAGCGCCATCCCGACTGCATGACCATCGCCGAGGAATCCACGGCCTGGCCGGGCGTGACGCAGCCGGTGGAGCAGGGCGGCCTTGGCTTCGACTTCAAGTGGAACATGGGCTGGATGCACGACTCGCTGGAATACATGTCGCGCGACCCGCTGTACCGCCAGTACCACCATGGCGAGATGACCTTCAGCATGGTCTATGCGTATTCCGAGAAGTTCGTGCTGCCGCTGTCGCACGATGAAGTGGTGCACGGCAAGCGTTCGCTGCTGGGCCGGATGCCCGGCGACGAATGGCAGCGTTTCGCCAACCTTCGCGCCTATTACGGGTTCATGTGGGCGCACCCGGGCAAGAAGCTGCTGTTCACGGGCGCGGAAATCGCCCAGCCGCACGAGTGGAACCACGACGCCCAGATCGCCTGGGAACTGCTGGATTCCCCCTTGCACCTGGGCGTGCAGAAGACCGTGCGCGACCTCAACCACCTCTATGCCGCCACGCCGGCCCTGCACGCGTGGGATGCCGATCCGCGCGGTTTCCGCTGGGTGGTCGGCGACGATGCCGGGCAGAGCGTGTTCGCCTGGCTGCGCTTTGCCGAGGGTGGCCGCCCGGCCCTGGTGGTGAGTAACATGACGCCCACGCCGCGGCACGGTTTCCGCCTCGGCGTGCCCGAAGGCGGGCGCTGGCGCGAGGCCTTCAATTCCGATGCCGTCGACTACGGCGGTTCGGGCGTGGGTAACGAGGGGGCGCGGCATGCCGAGGCCGTACCCGCCCACGGTTTCGACCATTCGCTGGTGGCGAGCCTGCCGCCACTGTCCACGGTCATCTTCGTGGCCGACTGACGAGGAATCCGATGCCTGCACTTCCCGAGCGCATGCAGTCCGGCACGCCGCACCCCCTGGGTGCCACGTGCGACGGCATGGGCACGAACTTCGCGGTGTTTTCCGCCCACGCGGAACGCATCGAGCTCTGTCTCTTCGATCCCTCCGGCAAGCGCGAGATCGCTCGCTACGACCTCCCCGAGTGTACGGACGAGGTCTTCCACGGTTACCTGCCACGCGTACGTGGCGGCACGCTGTACGGCTTCCGCGCGCATGGCCCCTATGCGCCGGAAGAGGGGCACCGCTTCAATCCCAACAAGCTGCTGCTGGACCCCTATGCGCGCCTGCTGCACGGCCAGGTACGCTGGTCCGATGCGTTGCACGGTTACCGCGTGGCCTCGCCACGCGCGGATCTGTCGTTCGACCGGCGAGACAGCGCCGCGGCCATGCCCAAGGCCGTGGTCGTCGACGAGCCGATGCACTGGACGCACAACCATCGTCCGCATACGCCGTGGAACGAGACGATCATCTACGAGACCCACCTGAAGGGCATCACGCGGATGCTGCATCGCATCCGCCCGCACGAGCGGGGCACCTTCATCGCGCTGGCCGATCCCTACGTCATCGACTACCTGGTCAAGCTGGGCATCACCGCGGTGGAACTGCTGCCGGTGCACGCGTTCCTGCAGGATCGCCGCCTGGCCGAGATGAAGCTGCGCAATTACTGGGGCTACAACACCCTTGCGTTCTTTGCACCGGAGCCCGCCTATCTCGCCGAGGGTGCGCTGAACGAGATCCGCGCCGCCGTGCAGGCCCTGCATGCCGCCGGTATCGAGGTCATCCTGGACGTGGTCTACAACCACACCTGCGAAGGCAGCGAGCTGGGCACCACCATGTCGTTCCGCGGGCTGGACAACAAGAGCTACTACCGCCTGATGCCGGACAATCCGCGTTACTGCATCAACGACACGGGTACCGGCAACACCGTCAACACGGCGCATCCGCGCGTGATCCAGCTGGTGATGGATTCCCTTCGCTACTGGGTACAGACCTTCCACGTGGACGGTTTCCGCTTCGACCTGGGGGTGAGCCTGGGCCGTGAGGAGCACGGCTTCGATCCGTGCTGCGGCCTGTTCGATGCGATGCGCCAGGACCCGGTGCTGGCCAACGTCAAGCTGATCTCCGAACCCTGGGACATCGGGCCCGGCGGCTACCAGCTGGGCAACCATCCGCCAGGCTTCGCGGAGTGGAACGGACAGTTCCGCGACGATATCCGCCGGTTCTGGAAGGGCGACTCCAACATGCGCGGTGCGCTGGCCGGCCGCCTGCAGGCCTCCGGCGAACTTTTCGACCACCAGAAGCGCAAGCCGTGGGCGTCGGTCAACTTCATCACGGCCCACGACGGGTTCACGCTGCAGGACCTGGTCAGCTACAACGACAAACATAACGACGCCAACGGTGAAGACAACCGGGACGGCGGCAACGACAACGAAAGCTTCAACCACGGCGTCGAGGGCCCAACGGACGACCCGGCCATCCGTCTGCAGCGCGACCGGCAGAAGCGGGCCATGCTGGCCACGCTGTTCTTCTCGCACGGCACGCCCATGTTGCTGGGCGGCGACGAGTTCGGCCGCACCCAGCACGGCAACAACAACGCCTATTGCCAGGATACCGAGCTGTCGTGGTACGACTGGAAACTGGCCACGTCCGATGGTGGGCGTGAGCTGACCGAGTTCGTCGCGCGGCTGGTTCGCCTGCGCGAGCAGCATCCCACGCTGCGCGCCGCGCACTTCCTCCGCGGCGACACCGAGGTGGCCCCGGGCATGCGCGAAGTCGCGTGGTTCGACGAGAGCGGCGCGGAGATGACCCTGGAGACCTGGGGCTACACCGAGGGCCGCCTGCTTGCCTTGCGACGTGCCCAGGTGCATGCCGAAAAACGTGCCGACGTGACCCTGATCCTGGTCAACGCCACGCCGGAAACGCACCTCTTTCATTTGCCGCAGCCCGCCGCGAACTGGCGGCTGCGTTGCAACACTGCCGCGCCACTGGCGCCGGAGCTACCGTGGACCGAACCGACGATCGACGTGGAGGGCAGGAGCGTGGTGCTGCTGGCGGCAACGGTACGGACGGAGCCGGCATGACCCGCGACTACGCGCACACCATGCCGTACGGTGCGCAACTCACGGGGGAGGGCACCGCACGCTTCCGGCTCTGGGCACCCGACGCCGAGGAGGTTTCAATCGAATGCGATACGGGACAGGCCTCGACGATGCGCGCCCTGGACGACGGCTGGTTCGAGTGCATCTGTCCCGCGGAAGCGGGCACCGGATACCGGTTCCGCCTGGCCGACGGCACGGTCGTCCCGGACCCGGCGTCGCGCCGCCAGCGCGGCGGTGACGTGCACGGCTACAGCGTGGTGGTCGACCCGCGCGCGTTCTCATGGCGGCATACCGCCTGGCAGGGCCGGCCGTGGCACGAAACCATCCTCTACGAACTGCATGTCGGCGCCCTGGGCGGGTTTCACGGCGTGGAGATGATGCTGCCGCACCTGGTCTCGCTAGGCATCACCGCCATCGAACTCATGCCGATCGGCGAATTCCCCGGCGAGCGCAACTGGGGCTATGACGGCGTGCTGCCGTATGCGCCCGCCGACGCGTACGGCTCGCCCGATGACCTGAAGTCGTTGATCGATACGGCCCACGGGCTGGGCCTCATGGTCTTCCTCGACGTGGTCTACAACCACTTCGGTCCGGACGGCAATTACCTTGGCGCCTATGCGTCGCCGTTCTTCGATGCATCGGTGCATACGCCATGGGGTGCCGCTATCGGGGTCGCCCTGCCCCAGGTGGGCGACTTCTTCGTGCACAACGCCCTGTACTGGATCGAGGAGTTCCGCTTCGACGGCCTGCGCTTCGACGCCGTGCACGCCATCGGCAACCCCGGCTGGCTCGCCTCGCTGGCCGCGCGTGTGCATGCGGCCGTCGGGCCGGAGCGGCACGTGCACCTGGTGCTGGAGAACGAGGCCAACCAGGCCAGCCTGCTCGGACGGGGTCGTTTCGATGCGCAGTGGAACGACGATTTCCACAACGCCCTGCACGCGCTGCTCACCGGCGAGGACGAGGGCTACTACCAGCATTACCATCCGGCGTTGCCGAAGCTGTTGCGCAGCCTGCAGGAGGGCTTCGTCTTCCAGGGCGAGGCCATGGGTGGCAAGCGCCGGGGTGAGTCCAGCGCGCACCTGCCGCCCAGCCGTTTCGTCAACTTCCTGCAGAACCATGACCAGGTCGGCAATCGTGCCTTCGGCGATCGCCTGACCACGCTGGTGCACGCGGAGACGATGGACGCGGCGCTGGCCCTGTTGCTGTTGGCGCCCTTCGTGCCGATGCTGTTCATGGGCGAGGAATGGGCCAGCCGTACGCCATTCCTGTTCTTCACCGATTTCCAGGATGACGACCTGCGCAAGGCCGTGCGCGACGGCCGGCGCCGGGAATTCGAGGCATTCACCAGTTTTGGCGGTGAGGAAATTCCCGATCCCAACGCCTACGACACGTTTACCGCGTCCATTCCCGTTCGCGAGGAAGGCGCTGGCGAAGCGCGGCGCCACCTGCTGAAGGAGCTGATCGCGCAGCGGAACAAGCACGTGGCGCCGCATATCGGCGAAGCCACCGCCAGCGGTGCGGAGGCCCTGGGCGATCGCGCCTTCCGTGCCGCATGGAAACTGGGTGCGGCTACGCTGACCCTGTACGTCAACCTCGGCGACACCGACATCACGATCCAGCAGCCACCATCGCCGTCCGCGGCCTGGCTGCACGGCGATGCCGCGGACGTCGCTTCCGTTTCGCGCGGGTCCATTCCGGCCCGTCGCACCGTCGCCTGCCTGGAGTCCTGATCCGTGAACGTCCCCCTCGACGATCGTCTTGCGCTGCTCGCCGGACAGGCCGGTATCGATGTCGACTGGCGCGATGCGCTGGGCCGGCCGCAGACGACGCCCGATGCCACCCTGCGCGCGGTGCTCCGTGCCGTGGGTTTGCCGGCCGACAACGGCGACGATGTCGAAGCCAGCCTGCGCCTGCTCGAGCTGGAGCGCACGGGGCGCCGACCGCCGCGCATGATTACCGCCGACGCGGGCGAGCGGGTCGCCATTCCCCCGCTGCCACGCGGACGCGTGTGGAAGGTGCTGGACAGCGAAGGTGGCCGCGTGGCTGAAGGCGAATTGGCCTCGGGCGTCGGTGACATCGCCGCGCCGTCCATCCCGGGGTACTACACCCTGATGCTGGACGAGGACGAGATCACCCTTGCCATCGCACCGCCACGAGGCTTCGGCGTCGGCGATATCGCCGGTGCCCGCCGGCCATGGGGCATGGCCGTGCAGATGGCCGCCCTGCGTCGTCCCGGCGACGGTGGCATCGGCGACTTCAGCGCACTCGAGCTCTGTGCGAAGGCCGCCGCGGAGAAGGGCGCCGACGCCCTGGCCATCAGCCCGCTGCACGCGCTGTTTGCCGCGGCGCCGGAACGTTACAGTCCTTACGCGCCGTCCAGCCGTCTGTTTCTCAACGGGCTGTATGTCGATCCTGTGCGCACCAGCGGCGAGCAGACGGTACGCGCGGTAATCGATACGCACAACCTGCGCCAGGAACTGGCCGAGCTGGAATGGCTCGAGTTGATCGACTGGCCGCGCGCGGCCCGCGCGCGGATGACGGTCTTGCGTTCGTTGTTCGAATGGGCGTCCGTCGACCTGGCTCACTCCGAACGCTTCATGGCGTTCCGGCGCGAGCAGGGCGAGCCGCTGGAACGCCATGCGCGCTTCGAGGCGCTGCATGGCCATTTCACCGCGCACGGCCGCCCGGGCGGTTGGCAGGGCTGGCCGAAGGAGTACCACGACCCCGCATCGCGCGAGGTTACCTCGTTCGTCAACGAGCACGCCCGTGAGGTGGCCTTCCATGCGTGGTTGCAGTGGCTGGCCGCGCAGGGGCTGGAAGGGGCACAGAAAGCCGCCCGGGATGCGGGCATGGCCATCGGGCTCGTCGCCGACCTGGCGGTGGGTGCGGACTCCGGTGGCAGCCATGCCTGGGCGCACCAGACGGAAATGCTTTCCGGCCTGTCCGTCGGTGCGCCGCCGGACGCCCTGAACCGCCTGGGCCAGGACTGGGGCCTCACCACCTTCTCTCCCCGCGGTCTGCGCGAGACGGGGTTCCGCGGCTTCATCGGCATGCTGCGCGCCGCGCTGGCACATGCCGGCGGCGTGCGTATCGACCATGTGCTCGGATTGAAGCGCTTGTGGCTGGTGCCGCACGGGGCCGGTGCCACCGAAGGCGCCTACCTGCGTTACCCGCTGACCGACATGCTGCGGCTGATCGCGCTCGAGTCGCACCTGCATCGCGCCATCGTGATCGGTGAGGATCTCGGCACCGTGCCGGCCGACTTTCGCCATGCGATTGCCGACAAGGGCGTGCTGGGCATCCGCGTGCTGTGGTTCGAGCGCGCCGAGGACGGCGGTTTCGTCTCGCCGCGCGAATGGTCCGATAGCGCCATGGCCACGACCAGCACCCACGACATCCCGACGGTCGCGGGCTGGTGGAGCGGGCGCGACGTGGCATGGCGCAAGCTCACTGGCCTGGACGATCCCGCCGTGGACGAGGTGGCCCAGCGCGCGGGAGAGCGCAATGCCCTCTGGCGTGCGATGTGCGCTTCCGGTTCGGCCTGGAACGAGGACGCTCCGCCCGGAGTCGACGACATCTCGCCGGTGGTCGTGGCTGCCGCGCGCCACGTCTCGCAGGCGCCCGCACCGCTGGCGATCTTCCCCGTGGAGGATGTGCTCGGCCTGCACGAACAGCCCAACCTCCCGGGACCCACCGACGCCATTCATCCGAACTGGCGGCGGCGCATGCCTGATTCGTCGGCACGACTTTTCGACGGCCCCATTGCCCATGCCGTCTGCGCGGCGATCGACCAGACCCGGAACCGTACATGACCCCACCACGCGCCCTGGCTCGCCTGCAGTTCCATGCCGGCTTCACGCTCGACGACGCCGTGCCGGTCGTCCCTTATTACGCCAGCCTCGGCGCGAGCCATCTCTATGCCTCGCCCATCCTGCGCGCCCGTGCCGGCTCGACACACGGCTACGACGTGGTCGACTGCCACGAGGTCAATCCGGAAATCGGTGGCGAAGATGCACTGCGCCGTCTCATCGCCGCATTGCGTGAACACGGCATGGGTCTGGTCGTCGACATCGTGCCTAATCACATGGGTGTCGGCAGTGAGAACGGCTGGTGGATGGACGTGCTGCGGCACGGCCGGGAAAGCCGTTACGCGGGTTACTTCGATATCGAGTGGACCACGCCCGATCCGTTGCTACGCGGACGCCTGCTATTGCCGATGCTGGGCGCCGGTTATGACGAAACGCTGCGCGCCGGCCACCTTAGGCTGGTTCGCCGCGGCGAGACCTGGATGCTCGGCGTGTACGACGATCGCCTGCCGTTGTCGCCGGCATCGGTCGCCGGCCTGGGCGACGACGCGGTGGCCGCGCACGATCCCTCGACGGACGAGGGCCGGCAGCGGCTGCACGCGCTGATCGAAAAACAGCACTATCGCCTGGCCTTCTGGAAGCTGGCCAGCGACATGGTCAACTACCGCCGGTTCTTCGACGTCAACGAACTGGTCGGCTTGCGCATCGAGCGCACGGCAGTGTTCGAGGACACGCACAAGACCATCTTCCGCCTGTACGCCGAAGGCCTGATCGACGGCGTGCGCTGCGACCATGTCGATGGACTGGCCGATCCGCGTCGCTATTGCCGGCAGTTGCGTCACCGCCTGGACAAGCTGCGTCCGCAGCGTCCGGCGTCGGCACCGCAAGGCGGCGCATACATCGTGGTCGAGAAGATCCTGGCCGAGGACGAAGGCCTGCGCCTCGACTGGCGCACCGACGGCACCACCGGCTACGAGTTCATGGACCAGGTCTCGGCGGTGCTGCATTGCCAGCGTGGCGAAGCCCCGCTGACCGAGTTGTGGCGCAAGCTGACCGGTGAGTCGGCGGATTTCGGGACGCAGTCGGTAAGGGCGCGCCGGCAGATCCTGGTCGACAGTTTCGAATCCGAGCTGGACCGCACCGCGCGCGCCCTGTTCGCCGCGGCGCGTGCCGATGTCGCCACGCGCGACGTGTCGCTGGCCGCGGTGCGCCGCGTCCTCGTCGAACTGCTGGTCCATTTCCCCGTGTACCGCACCTATGCCGGCGGCATGGGCCGGGACGAAATCGACGAAGCCTTCTTCGCCCGCGCCGTCGAAGGCGCGTCGCGCACGCTGCGCACGGAGGACGGCGACCTGCTGACCCTGGTGTCGTCGTGGCTGGGCGGCGAGGCGCCGCGTTCGCTGCCCCCGGGCCCCGTGCGCCGGGCGCGCGAGCGCGCGATAGCGGTGTTCCAGCAGGCCACGTCTCCCGTGGCGGCCAAGGCCGTGGAGGATACGGCGGGGTATCGGTATGGCCGACTGCTCTCACGTAACGAGGTGGGTGTCGATGCCGGTCGCCTGGCCATGTCGGTGGACGATTTCCATGCCCGCTGCGCGGAAAGGATGCAGACCCTGCCGCACAACCTGCTCGCCACGGCGACCCACGACCACAAGCGCGGCGAAGACCTGCGCGCCCGCCTGGCCGTGCTGTCCGAGGTGGCCGAACGCTGGGTGGTCACGGCGGAGCGCTGGCGTGTCCGCCATGCGGATTTCCGCCAGCGCGCCGAGGGCCGCATGGCGCCGGCCGCCGGCGACGAACTGATGCTCTACCAGATGCTGGTGGGGGCGTGGCCACTGAACCTCGCCCCCGACGATACCGAGGGCGTCGAGCGCTTCGCCTCGCGTATCGCGGCATGGCAGCGCAAGGCCCTGCGCGAAGCCAAGCGCTGGTCGCGCTGGACCTCGCCCAACGAGCCTTACGAAGACGCCTGCGAGGATTTCCTGCGCACCATCCTGTCCAGCGAGGTGGCAGCGGAGTTCGCCGCGTTCGCGAATTACATCGCCACGCCGGGCGCCGCCAACGGCCTGGCCCAGACGGTGCTGCGCATCACCACGCCCGGCGTGCCCGATCTTTACCAGGGCAGCGACTACTGGGATCTCAGCCTCGTGGATCCGGACAATCGCCGCCCCGTGGATTTCCCGGCGCGCGCAGCTTCGCTGGGGCAGGGCGAATCGCCCCGCGAGGCGATCGAGCACTGGCGCGACGGCGCGGTCAAGCAGGCGGTCATCGCCCGTCTGCTGGACACGCGCCGCGAGTACCCCGACCTGTTCGCCCGCGGCGACTACCGCCCGCTGACGGCCGAGGGTTCGGCCAGCGAGCATTTGATCGGCTTCACGCGTGAGTACCGGGGGCAGCGGTTTTTCGTGGCTGTGGCACGGCACACGGCGGAGTGGGTCGCCGGCCAGGACACGCCGGCCATTTCCGACGATTGCTGGGCGGGCACATCGGTGGTTCTGCCCGAGGGTCGTTGGGTGAGCGTTTTTTCAGGTGCGGACCTGGCGGGTGGTCGTGTTGGCCTTGAGCGGGTGTTCGATGGCTTGCCGGTGGCTGTGTGGTGCGAGGTCGAGGGGTAGGACGAAGGTTCGTCGCAAATCCGCTGGGGGTGGGCTCGCCTTCGGCATCGCGTTTGGCTTTCGAGCGTTGGCGCCTTGGAGCAAGAGCCGGCGGGTAGCCCCCTCGGGGCCACGCCTGCGGCGACCCGTCAAGGAAAGGCCGCTCCGCGGCCGTATATCTATTCCCCTACGGGGCGGGTCGGGCTTCGAACGGGGATTTTCGATTCGCCATCCATGGCTCAGCGAAAATGGCCGGCCGTCCTGGCCGGCCCCCTTCGGGCCTTGTCCGTTCGAGTCCCTCGCCTGCGGCTACCGGCCCCGAGGGGGCTACCCGCCGGCTCTTCCCAAGACTGAGGTGGGTTGTGACGCGAGCGGTCGCAGACGTGCAGGGTGTGGCGTCGCCGCTTCGTTGGCTTTTCGCGCACATCGTGCGCTCCTACCCCAGGGGTAGTGCCGGTTGTGGCATATCCAACGCCTGATCTGCCGTCCGGGTAGGAGCGCACGCACGTGCGCGAACCCTCAACGTATCTAAGGCGACCGATGCCATGCGCAACAGGCAGGCGAGCGTTCCCAGCTACGAAGCGAAACCTGGCTCTTGGCTCTTCCCACACACAACCTCAGTCGTCGAAAGAGCCGGCGGGTGCCACCCTCGGGGCCGGTAGCCGCAGGCGAGGGATTCGAACGGACAAGGCCCGAAGGGGGCCGGCCAGGACGGCCGGCCATTTTCGCTGAGCCATGGATGGCGAATCGAAAATCCCCGTTCGAAGCCCGACCCGGGCCCGTAGGGCAATCAATAAACGGCCGCGGAGCGGCCCTTCCTTAGCGGGTCGCCGCAGGCGTGGCCCCGAGGGTGGCACCCGCCGGCTCTTACCCCACGCCACCCAGCCCATCAGCCCCCCTCCAACGACCGAACCAGCGCGACGTAATCGCGCATGGCCTGCTCACGCGGCAACCCGGCCAGGCGCGACCATGCCTCATGCTTTGCCGTCCCCACGAAATCGAAGAAGCCGGGCTTCGGTCCGGAGGCGTCGCCCTGGGTCGCCTGCTTGTAGAGGGCGTAGATGCGCAGCAGCGTATGGTTGTCCGGCCGCGTCCCCAGACGGGTGATGTCCAGGTAAGCCTGCTCGAACTGGCTCTGGAGGTCGTCGGACATGGGATGGGTCCCGGCGGATCGTTTGGCGCCTTTTAACATGGTGCGGCCGATGCGTCCATGCGCCGACGGCCGCGCGCCGACGCGATATCATGCCGGTTTGGCGAACGAGGTTTCCCCCATGCCCGCATCGGCTGCCGCTCCGGTCCTCACCATCGACGGTCCCTCCGGCTCCGGCAAGGGCACCATCAGCCGGCGGGTGGCCGAGAAGCTTGGCTGGCACCTGCTTGACTCCGGTGCCCTCTATCGTGCCGTGGGCTACGCGGCGGGGGAGGCGGGTATCGACCTGTCCGACGTGGACGCCGTCACCCGCTGCGCGCAGACGGTCAAGATCCGCTTCAAGCCGAGTCCCATGGGCGATGAGACGCACATCCTGGTCAACGGGCACGACGCTACGGATGAGCTGCGCACCGAGACGGCCGGCGCTGCGGCGTCGGCCATTGCGGTGATCCCCAGCGTCCGCCAGGCCTTGCTGGACCTGCAACACGGCTTCCGCAAGGCGCCGGGGCTGGTGGCCGACGGTCGCGATATGGGCACGGTGATTTTCCCGGATGCCGGGCACAAGGTCTTCCTGACGGCCAGCGCCGCCGAACGGGCGAAAAGGCGCTATAAGCAGTTGAAGGATAAGGGCCTGAGCGTTACACTTGCCGTTCTTCAACGTGAGATCGAAGCGCGCGACGAGCGGGACGCGTCGCGGCTGGTCGCGCCGTTGAAGCCCGCCGAGGGCGCCGTGGTCATCGATACCACCGGCATGCCGATCGATATGGTGGTGGCAAACGTATTCGCGGTGGTGCGTCCGTAAGGGCGCGTCACGGCACGATTCCCGTGCAGTGTGCACGGGGCAATGGCAACGGCGCGGAGCGGCCTCTCAAGGGTCTTCCAGCGCCCACAACCGGTGGGTCCCCTGTCCGCAGGCGTTCATAGATGTTACGCAGGCGCCGGGTACGACCTTTCATAACCCTGGAATCAAGATGACTGAAAGTTTTGCCGAACTGTTTGAACAGAGCCAGCAGGCCATTTCGAAGCTGAAGCCCGGCTCCATCGTCACGGGTATCGTTGTGGAAATCCGCAACGACGTGGTGGTGATCAACGCCGGCCTGAAGAGCGAAGGCATCGTCCCGATCGAGCAGTTCAAGGACGAGAACGGCGCGCTCGAAGTGGAAGTGGGCGACGAAGTTAAGGTCGCGCTCGATGCGCTCGAAGACGGCTTCGGCGAGACCAAGCTCTCCCGCGAGAAGGCCAAGCGTTCGATGGTGTGGGACGACCTCGAGCAGGCGTTCGACAAGGAAGAGACCATCACCGGCAAGATCTCCGGCAAGGTCAAAGGCGGCTTCACTGTCGACATCAAGGACGTCCGCGCATTCCTGCCCGGTTCCCTGGTCGACGTGCGTCCGGTCCGTGACCCGGTCTACCTCGAGGGCAAAGACCTCGAGTTCAAGATCATCAAGCTCGACCGCAAGCGCAACAACGTCGTCGTCAGCCGCCGCGCGGTCGTCGAGACGGAGTTCTCGGAAGAGCGCGAGAAGCTGCTCGAGCGCCTGACGGAAGGTGCGGTCGTGAAGGGTGTGGTCAAGAACCTCACCGATTACGGCGCATTCGTCGACCTCGGCGGCATCGATGGCCTGCTGCACATCACCGACATGGCGTGGAAGCGCGTGCGTCACCCGTCGGAAGTGGTCAACGTCGGCGACGAGCTGGACGTCCGCGTCCTCAAGTACGACCGCGAGCGCAACCGCGTGTCGCTCGGCCTCAAGCAGCTCGGCGACGACCCGTGGGTCGCCATCGCGCGCCGCTACCCGGTCGGCAGCCGCCTGTTCGGCAAGGTCTCCAACGTCACCGATTACGGCTGCTTCGTCGAGATCGAGCCGGGCGTCGAAGGCCTGGTGCACGTTTCCGAGATGGACTGGACCAACAAGAACGTCAACCCGGCCAAGGTGGTTCAGGTCGGCGACGAGACGGAAGTCATGGTCCTGGACGTCGACGAGGAGCGTCGCCGTATCTCCCTCGGTATCAAGCAGACCCGCTCGAACCCGTGGGAAGCCTTCGCCGCCATGCACAAGAAGGGCGACAAGGTGTCCGGCCAGATCAAGTCGATCACCGATTTCGGTATCTTCATCGGTCTGGAAGGCGGCATCGACGGTCTCGTTCACCTGTCCGACATCTCGTGGCAGGCCTCGGGTGAAGACCTCGTTCGCAACTTCAAGAAGGGCGACGAAGTCGAAGCCGTGGTTCTGGCGGTCGATCCGGAGCGTGAGCGCATCTCCCTCGGCATCAAGCAGATGGAGCAGGATCCGTTCGGCCAGTTCATGGCCACGAATCCGCGCGGCACGATCCTGACCGGTACGGTCCGCGAAGTGGACGCCAAGGGTGCGATCATCGACCTGGGCGAAGGCGTCGAGGGCTACATCCGTGCCAACGACATCGCCAAGGAGCGCGTGGAAGATGCCACGACGCACCTGAAGGTCGGCGATGCCATCGAGGCGAAGTTCACCGGCATGGACCGCAAGGGCCGTCAGCTCCAGCTGTCGATCCGCGCCAAGGACGAAGAGGACGTGGCTGACGCCATGGCCGATTACGCCTCGGCCGCAGGCGGTACGACCAAGCTCGGTGCGCTCCTCAAGGAGCAGATGAACAAGGCCGACTAACCGTCGGGCGAGGGGCGGTTCACCGCCCCTCGCTGTTGTTTGACTGGTGTTTTGCTTCAGCTTTAAAGAAGAACCAGGGGACCCATGACCAAGTCGGAACTGATCGAGGCGCTGGCGCGGCGCCAGACCCACCTTGCCTTCAGCGATGTGGAACTCGCCGTGAAGAGCGTGCTCGAACAGATGAGCCATGCCTTGTCCACGGGTGAGCGCATCGAGATCCGCGGCTTTGGCAGCTTCGCGCTGCACTTCCGTCCGCCGCGCATGGGGCGCAACCCCAAGACCGGCGAAGCGGTGGCCCTACCGGGCAAGCACGTGCCACATTTCAAACCCGGCAAGGAATTACGCGAACGCGTAAACCTGATCGAGGAAACCGACGCCGCGCTCTGACGCGGCGTTTTTTTTGCCCTCATGCGGTGACGCGTGCAACGTTCCCGCCCCTGGTGGGCACCCATGGGTATGGCAACCCTTGGCGGACAACCTGTACGAAAGCCCCATCGCGCTGCACCATCGCGTTCACGATTCGGGTACAGTCCGACCATGCGCCTTCTCGTCATACTTTTCCTCTTGTTGTTCGTTGCCGCCGGGGTCGTCTTCGGTGCGCTGAATGCCGACCTCGTCGCCTTCGATTTCGGCTTCGCCCGGGCATCCCTGCCCAAGGGCGGGACGATGCTCGCTGCCGTCCTGCTTGGCTGGATACTGGGTGGCCTTACTGCCTGGCTGGGCACGTCCTTCGCCCATCGTCGCCTGCGCCGGCGTGAGCGCAAAGAACGCAAGGTAGGCAGCGCAACGACCGCATGAATCCGATCTGGTTGCTGGCGCTCGTCCCCCCGCTGGCCTTCGTCAGCGGCTGGTGGTTCGCCCGCCGTACGCATACCCGCCGTTCCGGTGAGCGGGTCAACGCGCTGTCCTCCGATTACTTCCGTGGCCTGAACTACCTGCTCAACGAGGAGCAGGACAAGGCGCTGGAGGTATTCCTGCGCCTGGCGGAGTACAACCGCGACACCGTGGAAACCCACCTGGCCCTGGGCAACCTGTTCCGCAAGCGCGGTGAGGTGGATCGCGCCATCCGGCTGCACCAGCACCTGGTCTCGCGGCCCGGCCTGTCCGATGAAATGAAGACGGTGGCCTTGCTCGAACTGGGCGAAGACTACATGCGTGCGGGCTTGCTGGACCGTGCCGAAACCCTGTTTTCCGATCTGGTGGCCATGGATGCGCTGGCCCCGTCCGCGCTGCGCCACCTCATCGCCATCTACCAGCACGAGCGCGAATGGCACAAGGCGATCGATCATGCGCGTCGCCTGGAAACGATGACGAGTGAAGACGAGTCGCCGATGATCGCGCAGTTCTACTGCGAACTGGCCGAGCAGTCGCGCCAGCACGGCGCCCGCACCGAAGCGCGCGACTATGTCCGCGAGGCGTTCGCCTGCCAGAGCGACTGCGTGCGCGCGCACATGATCGCAGGGCGGCTTTCCTCCGAAGACGATGACCTGCCGCATGCCATCGCGTCGTACGAGGCCGCCATCGCTGCCGATATCGCCTTCGTTCCGGAGATCCTGCCGCCCTTGCTCAACTGCTATGCGCGATCGCAGCAGATGGATCGCGCCGAGACCTTCCTGCGCGAGATCATGGAGCGCTACCACGGCATCTCGCCGGTGCTGGCGCTGACGCGCCTGTACGAGGGCAGGGACGGCGAACGCACCGCCATCGATTTCCTGACCGGGCAGCTGCGCAAGCGGCCATCCGTGCGAGGCCTGATGGCGCTCATCGACGCCACGATGGACAAGGTGTCCGGTGAGGCGCGGGAAAACTACCTGATCCTGCGCGACCTGACCCGCAAGCTGCTCGAGGGCCAGGCCATGTACCGCTGCAGCCGTTGCGGCTTCGGTGCCAAGGCCCACCATTGGCAATGCCCGAGCTGCAAGAGCTGGGGCACCGTCCGTCCCATTCACGGCGTCGCCAACGAATGACGCCCGTTGTCGTCAGCCTCCTGCCGACGCTGGTCGCCTGTGGCCTCGCTGCCTTCCTCGTCTCGTTCGCCGCGGTCCGGGCCACCATCGCCTACGCCCGTCGGCGCGGCATGCTGGATGCCCCCGGGCGTCGGCGCTCGCACAGCGTGCCCACGCCACGAGGGGGTGGCATCGGCATCGTGCTGGGCGCGCTGGCCGGGATGCCGGCGGCGCTGCTGCTCCTGCCCGTCTCACCGGGTGCTGCGATTACCGCGGCGTTTTCCGTCGCCGTCATCGCCGTGGCGGGCATCGGCTGGCTCGACGACCACGGTTCGCTGCCGATCCGGCCGCGCCTGGCGATCCAGTTGGCCGCGACGCTCCTGCTGTGTCTCGCCGTGGCGTCCGTGACTGCCAGCCTCTGGTGGGCCTTGCCCCTGCTGCTGGCCGGCGTGTGGTGCATCAACCTGCATAACTTCATGGACGGCATCGACGGCCTGGCCGCCCAGCAGGCCATGTTCTTCGGGGGCGCCTGTGCGGCCCTGGCCTGGTCGGCTGGCAGCCCGGCCATCGCCGGCGCCGGCCTGGCCATGGCGGCCGCTGCGCTGGGGTTCTGGTGGTTCAACCGGTCGCCGGCCCGCATTTTCATGGGCGACGTGGGCAGCGCCACGGTCGGCCTGATGGTGTTCGCGCTGTCCGCGGTGCTGTGGGCGTGGCGTACGGAACTCCTCTGGCCCGCGCTGGTCTTTTCCTCAGCCTTCGTCATCGACGCGACCTTGACGTTGCTCGTGCGAATGCTGCGCGGTGCGCGCTGGTACACTCCGCACCGCGAACACCTTTACCAGTGGCTGGTGAGGCGTGGCGCATCGCATCGCAGGGTAGGCCTGGCCTACCTCGCATGGAATGTTCTCGTCTGTGTTCCCGTCGCATGGATCGCGTTCCGCTTCCCGGCGGCGGCGCCCGTGTGTTTCGTGGCGACCTACCTGGCGGGAGCCGCGGTCTGGCGTACTGGCAAGCGTTATGGCTTGCGTCGAAGGGAGCGACATGTTTCTGCGTAAGTTCATCGGCATCATCCACCCCCGCACGGCGGTCGTCGCGCACGACCTGGCCATGGCCGCGTTCGCCTGGTGGATTGCGAAAACCCTCCGTTACGCCGTGATGCCGGACCTGGCACCCATGTCCTACCTGCCGATGGAATTTCCCATCGTGCTGCTGGTGCAGGGCGCGGTGTTCAACTGGACCGGTCTCTACAAGGGCGTATGGCGCTTCGCCAGCCTTCCCGACCTGTGGAACATCATTCGCGCCACGTGTTTCGGCACCCTGATCATCGGCCTGGCCATGGTCATGTACTCGCGCCTGGATGGCGTCCCGCGGTCGGTCTTCATGATCTACCCCGTGGTGCTGGTGGTGCTGCTTGGCGCGCCGCGCCTCAGCTACCGCTTCTGGAAGGACAGCCGCATCGACCTGTTCCAGTCCACGCCGACCAAGCGTGTGCTGATCGTAGGCGCCGATCGCGCGGGTGAGGCCTTGTCGCGTGACCTGCGCCGCGACAGCCGTTACAGCGTCATCGGCTTCGTCGACGACAACGCGGCCTTGCGCGGGGCCCAGATCGGCGGCATCCCGGTGCTGGGCACCGTGGACCAGCTGGCCGAGCTGTCCAAGGCGGTGGCCGTGCAGATGCTGCTCATCGCCGTGCCGGGCGCCACCACGGCACAGATGCGCCGCATCGTGGCCTTCTGCGAAAGCACCGGCCTGCCGTTCCGCACGGTGCCGCGCCTGGAGGATGTCGTCGCGGGCCGCGCCCAGTTCAACGAAATCAAGGAAGTCGCCATCGAGGACCTGCTCGGCCGCGATGCGGTCGAACTGGACTGGACGGCGATCCGCGAGAACATCAGCGGCGGCCGGGTGCTGGTGACCGGTGGCGGCGGCTCGATCGGCTCGGAGCTTTGCCGGCAGGTGGCTCGCCTGGGTGCGGCGTCGCTCACCGTGGTGGAGATGTCCGAATACAATCTCTACCGCATCGGCCAGGAACTGACCTCGGCCTATCCGGAGCTGATCTTCAACGGCGTGCTGGCCGACGCCCGCGACGCCACGGCGATCAACCGCCTGTTCCAGGAAACGCAGCCGCAGATCGTCTTCCATGCGTCCGCGTACAAGCACGTGCCCATGCTGCAGGGCCAGCTGCGCGAGGCCTTCCGCAACAACGTGCTCGGCACGCGCGTCGTCGCCGACGCCGCGGTGCGCTGCGGTGCGGCGTCGTTCGTGCTGATCTCCACCGACAAGGCGGTCAATCCGACCTCGGTCATGGGCGCGTGCAAGCGCATGGCGGAGATCTGGTGCCAGAACCTCGCGGCGCATACGTCTACACGTTTCATTACGGTTCGCTTCGGTAACGTTCTGGATTCCGCCGGGTCGGTGGTGCCGTTGTTCCGCCGGCAGATCCGCCAGGGCGGTCCGGTGACGATCACCCACCCGGAGATCTCGCGTTACTTCATGACCATTCCCGAGGCCTGCCAGCTGATCCTGCAGGCGGCGAGCCTGGGCAAGGGCGGCGAGATCTTCGCGCTGGACATGGGCGACCCGGTGAAGATCCGCGACCTCGCCGAGCAGATGATCCGCCTGGCCGGCAAGCGTCCCGGCTCGGACATCCAGATCGTCTATACCGGTCTTCGCTCGGGTGAGAAGCTGTTCGAAGAATTGTTCCACCCGTTGGAGAATTATACGAGCACGACCCACGCGAAGATCTTCCAGGCGCAACATCGCCAGGTCTCGTGGGAAATGCTCCAGGTGCAGCTGGCCAGGGCCGAGGAGGCCGTGGCGGCGTTCGATGAAGAAACCCTGCGTCGGTGCGTGTCGCAGCTGCTGCCGTCGTTCCGCTGGAGCGAGCCGCAAAGCGACAACGTGCTGCCGTTACGTCGTAACGAAAGTGGAGACATCGCATGACCCAACCCCTGCGCAAGGTCGTATTTCCCGTGGCTGGCCTCGGTACGCGTTTCCTCCCCGCGACCAAGGTGGTAGCCAAGGAAATGCTGCCGGTGCTCGATCGTCCGCTGATCCAGTACGCCGTGGACGAGGCCGTCGACGCCGGTGCCGACACGCTGGTGTTCGTCACCAACCGCTACAAGCATGCCATTGCCGATTACTTCGACAAGGCCTACGAACTCGAAGAAAAGCTGGCCGAGAAGCACAAGGACGAGCTGCTTTCCATCCTGCGGGGCATCCTGCCTCGGCACGTGCGCTGCGTGTTCGTCACGCAGCCGGAAGCCCTCGGCCTGGGCGACGCCGTGCTGCGCGCCGCGCCGGTGGTGGGCAACGAGCGCTTCGGCGTCATGCTTCCCGACGACCTGATCTGGAACAAGACGGGCCCGGGCGCCTTGCGCCAGATGGCCGAGGTGGCCGACGTCAACGACGCCGGTGTCATCGCCGTGGAAGAAGTGCCCGAGCAGGACACCGACAAGTACGGCATCGTCGATGCGACGGAGGCGGTCACCGACCGCGCCACCGTCATCCGGCATATGGTGGAGAAGCCCAAGCCGGCCGACGCCCCGTCCAACCTCGCCGTGGTGGGCCGCTATGTCCTGCCGTGCGAGATCTTCGAATACCTGAAGAAGACGGAGAAGGGCGCCGGCGGCGAGATCCAGCTTACCGATGCCATCGAGGACCTGCTCAAGGCCAAGGGCAAGGTGCTGGCCTACCGCTTCGCCGGCACGCGCTTCGACTGCGGCAACAAGGCCGGCCTGGTCCGCGCCACGATGGCCATGGCGCTGGAAGATCCCAAGCTCGCGCCGATCGTCCGCGAGTTCGCCAACAAGGCCTGAGTTCCAGGCTCGGCCCTACAGAAACCCGCACCGAAAGGTGCGGGTTTTTTTGTGGTTACGTAACGGCGTTACGTGCGTAACATCCTGCGCTCGCGTGTCCCGCGCGATATCCCCACAGGAGTTATGCCATGGCAGAAGCCGAGTTCGTCACCGACCCCACGCTCAATGCGAAGTGGAACACCCGCTTCGCCTTCTTCGAGCGTTTCGGCGGTCCCAGTTCCCCGCGCTACAAGGAAGAGTTGAAGAAGCTTCCGTTCAAGCAGAAGCTCATCGTCAACGCCAACTTCTTCGCGTTCTTCTTCGGCCCGATCTACTTCGTCATCCTCGGCCTGTGGAAGAAGGCCCTCGTCATCCTCGGCATGGAGGTGGTGGTCATGGTGCTGATGACGCTGTTCAACGCACCGGAGGTCGTGTATCGCGGCCTGGGTGCGGGCTTCAGCGTGTTCTACATGCTGGTGGCCAATTACTCGTTCTACCTCAAGCGAGTCAAGGGCCAGGACAGTTGGAACCCGTTCGAAGGCATGCGCCTTTGATGTAGGGCCACGACGCTGCTGATCAGTGCGTCGGCAGCGTCGGCAGGAATCCCGGGCGCCGGAAGGCCCGGGCTTTCTGCTCCACGCCATAGGCGATGGCGATCAGGGTCGGTTCGCTCCACTTCGTACCGAAGAACACCACGCCCACGGGCAGCTCGTGCGCGAACTCGACGGGCAGGGTGATCGACGGGTAGCCGGCGATCGCCGCGGGTGTGGATACACCACCGACGGTCGGGTCGCCGCTCACCACATGATCGCCCAGGACCAGGTCGTTGACGAAGGCCGGTCCCCAGCTGGGCGCCAGCAGGGCGTCGAGGTGGTCTTTCGCCAGCGCGGCGTCGATGCCGTCGGGCCCCGCGAGGCGCCGGTTGTCGTCACGCATCGCGATATACGCCGGATCGGTGATGTCGCCTTTCTGCTGTGCCTGCAGGAACAGTTCCTGGCCGAACCACGGCATCTCGCGCGCCGCCTCGTGTTCGTTGAACGCAATGAGATCGGCCAGATTCTTCATCGGCTGGTCGGGACGCCCGGCAAGGTAGGCGTCGATGCCGTGCTTGAATTCGTAGAGCATCACGTCCAGCTCGTGCTCGCTCAGTTCCTTCAGGTGCGGAAGGGCCACGTTGTCGACCACGGTGGCACCCTGTGCCCGGAGCAAGGCGATGGTGTGCTCCAGGGCGCGATCGGCATTGGGTTCGATGCCGGCCAGCTGGCGCACCACGCCGATGCGCTTGCCACGTAGGGCGTTCGGGTCGAGGAACCGCGTGTAGTCGGTGGCGTGCTTGTCCGCGTCCTTCGTGGAGGGATCGCGCGGGTCGCTGCCGGCAATGACGCCCAGCACCGTCGCGGCGTCGGCCACGCTGCGTGCCATCGGGCCGGCCGTATCCTGGCTGCTGGAGATGGGAATGATGCCGGCACGGCTGACCAGCCCGACCGTGGGTTTGATCCCGACCAGTCCGGTCATCGAGGCGGGGCAGATGATGGAACCGTCGGTCTCGCTGCCGATCGCCACCGTGGCCAGGCCGGCGGCGACCGCCGCGCCGGAGCCCGCACTCGAGCCGCAGGCGTTGCGATCCAGCACGTAGGGGTTGAGGGTCAGGCCGCCGCGCCCCGTCCAGCCGCTGGTGGCGTGCGTGGAGCGCATGTTCGCCCACTCGCTGAGGTTGGTCTTGCCGAGGATCACGGCGCCGGCCTGGCGCAATTTCGCCACCACGGTGGCATCGTGCGGCGCCGGCTTGGTCGCCAGGGCCAGCGAGCCGGCCGTGGTGAGCATGCGGTCGCCGGTGTCGATGTTGTCCTTGAGCAGGATCGCGATGCCCGCCAGCGGGCCCTCACGGCCTGCCTTGCGCGCGATGGGCAGCGCGTCGGGGTTGGTCTCGAGCACCGCATGGATCGAAGGACCCGCCTTGTCGATGCTCTGGATACGCCGGAGGAAGAGGGCGGTGAGGCTTTCGGGCGTCAAGGTCCCGGATGCATACGCCTGGCGGAGGGTGGCGATGGATGCAAAGGCGTCGTCATCGACTGCGTCACGGGCGTGTGCGGCGGCTCCGGTCAGCGCGAGCGCCAGCGCAACGACGAGCGCGGCCGGTTTTCTGGGCAGGTGCGGCATGGTGTTCCCCCTGGCGGACGTCTGCCGATGATGCCCGATCTGGCACCTGTCGCGCATGGCTATACTCGAACCTCGCCACGTCCGGCCGCGCCTGCGGTGGACTTCGCCAACGTTACGCCAGGGAGTGTCCATGCGTCTTCCGAGCCGACTCGCCGTCGTCGTCCTCGCAGTGTGCGCCCTCAAGGCGCACGCCGCGGACACGACCGCGGTGCCCGACACCCTGGTGCAACGCATCGCCGCCTGCACCAGCTGCCATGGCGTGCATGGCGAGGGTGGCGACAACGGTTTCAATCCGCGCCTTGCCGGCAAACCGGCGGGCTACCTGCACCGGCAGATGCAGGACTTCCAGAAAGGCCTGCGGCATTACCCGATCATGGAATACACCGTCGCTCCGTTGAGCGACGCATACCTTCGCGAGATCGCCGATTACTTCTCCGACCAGCAGGTGCCCTATACGAAGCAGCCGGCACCGGCGATGTCGCCACGCGCCACGGCACGTGGCGAGCAGCTGGTGCTGCGCGGCGATGCGCAGAAAGGCGTGCCTGCCTGCGTCGCCTGCCACGGTGCGAGCCTGGCCGGTGTCCAGCCGGATATCCCGGGGCTGGTCAACCTGCCGTACGACTACATCAGCGCGCAGCTGGGTGCGTGGCGCACCGACACGCGCAATACGACGGCACCGGACTGCATGGCGACGATCGTCAGTCGCCTGAGCGATGCGGACATCAGCGCGGTATCGGCGTGGCTGGCCACCCGGCCCGTGCCCGACGACACCCATGCCGAACCGGCCGGCAGCGTGACGCCGCCGATGCGCTGCGGCGTGCTGGGAGGATGAGTCGATGAACCTGCCGATCCCGCGTCTTGTCCGTTGCCTGGGTCTTGTCTTCCTTGCCCTCGCGGGTGTTTCGTCGCATGCCGGGACCGTCGAGGAGCGTGGCCGTTACCTCACCGTGGCAGGCGATTGTGCGTCGTGCCATACCGCGCGTGGCGGCGTGCCGTTTTCCGGCGGCCGCGCTATCGGTACGCCGTTCGGCGCCATCGTTGCGCCCAACCTCACGCCCGATCGGGAGACCGGCCTGGGCACCTGGGATGCCGACGATTTCTACCGTGCCATGCACGCAGGGAAGGGACACGACGACAGCTCGCTGTATCCCGTGTTCCCGTTCACCTCGTACACGAAGGTGACGCGCGCGGACACCGATGCCATCTTCGCCTATCTGAAAAGCCTGGCGCCCGTGAAGCGCGCCGTACCCGAGCCGACGCTGCGCTGGCCCTACAGCATGCGCTCGATGATGGCCCCATGGCGTGCCCTGTACTTCGACGAGGGCGAGTTCCAGCCCGATCCGAAACGGTCGCCGGCATGGAACCGCGGTGCCTACCTCGTGCAGGGCCTGGGCCACTGCAACGAGTGCCACGCGAGTCGCAACCGCTTCGGTGCCATGCTCACCGAGCCCTACCTCGCCGGTGGCATCATCCCCACGCAGAACTGGTATGCGCCGGATCTGTCGATGGGCCGCCACGGTGGACTGTCCGGCTGGACGGAAGCGGATGTGGTGGCACTGTTGAAGACCGGTCGTTCCGCGAAAGGCACGGCACTGGGGCCGATGGCCGAGGTGGTGCTGCAGAGCACGCAGCACCTCACCGACGCCGACCTTGCCGCCATGGCGAGCTACCTGGCCGCGCTGCCGGAACGCGAATCCGCCGAGCAAAGCGAATCCGCGGCCGGTGCGGACGACCTCGCGCGTAACGGCAAGACGGTCTATGTGGCGCACTGTGCGCAATGCCATGGCTACGACGGGCGTGGCAAGGGCGATGCCTACCCGGCGCTGGACAGCAATGTCTCGGTCACCGAACCCACGGGCATCAACGCGATCCGCATCGTGCTGAGCGGTGGCTTCGCGCCCGCCACGCGCGACAACCCGCGTCCGTATTCCATGCCGCCCTTCTCGCAAAAGCTCGGCGACGACGATGCGGCGGCAGTCGTGACGTACATCCGGCAGGCTTGGTCGAACAAGGCCTCGGCCGTGTCACCTGGCGACGTGCGCGCCTATCGATCGACGCCGGGCGGCTGATCGCGCACGAAGGCCGCGAGCTGTCGCCAGGGCTCGATGTCCCACGATCGCCGCGCCTGGCCGGACGGGGAGGGCAGCACGAAGACGGCGGTGTGGCCGATATCCACGGATTGCCGTCCGAAACCGACCGGCCTGCCGAGTGCGGAGCGTCCGGCCTGCTTGCTGGTGAAAGCGAGGGCGCGCGGGGCGAATCGCGCCAGCTTTTCGTGCAGCGCGGCGACATCGAACGCGTCGCGGGGCAGCTCGGCGTCGTTGCCGTAATGGAATTTCGACAGGTCGGTCAGGCCGATGCCGAAACCCGGCATCAAGGGGTATTCGGCGGGTGCCAGCAGCCGCGGTGTCAGGCCCACCGTATGTACCGTGCGCCAGAACATGTTCCCCGGATGGGCGTAATAGGCGCTGTCGCGGGCCGATCGCGTACCCGCCGCAGTGCCGCAGAACACCAGTGCCAGGCCCGTTTCGAGCACGTCGGGGAGGATGAAACCGTGTGGATCGTCGTGACTCATACGGACGTTTTACCTCCCGATTGCTGCATCACAACAAAATGTGGACATCCGGGGCGTTAGGCTCGTCACCCATGAACCCTTCCGACTGGATGCCCGATTTTTCGCATCCGTGGACGCGTTTCGCGTTGATCGTGGTGATCGCGCTGGCCGTCGCGGGTATTCTCCGCCGCTTCGTCGACCTGTTGTTGCGTCGCTTCACCCTGCGGCACCCGCGCGGTGCCAGCATCATCGCGCGCGCCAAGGCGCCGATGGAAGTGATCGTACCGCTGGCGATGCTGCTGCTGACCTTCCGTGCCGCGCCGGAGCAACCCGCGCGCCTGATCGATGGCCTGGAACACCTGATCGCGGTGCTGCTGATCGGGGCCTGCACCTGGTTCCTGGTCCGTTGCATCGGCGCGCTGGAAGCGACGGTATCCCGTTTCAATCCCATCGACCTGGAAGACAATCTCCGCGCACGGCGTGTGCAGACGCAGGTGCGTGTGCTGGCTCGTACCGGCATGGTCGTGGTCATCGTGCTCGGGCTGGGCGTGGCCTTGATGACGTTCCCGACGGTGCGCCAGTTCGGCGCCAGCCTGCTCGCGTCAGCCGGCCTGGCGGGCCTCGCGGTGGGTCTTGCGGCCAAGCCGGTGCTGGGCAACCTCATCGCCGGCATCCAGATCGCGCTGACCCAGCCGATCCGTATCGACGACGTGGTGATCGTCGAGGGCGAATGGGGCCGCATCGAGGAAATCACCAGCACCTACGTGGTGGTGGCGATCTGGGACCAGCGCCGCATGATCGTGCCCCTGCAATACTTCATCGAGACACCGTTCCAGAACTGGACGCGCAACAGCTCGCAGATACTCGGCTCGGTGCTGCTGTGGTTCGACTATGGCCTGCCGCTGGAGCCGTTGCGCACGGAGTTGCAGCGCCTCTGCAAGGAAGCCGCCGAGTGGGACGGCCGCGTCATCGTGCTGCAGGTGGTCGAGGCAAACGACAAGGCGATGCAGATCCGCGCCCTGGTCAGCTCGATGGACTCCGGCAAGTCGTTCGACCTGCGCTGCAAGGTGCGCGAAGGCCTGATCGCCTTCGTCCGCCGCGACTTCCCCGCCTACATGCCCCGTTACCGCGTAGGAGCCCACGATGTGGGCGAACCCTCAAGGTAGCTATCGCGAATAAGGCGACTCCTTTCGCACGTGTAGGAGCCCACGATGTGGGCGAACCCTCAAGGTAGCTATCGCGAATGAGGCGACTCATTTCGCACAGGCGAGCGTTTTAGACTCTCCTAAGACGGCTTTTAAAGCGCCTTAAAAGCATCTCCGTTCGACACATGGAAACGCCAGCATGGATGGAGTGCATGGCCTCAGTCGCCATAGTCACAGTGAGGGTTCGCCCACATCGTGGGCTCCTACCCGCTTTTTTCGACGTGACAAAAAAAGAGCCCGGCATGTGCCGGGCTCTTTTTAGACCGCAAATATCGCCTGGCCTTAGCCGCGCGACGCCTTCTTGCGATCCTGTTCCGTCAGGTGCTTCTTGCGCATGCGGATTTCCTTCGGCGTGACTTCGACCAGCTCGTCGTCGTCGATGAAGTCCAGGGCCTGTTCCAGCGTGAACTTGGTGGCCGGGGTCAGCTGGATCGCATCGTCCTTGCCGGAGGCGCGCATGTTGGTCAGCGGCTTCGGCTTGATCGCGTTGACGGTGAGGTCGTTGTCCTTCGCGTGAATGCCGATCAGCTGGCCTTCGTACACCGAGTCGCCTTCGGCGGCGAACAGCTTGCCGCGCTCCTGGAGGGGCCCGAGCGAGTAGGCCGGGGTGTTGCCGCCGGCGTTGGCGATCATCACGCCGTTCTGGCGCTTGGCGATCGGAGCCGGGGTGTACGGGCCGTATTCCTTGAACACGTGGAACAGCAGGCCGGAACCCTGGGTGAGGGTCTTGAACTGGTTCTGGAAGCCGATCAGGCCACGGGCCGGGATCTCGTATTCGAGACGCACGCGACCGTTGCCGTCCGAGACCATGTTCTTCAGCTCACCCTTGCGGATGCCGAGGCGCTCCATCACGCCGCCCTGGTGGATCTCTTCGATGTCGATCACCAGTTCCTCGATCGGCTCCATCTTCTGGCCGTCGATTTCCTTGAGGATGACTTCCGGGCGCGACACGGCCAGCTCGTAGCCTTCGCGACGCATATTTTCGATCAGCACCGACAGGTGCAGTTCGCCACGGCCCGAGACCAGGAACTTGTCGGCGTCGGAGCCGTCCTCGACGCGGAGGGCGACGTTGTGCACCTTCTCGCGGTCCAGACGCTCGCGCAGCTGGCGGCTGGTCAGGAACTTGCCACCCGAGAGATCCTTGTTGCCGACGAACGGCGAGTTGTTGACCTGGAAGGTCATGCTGATCATCGGCTCGTCGACGCTCAGCGCCGGCAGCGCTTCCGGCGTATCCGGCGCGGTCAGCGTGTCGGAGATGGTCAGGTCGGGGATGCCCGAGATGGCGACGATATCGCCGGCTTCGGCACTGTCCTGCTCGATGCGCTCGAGGCCCAGGAAGCCGAGCACCTGGACGATCTTGCCCTGGCGCTTCTTTCCTTCGCGGTCGATCACGGCGACCTGCATACCCTTCTTCAGGGTACCGCGCTGCACACGGCCGATGCCGATCACGCCGACGAAGTTGTTGTAGTCCAGCTGGCTGATGCGCATCTGGAACGGGCCTTCCGGATCGACGTCCGGCTTCGGTGCGTGCTGCATGATCGCTTCGTACAGCGGGGTCATGTCGCCTTCGCGGGCATTCTCGTCGAGCGAGGCGTAGCCGTTCAGCGCGGACGCGTAGACGATCGGGAAATCCATCTGCTCGTCGGTGGCGCCGAGCTTGGCGAACAGATCCCACACCTGCTCGACCACCCATTCCGTACGCGCGGCGGGACGGTCGACCTTGTTGACGACGACGATCGGCTTGAAGCCCATCGCAAACGCCTTCTGGGTGACGAAGCGCGTCTGCGGCATCGGGCCGTCCATCGCGTCGACCAGGATCAGCACGGTGTCGACCATCGACAGCACACGCTCGACTTCGCCGCCGAAGTCGGCATGTCCCGGGGTGTCGACGATGTTGATGCGGTTCTTGACGCCGGTCTTCTTGTCTTCCCAGGTGATGGCCGTGTTCTTGGCCAGGATCGTGATGCCACGCTCCTTTTCCTGGTCGTTCGAATCCATGACGCGCTCGGCGAGCACGGTACGCTCGTTGAGCGTGCCCGACTGCTTCAGAAGCTGGTCGACGAGGGTGGTCTTGCCATGGTCGACGTGAGCGACGATAGCGATGTTGCGCAGGAATTCGATCGACATGCGTTATGCGCCGGCGTACAGCCGGATCGCCTCTTTAGGTTGGGAAGCCGCCGATTATAAAGGAATTTGACGACTTTCGCATGACTGGCGGGGCGCCGTTCAGGCGACCCCGCCCCCCGACCTCGGTTCAGAGCCCCGGAAGCTGGCCCTGGCAGGTCGCCGGCAGATATTTCGCGTCGATGCCGTCGCCAGCGCAGGTCCAGTTCACCCGGCCCGCCTCGATCTCGGGCATGAGCACCAGGCGACCGCCGATCAGCTTGGCGTCGGCCTTATGCGGCGCCTCGCCGTCCAGGGTGATGGCGATCTCGCCGCCCTGGCCGACCTCGACCGAACCGGCGTAGTCGTTGCCCAGCGAGTCGGCAGGCCCCAGTCCGGCCGCCTTGTTGCTCGACGGGAACTTGCCGCTGGCGAGCCGTCGTTCGGCGACCGCCTTCTTCGCAGGCTCCGCCGCCGTCAGCGCGGCCGTCACCTGGCTCCGCAGCATGTACTGCTGGTACTGCGGTACGGCGATGGCGGCAATGATGGCCATGCCGGCCACCGCGCCACCGGCGCCACTGTGGCCGATGAATTCCGTCGGAGCCTGTTCGTAAGTGAGCGACAGCCCCAGCGTGTCCTGGTCGGTCTCCAGCGCGGCGCCGAGCACGCCGTCGGAGGGCAGCCCCAGCGTATGGGCGGCGGGCAGGGCGGAGACGTCGATATCGCTGCCCGCGATGCCACCCATGAACTGCAGGAACTGGATGTAGGCGTAGTACGCGTCGCGCTGGGCGCCGTGGCTGGTGACAGTGAAGCCGAGCAAGGTGCGTACGCCCGGATAGCTGCGATCCTTGAACCAGTCCGCGATGGACGTATCGGGCTTACCGGCGGCGCGATCGGCCAGTGCCTGGGGCACCTTGGCCAGCACGATCCAGTCGCCTTCCTCCACCCAGTACAGGCGTGTTCCCACCCGCTGGGCCAGCGCCAGGAAGGGTTTGATCTGCTCGCTGGAGGGATTGGCGTCGTCGGCCAGGTACGGCGCGCCGGGCATGAACAGCCAGTGGACATGGGCATCGTCGATGGTGGTCTCGCCGCTGCGCCAGCGGCCGGCCTTGGTCATCTCGTCGATGCGGGCGTACCAGGCCTTGCGGTCGCGCGTACGGATGGCGAAGAACTCGCCTGCATCGTCCGCGAAGGCGACCGACTCCGGGCCCAGCCACTTCGTATAGTCGGCCACGTCGAAGCCGTAGGTCTGGCGCATCTTTGCCAGGGCGCCACGCACCTTGCCGGCGTTCTCGGGGCCGAAGTCCAGGTTGAGGTTGTCCTCGAACGCCTTGTAGCCCTCGGCGCTGGGCAAGGCGACACTCATGGCCCAGCGCGGCTTGCCGACCGTCTTGAAATCCGGGGCGAACGAGCGCGGGGCGATGTACTGCAGCAGGCGTGCCTGCGGTGCGTGCACGATCATGCGGAACTGGCCGCGGCCGTCCACCGTGCCTCCGCCGAACGCCACCGCATCGGCCTTGCTGGCGAAATCCGCCGGCAGCTTGCCCAGGGGATTGTCACCGGCCTGCGCGGCGGCGACACCGCCCACGCCACGCACGGATGCCCAGCCGAACAGGCCCTGGCCGGAGGTATCGATGCGGGCTTCCAGTGCGGAAAGGGTGGCCGGGGCGGTTGCCGCCGTGGACTTGCCGAACGTGGCGACCAGTTCGTCGAGGGTGGCGCCGTCGCTGGGCTGCTGCATCGACTGCGTTATCCAGACGCGGTGCTCGGCGGCGACATAGCGGATGGCGCCGCCGGAGACCAGCTTGCCGTTGCCCCGGGCATCCAGCGGTGCGGCGAGTACCGGCGTGGTGAACAGGGTCGCGACCTGCTTGTTGAAGGCATCCACTGAATCGAACGAGAGCGCCGCCGTGGCGACCACGCGCGAGGTGGGGGCAGGGATGCCGAGCGGGTCGATCAACGCCACCTCGACCGGCGAGCGCAGGTCGCCCACCAGCAGGCTCAAGGCCGGTCCGATCCGTGCATCGGCCAGCGTGGCGTCCTTGGCGATGGCCTCGCGCACCTTTGCAATGGCGTCGATGTTCGCCTTGGTCGAGAGCGCGGCGTCCAGCGGTCGTCCCGTGGGGGCGCCGCCGACAAGGGCCCAGGGCGAGGGGAACCGCATGTAGGCGACGGTCTGCGCAGGCAGGTGCTGGCGAAGCCAGGCGGGCGAGGAAATCGCGGCCTGAGCGGCGGCGACGGCCTTCGGGTCGGCGGCGGGTGCTTCGTCTTTCTTGTGGCAGGCGGCCAGCCCGAGAGCCGCGACGATGGCGGCGGACAGCACGACGGTACGGCGGGCAATCATTGCTCTTTATCCCCTTGGGTTCGTCCGGCTCCTGCCGGGAACCGGAGGATAGCAGCCAGCGGGCTGGCTTCGGCAGGCTCATCGACCGACGTGCCGACGGGTTTTACGCCGACAGATTCGGCGACCCGCGCGTCGTCCAATACCCGGATGAAAATTATCATCACGTCGGTCCCGCTGCTTGGCCACCTCAACGCCGTCCTCGCCGTCGGCCGCATGCTCGTGGATGCCGGCCACGAGGTCGTCGGCCTGTCGGCCACCCACTTCCGCCATCGCATCGAAGCCATCGGTGCCCGGTTTCATCCCTTTCCGGGCGAGGCCGACGTGGACGCCAGTGACATGCTCACGGCCTATCCGGAATTCGCGGAGCTCGAACCCGGTCCCGCCATGACGCTCTTCTATTTCAAACGGGTCTTCGCCGATCCCCTCGGCGCCCAGCACCGGGGCTTGCGCGAGGTCATGGCGGATTTCGCCGCCGATCTCATCGTCGCCGACAACCTCTTTTTCGGTGTCCTTCCCTTCCTGCTCGGCGAGCGCTCGGCACGGCCGGCCATCCTGCTGTGCGGCACGACCTTCCTGCTGTGGCACCGGCCGGATCGCGGTCCGTGCAACATGGGGCTGCCACCCGCTCGCGACGCCGCCGAGGAAGCCGCCTATGCCACCGTCGCCGACGAGGTGGAACGCCGGTTCGCCCATCCGTTTGCTGCGCACATCGACCGTTGCCTGGCGTCAGCCGGCGCACCGCCGTTGTCGATGGACATCCTCGACGCGGTGACCTGCCTGCCCGATGCCCATATCCAGCTCACCGTGCCCGACTTCGAATACCCACGTCCCGACATGCCGACAACCGTCCGCTTCGTCGGCGCTCTACCCATCACGCCGAATCAGGCGCCGCTGCCGTCCTGGGCCGGCGATCTGGACGGATCGCGCAAGGTCGTCCTGGTCACGCAGGGCACGCTGTCCAACCATGACTTCAGCCAGTTGGTCGAGCCCACGCTGGCTGCCCTGGCGGACAGGCCGGATGTGCTCGTGGTCGTGACCACCGGCGGCCGACCGGTGGCATCGCTCGACGGTAATCTTCCGTCCAACGCGCGGGTCGCCCTTTATCTTCCCTTCGAATGGCTACTGCCGAAGGTGGACGTGTTGGTCACCAATGGCGGTTACAACACGGTCAACCAGGCGCTTGCCCACGGTATTCCCATCGTGGCCGCAGGCCTCGCCGAGGACAAGGCGGACGTCAGTGCACGCGTGGCGTGGGCCGGTGCGGGCATCGACCTGCAAACGAACACCGCCCGTGTCGAAGACGTGCGCGTCGCGGTGGAACGACTGCTCACCGATCCCACCTTCAAGGCCGGGGCCATGGCGCTGGCGGATGCGCACCGCCGCCTGGATACGCGGGCCGAGGTGCTGCGGGTGGTCGGCGCTATCGTGCGTGCTTGAGCCTGCGCGCGCGCATGCGGCGATAGACAACCCAGAAGATCCATGCATCCGCCAGAACCACGAGCGTCCCCGCCACGGCACGCAGCGGAGCGCTCCATGCCTGCTCGCTGATCACGGCGACGGCGCACAAAACGCCTAGCAACGACAGCAAGCCACTCACGACGAACGTGGCTGGACCCACCTTGCCCTGGTAGATGGCGCCGTAAAGCTGGCCTTCGGCATGGGCGACGCCGAGGGGATCGTTCGTATCCGGAAACCCCTGGGGTGGCAGCAGGGCTGCTTCGCTCGCCTGGGTCCGCGACGTGTCGGGCAGGGGCTGGCTGCTACGTGCATCGATGGTCTGCGCCAGGGCGCCGTTAGGGTCCTGGAGGACAATGCGCTTGCCGCCGAGTCTCAGTTCGCGTTCCATCCGTCGCTCCGTGGGAATCGATGCATGGCCGATGCTAGTGGCGGGGAGCGGGTGTTTTGTTAGGACGCCGTTAGAGGTGTGATCTTGGCCTCCGGCGGCGGACCATTGGCTGTCCTGGGGTGTGCCGTCGCGGCTTGTTCGGGCATGCCGGGTTGGATCGGCAAGGTAGTAGTGTTGCTATCCAGCGGTAAGGTGGCGCATCGTCCTCCGTTCCTGACTCGGCCGAAAGGAAACGTCGATGTCCTCCACCGACACCTTCGGCGATGTCCGCGTCACCACGCATCGCGACCGCGACGACCTGCTCAGCGCCGGGCTGGGCCTCAGTGGTCTGACCGGCACACCGTCGGCCTTCGCCCGGCCCGGGGCGCCCACGCCGACGGAACTGCGTCGCCGCGCGATCCACAGCAGTTGGAAAGGTATCGCCGATCTCGGTCCGCTCGGTGGTTTTGGCACGCTCTACGGCCGCATGCCACCGGTGCCGGGCCGCGAGTACACCGCGTTCGCCACGCTGCCGGGTGCCCGCGCGCCGCACCGGGTGCTGGTGCAGGTGCCCGATGCGTTCGACCACGGGCAGCGTTGCCTCGTAGTCACGGCATCGCCGGGTTCGCGGGCTATCTACGGCTCTATCGCCCTGGCGGGCGGCTGGGGCCTGCCCCGTGGCTGTGCCGTGGTCTACACCGACAAGGGGGCCGGGTCGGGCTACTTCGATACAGCGGATCGCACCGGCGTGGCACTCGACGGTACCCGCGCGAAGGCGGGTGACATACCTTTGGAATTCGAGCCGCCGGATGCACCCACCGATGCGGGTATCGCGGTGAAGCACGCGCATTCGGGCGACAACCCCGAGGCGGACTGGGGCCGGCATGTATTACAGGCTGCGCGATTCGGCCTGGCCATGCTCGATCAGGCGTTTCCCGATGAAGCCCCGTTCACCGCAGGCAACACGCGCATCCTCGCCGCGGGCATTTCCAATGGTGGCGGCGCCGTGCTGCGTGCCGCGGGCGACGATGACGAGGGCATCCTCGCGGCGGTGGTGGCGCTGGAACCGAACATCCATGTCGAGGGGCGCGGCCGCGCGTTCTACGACTACGCCACGGAAGCCGCGCTGTGGCTTCCCGCGGCGCTGGGTTCGCGGTTCTTCGACGGCGTACCGTTCGCCAGGGTAGGGCTTGCCTCGCCACCGGGCTGGGCCCTGCGTGCCGCCATGTTGCGAGCGCATGGCCTTCTGCACGCGACGATGCCCGGCGCCCAGGCCGACGAGGCCCTGGACCGGCTACGCACGGCGGGCTGGCAGGACGACGCGATGAAGGTCGGCGCGGCGTCCACGTCGCTGGACCTCTGGCGCGCCGTCGCCGCCGCGTATGCGTCGGCCTATACACGGCGTGCGGCCGGTCACATGCCCTGCGGGTTCGTTTACCGCGCCGACATCGGCGCTCCCTTCGACGCGGCGGTCAGGGCGTCCTGGTGGGCCGACGGGTCCGGCGTGCCGCCCGGCGCAGGCGTGACCCTGGCCGGTGGTACGGACGTGTCGCTGGACCCCACGTTGCCGGGCACGCGGTGCCTGAGGGATCTCTGGGGCGGGCAGGGCCAGGATGCGCTCGATCTGCGTGCCGGCGTGGCATCCACCGTGGCGAGGCTCCCGCGTGCGAGCCTTCCCGTGCTGGTGATCCACGGCGCGCAGGACGGCCTGATCCCCGTCGCCTTCAGCTCCGAACCGTACGTGGCCTGGCTGCGCGCGTCGGGCCGGTCGCCCGTTTTCTGGAAAGTGCCGTATGCCCAGCACTTCGATGCATTCCTGTCGTTCCCGGACTTTGGTGACCGCCACGTACCCCTGCTTCCGTTCGGCTACGCCGCACTCGATCGCGCATGGGTCCATATCGCCGAGGGCAGGATACTGCCGGAGGATGCCGTGGTTCGCGACACCCGGCCGCGTGGGCCGGGTGCGCTGACGGCGGCATCGCTGGGATGGCCGTCACGCTGATCTTTTATGGATGCGGGATCGTCGGGTCCTGATCGGCCTCGTTGTAACCGAATTTCACCTTGTCGTTCCGGTTGCTCGGCATGGTCATGCTGACCACCGGCACCCATCGACCCGATTGCCTCTTGAAGTCGCCCTGGTCCTTTCTGGCGTTGGCCGGTCCACCGGGGACCCCGGTCTGGTAGAAAAACGCCTCGATCGGAAAGGTGCTGGCAAGGCCTTGTCTCCATGTCGCGATCAGCAGTTCGTTCGTGTATGACCGGTCCGGTGTGATGGGGTCGAGCGGCTCGTTCATCAGACGCATGGCGGCGCCCATCTGCATGAACCGCCGCGCCGTGTCACCGCTGCCCGAGCTGACATTGAAGCTGCAGATAGTGGTGTAGGTATTGCCGATGCGGTAGTTGCTCACCCATTGGGCGCCCGTCGTGATGCCCTGATCCTCGCAGCGTCTGCTCCGTGGCGCTGCTGCGCCGTACATGCCGCAACCCAGGCTGTCCCGATTATCGGTGCCGCCGTCCAGCGGGAAGGCACAGAGGACTTGCAGTTTTTCGTAATTGAAGTCGTCCGCATAGAACACCGGCAGGATGATGAAGCCATTGGCGTAACGCGGCGTGTAGATCGTACGGAAGGTCGCGTCCGTACGCAGCCATGCGAACGACACGCTGCCCTTCTTGCTATTGGGGTTGGGATCCCACGAGAAATAGTTTCCGGGCACCGTGGCGCGTAAAAGGACGCCGGTGCAGAGGAAAGACGGGCGCGACGGTGACGATCCCACGGGCTGACCGCAATCGATATCTTGTGAGTCGTAACGAGCCTGCAGGTGCCGGACTACCGTCGGACCGCTGGGCTCGCGCTCGGCGTATGGGGTTGCCGGATCGGTGTGCGAGAGAAGGGCTGCGTGGTCACTCGCCAGCGTCTGGCTTGTCGGCAGGGCCGAGCAGGCACCCAGGCCAACGGTGAAGATCAGGGCGAGCGCGACCGCCCGTAAGTTCTTTTCGACATCCATGTCGTTGCTCTCACTTAGTTTTTTTCAACTTACGACAGCTCAGTCGTGATGCAAATACGCCTTCCGTTGTAGGCAAGGCTCGGGCCCCGCCGGGCATCCGTTACGCTTTTGCCCCGTCGTCACGCTTTTCCGCTTGAACTCGCAGCCAAGTGGCGCCATCTTCGTTAGCCTTTGCAGCCCCCAGGACCGGACGCGCGATGCGGATGGACCTATTTTTCAACGAGTTACAGGAATCGCGATGACCATCAACGTCACCATGAAGACCAACAAGGGCGATATCCACCTGCGCCTGCACGACGACAAGACCCCGATGACGGTGGCCAACTTCGTCAACCTGGCCAAGCGCGGCTACTACGACGGCAAGACCTTCCACCGCGTCATCCCCGATTTCATGATCCAGGGCGGCTGCCCCGAGGGTTCCGGTCGTGGCGGCCCCGGCTACAAGTTCGGCGACGAGTTCGACGCCAGCCTGAAGCACGACAAGCCGGGCGTCCTGTCCATGGCCAACGCCGGCCCGGGCACCAACGGTTCGCAGTTCTTCATCACCCATGGTGCCACCCCCTGGCTGGACGGCAAGCACAGCGTGTTCGGTGAAGTGGTGGGACCGGAAGACCAGGCCGTGGTCAACACCATCGCCGGCGACGACACCATCGAGAAGGTCATCGTCGAGGGCGACGTCGACGCGCTGCTGGAGAAGCAGTCCGCCCAGGTGGCCAAGTGGAACGAAGTGCTCGACGCGCGCTGAGCGCCCCGCACCTCCTGTTCAGACGCCGCCCTCGGGCGGCGTTTTCCTTAGGGGGCCGTGTTAAAATAGCGGCCTTTGCCCCAGCCCCGCCGAGGAAACGATGCCGCAGCTTGCCACGCGAATGGGTCGCGCCAAACCCAGTGCGATCATGGTCATCGCCGAAAAGGCCAAGCGCCTGAAGGCCGAAGGCCGCGACATCGTCAGTTTCTCGATCGGCGTGCCCAACTTCCTCCCCGGCGAGCATGTGTATGCCGCCGCGCGAGAAGCCCTGGCGAAGGATTCCGGCCAGTACGGCAGCAACCGTGGCGCCGATGCGCTGGTCGATGCCTTCCTGGGCCATATCGAGGCACTCGGGCTCACCGGGTACACGCGCGAGAACGTCTCCACCGGCGTCGGCGCCAAGCAGATCCTCTACAACCTGGCCGAGGCCCTGCTGGACGAGGGCGACGAAATCGCCTTCCCGGCGCCGTACTGGACCAGCTACCTCGACATCGCCGAGATCGTCGGCGCGAAGATCAACATCCTGCCGTGCCCGCCCGAGCAGCACTACAAGCTCACGCCCGCGCAGCTTGACGAAGCGCTGGCGCGCAAGCCGCGCGTGTTCCTGTTCAACAACCCGTCCAATCCCACGGGCATGGTCTATACGCGGGATGAAATCGCCGCGCTGGCCGACGTCATTGCGAAGTATCCGGATACCTGGATCATCACCGACGACATCTACAACACGATGGTGTTCGACGGCGTGGGTTATCACAACTTCGTGCACGTGCGTCCCGAACTGAAGGACCGCACGATCTTCGTCGACTCCTTGTCGAAGACCTACGGCATGCCCGGTTGGCGCGTGGGCTTCATCGCCGCGCCGGTGGCCGTGGCGCGTGCGGTCACCGTCCTCAATTCCAACCACATCACCAGCCTTCCCGAAGTGGTCACGGCCGCCGCGGTGGCCGCGTTGTCCGGTCCGCAGGACGTGCCGGTCGCCAAGTGCGTCGAGTTCGCCGCCAAGCGCGACCGTGTCTACGACGCACTGGTCTCCATTCCCGGCGTGGTCTGCCCGCGACCGCAGGGTGCGTTCTACGCCTTCCCGGATATCTCGGTGGCCTTCGGCAAAACGCACAATGGTGTGCCGATCACGTCCGACGTCGACTTCTGCGCCGCGCTGCTGGAGGCCAAGGGCGTGGCCTGCGTGCCGGGCTCCGCGTTCGGCGAGCCGCGCGCCCTGCGTATTTCCTATTCGTGCCCGGACGAGGCGCTCGACAAGGGCATGGCCCGCATCGTCGAGTTCTTCGCCGAACTCAACTGATCGAAAGTCCCACGCGATATCCCTGAGGAGTCGAAAGATGAAAGCACCCGTTCGCGTTGCCGTTACCGGCGCAGCCGGCCAGATCGGCTATGCCCTCCTGTTCCGTATCGCCGCCGGCGACATGCTGGGCCCCGACCAGCCGGTCATCCTGCACCTGCTCGAGATCACCCCGGCGCTGCCCACGCTGCAGGGCGTGGTCATGGAGCTCAACGATTGCGCGTTCCCGACCCTCGCGGGCGTGGTCGCCACCGACGACCTCAACGTCGCCTTCAAGGATGTCGACTACGCGCTGCTGGTCGGCGCGCGTCCGCGTGGCCCCGGCATGGAGCGCAAGGATCTGCTCGAGGCCAACGGTGCCATCTTCGGCCCGCAGGGCAAGGCACTGAACGACCACGCCAAGCGCGACGTGCGCGTGCTGGTGGTGGGCAACCCGGCCAACACCAATGCGCTGATCGCCCAGCAGAACGCCCCGGATCTGGATCCGAAGTGCTTCACCGCGATGGTCCGCCTGGACCACAACCGCGCGCTGTCGCAGCTGGCCGAGAAGACGGGTTCGCACTCGACCGACATCAGGAAGCTGACGATCTGGGGCAATCACAGCTCCACCCAGTACCCGGACCTGCACACCACCACGGTGAAGGGCAAGGCGGCGCTGGAGCAGGTCGACCAGGCCTGGTACGAGGGCGACTTCATCCCGACCGTGCAGCAGCGCGGCGCGGCGATCATCAAGGCCCGTGGCGCCTCGTCGGCTGCGTCGGCCGCATCGGCTGCCATCGACCACATGCGTGACTGGACGCTCGGTACCGCCGAGGGCGACTGGGTCTCCATGGCGATTCCGTCCGACGGTTCCTACGGTGTCGAGCCGGGCGTGATCTTCGGCTACCCGGTCACGGTCAAGGATGGCAAGTACGCCATCGTGCAGGGTCTTCAGATCAACGCGTTCTCGCAGGCGCGCATCGACGCGACCGAAAAGGAACTGCGCGAGGAGCGCGCGGGCGTCGAGCACCTGTTCGCCAAGTAACCGGCGCTGTGTACCGGTCGAGGGCCGCGCCGCGAGGCGCGGCCCTTTTCGTTTTACCTCCGGAACACACCGCTGCCGCGACGATGGCGCATGGCTGAAGGTTCCCGACTCGTCGTTTATGTGGCGCTTGCCGCCAATGTCGCCATTGCCGCGGCCAAGTTCGTCGCGGCCGCGCTCACCGGCAGTGCCGCGATGCTGTCGGAGGGCGTGCACTCCCTGGTCGACAGCATCAACGAGGTGTTGCTGCTCTACGGGCTGAAACGCTCGCAGCGCCCGCCCGATCGCCTGCATCCTCTGGGCTTTGGCCGTGAACTGTACTTCTGGAGTTTCATCGTCGCGCTGCTGGTGCTATCCCTGGGCGCGGGATTTTCGTTGTACGAAGGGGTCAACCACATCCTGGCGCCGGCCCCGCTGGAAGACCCGAAGGTCGCCTATATCGTGCTGGCGGCGAGTGCGCTGTTCGAGGGCGCGTCCTGGTGGCTGTCGCTGAAGAGCGTGCGGCGGAAGAAGGGCAGCCTGGGTTATTTCGAGGCGTTTCGACGTAGCAAGGATCCGACCACCTTCACTGTGCTGTTCGAAGACACGGCGGCGCTGCTGGGCCTGGGCATCGCGGCGATCGGCGTCTACTGCTCGCACCGGTTCAACGACGCGCGCATCGACGGCTGGGCCTCGGTCGGGATCGCCGTGGTGCTGGCGCTGGCCGCCCTCGCACTGGCGCGCGAGAGCAAGCAGCTGCTGATCGGCGAGCCGGCGCAGCCGGGGCTGCTGGCAAAGGTGTGCCGGATCGCCGGCGAGGTCCCGGGCGTCGAGGCCGTCAATGGCGTGCTGACGGTGCAGGTCGGACCGGATCATGTGATGGTCGCCTTGTCCGCGGCCTTCGACGATGCGCTGACCACCGTGCAGATCGAGGAATGCATTCGCGAGATCGAACGGCGGACCGAGGCCGCCGAGTTGCCTATCGTGGCGCTCTTCATCAAGCCGCAGACGCCCGAACGCTGGCGCGAGCGCCTGGCCCAACTCGACGGCCAGGCCGACAACGCGACGCCCCATCCCGGCGCAACCACCCCGTAGGAGCGGACGATGTCCGCGAACCGTTGACGCACATGATGCGACGAAGGCCGCTCGCCCGGGGGGAGCAAGGCGTGTCCAGTCGTAAAACGAGGCGAGCGATCGCCGACATCGTCGGCTCCTACAAAAGCCGGGCAGAAAAAAGGCCCCGAGGGGCCTTTTTTCAACGGCTCAAGCGTTCCTTTCAGGAATGCTCGCCTTCTTTCGGCGGCGTGCCACGGCCTTCGATGTGGCCACCGAAGCCCATGCGCATGGCCGACAGCAGACGCTCGCCGTAGGTGTGGTCCTGGCGCGAGCGGAAGCGGGCGAACAGCGCGGAGGTGAGTACCTCGGCGGGGACGGCTTCCTCGATCGCGGCATTGATCGTCCAACGGCCTTCGCCCGAATCGTCGACGTAACCGGAGTAGTTCTCCAGCTCGGGGCCCTTGGCCAGTGCGCTGGCGGTGAGGTCGAGCAGCCACGAGGACACCACGCTGCCGCGACGCCACACTTCCGCGATGTCGGCCATGTCGAGCTGGTAGCGCTCGCGTTCCGGCAACTGGGTGCCGTTACGGTTCTTCAGGATATCGAAGCCTTCCGCGAAGGCCTGCATCATGCCGTACTCGATGCCGTTATGGATCATCTTGACGAAATGACCGGCACCGGCCGGACCGGCATGCATATAGCCGTTCTCGACGCGCGGATCACGGCCGTCGCGGGCTTCCGTGCGCGGGATGTCGCCAGCGCCCGGGGCGAGGGTCTTGAAGATCGGGTCGAGGAAATCGACGGTGGCCTTGTCGCCGCCGATCATCATGCAGTAGCCGCGATCGAGGCCCCACACGCCGCCGGAGGTGCCGACATCCACGTAATGCTGGCCCTTGGCGGCCAGTTCCTCGGCACGGCGGGCATCGTCCTTGTAGAACGTATTGCCGCCGTCGATGATGATGTCGTCCTTGCCCAGCATGCCGCTGATCTTGGCGATCGTGGTCTCGGTGATCTCGCCGGAGGGCAGCATGACCCACACGACCTTGGGCGAGGGCAGCGCCTGCACCAGCGCCTCGAGGGAGTCGACGGCCTCACCGCCATCCTTCGCCAGCGTGGCGCGCGCGTCGGTGTTGTTGTCGTACACCACGGTCTGGTGACCGTCCCTCATCAGGCGGCGGGCGATATTGCCGCCCATCTTGCCCAGTCCGATCAAGCCGATTTTCATGCGTGGGGTCCTCGTGTGTTTATCGGGGGGGAATATGTGGCTGTCTGGTCAGGATGCAAGGCGTGGCGAGGTCAGGCCGCCGCGAGGGGCGTGTCGAAGTCGGCATCCGGGCCGGCGGGAACGATGCCCGTCGGGTCCAGCCAGGGGTGGCTCAGGTAATAGTGCTTTTTGATGTGCGCGAAGTCGACCGTTCCGCGGATGCCGGGCACCTGATACAACGCGCGCGTATACGCCTGGAGCGCGGGATAGTCGATCAGGCGGCGCAGGTTGCATTTGAAGTGGCCGTGGTACGCCGCGTCGAAGCGGATCAGGGTGGTGAACAGCCGCCAGTCGGCCTCGGTCACGGTGTCGCCGCACAGGTAGCGGTGGTCGCGCAGGTGGCTTTCCAGCCAGTCCAGCGTATCGAAAAGCGGGTGGACGGCCTCGTCGTAGGCCGCCTGGGTACCGGCGAAGCCCGCCTTGTACACGCCATTGTTCACCGTATCGTAGATACGCGCATTGTAGCCGTCGATCTGCCCGCGCAGCGACTCTGGATAAAAATCCCCCGGGATGGCGCCGATACCGTCGAATGCCGTGTTGAACATGCGGATGATGTCCGCCGACTCGTTGCTGACGATGCAGCGTCGCTGTTTGTCCCAAAGGACCGGTACGGTGGCGCGCCCCGATACGGTCGCGTCGGACAACCGGTAGAGCTCGTGGACGCAACGGGTGTGGTTGACCGTGTCCGGGATCACGCCGTCGGCGGGCTCGAACGTCCAACCCTCATCGCCCATCAGCCAGTGGGTGACCGACAACCCGATCAGGGCGTCCAGTCCCTTCAGTTGACGGAAGATCGCGGTGCGATGGGCCCAGGGGCACGCCCGGGCGATGTACAGGTGGTAACGGCCGGGTTCGGCCATGAAGCCGCCCTCGCCGGTCGTGCCGGGCGCGCCGTCGCGGGTGATCCAGTGGCGGAAGCGCGTCGGCTCGCGCTCGAAGCGTCCACCGCTCTTGCCGGTGTCGTAGCCTGCGGTGGTCCATCTGCCTTCGACGAGCAACCCCATGGGGAGCCCTCCTTCAGGGATAAACCACCTTGATAGCGCATGCCGAGCGAAGATTACGTCATGTGAGGGCGGTGTGTGCACACGGGTGGCACCGCGCGATCGCACGCGTTGGCCTGACTTCTGGCACGGTAGAGGCCGGCTTGGTTTGCCGGTTACGCTCAAGGGTCGTCCCCAGGGTGCCCCCGATGAAAAACCCAGTCCGTCTCTCGCTTGCCGGCCTTGCGCTGGCGGCCTCGTTCGGCGCGGCCGCCGGTACCTACGATCCCCGGGAGGCGTTCGCGCCGTTCACCTATCCGCAGCCGGTCACGGCCTATCGCTCCGGCAGCGGCATGCCGGGCCCACTGTTCTGGCAGAACCGGGCGGACTACGACCTGGCCGCCACGCTCGACCCGGTCCGCAACACGCTGGTGGGCAAGGCCACCGTGCACTACACCAACAACAGTCCGGACGCGTTGGACGTGCTCTGGCTGCAGCTGGACGAAAACCGGTTTACCCAGGAAGCCCGCGGCAACTTCACGGCCGGCGCGATGCCTACGTCGCATACCGACGGTTACGGCATCGCCACGGTGACGGTGGAGCAGGGCGGCCGGGCCGTGAAGGCGAACTACGTGGTGAGCGACACGCGCATGCAGGTGCGCCTGCCGCAGCCGTTGCCGGCCCGCGGCGGCAAGATCACGCTGACGATCGAATATTCCTACGACCTGCCGGGCGACTTCGGTGGCCGGACCGGCTTCGCGCCGTCGAAGAACGGCAACATCTACGAGATGGCGCAGTGGTACCCGCGCATGTGCGTCTATGACGATCTGCGTGGCTGGGACACCGCGCCTTATCTCAACAGCGAGTTCTACCTCGAATACGGTGATTTCAACTATGCCGTCACGGTGCCTGCCGACATGATCGTCGCGGGCTCCGGCGAGCTGGTCAATCCGGAGGACGTGCTCACGGCTACGCAGCGCGATCGCCTGGCCCGCGCGCACGACAGCGACGCCACGGTGATGATCCGTACGCCGGCCGAAGTGACCGACCCGGGTAGCCGGCCCGCGAAAGGCGGCACGTTGACCTGGAAGTTCCGCATGCGGAACACGCGCGACGTCGCCTTCGGTGCCTCGACCAGCTATGTCTGGGATGCCGCACGCATCAACCTGCCGGAAGGCCGCAAGGCGCTGGCGATGTCGGTCTATCCGGTGGAGAGCGTCGGCGAAACCGCCTGGGGCCGCTCGACGGAATACCTGAAGGCCGCGGTGGAACACTTCTCGGCGCGCTGGTACCCGTATCCGTACCCCGTGGCGGTGAACGAAGCCGGCTCCGCGGCCAGCGGAATGGAATATCCGGGCATCGTGTTCGACCCGATGAAGGCCTCGCCCAAGGACCTGCACATGGTCACGGCGCACGAGATCGGCCATACGTGGTTCCCGATGATCGTGGGCACCGACGAACGCCGCAACGCCTGGATGGACGAAGGCTTCAATACCTTCATCGACGTGTACGAAGCCGACGCGTTCCACGGCGGCGAGTTCGCGCCCAAGCGGGATGGCGAATACGCCCCCAAGGGTGGCAACCCGGTGGACGAGATCCTGCCGCTGCTGGCCGACCGCGATGCGCCCAACCTGCTGATCGGCGCGGACATGGTCAAGGAGAAATACCGCCATCCGGCCACGTACTTCAAGGCCGCGCTTGGCCTGGTGCTGTTGCGCGAGCAGATCGTCGGCCCGGAGCGGTTCGACCCCGCGTTCCGCAAGTACATCGCCACATGGGCGTTCCGGCATCCCACGCCCTCCGATTTCTTCCGCCTGATGGAGAGCGAGACGGGCGAAGACCTCGGCTGGTTCTGGCGCGGCTGGTACGCCAACAACTGGGAGCTGGACCTCGCGGTGACGAAGGTCGCCGGCACGAAGGTCACGCTGGCCAACCTCGATCGCCTGGTCATGCCGGCCACGCTGCGGGTGACCTTCGCCGACCGGAGCACGCGGGACATCCGCATCCCCGTGGAAACCTGGCAGCAGCACACCACGTTCGAGGTGACCCTGCCCGGGACGAAGGCGATCGTCCGCGCGGTGATCGATCCGGACCACGCGCTTCCCGACCGCGATCGCATCAACAACGCCTGGCCGCGCTGACCATGACGCCACGCGTGGGTGCGGTCTCCCATCTGTTCGCCCTGGTCGTCGCGGCGGTGGCCTGGCCGGCGCTGATGCTGCAGTACTGGCTGTCGCTGTGGTCCGGACCATGGCCCGAGGTGACGCTGCGCTTCTTCAGCTTCTTCACCATCCTGTCCAACCTGCTGGTGGCCCTCGTGGCTACCGCGTGGGTCACCGGTGGCAGCTGGGCGCCCGTGCGATTCTGGCGCGGTCCGCGGGTGCGTGGACTGGCGGCGCTGTCGATCTCGGTCACCTGCCTGGTCTACGCGACCGTGTTGCAGTCGCTGTGGCATCCCATGGGGCCGGAACTCGTCGCCGACCGCGCCCTGCATTACGTGGTGCCGTTCCTGTTCCTGGTCTGGTGGATCGCCTTGTTGCCGCACGGCTCGCTGGACTGGGGCGATGCGCTGCGCTGGCTGGGTTTCCCCGTGGTGTTCCTTGCCTGGACGCTTGCGCGGGGCGCCGTGGTGCACGAATACCCGTACCCGTTCATGGACGTGCGGCACCTGGGCTATGCGGCCGTGCTGCTCAACAGCGCGCTGGTCGGTGCACTGTTTCTCGGGCTGGGCATGGGATTGGTCGCGATGGACCGTGCACTCGCACGCGGCCTTCGGGCACGCCCGTAACCTTCCCGGTCTACAATGAACGCATGATATTCCGCTGGTTCGAATCCCTGATCGACATCTTCCGCGAGGTCCCCGACCAGACCCCGCCGAAGGGCGTCGTACGTTTCTACGCGTTCTACCTCCGCCAGGTATGGAAGATCTTCGGTGCCGCGCTGGTCGTGGGCCTGGCCGTGGCGCTGATCGAAGTTGCGCTGTTCGACTTCCTCGGCCGACTGGTGGACATGGCCCAGAAGACGCCCGCCGCCACGTTCTTCGCCACCCATGCCCGCACCCTGTGGTGGATGGGCTTCGTAGTGGTGGTGTTGCGTCCCGTGTCCATCGGCCTGCACGACCTGCTGGTCAACCAGGCGCTGAACCCCGGCATGACCAGCATGATGCGCTGGCAGCACCATCGTTACGTGCTGAAGCAAAGCCTCTCGTTCTTCCAGAACGATTTCGCCGGGCGCATCGCCAACCGCATCATGCAGACGGCACCGTCGCTGCGGCAGTCTGCCGTGCAGGTGGTCGATGCGCTGTGGTACGTCACCGTCTACGCGGGCACCTCCATCTACCTGTTCGCGCGGGCGGACATCTGGCTGGCGATGCCGCTGGTGGGCTGGATCGCCTGCTACGTGGGCATGCTGGTGTTCTTCGTGCCCCGCGTGAAGGAGCGCTCGTGGAAGGCCTCCGAGGCGCGCTCCAAGCTAATGGGCCGTATCGTCGACGGCTACAGCAACGTGATGACGCTCAAGCTGTTCGCGCATACCAACCGCGAAGAAGCCTACGCGAAGGAAGCCATCGTCGAGCAGACCGACAAGGTGCGCTCGTCCAGCCGCATGGTCACCACCATGGACGCGTCGATCACCGCCCTCAACGGCCTGCTGATCGCCGGCACCAGCATCCTGGCCCTGTGGCTGTGGTCGCGCGGCACCGTGTCCACCGGTCAGGTGGCGCTCGCGGTGGGCCTGGTCATCCGCATCAACAACATGTCCGGATGGATCATGTGGGTGGTCAACGGCATCTTCGAGGATGTCGGCACCGTGCAGGACGGCATCACCACGCTGGCGCAGGAGCGCACGGTGGTGGATCGCCCCGACGCGGCGCCGCTGGCGGTCACCCGCGGCGAGGTGCACTTCAAGGACATCCATTTCCACTACGGCAAGGCTGGCGGCATCATCGGCGGCCTGGACCTCACCGTGCGTGCCGGCGAAAAGATCGGCCTGGTGGGCCCGTCCGGTGCGGGCAAGTCCACCATGGTCAACGTGCTGCTGCGCCTTTACGACCTGGAGCACGGCCAGATCCTCATCGATGGCCAGGACGTGGCACGGGTGACCCAGGAATCCCTGCGTTCGAAGATCGGCGTGGTTACCCAGGACACCTCGCTGCTGCACCGGTCCATCCGCGACAACCTGCTCTACGGGCGACCCGATGCCACCGAGGCCGAGATGGCCGAGGCGGTGCGCCAGGCACGCGCGGACGAGTTCATCCCGCTGCTGTCAGACGGCGAAGGCCGCACCGGCTACGATGCCCATGCGGGCGAGCGGGGCGTCAAGCTGTCCGGCGGGCAGCGACAGCGCATCGCCATCGCGCGGGTGCTGCTCAAGGACGCGCCCATCCTGGTGCTGGACGAAGCCACCTCGGCGCTTGATTCCGAAGCCGAGGCCGCCATCCAGGAAAGCCTCGAAACGCTGATGCGCGGCAAGACCGTCATCGCCATTGCGCATCGTCTTTCGACCATCGCGAAGATGGATCGCCTGGTGGTCATGGACCACGGCGCCATCGTGGAAACCGGCACCCATGCGGAGCTGATCGCCCAGGGTGGCCTGTACGCGCGTTTGTGGGCGCACCAGACCGGCGGTTTCGTCGGCGCGGAGTAAACGGCCGCCGATATGAAACGAATGCGAGGCTGACTTGCACGCAATGCGCTTGTGGCCCGTTCGGTTCCGGCGACAATGGCGTTACCCAAGGGAGAGGTACGTATGTCCGCCACCAGCGATGCACCGATCGACAACCGCCTTGCCGGCGTAGACCGCGACTGGCGGACACCCGTGGAACTGGTCGCGCTAGGCGCCATCTGGGGCGGATCGTTCCTGTTCATGCGGGTGGCGGCGAAGGATTTCGGGCCGTTTCCCATGGTGGCGACCCGGCTGCTGTTCGGCTCGCTGGTGCTGCTGCCGTTGCTGCTGCGGGCGCGCAAGACCCTTCGGCTGTCGCACCTGTGGAAAATGCTGGCGCTCGGTGCGCTCAGCGCCGCCGTGCCGTTCACGCTGTTCGCCTGGGGTGCCGAGCGTGCTCCCGCGGGCATCGGTGCCATCGCCAACAGCATGACGGTGCTGTTCGCCGCGCTGGTCGCGTTCGTCGGCTTCGGCGAGCGCATCGGCACGCGCAAGGCCATCGCACTGGTGGCCGGTTTCGCCGGCGTACTGATCCTGGCCAGCGGGCGGACGGCGGGCGACAACGTGGCGCCGGCCGCGCTCGCCGGTGCCGCAGCCGCGTTCTGCTACGGTCTGGCCGGCAACCTCATCAAACGTTACCTCGCCGATATCGCCCCGACCGCCGTCGCTGCCGGCTGCCTGCTCGGCGCCACCGTGCTGACCGCGCCCCTGGCCGCGCTGACCTGGCCGGACGCACCCATCCCGGCGACGTCGTGGCTGGCCGTCATCGCGCTGGGCGTGCTCTGCACCGGGCTGGCCTATGCGTTCTATTTCCGCCTGATCCAGCGCATCGGCGCACCGCGTGCCGCCACCGCGACCTACCTGGTGCCGTTGTTCGGCGTCGCCTGGGCATGGATGTTCCTTGGCGAGGCGCTGACCCCGACGATGGCGCTGGCCGGCGCGATCATCCTCGGCAGCGTGCTGCTCAGCCAGCAGCGCAAGGTGGCCTGAGGCCCTTTCCCCGGACGACGATGCGTGGAATAGTCCCGGCATCGTTTTTTGCCGCAGGGGCCTTGCATGTCGCGTCTTCGTGTTCGTCATATCCTCGCCGTCGGTGGCGCCAGCCTCGCCTGTGCGCTGGCCGCGCCGGCGCAGGATGTGGCTTCGGTGCCATCCGCGGCAACGACCGCGGCACCGGCCCGTCCGGCTGCCCTGGCCGACTTCGACGCCTACGTCGATGCCACGCGCAAGCAGTTCGACGTACCGGGTATCGCGGTGGCCATCGTCAAGGACGGCCGGCTCGTGCTGGAGATGGGCTCGGGCGTGCGCAAGCTGGGTGAGCCGAAGAAGGTGGACGCACACACGCAGTTCGCCATCGCATCCAACACCAAGGCGTTCACCGCCGCGTCGCTGGCCATCCTCGCCGACGAGAACAAGCTGGACATGAACGATCGCGTGGTCGACCGGCTGCCGTGGTTCCAGATGTCCGATCCGTTCGTCACCCGCGAGATGCGCATCCGCGACCTGCTCGCGCACCGCAGCGGTCTGAGCCTGGGCGCGGGCGACCTGCTGTACTGGCCGACCACCTCGTACACCACCCGTGAAGTGGTACAGCGCCTCCGCTACGTGCCGCTGACCAACAGCTTCCGCGCCGAGTACGCGTACGACAACATTCTCTTCGCCGTGGCCGGCCTGGTGGTGGAGGAAGTCACCGGCAAGCCGTGGGCCGACTTCGTACGCGACCGCATCTTCGTGCCGCTGGGCATGACCGAGTCGCAGACGCACGCACCGACCACGATCGGGCCGAACGACGATATCGCCACGGGCCATGCCAAGTTCGATTTCAAGGACCTGAAGCCGGTCGGACCCATGTCGTGGAGCAACAATCCGTCCGCCGGCGGCATCTACTCGAGCGTGCACGACCTGTCGAAGTGGCTGACCATGCAGCTGGCCGGCGGTACCTACACCGACGCCGCCGGCAAGTCACAACGCCTGTTCAGCGAGAAGCGCCAAGCCGAGATGTGGTCGCTGATCACGCCCATCCGCATCCCTGAACCCAGCGTGCCCGAACTGAAGGCGGCCAGGCCGAATTTCTCGGGCTACGGCGAAGGCTGGTTCGTATCCGACTACCGCGGCCACAAGCTGGTCTGGCACACCGGCGGTTGGCCGGGCATGGTGTCGCGCGTGACCATGGTGCCCGATCTCAAGCTGGGCATCGTGGTGCTGACCAACCAGGAAAGCGGCGCCGCCTTCCAGGCGGTCACCATGCGCGCCCTCGATGCCTTCACCGATGCACCGAAGACGGATTGGATCGCCGCCTACGCGGCCGGCGTGAAGAAATCCGAGGGCAACGCCGACGACAGCATGAAGACGCACGAGGCGGCGCGCATGAAAGGCACCAAGCCGTCGCTACCGCTGGACGGTTACGTGGGCACGTACCGTGACCCGTGGTACGGCGACGTCAAGGTGACCCGGCAGGGCGGCAAGCTGGTCATGACGTTCACCAAGACGGCGCAGCTCACCGGCACGCTGGAGCCGTGGCAGCACGATACGTTCATCGCCCACTGGGACGATCGCTCGCTCAACGGCGATGCGTTCGTCAACTTCACGCTGGACCCGGATGGCAAGGTCCGCGAGATCCGCATGGAACCGGTGTCGCCGCTGACGGACTTCAGCTTCGACTTCCAGGACCTGCGGCTCACGCCCGTGAAGTAACGCTTCAGCCTGCCGGATCGTCCGTCGATGCCTTCGGCGCACCGGCGGCGGTCGGGCCTGGCGGCCCCGTCATCTCAGGCATGGCACCGCCGGAGCGCAGCACCAGGTCCTGCGGACGCAGCAGCGGGATATCCGCGCCGCGCAGGCGCGCGATGATGTCGAACAGCAGGTCGCTCTTGACGTTGCCCACGTCGCGCGGGCTGCCCACGTAGCAGGTGGCGACGAACATCATCGCCGTGCGATCGATGCCGTCCAGGGTGACCGACGGGGCAGGGCTCTCCTGCACGGCGTTGTGTGCGCCCATGGCTTCCAGCATGTGGCTGCGCACGTCCACCGGATCGCTGTCCAGCGGCATCGGCATCTTGATCTGCACGCGTCCCTGCGGGTTGGCCATCGTCATGTTCCGCACCGGCTTGGTGATGAACGACGAGTTGGGCACGATGATGGTCGACCGGTCGCCTACCTGGATCTCGGTGGCACGGACGTTGATGCGCCGGATGTCGCCCTCCGCGTCGTCGAGCACCACCCAGTCGCCCACCTTGACCGGTCGCTCCGCCAGCAGGATCAGGCCGCAGATGAAATTCTGCACGATGGCCTGGAGGCCGAAGCCGATGCCGACGGACAGTGCCGAGGCCACCCAGGCCACGTTCTGTACCGACAGGCCCATCGCCAGCAGGGCGATCGCCACGACGACGACGACGCCGACATACCCCAGCAGGGTGGTCAGCGAACTGCGCATGCCCGGATCGAGGTTGGTCCGCGGCAGGTACTGGTCGGCGAGCCAGTTCTTCGCCGTGCGTACCGCCAGCAGGCCGACGAAGAACAGGCCGATCGCCGTGAGGATCTGGTCAGGCTTCAGCTCGACGTTGTAGATCTTCAGCGACTGCAGCTTGCCGCCCAGTTCGAGCAGATCGGGCACGCTGCCGCCGGCACCGGCCGCCGCGGCGGACAGGCCGAGCAGGAACAGGCCCAGGCGCACGACACCGGACAGCAGCACGCCCGCCTGGTCCAGCAACCGGGGATGCGTACCGAACACGGCCTGGGCGCGGGCGCTCATCGGGCCCTTTTCCGAGAGCAGCGTTTCGAAGAGGTCGTCGACCAGACGCATCGCGAGATAGGTGGCCGCGATCACGATGGTAATCCAGACCACGCGCCCGGCCATGAAGGCCGCGAACGACACGTAGCCCAGCAGCAGGCCGACCCATGCGGCGACGATGGCGATCCACGCGGCGGCGATCAGCACGCTGGTCCAGACCGGGCGCGAGGGAGGCGCCTCGTCCTCGCCTTCGGCGCGGTGGGTGCGTCCGAGCCGGATCAGCACGAGCGCCGCCAGCACGGTCAGCACCACCGCCTGCACGCTGCTGGTCATGACCGTCGCGGCAAGACTGGTGCCGATCGTGCGGTTGAGGTCCTCGAGGAAGCGGAACAGCACGATGGCGAGGGAGAACGCCATGGGGAAACGCCGCAGTTGCATGGCCGTCTCGTCGGCCAGTGCGGGCAACCGCCAGGAGGGTCGCTTGGCGGAGATCAGGGCGCGACCGAGACCGGCGACGAAGGCGCTGAAGAACACCAGGCTGACGACATGCCGGGCCATTTCGTCGGTGTCGTGGCTGAGCGTGTCGTTCCAGTTGATGCCCAGGTAAAGCAACTGCGTGCCCAGGCCGGTGGTGAGGGTGGAGGTCAGCGCGATGCCGAGGATCAGGGCCGAACGCCGCAGGCGGCCGGGCGGCATGCGGTTGGCGGTGAGGTGGCGCACCCGGTGTTCGATGTAGAAGCGCACGGCCGTCATCAGCAGCAGGCCGAACAGCACGCACGTGACCAGCGCAGTGCGGTTGCCCTGCGTCCAGCTGCCAACCAGGTCGGTCTTCACCTGGTTACCGAAATCCCGCAGGTTGGACGAGTCGCGCGGGAAGGCCTGCGCCGGATCGGACCAGAACGCGCGGGACAGCGGCGAGTTGGTCCGCTGCGAGATGGTCTGCTGGAAGCGGATGCGGCGCAGGTCGGCCAACTGGCCGGAGGTCTGCTGCGCTTCCAGTGCGATGCCGTCGGCCTGCTTGACCTGCGCATCCACCGCGTTGAACGCCTTGGTCGCGTCCTTGCGCGAGGCCGCCAGTTCGGGCGCTTCCTTCGCTCCGGCGGCCGGTGCGGGGCCGAGCTGGTCGAGACGCGCCTTGGCGGCGTCGCGGCTGGAGCGCAGCGTGCCGGAGACGGCCTGGGCGCTGGACACGATGTCCGTGGCCTTGCCACGAAGGTCGTCGATCTTGCCGTCCGTGATCTGGTCGTCCTTCATGGCCTTCTCGACCTGGTCGAGTTGGCCGCGAAGGTCGTCCAGCTGCTGGGCTGGCGTGGCAACCGCGGCAGGTGCCGGCGAGGCCGTGGAATCGTCGTCGCTCTGGGCGAAGACGGGGCCGCTCGTGGCGACGAGCAGGGCGATGAAGAGAATTCTCAATGTACGCATGCGGGCGATCATAAGGCAGGTCGGGCCATGCCGGACGCCGGTCGCTGCGTTACGCTGGCCGAAAGGGCACGCGCGGGCCGACGATGCGGCAATGCAGCTTTGCCACACCGTGACCCGCCGTTATCCTGCCGCCCCTAGTCCCGTACGGAAACCCGACCCATGCGCACGAAGCTCGTCGCCGGTAACTGGAAGATGCATGGCTCGCCGGGCATGGCGGACGACCTGATCGGCGCGGTGGTAAAGGCGCTGCCCGGCACTGTCGACATCGTAGCGTTTCCGCCGGCCGTCTTCCTGCACGACCTGGCGCGCCGCTACGCTGCCAGCGGCCTGGGTTTCGGGGCGCAGGATGTATCGGAACACACGCAACCTGGCGCCTACACGGGTGAAGTGGCGGGCAGCATGCTGCGCGACGTGGGCGCCGCCTGGGTACTGGCGGGCCACTCGGAGCGTCGCCAGTACCATGGCGAATCCGATGCGCTGGTGGCGAGGAAAGTGCATGCCGCGCGGCATGCCTGCCTCACGCCCATCCTCTGCGTCGGCGAGACGCAGGACGAACACGAAGCGGGGCAGGCCGAGGCCGTCATCGGCCGCCAGCTGGGCACGGTGCTGGACCATATGGGCGTGGACGCTTTCCGTGACATCGTGATTGCCTACGAGCCGGTCTGGGCCATCGGCACGGGGCTGACCGCCACCCCGGACAAGGTGCAAAAAATTCATGCGTTCATCCGTAGCCAACTGGCAAAAAAGGATGTTAATATCTCGCTCCTGACCCGGGTGCTTTACGGCGGAAGCGTCAAGCCGGCCAATGCGGCCGAACTTTTCGCCCAGCCGGACGTAGACGGGGGACTCATCGGCGGTGCGTCTCTCGTAGCGTCCGATTTCCTGGATATATGCGCCGCGGCGCGATAATCGCGACACGGCAAACAAGAAGACATGTTCATCCTCTTCAGCGTTTTCTATATCCTGATCGCCGCGGCGATGATCGTGCTGATCCTCATGCAGCGCGGTGCCGGCGCGGACGCAGGTTCCGGTTTCGGTGGCGGCGCGTCGGCCACCGTGTTCGGTGCGCGCGGCTCGTCCAGCTTCATGACGCGGGCCACCGCCATCCTTGCGGCACTGTTCTTCGTGCTCAGCCTGGGTATGGGTATTTATCTCGGTCGCTCGGGTGCTCCGCAGCCGGCCGCGGATCTCGGCGTGATGTCCGGTGCCACGGTCCCGGCCGCTCCCGCCAGCAATGCTCCGGTGAAGCCGGTTGCGTCGGACGTGCCGCAGGCACCCGCCGCTGCCAATGGCGACACCCCGGCTGCCAAGCAGGATGCCTCGCAGGCTCCCGCCGAACCGGCCAAGAAGTAATCAGCGATACCTGCAACACGCTGTAAAAGTTATGCCCAGGTGGCGGAATTGGTAGACGCACTACCTTGAGGTGGTAGCGGCTTAGGCTGTGGGGGTTCGAGTCCCCCCTTGGGCACCAACGCAAGATTCGGAGTACCTCAACCGGATCGCAAACGAACCCGCGAAAGCGGGTTTTTTTGTGCCCGAATACCCGGTGCCGCTACCTGAATGCATAGACACTCGATGATCGCTAAAGCTCAATAATTTGGTAAATTTGCCGATACTCGCCTATAGCCGCATGCTGCGGTGACGTCATCAGGCAAACCCTTTTCCATGCTCGCAAGCAGCTATAGCGGCATCCTCGTCGTGTTCTCGCTCGTTGTCGCCGTGCTGGCGTCCTACACGGCGCTGATCATGGCCAGCCGTGTGACGGGTGCGCGAGGCCGTGCCTCGTTGCTGTGGCTGATCGGCGGCGCCGTGGCCATGGGCTTCGGCATCTGGTCGATGCATTTCATCGGTATGCTGGCGTTCCGGTTGCCTATCGCCGTGGGCTACGACCTGGGCCTCACCGCGCTGTCGCTGGTGATCGCCGTCGGCTCATCCGCCTTCGCCCTGTGGCTGGTCTGCCTGCCGCAGTTGCCTCGCCGGCGCCTCTGTGGCGGTGCATTGCTGCTGGGGGCAGGCATCGCCACGATGCACTACACCGGCATGGCCGCGATGAAGATGCAGCCGGGGGTGATCTACGATCCCTGGTTGTTCGCGGCATCGGTGGCGATCGCGGTGCTGGCGTCGGGTGCCGCCTTGTGGATCGCGTTTCGCCTGCGTCACGATAGCGAGCGGGTGGTGCTGGCACGGCTGGGCGCGTCGCTGGTCATGGGCTGTGCCATCGTCGGCATGCATTACACCGGGATGGCGGCTTCCGCGTTCCCCGCGGATAGCTGGTGCGGTGCCGCCTATACCGGTATCGATGCGAAATGGCTTGCGTTCGTCGTCATTGTCGTCAGTCTCGCCGTGTTCGCCATCACGCTCATCGTGTCCATGCTGGACGTTCGTGCGGACGCGCTGGCCCTGTCGCTGGACCGGGCAAACAGCGAACTGGTGCAGCTCGCGCTGCACGACAACCTGACGCGCTTGCCCAATCGCGTGTTGCTCGGCGATCGCATGGAGCACGCCATCGACATGGCGGAACGCGACCGGCGCCAGCTTGCCGTTCTCTTCGTCGATCTGGACGGGTTCAAGGCCGTGAACGACGTCTACGGACATCACGTCGGCGACCTGCTGCTCAAGGAAGTAGCGGCTCGTATCCTGAAGCTGGGGCGCGGACAGGACACGGTGGCACGGCTGGGTGGCGATGAGTTCGTGCTGGTGCTCGACATCCGCGGCCCGGAAGACGCCGCGGAACTGTCGCAGCGCTTGGTCGACCAACTGGCGGCGGTGTACGTGATCGACGACCACGCCATCCATGTCGCCGCCAGCATCGGCATCGCCATCTACCCCGAGGACGGGCGAACCACGCACGAGCTGATGATCAACGCCGACGCGGCGATGTATCACGCGAAGGAGCAGGGGCGTAATGGCTACTGCTTCTTCGAAAAAGCGATGAATGCCAACGTGCACCAGCAGCTGCAGCTGCAGCATGACCTGCGGCGGGCCGTCGACAACGGCGAATTCCTGTTGCACTACCAGCCCAAGGTGGTGTCCCCCGCGGGGCCCATGATCGGCGTCGAGGCCCTGCTGCGCTGGCAACCGCCCGGGCGGGGGATCATCGCGCCCGACGAATTCCTGCCGGTTGCCGAACGCACGGGGCTGATCGTGCCCATCGGCAACTGGGTGATCGACGAGGCCTGCCGGCAGATGCGCGTATGGCAGGCGCAGGGGCACACGGACTGGACCGTGGCGGTCAACCTGTCCACGGTGCAGCTGACCCATGCCGGCCTGCTCGACGTGCTGCGCGACACGCTGCATCGCCACCAGCTCGAGCCGCGGCACCTCGTGCTGGAAGTGACCGAATCCACCGCCATGCGTGACGCGGCCACCAGCCTGGCCATCCTCAACCAGGTGGCGGCGCTGGGCATCGGCATTTCCATCGACGACTTCGGCACCGGTTATTCCAGCCTGCTCTACCTCAAGCAGCTGCCGGCCAACGAACTGAAGATCGACCGGGGCTTCATCGCCGAGCTGACGCAAGGCAACGACGACGAGGCGATCGTCTCGGCCATCGTCGCCCTGGGCAAGACCCTCGGTCTGAAGATCGTCGCCGAAGGCGTGGAAACCGCCGAGCAGCAGGCCTTGCTCACGCGGTTGGGCTGCAACGTACTGCAGGGATACCTGCTGGGCAGGCCGGTGCCCCCCGCGCAGGTCGCGTTGTCGATGCCGGTGCATTACGATGCGCGCTGACGCACCCACCGGAACCGCCATGAACCAGACCGCCGATCCGATCGACCGACTCTTCGAGTTCACCGTCTCGTTCGCCAAGGGCAGGCTGGAAGAAGACGGCGACTTCTATCCGTTCGGCATGGTCATCTCGACGGACGGCAAGTTTTCGGCCGTGCACGGTGAATTTTCCGCCGTGCAAGGGGAGGTTGCGCCTGACGTGGAGCAGTCGCCCATCCTGGATGTGTACTGGTCGACGGCGGAGGCGCTCACACGTGCCTGTGCCGACGGTGGCGTGGCCGCGGCTGCCCTCCTTGCGCCCGTGACCATTCCGGCCGAGCTGAACTCCCCTGTCCGGAGCGGCATACGCGTGCATATCGAAGCGCCGGGGATCGCGCGCCTGATCTACGTCCCGTATGCGCCCTATGCCGACGCGGGTCGCACGCTCGAGTTGCATGAGCCGCTGGCGGTGGAAACACCGGACGCCTTCTTCAAGGCCTGACAGCGATCGTTCTCACATCGTGAGGACGATCTTGCCCACGCTCTTGCCCGATTCCATGTGGGCGTGGGCCGCCGCGGCCTCCGCGAGGGGAAAGCGGCTATCGACCACCGGGTGCAGCGTGCCGTCGTTGAAACGGTGCAGCCAGCGCTCGCGGAACCGCCGTGTCATGGCCTGCTTGACCGCCGCGGGGCGGGATTTCATCACCGTGCCGATGATTTGCAGGTGCCGGTACAGCAACTGGTCCAGGGGCAGGCTGGCCTTCGCACTGCCGCCCAGCAGACCCACCTCGACCAGGCGTCCGCCATGGTTGAGCGAGGCCAGGTTGCGGTCGAAGTAGGAGGCACCGATGAAGTCGACGATCACGTCCACACCGCGCTTTTCCGTTTCGCGTGCGATCGCCTCGGCGAAGTCGCTGCCACGGTAGTCGATGGCGACATCCGCACCGAACCCGCGGACGCGGTCCAGCTTGCCCTCGCTGGCGGTCGCGAACACGCGTGCCCCGGCGGCGTGGGCCAACTGGATGGCGGCCGAGCCGACGCCACTCGCGCCGGCGTGCACCAGGATGGCATCCATCGATTCCAGGCGTCCCAGGTGGAAGGCCGCTTCGTGGGCGGTGACGAAGGCCTCGGGGATCGCGGCGGCGTCGGCATAGTCCATGCCCTCCGGAATGGCCATGGCCATGCGGTGGTCGATGCGCGCCAGGGGCGCGTAGGCGCCGCCGCCGACGATACCCATGACCCGATCGCCCACGGCATGGCCGTGCACGTTGCGCCCCACGGCGATCACTTCGCCCGCGATTTCCAGGCCCATGACCGGGGAGTCGCCGAAGTTGTCCCGCTTGTAGCCCCCGGTGCGCTGGATGATATCCGCCCGGTTCACGCCCGCGGCGTGCACGCGCACCAGCAGGTCGTCGTCACGCGGGGTGGGATCGTCCACCTCGCCCAGGTGCAGTACGTCGGCCGCGCCGAAGTCGTCGAAGATGATGGCTTTCATGCCGACGAGCATCGCGCCGCCCGCGCGAGGCGAGGGTGAAGAGGCGCGTGCGCGGGTGTGCCGCATTGACGCGCTGCAGGCCAGGCGACAAGCTGCACGGCAAAGCCGATGGAGATGGGATACCCATGACGAACGTGACACTGCGGGCTTCGCTCCTTGCCGGCCTGATGGCGCTGGCGGGTTGCGCCGCACATGGGACCTTGCCCGAATCGCCTCAGGGCGCCGACGTGGCGCAGCGTGAGCGCGAGGCCCACCTGGCGTATGCCCATGGCGACATGCAGCGTGCCGCCGACCTCTACGAAGCGCTCGTGCGTGATGCTCCGGACGACGCCGATGCCTGGTTCCACCTGGGTAATGCACGTTTCCGGCTGCAGCGACAGGACGACGCCGTGATGGCTTACGACCGCGCGATCCAGATCAGGCCAGGCGATGCGCGGGCCCTCTACAACCTGGGCGTGGTCCGCCTGAAGCAGGCACAGGCGGCGATGATCGACAGCGCACAAGCGGGCAAGCCCGGCGATCCGTTGCGCGGTGACGGCGTACGTATCGCCCAGCGGCTGGCCAAGGTCGGCGACGACCTCGGCTCCCACGGCAAGGCCGATGGCGGCGCGCCACCGTTCATCGTCGAAGCAGCGGACGACGCGTCCGCGCCATGAGGTTCGGCTCGTTCGGCGGGGGCGGCGCGCCCTTGCCATTCGGTGTATGGCTGGCAGTGGGCAACCGGTGTAGCGTGCCTGCAAGGGGAGACAGCACCGCAAGTCCGGGGGTTCCATGAGCAGCATCCATGTCGCGCGGCGCGTGATCGTCTTCGAAGACCATGCGGACCTGGCTGCCGCGCTGAAGGACCTGCTCACGGAGCGGCTGGGCTTCGACATCGCCGCGTCCGCGTCCTGCCTGACGGATGCGCTCCGCCTTGCCCGGATGGAACAGTTCGACGTGGCGGTGGTCGATCTCGACCTGCAGGGTGTCATGGCCTATCCGGTACTGGACGAGCTGCAGCGGCGGGGCATTCCCTACGTGCTGGCCACCGGTACGCTCAGCACGGATATTCCCGAAACGTACCGCGCGCCCGTCGTCTGCAAACCGTATAGTCTTCACCAGCTGGAAAATGCACTGGACCAGGCGACATCGACCAGGGGGTGACATGTCGCGTATCGATTTCGACGAGCCGTGGACGTATGGTGGACAGCCGTGGCGCAGCCTGAAGGACACCGATTTCGGAGTCATCGTCGTGGATGCCGCCGGCGCCATCGTGCATGTCAACGATCGCGCCGCCCAGTTGCACGGATGGGTGCGGCTGGCGGTGATCCCCGAAGACTACAGCCGGATGTATGGCCTGTTCACGGAGGAAGGGCGTCCCTATCCCTCCGATGACCTGCCACTGACCCGTTCCGTCCAACACGGCGAGACCATTCGGCATGCCCGATGGGTCGTGCGACGCCCCGACGGCAGCCGCCAGGTCATGCAGGGTACGTCGTATCCGGTCTGCGATCGGGACGGTGACCAGGTGGGGGCGGTGCTGGTCCACGACGCCATCGGCGAGCCGCGCCCCGGATGAGAAGCCGTGTCGCGCGTGGCGGGACATATCGCCTGCTTGCCCGTGTCCTCGTCGGCGCGGCGGTGGGGCTGGTGCTGTTCGTTTCGGGTGCCTGGGGCACGCTTGCGCTGAGCTACCAGCTGCCCGGGCCGTCCTACGTGCGGATGGTCGGCGCGGGCGCATGGTCGGTGGCGTGGCTGGGCCTGTGCGCCGCCCTGGTCGTCTGGCGCCCCTGGTGGGCGCCGGTGGCGATGCTGGTCGCGTTGTCGGCACTGGTCCTGTGGTGGACCACCGTGCGGCCGTCGAACGATCGCGTCTGGGCGGACGACGTGAGCCGGCTGGTGTCGGGAACGATCGACGGCTCGCGCGTCACCCTGCACAACGTTCGCCATTTCGACTGGCGCACGGATGACGACTACGACGCACGATGGGAAACCCGCCAGTACGATCTCGATCACCTCACCGGGGTGGACGCGATCCTCTCCTACTGGTCGGGCGAGGCCATCGCGCACGCCATGCTGTCGTTCGGTTTCGACGACGGACGCCACCTGGTCTTCTCGGTCGAGATCCGGCGGGAGCGAGGCGAGGCCTTTTCCGAGGTGGGTGGGTTCTTCAAGCAGTTCGAATTGATCCTGCTTGCCGCCGACGAGCGCGATATCGTTCGCGTCAGGACCAACGTGCGCGGCGAGGACGACTACCTGTTCCCGTTGCGCATGCCACGCGAGGCCATGCGCTCGCTGTTCGTGTCCTACGTGGAAGCCGCCAACCGGATGACGCACGAGCCGCGTTTCTACAACACGGTGACCTCCAACTGCACCACCATCGTCTATCGCATGGCACGGCGCATCGACAGCGGCCTGCCGCTGGACCCGCGCCTGCTGCTCACGGGTTACCTGCCGGAATACTTCATGGACGTCGGCGCGCTCGACCCACGCCTGGGCGTGGAGACCTGGCGGCGCCTCGGGCGCATCACCGACCGTGCCCGGACCACCACCGCGGAAGACGATTTTTCGTCGGCCATACGCGTCGGCGTCCCGTCGGTTCAGTCGTCATCGTCGGGTGCCGACACCTTATAGCCCTTGGCGCTTAGTGCGCTCAGGTAGCCGTCGGTGCCCAGCAGGTCGTCCAGCGGCACGATGGCGAGGGTCTGGTCGTTGGCGGCCACCGCGGTATCCACGGCGGCAAGCCAGCGCTCCCGCACGGCCTTGGGTATGTCGGTCAGGCCGATCTGCTGGGCTATGCCGCTGTCGGTCGCCGCGTTCATGCAGGTGATGCGTTGCCGGGCGGTGCGTTCGTCCTGCAGCGCGGCGATATCGCCCGTCGCCCACGCATTGGCACGTCGGGCCATGTCGGCCAGCTGTGCGTCGATGTTGTCGATGCTCTGTGCGAAGCACGCCACGTCGTCCAGGTTCGAACGCTTGAACGACTTCACCACGGCGCGCGGATCGTCGACCAGCAGGGTGTATTCGACGGGCACCTGCTTTACGCCGTGGCGCGTCGCCAGGTCCATGACGGTGCGCGTGACGCCGCCCGAGCGGGCCAGGCCACTGCTGCGTATGGCCGCCTTGTACAGCTCCAGCACGGCGAAAAGGGGCCGGTAGCGCTCCACCTTGCGATCGTCGCCGATGTACTTCGCCTTCACCGTGAGCCAACGGGCGTAGACGTCGGGTGGCACGGTCTCCTGCAGCGTCTTGCCATCGGGCGAATTGCGCACCCCGATCAGCGAGGGCAGTAGCGCAAGGCGACCGAAGAACCCGGCATTGGGCTTGATCTCCACCTTGGGCGGAAGGATGAGCGCCCCGGTATGGGCCAGTGCCTCGTCGATCTCCCGCGTCTGCCAGGTCATGTTCTTGGGCAGCGGGGTGAGCGTGCCGAGGATCAGCAGCGTGTGGCCCCCTCGGCTTGCCCGCCACAAGCCCGGGCCCGGCTGCTCGCCACTGACCGTCACCGCCTCCAGCAGGGGCACGGACGTGGCCGGCGGTGGCACGGCGGGCGGTGGCGTCTGCGCGGCAACGGGGAGGGCTGCCGACAGGACGAGGCCGAGGGCGGCAAGAGCTCTGAGCATGCGGTTCGGGGTCATGGCGTTAGGCTAAAGGAGGAACGCTGAAGGGAGGAGTGCCGCTTGGCCCGGGTGACCGCTTAACCGGGTGCTCGCCCGGCATTCACATGGGATCGTGAACATGGATCACTTTCCCGGACCGGAGTTCCGCACATGAAGATCGGCATTATCGGCGCAGGCCACATCGGCAAGGCGCTTGCCAGGCGTTTTCGCGAAGCGGGTCACGATGTCCTGATCGCCAACTCGCGCGGCCCGGAGACCTTGTCCGCCGTTGCCGCGGAGACCGGCGCGGTGCCGGTGACGGTGGAAGCGGCAGCACGCGGGGGCGAGGTGGTGGTCGTCACCATTCCGGAGTCCCGCATTCCCGACCTGCCGGGCGACCTGTTCGCCGACGTGCCATTGGAAACGGTGGTGATCGACACGGGCAACTACTATCCGCAGCAGCGCGATGGCCATATCGCCGGCATCGAGGAAGGCCTGACCGAGAGCCAGTGGGTGGCCGAACAACTCAAGCGACCCGTGATCAAGGCCTTCAACAATATCCACGCCGAGCACCTGGGCAGCCTGGGCGTGCCATCGACAGCCGAGCGCCGGATCGCCCTGCCGGTGGCAGGCGACGACCCCAATGCCAAGGCCAAGGTGCTGAAGCTGGTCGACGACATCGGCTTCGATGGCGTGGATGCCGGCACGCTGGCGGACTCCTGGAAGCAACAGCCCGGCACGCCCGTCTACGGGTCCAATCGTGACATCGAGGGTGTGCGCCAGGGGCTGCTCGATGCCGGCCATGATCGCCTCCCCGAATGGCGTGCTACCTCGCGCAGCCCGGGCGATGTTGGCTCGCCGCGCTGATGTGACGTGACTTTCATGTGAAGCTTTTTTCGGGCATTTCTTCCATTGTGGCGACACGTACGAACGGATAGTCTTGCGCATCCCTTCCGTGGCAGGACTGTCTCGCTCGTCGCGAGCGCATCGACGGAACTTCGAGGTTACGCATTTTTCCATGGCCCTGGTCATTTACGACATCCCGTTCAGCCCGGACCTTGCTGGCTTGTGGCATGTGCAGATGAACGGCGTGCCCACGGAAAATTTCGACACGCGTGTCGCCGCCATCGCCTATGCCGTTCAGCAGTCCAAGCTGCTCGGTGCGCAGAACGGTTTGCAGGTACTCGTCTCGGTCGAAGGTGCCGACGGCATCTGGCGCGAGTTCGAATCCAGTGCCAAACGCCCGGTCAGCGGACTGCTGTAGCCACCAGTGCACGTCGTCTTGATGCCCGATGCTTAGGATGATGCGCTGGAACGAGGATCATCCCACCTATGACGCATCGCAAGATCGGTTACTTCGACGTGGAAGGCTCATGTTACGTGGCAAAGCCGGGGCGCTGGCGCGGCAAATACGTCATTAGCGAAGACGGCGACGAGGTTGCCGAAAAGCTCTGTACCACCCTGCACGAGAACGAGGAAGACGCCTGCGCGGAAGGCCTTAACCTGGGCGTTGCAGCCGCTCGCAAGCTCATGAAGGAGCGCGAGGGCTTCGATCCGGGCGATGACTGATCCCGCGCAGCCGCCGACGGAACCGTCCGATACGTTTCGCGCCGACCTGGAACGTCTCGCGACGGCCATCATGCCGTTCGGTAAATTCAAGGGAAAGCCGGTCGCGGAACTGCCCGGTCCCTATCTGGCTTGGTTCGCGCGTGAGGGCTTCCCTCCTGGCGAACTGGGGCGTTTGCTGTCCATCATGCTGGAACTCGACCACAACGGCTTGCGTAGCCTGCTCGATCCGCTCAGGCAGCCCGCGCGGCGACGGGATACGCGTGGACCGACCTAAGCGGGTCAACGCCGCAGCGCGATGTCGTCCATGATGTCCACACCGTCCGCATGGACGGCAATGATGCCGTCGCCGCGCAGCTTCGCCAGCATGCGCGTCACCGTGGCTGAACTCATTCGCAGGTAGGAGCCGATGTCGTCGCGCGACATCGGCAACGGGATCGTGCGGGCGTGTTCGTCGAAACGGCGGCGTCGGTCCAGCAGGTCGATGAGGAAGTCGCGGACCCTCGATGCGGCAACGCCCTCCGCGGCATGTCGGGTGACGGTGTGTTCCCGCCGACGCAGCATGCGGAGGTGGCGTGTCAGCGCGTCGTTTTCCACGCATAGCGCATCGACGGCCTCGCGGGGAAACCGGCAAAACCATGTCTTGCCCACGGCCATGACGGAACGCCCGTGCGTTCCGTTCCGTGCGACCTCCAGGGCGAACAGTTCGCCGGGCAGGTGAAACGCCAGCACGCGGCCGTCGCCGACGGTCTTGGCCATGCCGTTGAGAACGGCGAAGGCCGCTCGGTGAGGGGCATCCGGTTGCACGAGGCGATCGCCATCCGAGAAGGGGCCCACCCGTTCGACGACATCGCGCATGTCGAGGAGGGCAGGGTCGCCACCTCGTGTGGCTTCGCACGCTTCGGCATGGCGACAGGCGGCATTGCAGCACGCCGACGTGCGACGCGCGGGAGCGGGGCGCTTGTCGGCGGCGAGACGGTGCGGCACGGTAGACCTCCATGCACGCCGGAAGGGCGTGCATCTTCATTTTACGCCGCCGGGTGCACAGTCATGGAGCCGATCAGGTGCTTGCGCCGATTTGCCGCAAGGGAGGTCATGTCATGGCACGGGGCCATGGCATCGCGGAGGCTTGACGCCGTTTGGCATTTGCCTTAGTAAAGAGCGCTTGGGGGAACCACAAGGGGGCCTTACAGGCCATGGCACGTCGATCCACGCTTTTGCCCGAATCAGAGACCGTCAGCTTGCCCGAGGGCTTCGTGCCCGGCACCGTGGCGCCGTTCGTCATGCGTTACGGCACCGAATTCCTGGTGGCCATGCAGCGCGCCGCCGCCGTCCACGACGCGGCCCAGTCAGTGGAAGAACAGACGGCCTAGCGCTCCGCGGCGTGACTTGCCGGCGCGCGCGCACCGTCGTCCGGGGTGTCGCCGGCCGGACCACCCTTGTGGATGGCTCCCACGACCACGATGGCCACCATCGCGACAATCAGCGCGATGAGTGCGTAATAGCGTGTGCGGTTCATGCGTACGATTTCCCGATCACGGCGTCGTGCCGATCAAGTGTCCAGCGTTACCGCCGGCACGTCGATGGCGTGCATGCCTTTCGTTATTGCGAAACGGCTCATGTCGTGCGCGTCACGCAGGATGCACGCTTGTCCATGGACGCTGACTTCCGGTTAACAACGAGGAGGGACGTCCGATGGACGAGGGAAAGATTGCGGTGGCTGACAAACAGAAAGGCGGCATCGGGTACATCCTGTTGTGGGTGCTGGGCGTGCCCATTCCCGTTCTGCTGCTGATCTTCCTGGTCAGGGGTTGTACCTGAGGGTAGTTGGGCGTACCCGTAAAGCGAGGGACCCCTTGGGGTCCCTCGTGCAAAGCACTCAGTGCTTGCCGGCGTCGCGCACCTTGTCGGCGGCCTTGCCTACTTCCTTCTGCGCCTTGCCGGCGTTCTTCTCGATGTTGCCGGCGGCTTCCTTCGCGTGATTGCCGGTGACCTTGCCGACCACTTCCTTCACGGCGCCCTTGACTTCGTGCTTGGTGCCTTCGGTGCGATTCTTGTCCATGGTGGTGTTCCTCTGCAGGCTCTGCGTCATTCGCAGCGTCCCCTGTTTACGCCTCGACGCCATGAGCGCCGCGTGAAGCAAGCGTGGGCACCGGTTGATGGTATTCAGGGTGCCGGATAGCCGGACGCCTTGAGCAGCTTGGCCAGATGTGCAGCGTTGGTCGTCAGCGTTGCAACGGTCTGCAAAACTTTCGCCGGTGTCTTCTTCAAGTCGATGTAGTTGGTATCCGACATGGCTTCACCCACCCAGTAAGCGGAACTTCCCGCCGGGATCGTGAAGCCGACATCGGCCAGCGCCTGGTAGAGCTCGGCGGTGACATGATGGGCGCCGTCCTCGTTGCCCACCACACCGACAATTCCGACCTTGCCGAACGTCGGGTAGCGTCCATCGTCTCCGATATCTCCCAGGATGGCGTCCATGCGCTCCACGACACGCTTGCTGACGCTCGAGGGCTGGCCCATCCATATGGGTGTGACCATGACCAGGATGTCCGCTGCCATGATGCGCTCGCGCAGCGCTGGCCAGGCGTCACCGTCGCCTTCGTCGTGGCTGACGCCGGGCTTGATGTCTAGGTCGACCACGCGCGCACTGTCGACATCCACGCCATGCCGTTCCAGGCCTTCCAGTAACTGGTCGAGCAATTTCTGGCTGGATGACGGCTTGGGCGATCGCGTAAGCGTGCAGTTCAGTCCGAGGGCCTTGAGTGCCATACAACGCTCCGTTCGTTCGAGGGGGAGCGCCAACCTCGGACAAGGGGTGTGCAGCACATGTCGTTCGGATGTGCATGTCGTCGGTAACGGCCTGCACCGATGACATCGAAGTGACAGCGATATCACGCGGGGTCGCGCAACGTGCATGCACCATGACGCTGACGGTTGCCGACGCTATGCAAAGTCCTTACGTGCCCGAAACCCCCGGTCGCTCACCGGTCCTTCCCGAAGAGTCGCCGACCGATCCGCGGCCCGAGACACCGGGCGGTAGCCCGGGCACGGAACCGCAGGAACGGCCTGCTCACCCGGATCAACCGGAAGACGACAGCGGCCCGTCGCCTGTGGCACCCGAGGCGTTGGCTATCCGGATTCCTTGAACCCTGAGGCGTTCTACCGCGTGCCCGGGCAGGCCGAAGGCTTCCAGGCAAGCGAAAGCCGCCGGTTGGCCGGAGGCTAAGGGGAAGGTTGAGGGGGCGGACGTCGGTTTATCCGCCACGACCGGGCCACCAGGCCTCGCGTCGTCTTTACTGCATCGAGGCCCGTCATATGACGGGCCTCGATGCGTTTTTCAGGAACCATGACCCGAGCGCAAGCGCTTCGGGCTATGACGCGATCCTAGACCGCGTCACCGCTGAGTCGGCTGGCAACCTCGCCCAGCCAGTCGTAACCGTCCATTTCACCGCCGAACAGATCGAGGCCGGTGCTGCTGTCGCCTGCACGGAAGCCGGTCGAGTATTCGAAGGTGGTGATGCCGTATTCGTTGCGAAGTTCGTTCATGGTCGTGTCTCCCAGTCGTCTGTGACCGGATGCGAAATGCTCTGGCACCAACGTCGCCGGTCTTTGACGTGGTGGGGACCTTACGCCGGTGCAGGGCCTTGAAGAAGGCGCGCTGGGCGGTCAGTCCGTTTCGTTTGGTGAACAATCGGTTCGTTAGGCTTTCGTCATCACCCGATAGGGCTTAATTCCTGAACTAACGAGTTTACTACACGCCTTTTGTATGGGCGGCTCGGGACATTACAAGGGGTCCCGGGCATTGAAAGGTTGGACAGGCTTGTGAGGAAAAGGTTCAAGAAAATCGTCGGACGGTGTGTCGGAGCGCTTTCCAGAGACCCTTACCGCGGGCTTTCGTTCACCGTTTCAGCTGTATCCGTTAACCCTAGTTTAACTCAAACGATCGTTCGGCGCCACGGGGGTGTCTGGAGCCGCTCCACCAGGAAGTCGGCAAGCTGGCGAACCTTGGGGGAAAGGTGGCGGCTCTGCGGGTACACCAGCCACACCGCACCGTGCTCGTAACGCCATGGATCGAGCAGGGAGACCAGGCTTCCTTCGACCAATGCCTGCTCCACGTAGAAGTCGGGCAGCTGAGCGATGCCGAGCCCGCGGTGCACCGCGTCGAGCAAGGCCTGGCCTGAACTGGCCCGATAGCGGCCCTGGACAGGTCGCTGCCGCGGTTGGCCGTGCTCGGCGAAGATCCAGTGACTGGCCGATCCCAGCAGAAGCGTATGCCCGGCGAGGTCGTCGGGTGTCGCCGGCGCTGCATTCGTCGACAGATAGGCGGGCGAGGCGACGACGAACAGCCGCCGTTCGCCCAGGCGTCGGGCCACCAGGTTGGAATCCGGCAGGAGGCCAGTGCGTACCGTCAGGTCGTAGCCCTCCTCGATGAGGTCGACGGTACGGTTGGAGAAATCCATGTCCACGCCCAGTTGGGGGTGGAGGGCAAGAAAGGCATTGACCAGTGGCGCCACGTAGCGCTCACCATAGGTGGTTGCCAGGCTGATGCGCAGGTTGCCTCGCAATCCGTCCTGGAAGTCCACGATGGCCTGGTCGGCGGCATCGAAGCCCTCCAGCAGGTGTCGCGCGTGTTCGTAGTAAAGACGCCCGGCGTCGGTGAGGCGGAGCTTGCGGGTGGTCCGGTGCAGCAACTGCGTGCCGAGTCGTTGCTCGAGCGCGCTCACGGCACGGCTGACGAAGGCCGTGGACAGTCCCAGGCTGCGGGCGGCGGCGGAGAAGCTGCCTAGCCGTACCACTTCGACGAAGGCGTCCATCCCGTCCCAAGCACGCATCGATCTTTGCTCCCCTGTAAAAATGCTTCACCTGCAGGGCGGCTAATCGACAGGCCCGGGGATGGCTAAAATCCTCGCTACCGCCGGCTGCCATGCCGGTTCCGCCTTTAGTGTAAGAGGAATTGCCCGCCATGAAGTCTCGCGCCGCTGTTGCCTGGGAAGCAGGAAAGCCGTTGTCCATCGAAGAAGTGGATGTCCAGGGTCCGAAGGCGGGCGAGGTGTTGGTCCGCATCGTGGCGACCGGCGTGTGCCATACCGATGCCTACACGCTCTCGGGCGACGACCCCGAAGGGGCCTTCCCGGTCATCCTGGGTCACGAGGGCGGTGGCATCGTCGAGGAGGTCGGTGAGGGTGTCACGTCGCTCAAGCCGGGCGATCATGTCATTCCGCTGTACACCCCGGAGTGCGGCGAGTGTCGGTTCTGCCTGTCGGGCAAGACCAATCTGTGCCAGAAGATCCGCCTGACCCAGGGCAAGGGCGTCATGCCGGACGGCACGTCGCGCTTCTCGTTGGCGGGCAAGCCGCTGTTGCATTACATGGGCACGAGCACCTTCAGCGAATACACGGTGCTGCCGGAAATCTCCCTGGCGAAGATCAACAAGAACGCACCGCTGGAGAAGGTCTGCCTGCTCGGTTGCGGAATCACCACCGGTATCGGTGCCGTGCTGAACACGGCCAAGGTCGAGCCCGGCTCGACGGTGGCGGTGTTCGGCATGGGTGGCATCGGCCTGTCGGTGGTGCAGGGCGCGGTCATGGCCAAGGCCAGTCGCATCGTCGTGATCGACACCAATCCGTCGAAGTTCGAGATGGCGAAGATGCTGGGCGCGACGGATTGCATCAATCCCCGCGACTACCCGGACACGCCGATCCAGCAGGTGATCGTCGACCTGACCGATGGCGGTGTGGATTATTCGTTCGAGTGCATCGGCAGCGTGGACGTGATGCGCGCTGCCCTGGAGTGCTGCCACAAGGGCTGGGGCGAGTCGATCATCATCGGCGTGGCCGGTGCCGGCCAGGAGATCCGCACCCGTCCGTTCCAGCTGGTGACCGGGCGCGTATGGCGCGGCTCGGCGTTCGGCGGCGTGAAGGGGCGCAGCCAGTTGCCGGGCTACGTGGATCGATACATGGGAGGCGAAATCAAGATCGACCCGATGATCACTTATACGATGGGGCTGGAGGAGATCAATCGGGCGTTCGATCTGATGCACGAGGGCAAGGCTATCCGCTCGGTCATCCTCTACTGAATACTCGTGTTCTAATGGCGCACCGTTACCTAAGCGAAACCACCGTCATGCCGTTTCATGAATTCCGCCTCGAAGGCGACTACGTCGAACTCAACCTGCTGCTCAAGCTGACCGGCATCGTCGCCAGTGGCGGTGAGGGCAAGCATCGGGTGGCCGATGGCCTGGTCGCTGTGGACGGCGTGACGGAAATGCGCAAGACCTACAAGGTGCGCGCGGGCCAGGTGGTCACCATCGGTAGCGACGAGATCAGCGTCCTGCCCGAAGTGGACTGACGCGCCCTTCGTCGGCATGAAAAACCCCGGCGCCTCGCGGCGCCGGGGTTTTTTTTGGCTGCTGTCCGCGGATGCGGAATTACATGCCGGAGCTGGACGACTTGGCCGGTTCGGTGCCGGTGGTCGAGGTGCTCTTCTTGTGCTTCTTGTGGGTGGATTTCATCGAGCCATTGGAGTTGGTGGCGGCGGAGCCGGACGTGCCGGTGCTCTTCATGGCATCGCTGGTGGTCTGCGTCTGCGAGCCCGCGCTGGAAGACGGCGTGGGGGACGCCGACTGCGAAGCATCCTGGGCCATGGCGGCGCCGCCGAAAGCCATACAACCAGCCAGCATGGCGACGATCAGTTTCGTGTTGCGCATGACGAAATCTCCTGGAACTTGTGGCGCCTTGGTCGAACTTCGCGATGCACGGCGCATGAGCATCGCTTACCGGATATCCGGGTGTGTCGATGGGATAGACGCTATCGCGTTTCCGCTGAACAGTGTTCTTGCGAAGCAGCAAATTTCGGTTAACCGTTCAGAGTAAAATTAGCCGGCGTTAAGTAACGGCAAGGTCGTGCGATTCCTGGCACGATCAGTGGAAATCCCGTGACACGGCACCGAGTTCCGGCAGGAGGTCGCTGTAGTCATGAAGACGGCTTGCTACGAGGTGGCGCACGCCTTCGATCGACTGCCAGCGGCCGTCGACCGCCAACAGCACGGCTTCCAGTAGCGCCTGCCGACAGGCCTCGGCCACCGCGGGTCGCACGATGACGTTGACCTGGCCCGTTTCGTCCTCCAGGGCGACGAAGGTGATCCCGCTGGCGGTCTGGGGACGCTGGCGCATCGTGACCAGGCCGGCATGACGCAACCACGTGCCGCTGCGTGTGTCTTCCATGTCCCGTGCACGACGGACACGGCGCGACTGCAATATCTTGCGAATCAGCAGCAGGGGATGGCCCGCCAGCGACAGGCCGGTGGTGGCGTAATCGGCAAAGACGTTTTCGGCCATGCTGGGTGGGCGCAGTGGCGTAGGTTGTTCTGCCACGGCCTCCAGTAGCGGCAGGCTGCGTTCGATGCCGGAGCTCTCCCAGCGGGCGCGATGACGATGGCCGCTGAGCACGCGCAGGGCACCGGCATCCGCCAGGCGTTCGCGCTCGAAACGGCTAAGGCGTGCACGGTGGGCGAGGTCGGCAAGATCGCGAAAGGGCGCGCTGTCGCGTGCCTGCACGATGCGTGCGCCGAGGTCGGCCGATAAACCGCCGATCAGGCGTAGACCCAGGCGCAAGGCAGGACGTGGGGTCCGGGTCGCTTCCAGCGTGCAATCCCATTGGCTGGCGGTGACATCGGCTGGGCGCACCTCGGCGCCGTGCCGACGCAGGTCGGCGACGAGTTGCGCCGGCGCGTAGAAACCCATCGGCTGGCTGTTGAGCAAGGCGCAGCAGAAGATTTCCGGATGGTGGCATTTCATGTACGACGAGGCATAGGCGATCAACGCAAAGCCGGCCGCGTGCGATTCGGGAAAGCCGTAGCTGCCGAACCCCTGGATCTGGTCGATGATCTGCTGGGTGAACTCGGGGGTGTAATGGTTCTTCGCCATGTTGGCACGGATCTTCGGCTCGAATTTCTGCAACCCGCCGCGGCGCTTCCACGCCGCCATCGACCGGCGCAGGTCGTCCGACTCGCTTTCGGTGAAATCCGCCACCACCTGCAGCAGTTTCATCACCTGCTCCTGGAAGATCGGCACGCCCAGGGTGCGTTCCAGGACGTCCTTGACGCCCGGTTCGTAAACGATCTGGTCCGGCGGCAGCTGGCGTCGTTGCAGGTAGGGGTGAACCATGCCGCCCTGGATCGGGCCGGGCCTCACGATCGCCACCTGGATCACCAGGTCGTAGTAGATGGCCGGTTTCAGGCGCGGCAGCATCGACATCTGCGCACGCGATTCGATCTGGAACACGCCGACGGTATCGGCGGCCTGGATCATCGCGTAGGTTTCTTCATCGTCCATGGGAATGTCGGCCATGCGGGTGTAATCCTCGCCGCCACGGGCACGCAGCAGGTCGATCGCCTTGCGCATGCAGGTCAGCATGCCCAGCGCCAGGCAATCCACCTTGAGCAGTTTCATCGTTTCCAGGTCGTCCTTGTCCCACTGGATGATGGTGCGGTTGTCCATTGCCGCGTTCTCGACGGGCACCAGATGGTGCAACGGCGTATCCGAGATGACGAAACCGCCTACGTGCTGGGACAGGTGGCGAGGCATGCCGTTGAGCTCGTGCACCAGCACGATCAGCTGCCGGATGGTGCGACTGGCGATGTCGAAACCTCGCTCCTGCAGGCGCTGGATGATCGGCACCTCGCCATGCGCGTGCGAATAAGCACGGCTGAGCTGGTCGAGCTGGTCTTCGGACAACCCCAGCGCACGCCCGACATCGCGGGCGGCACTCTTGGGCCGGTAACTGATGACCGTAGCCGCCAGCGCGGCCCGTTCGCGGCCGTATTTCTCGAAGACGTACTGCAGGACTTCCTCGCGGCGCTCGTGCTCGAAGTCGACGTCGATGTCCGGTGGCTCGTCACGTTCCAGCGAGATGAACCGTTCGAACAGCGTGGTGATCTGGTCCGGGTTGACCTCGGTGATGTGCAGGCAGAAACAGACCACCGAATTGGCCGCGGAGCCGCGGCCCTGGCAAAGGATCTGCTGCGAGCGGGCGAACCTGACGATGTCCTGCACCGTGAGGAAAAATGCCTCGTAACGGCACTTGGCGATGAGGTCCAGTTCTTTTTCGATGCGTGTGACGAGGTCGGGTTTCATGCCCCCGGGCCATCGCCGCGCCGCGCCCTCGTAGGTGAGACGGCGTAGGTAAGCGGCAGGATCGGTGCCTTCGGGCACCAGTTCGCGCGGGTAGACGTACTGGATCTTGCGGAGGTCGAAACCGGTGCAGCGGGCGGCCACCACGAGGCTTTGCTCCAGCATGTCGCGGGGATAGATGCGCGCGAGTGCCTCACGCCGACGCAGGTGGCGTTCGCCGTTGGGAAAGAGGTGGTGGCCGGCCTCGGCCACGCTGCGGTTGAGGCGGATCGCCGTCATCACATCCTGCAAGGCGCGACGCCCGCGCAGGTGCATGTGCACGTCGCCGGCGGCGACGCATGGCAGCCCATGCCGTTCCGCCAGGTGACGCCACGCCGCCAGTTCGGCCGCATCGTGCTGGCCGCGGTGCAGTTCCACGGCCAGCCAGGCGCGATCGCGGAAATGCGTGGCCACCCACGCTGCGCGGTCGTCATGGGTGGCGGCATCGTGGGCCGCCAACGGGCCCGTTGCCCACAGCAGGCAGAGGCCATGGGCGAGGTTTTCCAGGTCGGCACGGTGCAGCTCGTAGCGTCCTTTCGGGGCGCGCCGTCGGCCCAGCGTGATCAATCGGCATAATTCGGTATAGCCGTCCTGGTTTTCTACCAGCAGCACGAGCGTGGTGCCGTCCGCCAGACGGAACTCACTGCCGACGATCATTGGCAGGTCGACCTCCAGCGAGGCTTCCAGTGCCCGGACGATGCCGGAAAGCGAACACTCGTCGGTGATCGCCAGGGCGGTATAGCCGATGTCCCTGGCGCGCTCGAACAGCTCACGCGCGCTGGAGGCGCCGCGTTGGAAACTGAAGTCGCTCAGCGCATGCAGCTCGGCATAGGCGGGAAGGTCGACTTCGCCCTCGTTTGCGGGCGGCGGCAGGGTAAAGGGCAGCACGGCGACCTAGGCGAACCAGCCGTGCAGCATCCAGCCGTCGAGGGTGCCCGGCGGCAGGTAGGCCCAGGCCTGCTGCCCGGATGGCGTGCGCACGATGTAGTAATCGCGACGCGTGTCGTCGCCGTCCCACCAACCGCTTTCGATACGCTCCGGCCCGGCCAGCACGGCAACGGGCTCGGGACGCATCGGTAGTGGACGTGGCAACAGCCATAACGGGCGTCGGCGGCGTGGCAGGGCCACCGTGGTATCTGGCGGGCCGTAGCGCATGGCGCGCTCCGGTCGATGGTCGGCCACCATGGCGATCTGCCGGAGTGCCGCATCGCCCAGGCGGGCGCGCAGCCGTTCGTCGAGCGTGGGCCAGTCCAGTCCGTCGCCGCGGATGGGCTCGAAAAGGTCGCGCACCGGTGGCCGGAAGACCGGGAGTTCCTCGGCATCGAGTTCGATGGCGCGCGCCGGTGCGGGCAGCGCAGTGCGTTCGAGCCGGGTGCGGGCCAGTTCGAACAGGCGTTCCGCCTCGCGCTGGGGTGCGGCCATCGCCACGACCACGCGCGTGGTGGCGCCGCGGGCATGCTCGAGCGTCAGGGTGAAACGCTGCACGCCACCGTCGCGTGCGGCGAGCAGGTTGGCGAGCGAGCGGGTCAGCCGGCGCAAGGGAAACAGCAGTGGCTGGCTGCCGTCCAGTTCGCTGTCGAACTCGATCTTCTGTCGGAAATTTGCCGGTGGCTGCCACGCGGGCAGCGGTGCGGCGGCCTGACCACGGAGACGATCCAGCCAGTTCACGCCATCGCGGCCGATGCGACGGGTGAGCTCCGGGCGCGGCAGCCGGAAAATGTCGCCGAGCCGGCGAAACCCCATGGCCTGGAGCGATTTCACCGTCGCGGCAGGCAGGCCGGCCTGTCCCAGCGACAAGGCGCCCAACATGCGGACGACGCCTTGCGGTTCGGGCAGCACCATGCCATCAGCGTGCGCCGCGAACACCCACGAGGCAGCAGGGAAGGGCGTTGCCGCCATGGTGTGGACATGGCCCTGTTCGCCCAGGCCATGACGGAGGCGTTCGGCGATCACCGGCCAGCCGTCGAACAGCCTCAGGCTGGCGCCGAGTTCGAGGAGGATGGCTGCAGGGGGTACCAGGCTGACGTGTCCGCTGAACTGGTAGCACCAGGCGGCGAGTTCCGCGAGCAGGCGGGACTCGGCGGCACGATCGCGTGGGCGTACATCCAGTGCGGGGCAAAGGGCGCGCGCCGCGGCGAGGCTCTGTCCCCGACGAACACCGGCGGTGGCCGCTTCCGTATTGGCGGCGGCGATCAGGCGCTGGCGTGACCGGGTGTCGAGCAAGGCAGAGGGGCCTGCCTCCGAGGTCGCGGCGAAGGCGGCGGAGAACGCCAGGCCGGGAAAACGGAGGCAGGCCCAAAGCATGGCTGCGTAGGAAAGGCGGCGACGAAGCGTTCGTCACGACGGCGGGTGGAACACGTCGTCATGACGAGGTTCATCAGGCCCGCATGCGCAGCAGCGGAGCGGTGGTGGTCAGCAGTCCGCGCGACTTGAGGACATCCACATAGGTGGCCTCGTCGCTGTTGCTGACCTTGAGACGGAGTGCCGCAGGGCTGTTCTGCGCGGCATGCGCGGCGGGACGGAAGATCATGGCGCAGGCGTCGCCACTTTCCGCGGCCAGCTGCAGGCGACGAAGGCTGCGATAGTCGATATCCGGCAGCCAGCCGACCACGGCGCCGCAGCAGCCGGAGCGCAGGCATTGCTCCATGCTCCAGGCCGCCTCGGTCGTGCCGGCATGGATTTCATGCAGGAAGCGCAGATCGACCCCGGCGGCCGCGAGCGCTGGCGCATAAGGCAGATAAGGAGGAGCGACGAAGATCACGCGGCGGTGTTCCTGCGTGAGCGCGGCCAGCGCGGGCATCACAAGATCCAGTTCGCCCAGGCCATCGTGTTCGAACAGGATTTCACTGAGCGCACCCTGCGGCCATCCCCCGCCAGGCAACTTTGCGTCCAGGGACGTCCAGCCCGTGGAAAGCGCGCGCGTGCGCGGCTGACGATCGGCGGAACGGCGCCAGATACCGGGATGGTCGAGCACCTGGGCGAGGGTCGGGGCAGCGATGGCATTCATGGTCAGGTCCTGCGGATGATGCCGACGTAACGCCCTTCGATGGCGAACGCGTGGCGACGGGGATCGACTTCGATGGGCTGGAAGTCGGGGTTTTCAGGCAGAAGAAGGAGGCGGCCGCGTTCGTGCCGGAGGCGCTTGACGGTGACTTCGTCGTCGAGCCGGGCCACCACGATCTGCCCGTCGGTGGCGGTGGCCGTCTTGTGCACGGCCAGCAGGTCGCCATCGAGGATGCCGGCATCGCGCATGCTCAGGCCGACGACGCGCAGCAGGTAGTCCGCGCGTGGCCGGAACAGGGCAGGGTCCACCTCGAGCTGCGCTTCGATGTTTTCTTCCGCCAGGATCGGCGAGCCCGCGGCCACGCGGCCGATCAGCGGAAGATCGTTGGCTGCGGCGGCCCGCATGAGGGCCGCGTTACCCGCCGACAGGCGCAGGCCCCTGTGCTGGGGGGAGCGCTCGAGGACACCCTTGCGGACCAGCGACTCCACGCAGGCCTGCGCCGAGCTGTGGCTGGGGAAGCCCAGGGCATCGGCGATCTCGCGCAATGTGGGCGGCAGGCCCTGCGTTTGCAGGTATTCCTGCAGGAAGGCGAGGGTCTTTTGCTGGCGCTCGGTGAGGGTAGGTGTCGACATGTGTACATTTGTACAGATGTCGGGCCGCCGGTGCAAGAGGGTAGGCCCGTTGAGAAAATCCGGAAACGTAGCCGTGTCGTCCAGGCTTACAGAAAGCGGTGGGCAAGCGCGACTGTCGATTCTGGCAGCCAAGGTGAATGCTCACCTCGGATCCTGCCAGCAGGCCCCGGCCCCTTCATTCCCGTGGGAGAACAGCATGATCATGGATCGATCCGGTGCCGGAAACGAAACGGTTGTCGTCTCCTGCCAACCTTCGCAACTTGCAAGCGAGCACATCACAGCCGAGTATCCCGCCATGGAAAATCGCCTCAGCCGACTGGAAGTCGCCACGACCCAACTCGACACCCGCCTTGCGCGCGTCGAAGTCACCCTCGAGCACATCGGGGAAGACCTCAACGGTCTCCGTACGGATTTCCGCGACCTTCGCAACGATATGAACCATTTACGTGACCAGTCGCGTAACGATATGAGCCATTTACGTGACCAGTCGCGTAACGATATGAGCCATTTACGTGACCAGTCGCGTATGGATTTTCGCGTGCTATTTGGCGCGATGATCAGTCTTGCCCTGGGCATGGCTGCCCTGATGGCCAAGGGGTTTCACTGGATCTGACCGAAACGCGCATCGGGCTTGCACGTTTTTGCACGTTTAATTACATTGATGCGTATTCCTTGCTTTCGGCCTACGCATGAATCCCGTCCGCGCCACCCGGCTCATCTTTCTTCTTTCCGGCATCGGCATGGCCAGTTGGGCCCCGATGGTGCCCTATGCCAAGGAACGCCTTGGCCTGGACGACGCCACGCTCGGTCTCGTCTTGCTCTGCATGGGCTGCGGCGCCACAGCGGCCATGCCCCTCGCGGGGTTCTTCACCCACCGGTTCGGTCACCGCGATGTCATCGGTGTCAGCGGCTTGCTGGTCTGCCTCGCGCTGCCCCTGCTCACCCTTGCGCCGAATGCATGGTGGCTGGGTGCGGCACTCCTGTTCTTCGGTGCATCGCTCGGTGTGGTCGATGTAGCCATGAACGCGCACGCGGTGGATGTCGAGAAACAGCAGGGCCGGCCGATGATGTCGGGCTTCCACGGGCTATTCAGCGTTGGCGGCCTGGCGGGTTCCGCCGGTATGGCGGCGTTGCTCCGGTTCGGCTCGCCGCTGACCGGTAGCGCCATCGCGGTCTCGGTGCTGCTGCTGCTGATCGTCGGCACCCAGTGGCGACACTTCCTCGTGCGTCACGACGACGGCTCGGGCGAGGCGCGTGCGCGGTTCCGCATGCCGGGCGGGGCGGTGTTCCTGCTGGGTTTCCTGTGCATGGTCGTCTTCCTGGCCGAGGGCGCCATGCTCGACTGGAGTGCCGTGTTCCTGCGCTTCTCGCGCGGTTTCGATCCCGCCACGGCCGGCCTGGGCTATGCGGCGTTTTCCGTGGCGATGGCCGTGGGCCGCCTGCTCGGCGACCGCATCACGGCATCGCTGGGCGCCACGACCATCGTGCGGGTCGGCAGCCTGGTCGCCGCCGCCGGTTTCTTCCTCGCCACGCTGCTGCCGTGGGGCCCGATAGCACTGCTCGGTTTCGTGCTGGTGGGCATCGGTGCGTCCAACATCGTGCCCGTGCTGTTCAGCGCGGCGGGACGCCAGGTGAGCACCTCACCCGGTATCGCCATCGCTACCGTCACCTCACTGGGCTACGCGGGCATGCTCGCGGGGCCGGCCGTCATCGGTTTCGTCGCCCACGCCAGCAGCCTGTCCATCGCCCTGGCGGGCGTGGCCGCCCTGCTTGTCGCGGTATCCCTTTGCGCATCCATCGTTCGCCGCTGAAAGGAGTGTTCCATGCATAACAAACGCGATGTCGTGATCTTCGATTTCGGTGGCGTGCTGATCGACTGGAATCCCCGCTATCTCTACCGCAAGCTGTTCGGTGACGATGTCGAGGGCATGGAGACGTTCCTCGCCGAGGTGACCACACCGGAATGGAACCTGCAGCAGGATGCGGGCCGTTCGTGGGACGAGGCCGTTCGCCTGCTTACATCGGAGCATCCGACGAAGGCCGACCTGATCGCCGCCTACCAGCATCGCTGGGAAGAAACCCTGGGGGGCGCGATCGACGACAGCCTGCACATCCTCAGGGAACTGAAGGAGGCCGGCCATCCGTTGTACGGACTGACCAACTGGTCGCATGAAACCTTCCCCTTCGCACGGGAACGCTTCGATTTCCTCCGCCTGTTCGACGGCATCGTGGTCTCGGGGGAAGAGGGCACGATCAAGCCGGACCCGAAGCTGTACCGGACACTCCTCGAACGCTACGACATCGACCCGGCGCGCGCCGTGTTCATCGACGACAACAAGGCCAATGTCGACGCCGCCGAGGCATTGGGTATCCACGGCATCCCTTTCCACACGCCAAGGCAACTGCGTGACGAACTGATTGCCCTGGGTTTCCTTGCGGCATGAGCGCATCGCCCGACACCACGCTGCCACGTGAGCGGCAACCCTTGATCCTGCAGCGGCTACGTCGCGACGGCAGGGTGGTGGCCGCGGATCTGGCCCAGGAATTCCGGGTGTCCGAAGACTCCATTCGCCGCGACCTGCGCGATCTTGCAGCGCAAGGCCTTTGTCGCCGGGTCTATGGCGGTGCGTTGCTCGCGGTGAACATCCCGCCGCTGGGCGAGCGTCACGCCGAGCGCACGGAACTGAAGCACGCACTGGCCCGTATCGCGGTCGGCCTGGTCGGTACCGGACAGATCCTCTTCATCGACGCGGGGTCGACCAATACGGTGCTGGCAAGGATGCTTCCCGAACACCGGGACCTCACCGTCGTGACCAACGCCCCCGATGTCGCCCTTGCCGTGCTGGGTCGCCCCGGTTTCGAGGTGATCCTGCTGGGTGGCCGGGTCGATCCTTCCATCGGCGGTGCGATCGGCTCGCGTACCGTACGCCAGGCGCAGGATATCCGCGCGGACATCTGTTTCCCGGGGGTCTGCGCCATCGATCCCGAGCGGGGGTTGTGGACCTACGACGAAGAAGAGACGGTGTTCAAGCAGGCGATCATCGAAGCCAGCGGCGAGACGGTGGCGATCGCCACGCCGGACAAGCTGGTGGCCTCGGCCACGCACCACACGGTGCCCATCACCGGCATCTCGCATCTGGTGGTGGCAGCCGATACGGAGGCGACGGTGGTGGCGACGTATCGCGACGCCGGGGTCACCGTGCACTGCTGACCTGGAAAAAAGAACGGCGCCCTGGAGGGCGCCGTTCTGCGATACCCATCGGAAGGTCGGTCAGCCGGCCTTTTTCTTCGCCAGGCGCAGCCACGTGTCGACCACGGTGTCCGGGTTGAGCGACACCGATTCGATACCCTGTTCCATCAGCCATTCGGCAAGGTCCGGATGGTCCGACGGGCCCTGGCCGCAGATGCCGATGTACTTGCCCTTGGCCTTCGCGGTCTTGATCGCCATGGACAGCAGCTTCTTCACCGCCGGGTCGCGTTCGTCGAACAGGTTGGCGACGATGCTCGAGTCGCGATCCAGGCCGAGGGTCAGCTGGGTCAGGTCGTTGGAACCGATCGAGAAACCGTCGAAGATGTCGAGGAACTCGTCCGCCAGCAGCGCGTTGGAAGGCACCTCGCACATCATGATGACCTTGAGGTCGTTCTCGCCCTGCACGAGGCCGTTCTTGCGCAGCACCTCGATCACCTTGCGGCCCTCGTCCAGCGTGCGCACGAACGGGATCATGACCCATACATTGGTCAGGCCCATGGTTTCCCGTACGTACTTGGCGGCCTTGCATTCCAGGGCGAACGATTCGGCGAAATCCGGCGAGACGTAACGGCTGGCGCCGCGGTACCCGATCATCGGGTTTTCCTCGTGCGGCTCATAGCGCGAGCCCCCGAGCAGACCGGCGTATTCGTTCGACTTGAAGTCGGACAGGCGCACGATCACCGGCTTCGGGTACACCGAGGCGGCGATGGTCGAGATGCCCTCGGCCAGGCGGTCCACATAGAACGAGACCGGATCCTTGTAGCCGGCGATGCGCGTATCGATCCGTGCTTTCGTCTCCGCATCCTGCTTGTCGTATTCCAGCAGCGCCCTGGGATGCACGCCGATGTGGCTGGCGATGATCATCTCCAGGCGGGCCAGGCCGATGCCTGCGTTCGGCAGCATGCCGAAGTCGAAGGCGCGCTCGGGGTTGGCCACGTTCATCATGATCTTCAGGGGCGCTTCCGGCATGGCGCCCAGGTCGGCGGTGATGCGATCGAACTTCAGCAGGCCTTCGTAGATCGTGCCGGTGTCGCCTTCGGCACAGGACACGGTGACCTCGGCGCCGTCGGGGATCGAGGCCAGCGCGTTGCCGCAGCCGACCACGGCCGGCACGCCGAGCTCACGGGCGATGATCGCCGCGTGGCAGGTGCGGCCACCTCGGTTGGTGACGATGGCGGCGGCGCGCTTCATCACCGGCTCCCAGTCGGGGTCGGTCATGTCGGCCACCAGCACGTCGCCGGGCTGTACCTTGTTCATGTCGGAAAGCGACTTGATCACGCGCGCCTTGCCGGAGCCGATCTTCTGGCCGATGGCGCGACCCTCGGTGAGGACCTTGCCCTTCTCGTTGAGCTGGAAACGCTCGAGCGTGGTGGCGTGCGAGCGCGACTTCACCGTCTCGGGGCGGGCCTGGACGATATAAAGCTTGCCGGTGTTGCCGTCCTTCGCCCACTCGATGTCCATCGGGCGGTCGTAGTGCTTTTCGATGATCAGCGCCTGGCGGGAGAGTTCCTCGACATCGCTGTCGACGAGACAGAACCGGTGGCGTAGCTCGGCCGGCGTCTCCTCGATGCGGACGCGCTCGCCCGGCTGGTCGGAATAGACCATGCGCTGCTGCTTGGCGCCAAGGCTGCGGCGGAGCACCGCCGGCTTGCCGTCACGCAGGGTGGGCTTGAAGACGTAGAACTCGTCAGGGTTGACCGCACCCTGCACGACCATCTCGCCCAGGCCGTAGGAACCGGTGACGAAGACGACGTCGCGGAAACCGGATTCGGTGTCCAGCGTGAACAGCACGCCCGAAGCGCCGACATCCGAGCGCACCATCAGCTGCACGCCGGCGGAGAGGAAGACGTCCTCGTGCTTGAAGCCCTGATGGACCCGGTAGGCGATGGCGCGATCGTTATAGAGCGAGGCGAAGACTTCCTTCACCTTGTGCAGCACGTCGTCGATGCCGACGACATTCAGGAAGGTTTCCTGCTGGCCGGCGAAGGACGCGTCCGGCAGGTCCTCGGCGGTGGCCGAGGAGCGCACGGCCACGGCGATGTCGTCCGCGCCAGCGTCCTTGCACAGCGTGATGTACGCCTCGCGGATGGCTTGCTCGAGGTCGCCGGGCAGGGCAGTGTCGACGATCCAGCCGCGGATCTCCTTGCCGCCCCGGGTCAGCTCGTCCACGTCGTCCACATCGAGGCTGGCCAGGCGCTGCTGGATGCGCGTGGCGAGGCCGCTCTTCTCGAGGTACGTCTGGAAGGCGTCGGCCGTGGTGGCGAAGCCCCCGGGCACCGAGACGCCCAGTTTCGCCAGGTTGCCGATCATCTCGCCGAGTGAGGCGTTCTTGCCGCCCACCTTGCCGAGGTCGGTCATGCGTAGCGCGTCGAGCCAAAGTACCAGGTCGCTCAAAGGAAGTTCCTCACATCGGTTGGGCGGCGGGCCGCGCTGGAAAACCGGCGCATTGTCGCGGTGGTATGGTCGGCTTACAAGCCGCGATGCACCAAACGCGCAGTGATTCTGCGGGGTGGATGGTTATGAGGACGTATTGGTCTTAAGGTGAGGGCCGGGAACCAGCCAAGGAAACCGTTCGATGCGGCGCACCGTCTTCTTCATTTCCGATTCCACCGGTATCACCGCCGAGACCATCGGCAACAGCATGCTGGCCCAGTTCGACGGGGTGCAGTTCGATACCCACCGGCTGCCGTTCATCGACAACGCGCAGAAGGCCGAGGCGGCCTCGCTGCGGATCAAGACCAAGTACGCCCAGGACGGGCACCGTCCCATCGTGGTCAACACGATGACCTCCCGGGCCCTGTGCGACATCGTCGCCGGCAGCGGCGCCCTGATGCTGGATGTCTTCGCGCCGTTCATCGAGCCGCTGGAGGCCGAACTGGGCGCCAAGCAGTCGGGCGCGGTCAACCGGTCGCACGGCCTGGTGGATTTCGAGCGGTACGAGGCACGCATCGAGGCGACCAACTACGCCCTGGCCCATGACGACGGCCTGGACGTCGACTACAACCAGTCGGACGTGGTGCTGGTGGGGGTGTCCCGCTCGGGAAAAACCCCCACCTGCCTGTACATGGCCTTGCATTACGGGGTCTGCGCCGCCAACTATCCGCTCACGGACGACGACCTGGACAAGCTGGAACTGCCGGTCCGCCTCCGCCCCTATCGCAGCCGCCTCTTCGGGCTCACCATCGATCCGGTGCGCCTGGCGCAGATCCGGGAGCAGCGCCGCCCCGGCAGCCGCTACGCCACGTTGAAGCAGTGCCGCTGGGAACTCGAACAGGCCGACCGGCTGATGCGGCGGGAAAACATCCCCGTCCTCAACACGACGCACACATCGATCGAGGAGATTTCCAGCAAGATCTTCGAGTACCTCGGCATCGAACGACACATGTACTGATCGAGTAAACGATACGGAGACCGCCATCCTTTATGACCGCTGTGATTGAACGCCCCACCGCGCTGATCCCGGGCCGCTTCGAGTTCCTGATGGGCCTGTACGCGGAAAACTACCATCGGCTGGCGCGCCTGTTCGCGCCGGAACGGCTGGCGCCCGGGCGTTACGTATCCGACGTGGATGATGGGTTGATGGTGCGGCTGGACGTCCAGGAAAAGCATCCGTACACGCTCGAGCTCGAGCTCACCTACGACTTCGTCGACGAGGCCACCGGGCATCCCTCGCCCTCGGCACAGCTGCGCATGTACACCGATGCCCATGTGGCCGAGGCCATGCATTGCCATCCGGGCCGCAAGCTGTGGCAGGTGCTGGGCCCGTTTCCGCCTGCGCATTCGGTCTTCCAGCACCGTCTGCGCATGAACGGCTTCCTCAGCCGCTGGCTGGAGTACCTGGCCGAGCAGGGCCATTCGATCGGCACGCTTCAGCGGATCGATACCCCGGTTCCCTGATGGTCTGGGGCCTGGGCATGCCGACATGTCGGTGTCTTGGCATGCCGACATAACGCGCCAGCGCCCATGTAGGAGCGCACGATGTGCGCGACATGTGTTGAGGCCGATAGATGGAGCTGGCGCGCCAGACCGTCGATTGTCGCGAAAAGATGTCGCGCACGTGCGTGCGCTCCTACATGCCTATGCCGGTACATGGGGAGACCGGCCAAATTCCAGGCAAAAAAAATCCGCCAGATGGCGGATTCCTTTTGGAAGTAATGGCGGAGCGGACGGGACTCGAACCCGCGACCTCCGGCGTGACAGGCCAGCATTCTAACCGACTGAACTACCGCTCCACACTTACCGTCCAACACGTTCCAACAACTACCAACTTCTCGTCCATTCACTTCCTGGCGGACCAGAAAGTGGCGTCCCCACGGGGATTCGAACCCCGGTCGCCACCGTGAAAGGGTGATGTCCTAGGCCTCTAGACGATGGGGACGTCTTAGAAGTTGGTGGAGCCAGCCGGGATCGAACCGGCGACCTCCTGCATGCCATGCAGGCGCTCTCCCAGCTGAGCTATGGCCCCCTGCTGGAAGCCGCAAAGATTACGTCCGACCCATCCGTTCGTCAAGCATTCGTTACACTTTTTTTGAATTTTTTTTCCACGAAACGAGAATGACGAGGCGTGACGGCCACTTGCGTGTGTCACGTAGCGCATGTCGTTTCGCTCGCCGCGTGTCGCGTCGCGCAAGCACGGGTTAACCTGTAGGTTCGACATCACAGGGACAGGCATGCACGGCATCGTTTTCATCCAGGACCTGGCCACGGTCATGCTCGTCGCGGGGCTGACCACGGTGATCTTCCAGCGCCTCCGCCAACCGGTGGTGCTGGGATACATCATCGCCGGCCTGCTGATCGGTCCGCATACGCTGCCGGTCATCTTCATCCACGACGAGCAGACCATCCGTACGTTGTCCGAACTGGGCATGATCCTGCTGCTGTTCGCGCTCGGGCTCGAGTTCAGCCTGAAGAAGCTGCGCGCCGTCGGCGGTGCCGCGCTGGTGGCCGCGTTCTCCGAGATCGTGCTGATGGTATGGATCGGCTACGAGATCGGCCGGTTCTTCGGCTGGTCGGCCATGGATTCGATTTTCCTCGGCGCGATGCTGTCCATTTCCTCCACCACCATCATCATGAAGGCGCTGGAAGACCTGGGCCTGAAGCGCGAGCGCTTCGCCCAGCTGATGTTCGGCATCCTCATCGTGGAAGACCTGCTGGCCATCGTGCTGATGGCGTTGCTCACCGGTATCGCCAGCACCGGCGGCGTCGAGGCGGGGCAGGCGTTCGCCGCGGTCGGCCGGCTTGGCCTGTTCATGGCCGTATCGCTCGTGGTGGGCCTGCTGCTGGTGCCGCGCGTGGTCGATTACATCGCGCGCGTCAGTCGCAACGACGTGTTGCTGGTGGCCGTGCTGGGCATCTGCTTCGGTTTCTGCCTGCTGGTCACCGAGATGGGCTACAGCGTGGCGCTGGGTGCCTTCATGATCGGCGCCATCGTGGCCGAGTCGGACAGCGTGGCACGCATCGAGCGGATCATCATGCCCGTGCGCGACATGTTCAGCGCCATCTTCTTCGTCGCCATCGGCATGCTGATCGATCCGGCCCTGCTGGCGGCCTATGCGTGGCCGATCACGATCGTCACCATCGCCGTGGTCGTGGGCAAAGTGGTGACGTGCAGTTTCGGCAGCTTCGTGGCCGGCAACGACGGGCGCACCTCGTTGCGGGTAGGCATGGGCCTGGCCCAGATCGGCGAATTCTCTTTCGTCATCGCCTCGCTCGGCCTGACCCTGAAGGTCACCAGTAATTTCCTTTATCCCGTGGCGGTGGCGGTCTCCGCCATCACCACCTTCCTCACGCCCTATCTCATCCGCTCGTCGGACCCCCTGGCCAACGTCCTCTCCCGCGTCTTGCCCGTGCGCGTGACGGGCGTGTTCGGCGCCTATACCGAATGGATGGGCAACCTGGGGCTGCAGGGGCAGGGCGCCATCGTGATGAAGATGATCCGCCGGCTCGTCTGGCACGTGGTCATCAACACGGCGCTGGTGGTGGCGGTGTTCATTGCCACGGCCTTCGCGTATCGCCGCGGGTTCCTCCACCTGGACATCCTCAGCGGCGATGCGACGGTCCGGCGCAGCCTGGCCTGGTCGATGGCCGCGCTGGTCTCACTGCCGATGATCGTGGCCACCTACCGCAAAGCGGAAGCCCTGGGCATGCTGCTGGCGGAGTTGTCGGTGCCGGACCGTTTCGGCAGTGGCACCTACCGGATTCGTGCCGTGCTGGCGAGGATCGTGCCCCTCATGGCGATGCTGGTGATGGGACTGCTGGTGGCGGCGCTGGCGTCCACGATCCTGCCTCCGCGCGAGGTGGCGGGCCTGCTGATCCTGGTCGGGATCGGGCTGGCCTGGCTGATGTGGCGGGTGCTGGTACAGGTGCACGCCCGACTCCAGGCCGCCCTGCGCGATACCCTGGACAAGCCCGGGGCGGACCCTCACGAATGAGCCGGTCACGATTTTTGAAAGGTTTCTGAACTTTCCATGTGAAACCTTGTCTTTCGACCCGTCATTGCAAGCAGGACGCGAACCACCGCACAATGGCGATTCTGCCTCCACAAGGAGGTGTACACCGGCGGCGTCGCCGAATCTTTCCAAGAGAGGGAGTATTCAATGAAGCACTTTTTGCGTCCCACGATGACGGCCGTCGCCCTGGCGGTTGCGCTGGGTACGGCTGCGGGCGCATCCGCCCAGGCCGCCAAGCCGGCTGCCTCCGGGGCACCGGTCGATAAGCAGAAGGCCAGCTACGTCGTGGGTTGGGACCTTGCCAGCTCGCTGCCGCCGCTCGTCGCGAAGGAAGTGGATGCCGCCACGGTAGCCAAGGCACTCCAGGCCGCCCTGTCCGGCCAAAAGCCGACCATGTCGGAAGCGGAAGCCAAGTCGGTTCGTGAAGCCTTCGTGTCCCAGCTGAAGGTCAAGGCCGAGGCCGAGTACAACAAGGTCGCCGCCCAGAACAAGTCCGAGGGCGATGCTTTCCTGGCCAAGAACAAGTCGGCTTCCGGCGTGAAGGTCACGGCCTCGGGCCTGCAGTACCAGGTCGTCCAGGCCGGCACCGGTCAGCGTCCGGGTCCGAACGACACCGTGACCATCAACTACACCGGCACGTTCGTGAACGGCGAGAAGTTCGATTCCTCTGCCGATCACCAGCCGGCCGGTCCGGCCCAGATCCCGCTCGCCGCGGTCATCCCGGGCTTCCGCGAAGGCCTGCAGCTGATGCAGACCGGCGGCAAGTACAAGCTGTTCATCCCGTCGAATATCGCTTACGGCGCCAAGCCGGAAAACGGCTTCCCGCCGAATGCGACCATCATCTTCGACGTCGAGCTGCTCAAGACCGGTCCGACCCCCGCGGGTCAGGGTCCGGGCGCCGGTCCGGCGCCGGGCGGCAAGTAAGCCCCCGGTTCCATCGGTGAAAAAGAAAGGGCGCGGAGCAATCCGCGCCCTTTTTCGTGCGCCCCCGTTACAATCGGCCGTTAGATTGCTTGCCGGAGCCACCCTGGGAGTCGCATGAAAGTCACGATCTTCGGAACCGGCTACGTCGGCCTCGTCACCGGCACCTGCCTTGCGGAAATGGGTAACCATGTCGTCTGCGTCGACGTGGATGCGACCAAGGTCGCGCGGCTGAAGTCGGGCGACATCCCGATCTACGAGCCCGGCCTCGAACCCATGGTGATCCGCAACCACGCGGATGGCCGGCTGGATTTCACCACCGACGCCGCGCCCGGTATCGATCATGGCCAGGTCGTCTTCATCGCGGTCGGCACGCCCCCCGACGAGGATGGCAGCGCCGATCTCAAATATGTCGTGGCCGTGGCCAATACCATCGGCGACCACATCGACCGCTACACCGTGGTGGTCAACAAGTCGACGGTGCCCGTGGGCACGGCGGACCGCGTGCGTGCCGCGATCGCCGCGCGGTTGCAGGCGCGCGGCGTGGACGTGCCGTTCGACGTCGTGTCCAACCCCGAATTCCTCAAGGAAGGCGATGCGGTCGAGGACTGCATGCGTCCGGACCGTATCGTGGTCGGTGCGTCCAGTGAGCGTGCCGTCGCGGTGCTGCGCAAGCTGTACGCGCCGTTCAACCGCAACCACGACCGCATGGTGGTGATGGACGAACGCTCGGCCGAGCTGACCAAGTACGCGGCCAACGCGATGCTGGCCACCAAGATCAGCTTCATGAACGAAATCGCCAACATCGCCGAGCACGTGGGTGCCGATGTCGAACTGGTTCGCCAGGGCATCGGCGCCGATCCGCGCATCGGCTATCACTTCATCTATCCCGGTGCGGGCTACGGCGGCTCGTGTTTTCCGAAAGACGTGCAGGCGCTGGCGCGCACGGCGCACGGCGTGGGCTACGACGCGCGCCTGCTCGATGCGGTCGAGGCGGTGAACGACGCGCAGAAGTCGCGCCTGTTCGCGCTGCTGTCGAAGCACTTCGACGGCAAGCTCACGGGCCTGACCGTCGCTGTCTGGGGCCTGGCCTTCAAGCCCAATACCGACGACATGCGCGAGGCACCCAGCCGCCGCCTGATGGAATTGCTGTGGGATGCCGGTGCAAGCGTACGTGCGTTCGATCCGGAGGCCGCGGACGAAACACGGCGCATCTACGGCGAACGCGACGACCTCGTGCTCGTGGAGCGGCCCTTCGATGCGTTGCAGGGCGCGGACGCGCTGGTCATCGTCACCGAGTGGAAGGCCTTCCGCGCCCCGGATTTCTCCCGGATCAAGTCGATGCTGGGCACGCCGGTGATCTTCGACGGGCGCAACCTGTACGACCCCGCGCAGGTCGAGGAAGCCGGCATCGCCTATTACGGTATCGGCCGCGGCCGTAGCCTGGCGGGACATGCGCATGACTGAACCCGTCGACGACCGCCTGACCGAGCTCGAGGTGCGTCTTTCCTTCATCGACGACACCGTCAACGGGCTGTCGTCGGCCGATACGGAAATCGCGCGGCGCCTTGACCGGCTGGAGCGTGCCGTGCGTGACCTGCGTTCCGACCTGATCAACATGCGCGCCGGCATCGGCAGCGACCCGGCGAACGAACCGCCGCCTCCGCATTACTGACACCCGAACGAGTCTTACCGATCATGGCAGAGTCCCTGCGCGACCAGTTGTTGAAAAGCGGCCTCGTCAAGGAGGTCCGCGAAGAGAAAAGGACCGCCGCGCCGTCGCCACCGAAACAGGCGGGGGGCAGCGGCCAGCCTTATGCGGGCCGTAATCCGCGTCACGGCGGCAAGCCCTCGTCGGGCCAGGGCGGTCGGCCGCAGGGCGAGCGGCCGGCTGGCAGTGGCGGTGCCCGGGCCGGAAGCGGTGGTCCCGGAGGCGGCGGTAATCGCGCTCAGGACGGCCGTCGCGGCTCCGGTGGCGCTCGCCCCCAGGGTGGTGGCGGTGGCCGGCCGCCGCAGGCAGCCAAGCCCGCACGCACCGATGGCGAGATGGACCTGGCCAAGGCTTACGCCATCCGTGCGCAGGCCGAAGCGACCGAGCGTCGCCGTGCCGAGGCCGAGGCCGCCGAGGTGGCCCGGCTGCGCAAGGAAAAGAAGCGCAAGGTCGAGGAGCTCCTGAAGGGCAAGGCGAAGAACCTGGCCGACGCGGACCAGGTCAGGCATTTCCCGTATGGCGAGAAGATTCGTCGCGTCTATGTGGACACGGCCCAGCTGGCGGCGCTCAACGCCGGCGAACTGGGCGTGGTACAGCAGGGCGGGCGTTACCTCATCGTCGACAAGGCGGTGATCGATGAACTGCGTGCGCTCGCGCCGGAGTTCATTGCGCTCATGGTCGACCCGGATGCTCCCGCGGCCGACGACGGCGTTCCCGACGACCTGATGTGGTGACACGCCGGCTGCCTGCGCCGGCGTGACGTCAGGTCACGCTGGCGGCATGGCCAGCGCGGGGTTGTCCCAGCCTTCCTTCTTCGCGAAGCGTGCGCCGTGCTTCTGTTCCAGGCGGGCCAGCCGCTCGCTGATGGCGACGACGCCCTCCGTGCGGAGGTACTGGATGGGGCCGCCACGGAACGGCGCGAAGCCGGTGCCGAAGATGACGCCCGCATCCAGGAGATCGGCGTCGTCCACGACACCTTCGGCAAGGCATGCGACGGCCTCGTTCACCATCGGCAGGATCATCCGGTCCTGGATGTCGGTCGGTGGTACGTAGTCGGGATCGACTTCGGGTTTGTCCGGCTTGCCGTCCTTCCAGACGTAGAGACCTTCACCGTCCTTCTTGCCGCGCTTGTTCGCGGCGAGTTTCTCGTCGAGTCCGGCCGGGATAGCCAGGCCCAGGAAGGGCGCGAGTTCCTTGCCGACGGAGGCGCAGACGTCGAGACCGACCGTGTCGGCCAGTTCGATCGGGCCCATCGGCATGCCGAACTTCTTCGCCTCGCGATCCAGCACCGGGCCGGGCACGCCCTCGTTGTACAGGCGCATCGCTTCCATCAGGTAGGGCATGAGGATGCGGTTGACCAGGAAGCCCGGGGTGCCCTTGACCGGCACCGGCAGCTTGCCCAGCGCCTTGCAGAAGGCGAGGGCGCGTTTTTCGATGGCCGGGTCCAGTGCGTCGTGACGAACGACCTCCACCAGCGGCATCTGCGCAACGGGATTGAAGAAATGCAGGCCGAGGAAGCGCCGCGGTGCCGCCAGGCCCTGGCGCAGTTCGTCCAGCGGAATGGACGACGTGTTGCTGGCCAGGATCTGCTCGGCGGTGAACTGGGGTTCGATCGTCGCGTAAAGTGCGTGCTTGGCATCGGCGTTTTCGAAGATCGCCTCGATGGCGAGGTCCGCCTGCGCGACCCCGTGGCCTTCGACGTCCGCACGCAGCCGCGCGACGGCGGCATCGACCTTCGCCGGTGCCTTGAGCTTCTTCTCGAAGAGCGACCGTGCGCGTTGCAGCGCTGGCTCGACGAAGCGCAGCTCGCGATCCTGCAGCGTGACGTCGAAGCCTTTCAGTGCGGACCATGCGGCGATGTCACCGCCCATGGTGCCCGCGCCGACGACGTGCACATGCCGGATGCCGTGCTCGATGCCGCCGCCCAACCCCTTCAGGCGTTCCTGCAGGAAGAAGATGCGGATCAGGTTGCGCGCGGTGGGCGTCGTGGCCAGCTTCGCCACCGATTTCGCCTCGAGCTTCAGCCGTTGCTGGATACCGGCGCCGCCGCGTGCCCACACGTCGATCAGCGCGAAGGGGGCGGGGTAGTGCTCCCTGCGCACCTTGGCGGCGGTCTGCTTGCGGACCATCGGCGCGAGGATGGCCCGTGCCAGAACGGTGTTGGTGGCCCAGGCCTTGGCCCGCAGCGCGAAGGGACGCGACGAGGGGCGCCGTGCCAGCTGTATGGCTTCGGCCAGCAATGCCTCCGGGCGCGCCAGGCGGTCGACGAGACCGACGGCGCGGGCACGTCGGGCGTTGAACGGCTTGCCCGTGAGCATGGCCGGAAGGGCGTCCGGCGCACCGATCAGTCGCGGCAGCCGCGCCGAACCGCCCCAGCCCGGATGGATGCCGAGCATGACCTCGGGCAGGCCGATCTTCGTGGTGTCGTCGTCCGCGGCGATGCGCAGGCGGCAGGCCAGGGCCAGTTCGGTGCCGCCACCCATGCAGGCGCCGTGGATGGCGGCCACGGTGGGGCAGGGAAGCCGGGCCAGGTTTTCGAAGATGCGCTGGCCGTTTTCGATGTTTTCCAGGACCGAGCCGGCATGGGCGTATTCGACGAACTCGCGGATATCGGCACCCACCGCGAAACCCGACGGCTTGGCCGAGTGGATCACCACGCCGCGCGGTGCCTCGATGGCCAGGCGTTCGACGAGACGGTCCAGTTCGTCGAGCACCTCGCGCGACAGCGCGTTGGCGCTGGAGCCGGCGCGATCCAGCGTGAGGACGACGATGCCGTCGTCGCCTGCCTGGGTGGTCCAGTGTTTGAATCGGAGTCCTTCGAACATGGGGAAAGTCGTGCGCTGGCGAGTGAGCGCATCACCTTACCGTTCCGTCGCGTCGAATGCGAGATATCCGCTGGCGCCGCCCCCGGTGTTACCACGATACTGCCCGCATCCTCTCGCAGCGACGCCCCATGGCACCCGACACCCAGGCAGGTACCGACGTCTTCGACCGCATCCTGGCGTCGCCCGGCCCCCTGGTTGCCCTGCAGTCGTCCGACCCCGCGATGCTGGTCGACCAGTTCCGCCTGGTGGCGCGGCGCACGGGCCAGGCCGTCTACCTCTGGCGACACGCGGAAGGCCTGGTGAGCCTGCGCGACGCGCAGATGCGCGTGCCTGGCTGCGTGCGCCTGGGCGACACCCTTCGGTACATCCTGCAAAGCCTGCATTTCGGCGTGTACCTGCTGGACATGCCGTCGGGTCCGCCCAGTGCCACCGACGGTGCGCTTTTGCGGCAACTGGCCCGCACGGCCACCGGGCACGTGCGCCGCGTGGTGCTGATGGGGGCCAGCGCCAGCCTGCTGGCCACGTTCGAGGACGACGTGGTCCAGGTGGACGCGGAATGGCGGGCACCGGCCGCCGCGCCGCGGCTGCGTGACGGCCGCTGGATCGTCTGAGCCCGTGTCCAACGTGCCCAACCCGCCCGGCATCCTTATCTTCACGCCGCGTCGCGACGTGCGCCGTGCCGTTTTCGACGCTTTGGACCTGGACGGCGATTTCGTCCTGCTGAGTGCACGCGACGCCACGCAACTGGAGGCGCTGCTCGAAGACGCACCGCCGCTGCACGTGGTGGTGGTGGGTGCCGACGGCGATCCGGACATCGCCCGGGGCCTGCGCATCCTGCGTGCCTGCGGGGAGTACGCATCGCTGCCCGCGGTGCACGTGGTGGACGACCTCCCTGGCATCGCCCCCGCGGGAGGCGTCGACTGGCTCCGCGAGAGCGCGATAGGTACCGAACTGGCCCAGCGCGTGCGGCAGGCCGTGTCGTCGGGTCCTGCCGTGCCGGCCGCGCCGCACCGTGACTACCGTTTCGCCTTCGATGCCGGTGCAGCGTGGGTGGTGGCGTCCAGTCCGCAGGGATGCATCCTCGAAACCGGTGACGCGATGGAGCGGCTGTGCGAGGGCGACGGCCCGGTGCAGGGCCGCCTGCTGGCCGAACTGTTCCATCCCGTCCACGAGGCTTCCTGGCCGCTGCCCGATGGGGATGCCATGGCGTGTACGCTGCGCCGGCGCGACGGTGTGGAGATCGTCGGCGAAATCGACGTGCGTCATCGTAACGACGGTGGCGAGCATCGCATCGCGGTGGCTTTTCGCGACATGCGCGCCACCGACACGGCCTCCCGGGCGCTTGCCCTCCTGGCCGTGCTCGAGGGCTGCCCCAGCGACGACGAGGGCATGGGTGAAGCGGCCGCGATGCTTGCCGATGCGCTCGACCTGGACGCGTTGGCCTTGTGGTCGGCGCTGCCTGAAAGCGAGTCGGGGCCCGAGTTGCTTACGCATCTTTACAACGGCATGGCGCCTGTGGACTGGCCCTCGCCCGACGATCTGCCCTTGCTCCGTACATGCCTTGGCGGTACCCCGCTGTTGCGACTGGCCGAAAGCGACGATGTCCCGCTGGGCGATCCGCTGATCGAATCGCTCGGGCTGGCGTCTTTCGCATGGCTGCCGCTGCTGGACGAACGTCGCAACGTGATCGGCGCGATGCTGGCCGGGCGGCGGCGCCTCGCCAGCGACGGTCGCGTGCTGGCGCTGGCGTTGCGTGCGGCGACGGCACGTTTCGCTGCGGCGCTGGAGTTGCGCCGGGCACGTGAGCAGGGCCGCGTGCGTGGCCTGATCGACGCGCTGACCGGGTTACCCAACCGTTTGCTGTTCAACGATCGCCTCGACACCACCATTCGCGAAGCGGAGCGTACGGGCGAGTTGTTCGCCATCCTCCTGGTCGACCTGGACCGGTTCAAGGGCATCAACGAGTCCCTCGGCCATGCCGTGGGCGACCAGGTCCTCAACGCCGTGGCACGCAGGTTGCGCGCCAGCGTGCGCGCCTCCGATACGGTCGCGCGCTTCGCGGGCGATGAGTTCACGCTGATCCTGCGTCACATCATCAAGCGCGACGACGTGCTGCGCATCGCCGAGAAAGTGGTGCAGGCCATGGAGGTGCCGCTGGCACTGGACGACGGTTCGGAGCTGCAGGTCACCGTCTCGGTCGGCATCGCGTTCTTTCCCGACGACGCCACCCAGGGTGAACCGCTGCTGCGCCATGCCGACGAGGCGATGTACGGCGCCAAGAGCCTGGGCCGCAACAATTACCAGGTATACGCCACCGACACCGGCGCGGCGCAGCAGCAGAGCGCCGAACTGAAGGCGCGCCTGCGCCACGCCGTGCGCAACGAAGAGCTGCGCGTCTTCTACCAGCCGCAGGTGGCGGCGGCCAGCGAGGATATCGTCGGCATGGAGGCCCTGGTGCGCTGGGAGCACCCCGAGCTGGGGATGATCAGCCCGGCGTTCTTCATTCCCCTGGCCGAGGCCAGTGGCCTGATCGTGCCGCTCGGCGAATGGGTGCTGCGTACCGCATGCATCCAGGCGAAGGCCTGGGAGGACCGGTTCGGCCTGCGGCTGCGGCTGGGCGTCAACCTGTCGGCGGTGCAGCTGATGCAGCCCGACCTGGCCGGCGTGGTGGCGTCCGCGCTGCACGACAGCGGCTTGCCGCCCGAGCTGCTCGAGCTCGAGGTCACCGAAAGCATCAGCGTCAAAACGGTGCCCCGGCTCGTCGAGACTCTCGATGCCCTGCATGCCCTGGGCTGTCAGATCGCCATCGACGATTTCGGTACCGGTGCCGCCTCACTGGACTACCTGCGCCGGCTGCCGGCAGACCGGATCAAGATCGACCAGAGTTTTGTGCGGAACATCGGGGTCGATCCCGACGACGAAGCCATCGTCAAGGCCACGATCGACGTGGCCCACCAGCTGAAACGGGCGGTGGTCGCCGAGGGCGTGGAGATCGAACAGCACCTGCAGTTCCTGCGCAGCAACGGCTGCGAGGAACTGCAGGGCTATCTGTTCTGCCGCCCGCTGCCGGCCGCCAGCTTCGACAAGCTACTGGGCGAGCGTGAGCGCCTGGTCGGCGACGGCACCCAGGATCGGCCCGCTTTTCGGGCGTAGTGCACGAATCAATCCCGGGGGTATGTCTCTATGTCGTCGACGCGCCCGGCATAGAAGGCGAGATGCCCCTTGATCGCCAGTACGTGGTCGAACGGGTCTTCATACGACCACGCGATGTCTTCTTTGTGGTCCTTCCTGCTGAAATAACTCGCATCGCCCTTGAAAGGGCAATGGGTTCGGGTCCTGCTGGTCATGAGTTCCTGCATTGCCACCTCGTCGCGCGGAATGTAGAAAACCGGCGGCAGGCTGCCCTCGCGAAGCAGCAGAGCGTTACGACTATCGGCCAGCACCGCGCCGCCCGCCCGGACGATCACTCGCTGCGCGGCTGGTTCCACGGTGATGGGATGATGCGGTCCCGGTTGCTTGCCACCTTGCATGTGAACCTCTCGAGTGATGACGGATGCCGAAGCCGGCGGCATGGACCGCCAAAATATTGGTGCCGATGATCATGGCGGCCGGCGATGGTTATCGGGGTCTCTTTCCAACGTGCCGTTCAGCCATTGGTGGGCATATTCCCACCGGCTGGGCCTGGCCCGTAAGTGAACTTGCCCGCGCGGCGCTTGTCTCAGCTGCGCCCGCGACTGGCCCCGAATGAGTTAAGGAGACGGCCCGGATGGGCGAAAACGAACTGGATCAAGCACTTGTCGAGCGCGTGCAGCAGGGTGACCGCCGCGCGTTCGACTTGCTTGTCCGCAAGTACCAACACAAGGTCATCGCGCTCATCTCGCGATACGTCCACGACCGTACGGAGTGCGAGGACATCGCGCAGGAAGCCTTTGTGCGCGCCTGGCGGGCTTTGGCCTCGTTCCGCGGCGAAAGCGCTTTCTATACATGGCTTTACAAGATCGCGGTCAATACGGCAAAGAACCACCTCGTCGCCATGGGGCGTCGGCCCCCGACGGGCGACATCGACGTGGAAGACGCTGTCTACGTGCCCGGGGCGACGCGCATGCACGAAAGCGCTACGCCCGAGCGCGAGCTGATGCGGGAACAGGTGGAACAAACGGTCTTTTCCACTGTCCAAGCCTTGCCCGAGGAACTTCGGGTCGCGATCACCCTTCGCGAGGTGGACGGCAAGAGTTACGATGAAATCGCCGTTCTCATGGACTGCCCCATCGGGACCGTCCGCTCGCGTATTTTCAGGGCTCGCGAAGCCATTGACGAAAAACTGCGGCCGTTGCTATCCGACCGCGAGGATCACACCCCATGAGCGAAACCAATCGCGAAATTCTCTCCGCCGGCATGGACGGGGAGTTGTCACGGGAGGAAATGCGCTTCTTGCTGCGCCGCGTCGAGGCCGACGCCAGCTTGGCGGGCGCATGGTCGCGTTATCACACGGTGCGTGATCGCTTGCGCGGCGAAGCCCACCTGGCGGCGTCGCCGGATTTCGCCAGCCGTGTCATGGCGGCGATCGACGCGGAGTCCGTGGTCGTTTCGGCGGCACCGCGACGTCGCTGGCTGCATTGGTCCGCGGGTGGCGCCATCGCCGCTAGCGTCGCTGTCGCCGCGCTGATGCTGTCACAGCCGGCGGGTCGCCACTCCACGGCGACCGACGTGGCCCAACAGGCCCCGGCCATGCAAGGCACTACCGTGGCGGATGTTCCCGCCGCTGCCGCCGCTCCCGTCGCACCCCAGTGGCTGTCGGGCAACGATGCGTCTCAGTTCACGCAGAAGGCGGCGTTCGATGGTTCGAGCGAAGCCGGCACCGCGTACCTGCCGCGTTTCATGCCGTACCAGATCCACCGCGCCCGGGCGTCGGAAAATCCCGAGGGCAACGGCTACCTGCTGCTGACCCGTCCGGACGGCAGCCGCTATGCGCAGCCGGTGTCCGTCCCGCAGGCTCGCTGAGCCGCGGTCGTATTCGCGCCCGCCGCCGTCCCCGGCGGGCGCTTTCCCTTCTGTTGATCCCCGGCGGTGCCATCGCCGCACGGGCAGTCGTGGCTGGAAAAAGGAGGAAAAGATGGCTTTCTGGCAGGTACGCGCGCTCCTGGGCGGCGCACTCGTGATGGCCGGCGCGGCAGCGCAGGCCCAATCGCTCCCGGACTTCACCGGCATCGTGGAAAAGAACGCCCCGGCGGTCGTCCATGTCGAGGCGAAGACCAACGGTTCATCCAGGGGCAAGGGGCGGAGCGGGCCCAACAGCGGCGGTCAGGACGACCAGCAGGAACTCCTGCGGCGCTTCTTCGGCATGCCGGGCATGCCACCGGGCATGCCGACGCCATCGCCCGACCAGACCTCGCTGGGCTCGGGCTTCATCATCTCCCCCGACGGCTACGTGCTCACCAACGACCACGTGGTCGACGACGCCGACGAGGTCAAGATCCGCCTCCAGGACCGCCGCACCTTCACGGCGAAAGTGGTCGGCAAGGACCCCCAATACGATATCGCCCTGCTCAAGATCGACGGCAGCGCCTTGCCCACCGTGACCATCGGCGATTCCCGCAGCGTGCGGCGTGGCCAGTGGGCCCTGGCCATCGGCTCGCCGTTCGGGCTGGATGCCACGGTCACCCACGGCATCATCAGCGCGGTCGGGCGCAACCTGGGTAGCGGCGACCAGCCCTACACCTCGTTCATCCAGACCGACGTGCCGATCAACCGCGGCAATTCGGGTGGTCCGCTGTTCAACCTGCAGGGCCAGGTCATCGGCATCAATTCGCAGATCTACTCCACCTCGGGTGGCTACCAGGGCCTGTCCTTCTCGATCCCGATCGACGTGGCGATGAACGTCGTGCAGCAGATCAAGGACAAGGGCTACGTGTCCCGCGGCATGCTCGGCGTCACCGTGCAGCCGGTGGATCCCTTCGTGAAAAACCTCGACCTGCCGGACGCCAACGGCGCCCTGGTCGCCCAGGTCACCCCGGGCAGTGGCGCGGACAAGGCCGGCATCCGGCAGGGCGATGTCATCCTCTCGTTCAACGGCACGCCCGTCACGCAGTCGGCGGACCTGCCGCCGCTGGTGGGCATCATCCGTCCGGGCTCCACCGCGAAGGTCGAAATCCTGCGCGATCACAAGAAGCAGGCGGTCGAGGTCAAGGTCGGCGAACTGCCGCGCGACAAGAACGCGCTGGCCCAGGCCGGCGATGCGGGCCAATCCGCGAGCGGCTCGGCCGCGGCGCTGGGCCTGGCGGTGCAGGACATCGATGCCTCCTCGCGCACCGAGCTGGGCCTGAAGGCCGGCGAGGGCGTGGTGGTCAGCCGCGTCACCGGTCGCGCGGCCGCCGGGGCGGGGCTGCAGGCAGGCGACATCGTGCTCATGGTCAACCAGAAAAGGGTCGGTTCGGCCGCGGCGTTCCGTGAGGCTACCCAGGGCATCAAGCCGGGCGACACGGCCATGCTGTTGGTTCGCCGCGACGACACCACGCGTTTCATGGGCATCACGGTGCCCCAGGATCGCTGATCCCGCGCCGGCCACCCGTCGCCGATCGGCGGCGGGTGGCCTTCCATGCGATAATGCCGGATTCGCACCGGCCCCCAGGGCCGCTGCGCGTCGTTCGCGCCGCGAGCGATGGTGAACGTGACCACGGCGCTCCATGGAACTCATCCGCAACTTCTCCATCATTGCCCACATCGACCATGGCAAGTCGACGTTGGCTGACCGCATCATCCAGTTGTGCGGAGGCTTGTCCGAGCGCGAAATGGAAGCGCAGGTCCTCGACAACAACCCGATCGAGCGCGAGCGCGGCATCACGATCAAGGCCCAGTCCGTGTCGTTGCCGTACACGGCGCGCGACGGCAAGACCTACCAGCTGAACTTCATCGACACGCCCGGCCACGTCGACTTCTCCTACGAAGTCAGCCGCTCGCTGTCCGCGTGCGAAGGCGCGCTGCTGGTGGTCGACGCCGCGCAGGGGGTGGAGGCGCAGTCGGTCGCCAATTGCTACACGGCGATCGAACAGGGGCTGGAAGTCATTCCCGTGCTCAACAAGATCGACCTGCCCACGGCCGATCCGGAAAAGGCCAAGGCCGAGATCGAGGCGGTGATCGGCATCGACGCCAGCGACGCCATCGCGGTCAGCGCCAAGACCGGGCAGAACGTGATCGAGGTGCTCGAGGCCATCATCCACCGTATTCCGGCGCCGAAGCCGGGCAATACGGACAAGCTCCAGGCGCTGATCATCGATTCCTGGTTCGACAACTACCTCGGCGTGGTCTCGCTGGTCCGCGTGATGCAAGGTGAGATCAAGCCGGGCGACAAGATCCTGGTCATGTCCACCGGTCGCACCCACCTGGTCGACGACGTAGGCGTGTTCACGCCCAAGCGCAAGAAGCTCGAAAAACTCTGCGCCGGCGAAGTCGGCTGGATCAACGCGTCGATCAAGGATGTCCACGGCGCCCCTGTGGGCGATACGCTGACGCTGGCGGGCAAGCCGGCCAGCGAGCCGCTTCCCGGCTTCCAGACCATGCAGCCGCGCGTGTTCGCGGGCCTGTTTCCCGTGTCCGCCGACGACTACCCGGCCCTGCGCGAGGCCCTGGACAAGCTGCGCCTGAACGATGCTGCCATGTTCTTCGAGCCGGAAAGCTCGGAGGCGATGGGCTTCGGCTTCCGCTGCGGCTTCCTCGGCATGCTGCACATGGAGATCGTGCAGGAGCGCCTGGAGCGCGAGTACGACCTCAACCTGATCACCACCGCGCCCACCGTGGTGTACGAGGTGGCCAAGACCGACGGCACCATCCTGGCGATGGATAACCCGGCCAAGTTGCCGCCGCCGCAGCAGATCGTCGAGATCCGCGAGCCGATCATCGTCGCCAATATCCTCACCCCCGGTGAGTACGTCGGCAACGTCATCAAGCTGTGCGAGGAAAAACGCGGCGTGCAGCGCACCATCCAGTACCTGGCGACGCAGGTGCAGGTCACCTACGAGCTGCCGCTGGCCGAAGTGGTCCTGGACTTCTTCGATCGTCTGAAGTCGGTATCCCGCGGCTATGCCTCGATGGACTATCAGCTGGAGCGTTTCGACGCGGGCCCGTTCGTGCGCGTGGACGTGCTCATCAACGGCGATCGCGTGGACGCGCTCAGCCTCATCGTGCATCGTTCGCACGCCGACCGCCGCGGGCGGGAACTGGTGGAGCGGATGAAGGACCTGATCCCCCGGCAGCAGTTCGACGTGGCCATTCAGGCGGCGATCGGCGCGGCGGTGATCGCGCGGTCCACGGTCAAGGCGTTGCGCAAGAACGTGCTGGCCAAGTGCTACGGCGGCGATGTCTCGCGCAAGAAGAAACTGCTCGAGAAACAGAAGGAAGGCAAGAAGCGCATGAAGCAGGTCGGCAGCGTCGAAATCCCCCAGGAAGCCTTCCTGGCGGTGCTCAGGCAGGACAACAAGTAGCCTTACCGGCTGCGACGGCGTTTCATCACGGATAGCCGGCGCCGGACGCGCCGGAACGGGCCACCGGGCCCCTCGACACGATTTACGGAGTTGGCATGGCGTCATTCGATTTTTCGGCGATTCTCCTCGGCCTCACGCTGCTGTTCGGCGTGGTCTGGCTGATCGACTGGCTGTTCCTCGCCAAGGCGCGGCGTGCGCGCGCCGAAGCCTCCGGTACCGAGCAACCCGAGCCGTGGCCGGTCGACTGGGCACGGTCGCTGTTCCCGGTGATCCTCGTCGTTCTGCTGCTGCGCTCGTTCGTGGCGGAGCCGTTCCGGATTCCCTCCGGCTCGATGATGCCCACGCTGGATGTCGGCGATTTCATCCTGGTGAACAAGTTCGCCTATGGCCTGCGCATGCCCGCGTTCAACAACAAGCTGCTGGAAAACGGCGAGCCGCGTCGTGGCGATGTGGTGGTCTTCCGCTTCCCCGGTTACCTGTGCCGGGACGAAAGCGGCCGCACCATCCGCAGCGGCGATGTCTCCTGCGCCGATCCCCACGCGCCGGTGCCCGGCGAAAACTGGATCAAGCGCGTGATCGGCCTGCCGGGCGACCGCATCGAGACCCGCGGTAGCGAGCTCTACATCAATGGCGAGCGGGTCGGCGCGGACGATCTCGGCGCGTTCAAGGGCAACATGAATCGCCCGGAAGACCGCATGCTGATGACCTACGGTTCGCACCTGTACACGGAGCACCTGGGCAGCATCAACCACACGATCGCCCTGACCCCGGCCTACAACGTGCCGATGGACATCCCCAATGCCATGGTGCCGTCGGAGGTGCCCAAGGGCTGCTACATCGTCATGGGCGACAACCGCATGAACAGCACCGACAGCCGCTGGTGGGGCTGCATGCCCGAGGAAAACCTGGTGGGCAAGGCGTTCTTCGTCTGGATGGCCTGGCGTGGTCTGGGCAACGGTATCCTCGACTTCTCGAAGATGGGCAAGGTCATCCATTGACGGCGGCATGGCTCCGTCGCGTGGCAGGACGTTGCGGATGGCCGTGGACAAGGTAATCTCCGCTCCGGGGCGCCCGTGCGCGCCCCGTCGCCATTCACGGTCTTGAACAGGGGAGCCGCCGGCCACGGCGGAACACACGCATGAAATCCAGGCAATCGGGTATCACCCTCATCGGTTTCGTCATCCTCCTGGCGGTGCTGGGCTTCTTTGCATTCATGGCGATGAAGCTGGTGCCGTCGTACATCGAGTACATGGGCGTGGTGAAGGCCATGAACCAGATGTCGACCGAGGGTGGCAACCAGGACGTCGGCGAGGCACGCCGCCAACTCGCCTTCAAGATGAGCTTCCAGTACGTCGACGATTCGACGATCAAGCCGCAGGACGTGACGGTGGAACGCGCCAACAACGGCGCGGTGCTGCACGTGAACTACGACAAGGAAATCCCGTTCCTCTACAACATTTCCTTCCTGTTGCATTTCGACCATTCGGTCCCGTTCAAGAGTGCCGTCGGGCAATAATGAGGTTTCGTGCAGTTCCCGCATTCCTTCCGTAATCCGACCCTCGCGGCGCTGGCGCTCACCCACCGGAGCGTCGGCAAGCCGAACAACGAGCGGATGGAATTCCTCGGTGACGCCCTGCTGGGCGCGATCGTTGCCGAGCTGCTGTTCGAAGTGCACCCCAATGCCAGCGAGGGCGAGCTTTCCCGCCTGCGCGCGCAACTGGTCAACGGCGAGGCACTGGCCGTGATCGCGCGTGAGCTGGCGCTGGGCGAGGTGCTCAAGCTGGGTCCGGGCGAGTTGAAGAGCGGCGGTTTCCGCCGCGATTCCATCCTCTCCGACGCCTTCGAGGCGCTGATTGCCGCCGTCTACATGGACGACGGCTTCGACGCCTGTCGCCAGGTCGTGCGCCGGCTTTTCATGCCGCGCGTGGCCGAACTCAAACGCTCCAGCAAGGACGCCAAGACGCGCCTGCAGGAGTGGCTGCAGGGCAGGGGCTTGCCGCTGCCCGCCTACGAACTCACCGACAGCTACGGCGAAGACCACGCCAAGACCTTCGACGTCAGCTGCTGCATCGACGAACCGGAACCGATCCGCGTGGAAGGGCGCGGCGGCAGCCGGCGCGCCGCCGAACAGGACGCCGCGGAAGCGGTGCTGCGCCGATTGCTGGAAAAAAAGAATGAACGATAACGATACCCCCGAGAACGACACCCCCGTCGACGGCGACTTCCGCTGCGGTTACGTAGCCCTGTCCGGCCGACCCAACGTCGGCAAGTCCACGTTGCTCAACGCCATGATCGGCGTGCGCCTGAGCATCGTGAGCCATCGTCCGCAGACCACCCGCCACCGCATCCTGGGCATCTCGACCAAGCCCGCGGGCCAGATCCTCTACGTCGACACACCGGGCCTGCACCGGGGTGCCAAGCGTGCGATGAACCGCAGCATCAACCGTGCCGCGCGCGCCGCCATCACCGAAGTCGATCTTGCGGTGCAGGTGATCGAGGCCGGGCGCTGGACCGACGAGGATGCCGCGATGTATGCGGCACTCGCCGAACAGGAGGGCATGACGCGCCTGCTGGCCATCAACAAGGTGGACCTGCAGAAGGACAAGACGGCGATGCTGCCGTTCGTGGCCGACCTGATGGCCAAGCATCCGTTCGACGACGTCTATTACGTCAGCGCGCTGAAGTCGAAGGGCCTGGAAGGCCTGGAAAAGGGCATCCTCAAGCGGCTGCCCGTCCAGCCGGCCGTCTACGGCGAAGACGAGATCACCGACCGCAGCGAGCGTTTCCTTGCCGCGGAGATGGTCCGCGAGCAGCTCATGCTGCGCCTGGACCAGGAACTACCTTACGCCACCACGGTGGAGATCGAGCAGTTCGAGGACCGCCCGGATGGCGTGGCCGAGGTGCATGCGGTGATCTGGGTCGAGCGCGATGGCCAGAAAGCCATCGTCATCGGCAACGGCGGCGCCCAGCTCAAGGCGATCGGAACCTCGGCACGCAAGGGCATGGAGCACCTGTTCGAGCGCAAGGTGTTCCTCAAGCTGTGGGTGAAGGTACGCGAAGGCTGGGCGGACGACGAGAACCTGCTCAAGCGCTTCGGTTACGAATAAGCCGGCGCGCCGTACCGCGTCATGCGCGTCGAACAGCAGCCCGCCTTCGTCCTGCACGCCCGGCCCTACCGGGAGACATCCCTGTTGGTGGAGTGCCTGACCCGCGACCACGGCCGCCTGGGCGTGGTCGCCCGCGGGGTGCGCAAGGAAGGCGCGAGATTGCAGCGTGCGCAGCTGGAGCCGTTCCAGCGGGTGGAGCTCGACCTCATCCTCAAGGGAGAACTGGCCACGCTGCGCACGGCCGAGCACGTGGGCGCGCCGCAACGCCTGACGGGCGACGCGGGCATGGCCGGCCTCTATCTCAACGAACTGGTGGTGCGGCTGACCGGCCGCCAGGACCCTAACCCGCCCCTGTTCGCGCACTACGAGCGCACGTTGCGCCGCATGGCGACGGGTGATGCCCTTGCGTGGACGCTGCGCCGCTTCGAGCGCGACATGCTGGATGCGCTGGGTTATGCGCTGCCGCTGGATATCGACGCCATCGACGGTGAACCGCTGGATCCGGCGCTCACCTACTTCTACGATCCGGAGTCGGGGGTACGCCCCGGACGCGCGGGCGATGCCCGCGGCATTCGCGGCGCCGATCTGCTGGCGCTGGCCGCGGACCGTTCCCCCGACGTGGCGGGGCTGGCCTCGCTGCGCCGCATGATGCGCCAGATCATTTCCTTCCACCTGGGCGGCGGCGAGCTGAAGGCCTGGCGCGTGCTGCGTTAAACGGCGGGCGTGTCGCGGGGCAGGGCGGCCAGCGCCTCGTTCAGTTCGAAGCGGAAGCGCTCTATCGCGGCGGGCGGAACGACGGTGCGGGTTTCCAGCACGTGGTTCTGCAAGGCCCTGGCCTGGGCACCCAGGCGCGCGGTACCGCAGAACCCGCAGGCGGAACGCAGGCGATGCAAGCGGTCGATCAGGTCGGTCGGACGACGTGCCAGGTCGTCCAGCGCGGCCTCCAGCTCGACCAGCTCCGCACGCAGCAACTGGCGGAGCGCCAGCAGGGTGATGGCATCGCCACTGGCCGCGCGTCCGGCGTCGTCGTCCAGCACCTGCAGATCGCCCTCGATGCCGAGCGTGGCGGCCAGCGCATGGCTGAGCGCCGCGAGCTGGCAGGGTTTTTCGATGACGCCGGCGAAGCCGGCCGCCAGCAGGGCCGCGCGCAACCGGGCGGGAATCTCGGCACTGGTAGCCAGGGCCACGGCGTCGCGCGACCGGGCGGAAGGATCGGCGCGCAGCGCCGGCAGCAAGGCTTCGGCGCCGGCGCCCGGCATGCGGCAATCCAGCAGGAGCGCGTCGAACGGCTGTCGCCTGGCGAGGTCCAGGGCGCGGTCACCGTCGGATGCGACCTCGACCCGATAGCCGAGCGACCGGAGCGCCTGCGCCAGGAACACACGGGTGGCTTCGTCGTCGTCGGCCACCAGGACATGCCGTGGCTTCGGCGCGGAAGGGGCGGACGGGTACTGCTCGATCATGCAACGTTCCGTGTCGTTCATCTTGATTTGTCAGAATGGCGGAGCATGTTCCCGGTATCAACCCGCACGTTCAGCTTCCTGTTCATCGTCCTGGTCGCCCTGGTGGGCGCGGACGGGGTGCGGGCGGCCGTGTCCGTGGACGCGGAGGGCGTGTCGTTGCCGGGTGTGGCGCTGGATGGATTGCATGCCGACCTGACCGCGGCGGGCGACGGCGTGGGCGTCGCCTTGACGGTGCAACGGGTCGACCTGGCCGCCATGGGCTGGCACAAGGCCACGCTGGACCTGGACGGCACGCTTGCCCGCGACGAGCCCGGTCGCTGGACGTTCGCGGGCAACCTGCGTATGCGCGGTGCGGCGGGCGACCCCTGGCCGCGGGCCACCGTGTTCATGGTGGCCGACACCGCCGCCAACACGCTGGAGCTGACCGTGCGCCAGGATGCCTCGCTGGCCCGCGTGGCGATGCCGATGGACCAGACCAGCCATGCGCAGATCACCCTCAAGGACCTGCCGGCCGGTTGGCTGCAGGGGCTGCTCTCGACGGTGTGGTCCGGTCGCACGACCACCGGTCGGGTGGATGCCGACCTGGCGCTCGACCTGCTTCCCGGCGGCGTGCAGGCCGGCGGCCAGTTCGCGCTGGCTGGCGTGGGCTTCGACAGCCCGGGCGGTGCGCTGGCCGGTGAAACGGTGTCGGGCAGCGGGCGGCTCGGTGTGGACAGCCAGGCGGAGGCGACCGTCATCGAACTCGACGCCGCACTGCGCGGCGGCTCGCTGCTGCTGGGCCCCTTGTACGTCGCTCTTCCCTCCCACCCGGTGCAAGTGTCGTTTTCCGCACGGGCGCAGAAGGGCGCCATGGCGATCCGGCGGCTGCGGCTGACCGATCCCGATGCCCTGCAACTGGAAGGTGAGGTAGGCCTCGCGGCCGACGGCAGTCTCGCCTCGCTGCGGCTGGACCGTTTCGATGCACGCTTTCCCGTCGCCTACGCACGTTACGGTAAAGGCCTGGCTCGCAGCTTTGGCGTGGATGCGCTCGATGCCAAGGGCGATGTCACGGGGCACCTCACGATGGGTGCGAAAGGCCCCGAGGCCTTCGCGTTGCAGACCACGGGGCTGGATATCGCCAACGGCGAAGGGCGCTTCGGGGTGCAGGGGCTGCATGGTGCGATCGACTGGAGTGCCACGGAGGATCGCCCCGCCACGAAGCTCGGCTGGCGTGCCTTGCAGATACAGCGGATTCCGAATGGCGCCGCGGAGGCGGCACTCCGCAGCACCGGCGGCACGCTGGGCCTGCTGGCACCGCTGGTCATACCCGTCCTGGACGGCCAGCTGCGCGTGCAGCGGCTGGCGTGGAAGCCGGCGGCCACCGCGGGCGACCGCCTGCAGACCTCGCTGGTGCTCACGCAGATCGACATGGCTGCGTTCTGTCGCGCGCTGGGCTGGCCGGAATTCAAGGGCACGCTGGGCGGCGCGGTGCCGTCGCTGCGCTACGTGGACGACCGTGTGGAAATGGCTGGCGGTCTGTCGCTGAACGTGTTCGACGGTTTCGTCGACATCACCGGCATGAGCCTCGCGCAGCCCTTCGGCGTGGCGCCGATCCTCACCGGTACGCTCTCGCTGCGGCATCTGGACCTGGGCCTGATGACCTCGGTCTTCGACTTCGGCAGCATCACCGGCCGCCTGGACGGCGGTATCGACAACCTGCGCCTCGTCGCCTGGCAGCCCGCCGCGTTCGACGCCCACCTGCTGGCGGGCGGTGGCGGCCGGATCAGCCAGAAGGCGGTGAACAACCTCACCTCCGTCGGCGGGGGCGGCATCGCCGCGGGCCTGCAAGGCACGGTGCTGAAGATCTTCAAGACGTTCGGCTACAAGCGCATCGGGCTGTCGTGTCGCCTGCGCGGCGATGTATGCGCCATGGGTGGACTGGGCGCCGCGAAGGATGGCTACACTATCGTCGAAGGTAGCGGGTTGCCCCGCCTGACCGTGGTCGGTCACCAGCGTGAGGTCGACTGGCCCACCCTGGTGCGCCGCCTGCAAGCCGCCACCCAGGGCGATGGCCCGGTGGTCCGTTGAGCGGGCAAGCCGCCCCCACAAGGAAAAACCATGCGTAAATCGTTCATCGCCCTCATGGCCGCCACTGCCGTCGCCCTGGTCGGCTGCGTCACCATCAACGTCTATTTTCCGGAAGCCGCCGCGCAGAAGGCGGCCGACCAGTTCATCGGCACGGTGCTCGACGACAGTGGCGTCGCCAAGCCCGCCGGCACAAAGGAAAAACCCCAGACGGCCGTCCCGGGCAAGCAGCCGTCGGCCTCGTTGCTGGATCTGATGATCCCCTCCGCGCAGGCGGCGGAGTCGCCGGATATCCAGGTACGCACCCCCGAAACGGACGCCATCCGGCTGCGCATGACCAGCCGCTTCGGCGGCCAGCTGAAGGCGTTGTTCGACAGCGGCGCGGTGGGCTTCACGGCCAACGGCCTGGTCGCCGTGCGCGATGCCGGCGCGTTGCCTCTGGACCAGCGCTCGCAGGCCAACGGCCTGGTCGACCAGGAAAACAGCGACCGCGATGCCCTGTATGCCGCCGTCGCCAAGGCCAACGGCCACCCGGAATGGGAGCCGCAGATCCGCAAGGCATTCGCGGACGGCTGGGTCCAGCGCGCGCCGCCGGGCTGGTATTATCGCGATGCCTCCGGTGCCTGGAAGCGCAAGTAAGGCACCCGCCAGGAACGCCCGCCATCGCGCGGGCGTCCTCCCAGCCAGCCCGGGCCTTCGTCGTCCGGGCTTTACGTTTCAGAGCGCATGATCGAATTCGAAGCCACCATCATCGGCCTCACCCACGACGGCCGGGGCGTTGCCCGCATCGACAACAAGGCCACGTTCGTGCCCGGCACGTTGCCGGGCGAGCGCGTACGGCTGGTCTACCACAAGCGCCACCGCAAGTACGACGAGGCCGATCTCGTCGGCATCGTCGAGGCCTCCCCCGCGCGTGTCGAGCCGAAATGCCGCCATTACGGCCAGTGCAGCGGCTGCGCGTTGCAGCACATGGCGCCCGCCGAGCAGATCGCCGCGAAGCAGCGTGTGCTTGCCGAGAACTTCGAACGCATCGGCAAGGTCACGCCGGATGCGTGGTTGCCACCGCTGACCGGCGAGCCGTGGGCATATCGCCGCAAGGGGCGGTTTTCGGTGCGCTACGTGGCGAAGAAGGAGCGCGTGCTGGTCGGTTTCCGCGAGGAATCCAACCCGCGTTTCGTCGCCGACATCGAGCATTGCGAAGTGATCCATCCCGCGCTGGGCCCCAAGGTGGGCTTGATCGCGGCACTGGTGGGCGGCTTGTCCGCCGCGCACGACATTCCGCAGATCGAGTTCGCCGCCGGCGACGACACCGTTGCGCTGGTCTTCCGCCACCTCGCGCCGCTGACCGAGGCCGATCGCCAGGCCCTGGTGGATTTCGGCAAGGCGCACGGCCTGGCCATCTACCTGCAGCCGGGCAATCACAGCACCGTGCACCCGCTGTGGCCAGAGGCGCCGCGCCTGGCCTTTGCCGTCCCCGCCCAGGATGTCGAGCTGGAGTTCCTGCCGCTGGATTTCGTGCAGGTCAACGCGGGCATGAACCAGCGCATGCTGGCGCGCACCCTGGAGCTGCTGGACCTGCAGCCGGCCGATCGCGTGCTGGACCTGTTCTGCGGACTGGGCAACTTCACGCTGCCGATCGCACGTTACGCCGCCGAGGTGGTGGGCGTGGAGGGCGAGCACGGGCTGGTGGAACGGGCGGCGGCCAATGCCGCGCGCAACGGCCTCGGCCATGCCTCGTTCCGGGTGGCCAACCTGTTCGAGGACCAGCGCAACGAGTCCTGGGCGAAGCAGGCCTGGGACAAGATCCTGCTGGACCCGCCCCGCGCCGGCGCCAACGAGCTGCTGGAGTACCTGCCGCGCAAGGGCACCGACCGCGTCGTCTACGTCTCCTGCCATCCGGGATCGCTGGCGCGCGACGCGGGCATCCTCGTGCAGAAGGGTTTTCGTCTCGCCGCCGCGGGGGTGATGGACATGTTCCCGCACACCGCCCACGTCGAATCCATCGCGCTGTTCGAGCGCCGCTGACCCCGGAGACCCTATGGGCATCGAGATCGAGCGCAAGTTCCTCCTGGCCAGCGACGCCTGGCGCAAGCAGATCGTGCGCAGCGAGCGCATGGCACAGGGTTACCTCATCAGTGGCGCGGCCGTGGCGTCCGGACAGGCGAAGTCGTCGGTACGGCTGCGCGTGTCCGGCGAGCAGGCCTGGCTCAACATCAAGTCGGCCACGCTGGGTATCGAGCGGCAGGAATACGAATACCCCGTGCCGGTGGCTGATGCCGCGCGCATGCTGGATGACCTGGCCGACGGTCGCGTGGAGAAGATTCGTCATCATGTCATGGTCGAAGGCACACACTTCGAGATCGACGAGTTCGTCGGCGCCAACGCCGGCCTGATCGTCGCCGAGGTGGAACTGCCGTCCACGGACGCGGCCTACCCGACACCGGCATGGCTCGGCCGCGAGGTCAGCGGCGTGCTGCGCTACTACAACGTCAACCTGATCGACCGGCCGTACAGCGACTGGTCGGGCGCCGAACGGGAAGGCAAGGAGGACATGGCATGCTGATCATCGGTCTTTCGGGTACGCAACTTGAGTTGCACGAGCACGCTTTGCTGACGGCCCGCGGCGTCTCCGGCGTGATCCTGTTCTCGCGCAACTTCGCCTCGCGCGAGCAGGTCACGGCCCTGATCGACCACGTGCGTCAGGTGGCCGGCGATGAGATCCTCATCTGCGTGGACCAGGAAGGCGGCCGCGTGCAGCGCTTCCGCGAAGGATTCACGCGGCTGCCGCCGTTGTCCGCGCTGGGCAGGCTGCACGACAGCGACCCCGGCGCCGCGATCGACCGTGCCGAGGAACACGCGTGGATCATGGCCAGCGAGATGCGCGCCATCGGCGTCGATTTCAGTTTCGCGCCCGTGGCCGACCTCGAACGTGGCAACGCCGCCATCGGCAACCGGGCGCTGCATGCGGACCCGGCGGTTGCCGCCGAGCTGGTCCAGGCCTACGTGCGCGGCATGCACCTGGGCGGCATGGCCGCCGTGCTCAAGCACTTCCCCGGGCATGGCTCGGTGCGCGAGGACACGCATCTCGCATCCGCCGTCGATCCGCGCAGCAAGCACGATATCTTCGCGACCGACCTGCAGCCCTTCGTCGCCGGCATCGAGGCACGTGCCGAGGCCGTCATGGCGGCGCATGTCGTCTATACCGCGGTGGACGACCAGCCAGCCGGTTACTCGCACGTGTGGATCGAGGAGATCCTGCGCGGTGAGCTCGGGTTCGGCGGTTGCGTCGTCGGCGATGACATCAGCATGGCCGCCGCCGGCAGTGTCGGCGGCGTGGCCGCCCGCGTGGCCGCCAACCTCGATGCGGGTTGCGACCTCGTACTCGCCTGTTTTCCCGATGTCGTTCCCGAGGCGATCGCGGCGGTGCAGCACCGTCGCCCTTCACCGGTCGAACGTATCGCCCCGCTGCGCGGTGCGATCGGTTCCACCTGGGAAGGCCTCGTCCACAATCCCCAGCGCGATCGATTCATCGCGCGCGTGACCGCCCTGGAGCCCTGACCCGATCATGACCACCACCACCGCCTCGCTCGACCATGCGCTTGCGCACTCCGACATCCTCTTCAATCGCGAACAGCTCGACACCGAGATCGCCCGCATGGGCCGCGAGATCGACCACGCGCTCGACGGCGAAGTGCCGGTGTTCCTCACCGTGATGCACGGCGCGCTGGTGTTCGCCGGGCAGCTGGCGCTGTCGATACGCACGGACCTCGAGTTCGACTACGTGCACGCCACGCGTTACCGCGGGGAAACCAGCGGCAGCGACCTGCACTGGCTGCGTCGTCCGGAAGTGCCGCTGCACGAGCGCACGGTGCTGCTGGTGGACGACATCCTCGATGAAGGCCATACGCTGAAGGCCGTGCGCGATGCGTGCGTGGAGATGGGCGCGAAGCGGGTGTTGCTGGCCGTGCTTTGCACCAAGCGCCACGATCGCCGCGCGCATGGCATCGAGGCCGATTTCAACGGCGTGGACCTGCCCGATCGCTACGTGTTCGGGTACGGCATGGATTACCACGAGCAGGCGCGTAACCTGCCGGCCATCCACGCGTTGAAGGACTGATTCCGATGAGCATCGACCTCGCCGTGATCGGTGGCAGTGGCCTCTATCAGTTCGAAGGCCTGGAAAACACCGAGCGGCACGCCGTGCAGACACCGTTCGGCCCGGCCTCGGGTGACGTCGTGACGGGCGACTTCCGCGGCAGGCGGCTCGCCTTCCTCGCCCGTCATGGGGAGAGCCACACCGTACCGCCGCATCGGGTGAACTACCGCGCCAACCTGTGGGCCCTGCACGCGTTGGGCGCGCGGCGCGTGGTGGCCGTCAACGCCGTGGGCGGCATCCGCGACGACATGGGTCCGCGAACGCTGGTGGTGCCCGACCAGATCATCGACTACACGCACGGCCGCTACACCAGCTTCAACGATGTCGAGGGTGCCGAGGTACGGCATATCGATTTCAGCGAGCCCTACAGTACCGCGCTGCGCCAGGCCCTGCTGGCCGCGGCGCGTGCCGAGGGCCTGGCGATCATCGATGGCGGTTGCCACGGCGTGACCCAAGGGCCGCGCCTGGAAACGCGTGCGGAGATCGCGCGGATGAAGCGGGACGGCTGCGACCTGGTCGGCATGACCGGCATGCCCGAGGCCGTGCTTGCCCGCGAGCTGGACCTGGAATTCGCCTGCCTGGCCCTGGTGGCCAACTTCGCCGCCGGTGCCGGCGACGAGGCGGAGATCAGCATCGAGGAAATCTTCGCCCACCTGGCCGCTGCTACGGCCAACGTTCCGCCTATCCTGGGGCGTTTGCTGGCAGTCTTGTAGGTACTTCGCGGACATCGTCCGCTCCTACATGGCGGATTGCGGACATCGTCCGCTCTTACATCGCGGATGGCGGACATCGTCTGATCCTGCACCTCGTATCGCGGACATCGTCCGCTCCTACATGGCGCCATGTAGGAGCGGACGATGTCCGCGATACGCGAACCCCACGCCCGTTGCCATCCTGCGGTGCCATGACGTACGCCAAAACCAGGCATGACGCTGCGGCCGATGCCGTGCGTCGCCCTGCGGCAACGTTGCGCGCGGGCTGCGGTGCATAGCCGACGCGATAGCCCACCGTTGACCCGCAGCGGGCAGGGCGTGACTGGCTCACGCTAGGTCCATGAAACCTCACTGCCACGGCGCTTCACTGATTGAATCACTGACTGCCTTGTCGGTGTTTGCCGTCGGCAGCGCGGCCAGCGGGGCGTGGTTCCATGCGTCGATGGCCATGGATGCGGCGGCATCGCGCACGATGGCCACCGTGACTGCCATCGCCGATCTGCGCGAGCGCATGCGCGCCAATCCGCTCGGTGTGTCAGGTGGTTCCTACAACGCCACCACGCCATCGATCGCCGATTGCGCGGCTGGCTGCACGCCTGTCCAGCTTGCCGCCGACGACCTCGCCCGGTTCCGTGCCAGCCTGCGTCGGCACGTCGGATCGTCCACGGTGTCTGTCGTCCGTTGCGAGGACATCTCGGGCTGCGTCGTGCGTGTCACGCTCGGCCGCCATGTCGTCGCCGCCACATCGTTCCGGCCGTGAGCCAGCACGGGTCTAGCCTCGTGGAACTGCTGGTCTCGCTCGCCGTGGCGGGCATGGTGGCAGCGGTCGTCGCGACGGGGGCAGGGGCGGCCGGTATGGCGTCGCGTCGTCATCTCGATCGGGTCCAGCGCGAGGATGCCGCGCGTATGGCGCTGGCCGTGCTCGCGGAGGATCTTGCCAACTCGTCCCGGTGGCTTGCCTGCACGGAGGCAAGGGACTGCGATGTCACCGTCAGGCATCGCCCGTATCGGTCGTATCTGCTGCACACGGACGTCGCGGACTGGTTGGTCGGTGACGGGCTGCGACGGTGCGTGAAGCAGTGCGAGTCACTGCTCGAGGGGATCGTTCGCCTCGATGTCGTGGCCGACCTGCCCGATGCTGCCGGGCAGGTGAGACGCCTTCCGTTCCAGGAACGTCACAGGGACACGGCACGCCTGCTGGAGGTAGGCGTGGTCCTCGCCGATGGCACGCGTTTTTCTCGCGTCGTGGCGAAACGCCAATGAAGCGTCCGCGTGGTTGCGTACTGGTCTTCGTCTTGGTCATGCTGGCCGCTCTCAGCCTGATCGGTGCAGGCTTGTCACGCGGTGCGGCCTCGCGGCGCCTGGCCGCCGCCGAATACCGGGACCGCGTCTGCGTCGCTGACGGATATGACCGGGCTCGCTGGCAGGAGGATGTCGCCGCATGCGACCATCGGTAAAGGCGCAACCGGCGCGTCGTCGTACATGAGGGTTCCATGGATCGCAGACGGTTTCTTCAGGGGGCGACGGTCGCTTCGGGCATGGCGTTGACTGCCAAGGGTTTGGCGGCGGATGTGGCGGGTACGGCGAAGCAGTCTCCGGCCGGCGGCACACTGCCGCGCGTGTGCTCCACCTGGGACTTCGGCGTGGCCGCCAACCAGGCCGCGTGGAAGGTGCTTGCCGCCGGCGGTCGCTCGCTCGATGCAGTCGAAGCCGGCGCACGCGTGCCCGAGGCCGACCTGCGCAACCACAGCGTGGGTCGCGCCGGCTACCCCGACCGCGACGGCAAGGTCACGCTCGATGCCAGCATCATGGACGAGAACGGCAACTGCGGCGCCGTCGCGGCCATCGAGCACATCGCGCACCCCATCTCCGTCGCGCGCCGCGTCATGGAGCGCACGCCGCACGTGCTGCTGGTCGGCGACGGCGCACTGCAATTCGCGCTCGAGCAGGGCTTTCCCCGCGAGGAACTGCTTACGCCCGAGTCGGACAAGGCCTGGCACGAGTGGCTGAAGTCGGCGAAGTACAAGCCGGTGGCCAACAGCGAAGTGAAGAGTTACAACGCCGGTCCAGGCGGCACGCCGGGCGACGCCAGCAATCACGACACCATCGGCATGCTGGCCATCGATGCCAAGGGCAATCTTTCCGGGGCCTGCACCACCAGCGGCATGGCGTGGAAGCTGCACGGCCGTGTCGGCGACAGCCCGATCATCGGCGCAGGCCTGTATGTCGACAACGACGTCGGCGGAGCCACCTCCACCGGCGTGGGCGAGGAAGTCATCCGTAATGTCGGCAGCTTCCTGGTCGTCGAACTGATGCGCCAGGGCCGCTCACCGGAGGACGCCTGCCGCGAGGCCGTGGAACGTATCCTCCGGCGCAAGCCGCAGGCGAAGGATCTCCAGGTCGGGTTCCTCGCGCTGGACAAGAAGGGCAACGTCGGCGCGTGGTCGATCCAGAAGGGGTTCTCTTACGCGGTGTGCGACGCAGCGAAGCAAGATGCCCTTTATCCCGGCAAGAGCACCTACTGAGATGGCCTTGCTCGAAGTGGCAGCCAATTCCGTCGCCTCGGCGTTCGCCGCACAGGAAGGCGGCGCCGGGCGCATCGAACTGTGCGCCAGCCTGGACGAGGGTGGCGTAACCCCCTCGCACGGCACCATCGTCCTCGCGCGCGAGGGCCTGACCATCCCGCTTTATGTCCTCATCCGGCCGCGCGGGGGCGACTTCCTCTACGAGAACATCGAGATCGAGTGCATGCTCGACGACATCGAGCACTGCCGCGACCTGGGCTGCGACGGCGTCGTCGTGGGGGCACTGACCGCGGAGGGCGACGTGGATACCGAGGCGTGCGCCTTGTTCGTGCGTGCGGCGGGCAGGATGGGTGTCACCTTCCATCGTGCCTTCGACCTGGTGCCCGATCGCCGGGAAGCCCTGGAAACCATCATCGATCTCGGCTTCGAGCGGGTGCTCACATCAGGCGGCATGCAGAGTGCCGTGGCGGGCGCGTCGTCGATCGCCAAGCTGGTTACGCAGGCCGGCGATCGCATCGTGGTGATGCCCGGTGCAGGCATCGAGCCAGGTAACGCCGCCAACCTGCGGGCGGCGACGCGTGCGCGGGAATTCCATGCGTCGGCGAAGCAGCGCCTGCCTTCCGGCATGCGGTCGCCGACCGACGCACTGGGCATGGGCGCAGGCGAGACGCGTACCGACGTGGACACGGTAAGGGCCATCGTCACCGCGCTGGCGTAGGAGCCCACGATGTGGGCGGGCGAAGGAGCCCACGATGTGGGCGAACCCTCAGCCCACCTACAGCGAACGAGGCCATGCACAACATCTCCAGGCCAGCGCTCTAGACCTTGACCGGCAAAAGTCCACCCGGCGTCACCGCGACGATGCGGCGGCCGGGCGCGGGTGGCGTCTCGTGCAGGCCGGTGAGGGTGCCGAAGGCGGGCAGCATGCCGACGTGGCGGTCGAAGACGAAGGCGGGCAGGCGATGCTTGCGCCAGCCGTCGCGCACCACGACGCCTGGGTGCACGTGGCCTGATAGCGTGTATCCGTCGGCATGCGGCTCGGGATGGTGGGCCAGCACGAACGGCGGCGCATGCATGCGATCCGGCCGCACCTCCACGCCCAGCGTGCCCACGTCGAAGTGCCGGTCATGGTTGCCGGCAACAAGGATCATCGCCACCCCGGCATGTGCCTCGCGCCAGGCGCGCACACGCGACACCCACGCGCTGCGTTCCGTCGCGGCGCCGTGCACCATGTCGCCCAGTACGACCAGGGTATCGGGCTGGAACGTGGCGATCAGCGCGTCCAGGCGTGCCAGGTCGTCGTCGGTGTCGCCGCTGGGTACCGCGATGCCGGCGCGGCGGAACACCGCGCCCTTGCCGAAATGCACGTCGGTGACCATCAGCATGCGCCGTGCCGACCAGTGGATCGCACGTTCGCCATGCAACGTCAGCCTTTCGCCGGCCACCTCGATGTCCAGTGTGTTCATGGTCCGGCCCCGGCTTCCAGCTTGGCCAGCATGCGTTCGACACGGCTCTTCCAGTCGTCCGCGGCGATACCGCCACGCAGTCGCTCCACCCACAGCGGAAACGCCAGTGGGCTGAGCCGCCTGGGCTCGTTAAACAACAGCTGCGAGCGCGCAATTCGCACCAGGCAATGGCGCAGGCGCGTGTAATCGAGCTGCTGGTCGAGCACTTCGCGCTCGGCCTGCCAGAGCAAGGGATGCTGCGGATCGTGGCGGCGCAGCACGTCGTAGAGCAGTCCGCTGGATGCCTGCAACTGGCGCATCGTCTTGTTGTGCGCCGGATAGCCGTTGAAGACCAGCCCGGCGACGCGGGCAATCTCGCGGAACTGTCGCTTTGCCAGCTCAGACAGGTTGACGCTGGCACGGATGTCACTGCGCAGGCCTTGCGGATGGAGCAGGATGCGCATCGCTTCCGCATCCAGTGCGGGCATGCGCGCGGCCGTGATCGTGAGCCCGTAGTCGTTGACGGCGTAGCCGTAGTCGCCCGGCTGGATGCGGGCGAGGCGCAGCGCGAGCACGGCGGCCAGGCCCTCGTGCGCCAGCCGGCCCGCGAAGGGGTAGACGAACAGGTAGTCGCCCTCGCGTGTACGTGTGCGCTCGCACAGGGTGGCATCCATGGACGGCACGCTGGATTGCCGGCGCTGGATGTCCAGCAAGGGGGCAAGGGCGCGCATCTCGGCTTCCCGTCCTTCGCCGGCCAGCGTGCGGCGCAGTTCGTCGGAAAGCTCGCCCGACAGCGGCAGCCGACCGCCCATCCAGCGCGGTACGCCACCGCGGCGATTGGGTGCGGGGCGCACGTAGGCGGTCATGTCGCGTACGCGCACCAGTTCGAGGTGACGGCCGGCGAAGAGGAAGCGATCGCCGGGACGCAGGCGGGAGAGGAAACTTTCCTCGACGGTGCCCAGACGCGCGCCCTTCATGTAGCGCACGGCCAGGCTGCCGTCGGAGGTGATCGTGCCGATGGACAGCCGGTGCATGCGCGCGACGCGTCCGCTCTCGACGTGGAAGCGGCCTTCCTTATCGGCCAGCTTGCGGTACTCCGGATAACTGGCCAGCGCCGAGCCGCCGGTGCGCAGGTAGGCCAGCACGGCGTCGAAACGCTCGCGTGGCAGCGAGGCGTAGGCCAGCGACGAGGTGATCTCCGCGTAGGCCTCGTCGGCCGTGAAGCCTCCGCCCAGCGCCATCGTCAGCAGGTGCTGGGCCAGCACGTCCAGGCAGCCGCGCATCGGGTGCCGCGGCTCCAGGTGACCTTCGGCCAGTGCGCGTCGCGCGGCGGCGATCTCGGCCAGCTCGAGCAGGTGGGTGGGTACGCACAGAATCTTCGAAGGCAGCCCCGGCCGGTGGCCGCTGCGCCCGGCGCGCTGGAGAAGGCGGGCGACGCTTTTCGGGCTGCCGATCTGGATCACACGTTCCACGCTGGCAAAATCCACGCCCAAGTCGAGGCTGGACGTGGCGACCACGCAACGCAGTGCGCCCTGGCGCAGGTTTTCCTCGGTGGCCAGGCGCAGCTTCGGATCGATCGAGCCGTGATGAAGCGCCAGCGATTCGGGTGCCTCCGGCCATACCGAGGCCAGCGCTTCGTGCCACAGCTCCGCCTGCGAGCGCGTATTGGCGAAGACCAGGCTGCTGCGGGCGTCCAGCACGGCTTTCAACACACGCGGCAGTTGGGACAGGCCGAGGTGTCCAGCCCACGGGAAGCGCTCGCCGCCTTCCGGCAGGGCGGTCTCGATCACGGTCTTCTTGCGGCCACCGCCACCGATCAGCACGCCGTCGCCGGACAGCGCGTGCAGGGCTTCGTCCAGGTTGCCGAGCGTGGCCGACAGGCCCCAGGTGCGCAGCTGCGGCAGCCAGTGGCGCAGGCGCGTGAGCCCCAGTTGCAGCAGGATGCCGCGCTTGTTGCCGAGCAGTTCATGCCATTCGTCCACCACGATGCCGCGCAGCGAGGCGAACCGTTCGCGCGCATCCGGGTAGCTGAGCAGCAGGGCGAGGCTTTCCGGCGTGGTCACCAGCAGCTCGCAGGCCCCCCGGCGCAGGCGGGCACGCTCGGCACTGCCGCTGTCGCCGGTGCGGCGAAGCACGCGCCACGGCAGCTCCATCGCCTCGACGGCGGCGGTGAGATGCTGCGCGGTGTCGGTGGCCAGCGACCGCAGCGGCGTGATCCACAGCAGTTGCAGCCCGGTCTGCGGCCGCAGCACCGCGTCGATCAGCGGACCGCCGGCCGCGGCCAGGGTCTTGCCGGTGCCGGTGGGTGCATGGATCAGGCCGTTACGGCCTTCGGCCCATGCGCGCCATGCCGCGCGCTGGAAGGCGGCGGGTTTTCGCTCCTGCGTGGCGAACCACGCGACGAGGCGCGCCTCAGCCCGCCGCCAGGCGGCGGAGGTCGTCGAGTTTATCGGCATCGCGGATTGCCAGATCGGTGCGCCAGCGGAGGATGCGCGGGAAGCGCACGGCCACGCCGGCCTTGTGACGGCCGGAGGCCTGGATCGCCTCGAAGGCGAGTTCGAAGACATGCGTGGGTTCGACCGAGCGTACGGGGCCGAAACGGTCGATGGTGTGGGCGCGGATCCAGCGATCGAGCCGGCCGATCTCGGCGTCGTCCAGGCCGGAATAGGCTTTCGCGACAGGGACCAGCGTCTCGCCATCCCACACGCCGAAGGTGTAGTCGGTGAACAGGCCTGAGCGTCGGCCATGGCCTGGCTGGGCATAGAGCAGCACGGCGTCCACCGTGTATGGCTCCACCTTCCACTTCCACCAGTCGCCTCGCTTGCGGCCGACGCGATAGGGCGAGTCGCGCCGCTTCAGCATCAGGCCCTCCGTGCGCCGCTCGCGCGATTCGGTGCGCCATTGCGCCAGTGTCGTCCAGTCGCTTGCGCGCACTTCGGGCGACAGCGCCAGCGTGGGGCCATGCGATGCGATGAGGCGTTCGAGCAGCAAACGTCGCTCCGCCAGCGGACGCTCGCGCAGGTCCTGCCCGTCGAGTTCCAGCAGGTCGTACGCCATCAGGCGCACCGGCGTGTCGGCCAGCAGCTTCGGGCCGGGCTTGAGCTTGCCGATACGTTTCTGCAGGGCGGCGAACAAAAGCGGATGGTCCTCGTCCGGCGCCCAGGCCAGGATCTCGCCATCGATGACGCAGCCATCGGGCAGGGCGGCCGCAGCCAGCTCCAGTTCCGGAAAGCGGCCATCCATGCGCTCCTCGCCGCGCGACCAGATAAGTGCACCTTCGGCACGGCGCATGAGCTGCGCGCGGATACCGTCCCACTTCCATTCGGCCAGCCAGCCGTCGATCGCACCGAGCGCATCGACGTCCTGTTCCAGCGGCGAGGCCAGGAAAAAGGGGTAAGGACGTTCACCCGCGTGTTCGTCGTCGCGCTCGGGTCCGGCCAGTGCACGAAACGCGTCCGCACTGGGTTTCCACGTGCCGCTCATGCGGTGGGCGATGAGGTCGGTTGCAAGCTCCGACCACTGCGCCAGCGCCTGCACGACCAGTCGTTGCGACACACCGACACGCAGCGACCCGGTGAGCAGCTTGTTGACGAGGAAGATCTGTTCCTTCGGGGTGGACCGCCACCACTCGCGCAGCATGGCGATCCGCTCACCGGCCTCCAGCTTGCCCAGCGAGGGCAGGCGCGCCTCCATCCATACGTGCAGGGCGGTGTCCTCGCCTTCGTCGTCGTCGGTACCGGGCAACATCAACGCGATGGTCTCGGCCAGGTCGCCCACATGCTGGTAACTGTCGTCGATCAACCAGTCGGCATACCCGGTCTCGATCGCCAGCGCGGTGCGCATCTCGGTCGAGCTGGCGGTGCGCTTCAGCTTGCCGCCGCCCAGCACGTACACCGCCCATGCCGCGTCTTCCGCGGGCGCATCGGCGAAGTAGGCCGCCATGGCCTCGCGCTTGGCGGTCGTGGATGCCGTCCGGTCCAGCGCCTCGAACAACCGGGCGAAGCGGCGCATCAGTCGCCTTCCTCGCTGCTGCGCTCGTCGGGCATGCTGCCGCCCAGGGAGCGCAGCGCACGCGCGTCGTGACCCTTGTCGCGCAGGTAACGGATCAACGCCTCGCCGTCGCCGTGGGTCACGTAGATACGCTTCGCGCCGCAATCCTCGACGCTGCGGATGAGCCCCGGCCAGTCGGCGTGATCGGAGACGATGAAGCCGCGATCGTAGCCACGCCGGCGCCGCGCCCCGCGCACCTGCATCCACCCCGAGGCAAACCCCGTGGACGCTTTACCGAAGCGTTTCATCCAGGGGGCGCCAGCCGCGGAGGGCGGCGCCATCACCAGTTCACCCGCGAAGTCGCGGCCCTTGGCCGAGTCGCTGACCGGCTGGGTGGGGACCATGCGGACACCCGCGTCGCGATAGGCCTCGACCAGTCGTACCATGGCACCGTGCAGGTGCACCGTGCGATCCGTGCGCAGGGCCAGTTCGGCGAGGATGCGCTGGGCCTTGCCCAGGGCGTAGCAGAACAGTACCGCGGGCACGCCGCGTGCCGCGCACTCGTCCAGCCAGGCCAGCATCTCGTCGATGACACGGGACATCGGCGGCCAGCGGTAGATCGGCAGGCCGAACGTGGATTCGGTGACGAATATGTCGCACGGCACCGGCTCGAACGGTACGCAGGTCGGGTCGGGATCGCGCTTGTAGTCGCCGGAGACCACCGCAATCAGGTCGGGCGTCTCGATGCGGATCTGCGCGGCGCCCAGCACGTGGCCTGACGGATGCAGCGAAATCACAGTGTTGCCGAGCGTGAAACGCTCGCCGTAGGCATATTCCTGGATGACCGACGCGGCACCAAGCCGCTCACGCATCAGTCCGCCGCCGGCTCGCGCCACGTGGTAGAGGCCGCTGCCGGAGCGCGCATGGTCGCCGTGGGCGTGCGTCACCACCGCCCGCGGCACCGGCTGCATCGGATCGATGTAGAAATCGCCGGCAGGGCAATACAGGCCCTGGGGGCGGGGTAGCAGCACGTCGCTGTCCATCCGCCGACGTTAGGTAGCCGCGCGTCAACGCGACGTGCGCACGCCGGAAACGCGATGGCTCAGGTGACGAACTGCAACCGCGCCAGTTCCGCGTAGAGGCCACCCTCGCGCAGCAGCGATTCATGCGTGCCTTGCGCGATGATGCGGCCACCGTCCATCACCACGATGCGGTCGGCACGCTGCACGGTGGCCAGGCGATGCGCGATCACCAGGGTGGTGCGGCCCTTTTCCAGTCGTTCCAGCGCCTGCTGGATGGCCGCTTCCGACTGTGCGTCGAGGGCGGAGGTGGCCTCGTCCAGCAGCAGCAACGGCGCATCGCGCAGGATCGCCCGCGCGATGGCGATGCGCTGCTTCTGTCCACCGGACAGCCGCACCCCGCGCTCGCCCAGCGCCGCGTCGTAGCCGTCGGGCAGGGCGGCAAGGAAGCCGTCGGCTTCGGCAAGGCGTGCGGCCTCGCGCACTTCGTCGTCGGTCGCGTCCTCGCGGCCGAAACGGATGTTGTCGGCGGCGCTGCCGCCGAAGATCACGGTCTCCTGCGGCACCAGGGCGATGGCGCCGCGCAGTTCCGGCAAGGCCAGTGCGCGCAGGTCGACGCCATCCAGGCGGATGGACCCGGACACCGGGTCGTGGAAGCGCAGCAACAGGCTCAGCACGGTGCTCTTGCCCGCACCCGACGGCCCCACCAGCGCCACGGTTTCGCCCGGCGCGATGCTCAGGTCGAAATCCGACAGCGCCGCCACGTCGGGACGTGACGGATAGCGGAACTGCACGTGGTCGAAACGCAAGGCGCCGGTGACGGGCGTGGGCAGCGGTTCCGGCGCGGCGGGCGTGGCGATGGTAGCGGTTTCGGCGAACAGCTCGCCGATACGCTCCATCGCGCCGGCGGCACGCAGCACGTCGCCCCACACCTCGGAAAGCCCGGCCACGGACCCGGCAGCGAAGATCGCATAGAGCACGAACTGGCTGAGCACGCCTGGGGCGAGCTCGCCCGCGATGACGTCGCGCGCGCCGGCCCAGAGCACCAGCGTGATCGCGCCGAAGATCAGCACGATCACCGCCGCCGTGAGCAGCGAGCGCATGCCGATACGGCGACGCGCCGTGGCGAGCGCCAGGGCGATCGCCTCCGAGTAGCGCCGGCTTTCGGTGGGCTCGCGCGCATAGGCCTTGACCGCCTGGGCCGCGTTGAGGGTTTCGTTGGCGACGGCCGCCGCATCCGCGATGCGATCCTGGCTGGAGCGTGACAGCTTCTGCACGCGACGACCGAACACCAGGATGGGCAGCATCACGGCAGGAATGACCAGGGCGGTGAGCCCTGCCAGGCGCGGGCTGGTCCAGGCCATGGCCACGGCGGCGCCGATCAGCATGACCGCGCTGCGCAGCGCCACGGAAATGCCGGAGCCGATCAGGGTCTGCACCACCTCGGTATCCGTACCCAGGCGCGAGGTGAGTTCGCCCACGCGGGTGCTTTCGAAGAATCCGACGTCCAGGCCGATGACGTGGCGGTACAGGGAGCTGCGCAGTTCGGCCAGCGAACGCTCGCCCAGCAGCGCGATGCAGTAGTAGCGGGCCGCCGTGGCGATGGCCAGTACGATGGCGACGCCGAACAGGCCCAGGAAGGTGCCGTTGATGGAGGCCAGGTTGGAGGCAAGGAAGCCGTGGTCGATGATGTGTCGCACGGCGACGGGCAGGGTGAGCGACGCGCCGGAGGATATCCCCAGGAACACCAGCCAGCCGATGGCCAACCCCTTGTGCGGACGGAGGAATGGCCAGAGGTTGCGGAGCACGCCGACCTTCTTCGACTTTTCCCTGCGCTCGACCGTCATGCGTGATCCATTCTGTGAGTCATCCGCCACCGGATGGGGCCGGGCGAGGGCGTATTCAACGTGCGGGCGCGGCTCAGTCGACGCGCCTCGGCGCGATCCGGCCGCGCGAGAGGTCCACGATACGCGCCGCGAGCGCATCCAGGCGATCCAGCGGCGCACTCACGACCAGGTCGGCACCGTCGGCCACGAAGGTTTCGTCCTCGACCGTTCCTTCCATGTCGCGTATCCGTGCCGTGACCAGGGCCAGCTCGGCAAAGTCGCAGTGCAGGCCCAGCCGGCCGACCGGGACGATCGGCGTGCGCGGGGCCAATCGCAGGCACTCGGCCGCGCTGCCGCCGTAGGCACGGGCGAGGCCGCCCGCGCCCAGCTTGATGCCGCCGTACCAGCGCGTCACCAGCACGGCCACGCGGTCGCAGCCCTGTCCGTCGATCGCCTGCAGGATGGGACGTCCGGCCGTGCCGCCGGGTTCGCCATCGTCATGGAAGCGGTAGGCGTCGCCCACCCGGTAGGCCCAGCAGTTGTGCGTGGCGTTCGCATCACCGGCGGTCGCGAACCAGGCGAGAGCATCTTCCGCCGACGCCACGGGGGCGGCCTGGGCGAGGAAACGGCTTTTCCTGATGTCTTCCTCATGCCGCCACGATGCGGCGAGGGTATCCAACGGCACACTCATGGGTGGATATCGAGCAGGTCCTGGGGCAGGTCGTAACGGGGGTGCTGGCGACGGAGGTCACGCAGCTGGCGCAAGGCCTCGGCGCGTTCACCGCGCCCGAGCAGCCGGCGGATCTCGCCGACGGCATCGTCCGGTGGCAGCACGGGTGTCGCAGGATACCGCGCTTTGTCCCGCGGCGTGCCATCGCCCGCCCGCGTTGCGCTGCGGGGTGAAAGGCCGGACAAGGGTGCCGCGCTGGAAGGTGGCGGCGTGCCGGCCGCAGGCGCGCCGCCGACAGGGGCGCGGCTTTCGACGGCGGGTGTCGCCCGCGGCGGCACGCTTCCCGCCGGTGAGATGCCGGGCGATCCCGACAAGGCCCCCTCGGGACGCAGCTCCAGCGGTCGGGCATCGCGCGTGCGCCAGGCGAGGCCCCCCACGAGGGTCAGCACGAGCACGATGCCCGCACCGGCGATCCAGAGCCAGCGTCGCGACATGCGTCAGGCCCGCGAGGTGGCAGGGCGGGGTTCGACGGCGCCGCCGACACGGTTGCGCCCGGCTTCCTTGGCCCGGTACAGGGCGCGATCCGCGGCATTGAGCAGATCGAGCGGACCGCTGTTCGCGGTCGGATGCATCGCCGCTGCGCCGATCGTGATGGTCAATATCCCGAAGGGACTGGTCGGGTGCAGGATCGCCTGGGCCTCCACCTGGGAACGAAGATCCTCGGCGAGCGCCAGCGCATCGTCCAGCCGCGTGCCGGGGGCCACGACCGCGAACTCCTCGCCGCCGAAGCGGGCGATGAAGTCGCTGGGACGCAGGCCGCGTGCGGTCAGCGTGTCCGCCAGCGCACGCAGGCAGTCGTCTCCGGCGAGGTGGCCGTAGCGGTCGTTGTATTCCTTGAAATAGTCGACGTCCATCATCAGCAGGGCGATGGGTTCGCGCTGGCCGGGGCGGTGCCACTCGCGCAACAGCCGCTCGTCCAGCGCGCGCCGGTTGGCCAGGCCGGTAAGACTGTCGATGAATACCAGCCCCTGCAGTTCCTCGCGGCTGCGTGAGAGTCGGTACTCTTCTTCCACCAGGTCCACCTGCGCCAGGGTGCCGCGCAGGCCGATGCCGATGACCGCGGCGATCGCCCCCGCGATGCCCAGCGAGGGATAACCGGGAATGACCATCAGGCCGAAGCCGAGCACGCTCATGGCCAGGAAGGTGGGGCTGGCGCTCTGCACGAAGCGGACGAGGTAGACCGGCGCGTGCCAGTGCCTTTGCGGCAGGCGGGCCGCCATCGTCGTCACGAGCGCAAGGAAGGGCACGTCGAGCAGGACATCCCACAGGGACGTGCCGAAATTCGGGTTGCCGCCGAGTGCGACGAAGTGGTTGTAGAAGAAGCCGGCTAGCGCATAGGTGACGAAGAAGGCGGTGACCGAACGGAAGAAGGCGTGGTCGTCGGCGCGGTCCGTGGCCAGGAAGCGCAACGATGCCGCCACCGCGAGGCAGGCGTTCTCGAAGTCGAGCATGTAGGCCACGTCGATGGCTTGTTGCGGCCCTATGGCGCCCTGGAGGGAAACGATGGAGAAGGTGCGCACGTAGAACAGCACGCCCAGCAGGGCCGCCAGTACCAGGTCGATGCCCAGCGCCCAGTACTTGCGGGCCGCCACCGGCGCGGACGATACCGCCACCAGCACCGGCAGTACGTAGAGGATGTAGAAGAACATGCTGTCGCCGGGTGCCAGGTTGGCGTTGTCCAGCGTGTAGTCCTGCCGGGCGGACAATCCCATGCCGATGGTCCAAAGCAGCAGGCTGGCCGTGAGCAGCCACCAGCGGCGGTCGCCGGGCGTGCCCGAACGCCGGAACGCGCGCACTGTGCCAGCCACGGCCAGCGACGCCACGGCGAAAAAGAACACGTAGGACACGGTCATGCCGCGCGAGGGCATCAGCGCAAGGCCGGCAACGTGGGCCGCGACGATGAGGACCGCGGCGATGAGCGCTTTCATTGGCGTGCTTCTCCCGGCCTGCGACGCAGTAGTGGTAACGGCAGGCATGAGGGAAGATTGAGCGCCTGCGGGTGGCTACGCCGCGCGAATGGCGCCCTTGGCGATGACCGGGCCCGTGGGCTGGCCGGTGGGCGAGCCGCCCGACGGTTCCAGCGAAACGGCCAGGGCGGCCGTGGGGCCGAGTCGGTCGAGCAACGACTTGTCCAGGTGGATGCGCTTGGGATCGGAGGGTGCGAAGACGCCCACCGATATGGGCTTGCCGCCTTCGGGGATCAGCCAGAGTTCGGTGCTGCGATCGGCGGCGATCGCCTCGGGTGTCGCGGGCACGAGCAACAGTTCGCTACGTTCGATGTCCATGGTGGCTGTCCACCCGGCCACGCCATGGTCGGTGGCGATGGTGGCGACCATCAGCGTGGCCGGTGCCGGTGCCGTCGTCGCCACCGGCGCCGTGGTCGGCACGCCGGGACGGGTGAGGGTCAGCACCAGCAGGCAGGCGGCCACGGCCGTGGCGCCCATGCCGAGCCAGCGCCACAGTGCCACGCTGTCCCAGGCACGGTCGGGCTTGCGCGATGGCGCAGCATCCAGGCCCAGGCGCCTGCGGATCGCGGCCCACACGTGGGCCGGCGGTGCCTCGTCGGCGATCTCCAGCGCGAGCGGCGTGAGATGTCGCTGCCAGAGGCCCACGGCGACGGCGGCCTCCGGGCTGGTTTCCACCTCCCTGGCGACCGCGGCGCGCGCGTCCGCATCCAGCAGGCCGAGTACGTACTCGGCATACCGCAGGTTGTCCTTGTCCGATTCGAAAGTACTGTTCATGGATTGAGGCAAGCCCTGAGCTGCAGGAGACCGCGGCGGACCCAGCTTTTCATGGTGCCCAGGGGCACCTTTGCGCGTTCCGCCAGCTCGTTATACGTAGCGCCACCGAAAAAGGCTTCACGGATCGAGCGACGCTGCTGTTGTTCGAGCTCGGACAGGCAGGCGCGCAGGCGGCGGTACTCCTGGTCGCTTTCCGCGTCATGGGCGGGTCCGGGGCGATCGTCGACCAGGGCGTCGAAGTCGACATCGTGCGCCTGGCGCAGGTCCGGGCGTTGGCGCAGGCGGTCGATCGCCTTGTTGCGGGCCACGGTCAGCAGCCAGGTAACCGCGCTGGCCAGGGCCGGATCGAAACTCCCGGATCGCTTCCATACGGTGACGAAGGCCTCCTGGAGCACTTCTTCCGCTTCGTCGCGATCGTTCATCACCCGCAGGCAGACGCCGAACAGGCGCGGCGAGGTACGGCGGTAGAGCTCGGCGAAGGCGCGTTCGTCCCCTTCGGCGGTGCGTAGCAGCAATCGGTTCAGCTCGTCGCGCTCGGCGGGGCTGGTGGCGGGCATGCGTCGGGTTTCCTTGGTCGGACGGGGCCGGTCAACGGTGCACCACGATCTATAGCATGAACCGGGTGTCGGGGGCAGCGTAGCCGGGCATGTGCATCCTTTTGCGGCACCATCCCGTATATATCCGGAAACCCAAGGAGCCCCTGTCCCCATGCCCATCGACGCCACCCGCAACGTCCCCCTGCCGCGTCGCAAGGCAGCGTGGCGCCGCTGGTTCGACACCTCGGTCGCGGATGCCGGCGACGATGCCCGTGCCGATCGGATCGACTGGCTGCGCGCCTCGCCGTTCGTGGTGATGCACCTGGCGTGTTTCGGGGCGATCTGGACGGGTGTGTCGACGGTGGCGGTAGGGGTCGCGCTGGCGCTGTACGCCGTGCGGATGTTCGCGTTGACCGGTTTCTACCACCGCTATTTCTCCCATCGCACCTTCCGCACATCCCGGGCGGTGCAGTTCGTCTTCGCCCTCATCGGTGCCAGTTGTGTGCAGCGTGGTCCCCTCTGGTGGGCGGCCCATCATCGCAACCATCACCGGCACACGGACACGACGCTGGACCCGCATTCGCCCTCCGTGCACGGCTTCCTCTGGAGCCATGCGGGCTGGTTCCTGACGCCCCGTGGCTTCCGCACCGAGATCGAGCGCGTGCCCGACCTGGCCGTGTATCCGGAACTGCGCTGGCTCGATCGCTTCGATACCGCCATTCCCGTCGTGCTGGCCATCGCCCTGTTCGGGCTGGGCAAGCTGCTCCAGCACGTGGCGCCGGGCCTGGGTACGGATGGCTGGCAGATGCTGGTGTGGGGGTTCTTCATTTCCACCACCGTGCTGTTCCACGCCACGGTGACCATCAACTCGCTGGCCCACCGGTACGGCAAGCGGCGTTTCGATACACGTGACGACAGCCGCAACAATGTGTGGCTGGCCCTCATCACGTTCGGCGAGGGCTGGCACAACAACCATCACTTCTTCCCCGGCACCGTTCGCCAGGGTTTTCGCTGGTGGGAGATCGACATGACCTACTACGGCCTGGTGGTGATGTCGTGGCTGGGGCTGGTGCATGACCTGAAGCCGATCCCCGCCTGGGTATCCGTCAAGGCAAGGGGTTGAGCATGCGCATTGCGGTCGTCGGCTCGGGCATTGCCGGACTTGCCTCCGCGTGGCTGCTGTCGAGGCACCACGACGTCACCCTGTTCGAAGCCAACGATTATCCCGGCGGACACACGCACACCCATCGCGTGGTCCAGGGCGGGCGCGAGTATGCCGTGGACACCGGTTTCATCGTGCACAACCGGGCGCACTATCCGCTGCTGTCCGCGTTTTTCGACGAACTGGGCGTGGCGACGAAGCCGACCACCATGAGTTTCTCGGTGCGCAGCGAGGCCAGTGGCCTGGAGTACAACGCCGCCACGCTGGACACGCTGTTCTGCCAGCGACGCAACCTGGTCTCGCCGCGCTTCCTGGGCATGCTGCGCGACCTGTTCCGTTTCTATCGCGAGGCACCGGCGCTGCTGGACGTCGACGGGCAGGGACCGTCGCTGGGCGATTACCTCCAGGCCCACGGTTACGGCGCGGCCTTTCGCGACGAACACCTGGTGCCGATGGCCTGCGCGTTATGGTCGTCGCCGTCGTCGTCGATCCTCGGCTTTCCGGCGAAGTACCTGGTTCGCTTCATGGCCAACCACCATATGCTGCGTATCGCGGGCCGCCCCGAATGGCGCGTGGTGGAGGGTGGCTCCCGCACCTACGTGGATGCGCTGCGCGCTCGCTGGCACGTGACCGAGCGGCTGAATACGCCGGTGGTGGGCGTGCGGCGCCACGCGGACTCCGTCGAGGTGGTAACGCACGGCGGCACCCACGCGTTCGACGAACTCGTGCTGGCCTGCCACAGCGACCAGGCGCTGGCGCTGCTGGGGGATGCCGATGGCGCCGAGCGCTCCGTCCTAGGCGCCATGACCTACCAGCCCAACGAGACCGTGTTGCATACCGATGCCTCGTTGCTGCCGCGCTCGCGCAAGGCATGGGCCGCATGGAACGCCTTCATTCCGGCCCGGCCGGGCGCGGCCTGTACGGTCAGCTATTGCATGAACCTGCTGCAGGGTATCCAGGCGCCCGAACCGTTCGTGGTGACGCTGAACCGCACCGAGGCCATCGATCCGTCGCGCATCCTGCGTCGCATGACCTACCACCATCCGGTCTATACCCACGCATCGGTAGCGGCACAGGCGCGCCGGAACGAGATCCAGGGCCGGCGGCGCACGTGGTTCGCCGGCGCGTACTGGGGCTGGGGATTCCACGAGGACGGCATGCGCAGCGCCGTCGAACTGGCGCACGACTTCGATGCCGTGGTCGCCCGTCGTGCCGAGGTCGTGGCGTGAACACGTCTCTTGCCAGTGCGGTGTACGAGGGCGTGGTGACGCACCATCGCCATGCGCCGCATGAGCATGCGTTCCGTTATCGCATGGCCCAGCTGTTCCTGGACCTGGACGAAGTGGACCGGGTGTTCGCCGGTCGCTGGCTGTGGTCGACGAACCGGCGCAACGTGGCCGAGTTTCGTCGGTCGGATTACTACGGCGACCCGGCCACGTCGCTGGCCGACGCGGTACGCGACCGGGCTGGCGAGGTGACCGGCCGCCGGCCCGCCGGCCCCGTGCGCGTGCTGACCCACCTGCGCTATGCGGGTATCGTGTTCAACCCGGTCACGTTCTACTACTGCTATGCGGTGGACGGCACGACGCTGGAATGCGTGGTCGCCGAGATCACCAACACGCCGTGGCGCGAGCGCCATACCTATGTGCTGCCCGTCACGGCATCCGGTGGCCACGCCATCGACGCCGACTTCGACAAGGTCTTCCACGTGTCACCGTTCATGCCGATGGACCGCACCTACCGCTGGCGCTTCACCGCGCCGGATGTACGGTTGAGCGTCCACATGGACGTACTGCGGGACGGCGAGCGTGAATTCGACGCGCACCTGTCCCTGCATAGGCGGCCGCTTTGTGCCGCCTCGCTGGCTCGCGTGCTCTGGCGCTATCCCCTGATGACCGCGCAGGTGGTCGGCGCCATCCATTTCCAGGCCCTGCGCCTGTGGCTCAAGCGCAACCCCGTTCACGACCACCCGATGAAGCAAGGCTCACCACCATGAACCGCATCGCCCGCACGGAAGAATTCATCGCCGACTCGCGCAGCCACCGCTTCCTGCGGCGCATGCTGCTGTCACGCATGGCGGGCCTCCGGCATGGCCGCCTCACCATCCTTGACGCGCTCGGGGGCACCACCTTGGGGGAGTTCGTCGAGGGTGCGCCCGATGTCAGGCTGGACGTGAAGGACATGGCCTTCTACCGGGCCGTGGCGGCCAACGGCAGTGTCGGCGCCGGCGAAGCCTTCATGGATGGCCTGTGGACCTGCGACGACCTCGTCGGCCTGATCCGGTTGCTGGTGCGCAACCGGGATCGTCTCGATGGCATGGAAACCGGACTCGCGCGCGTGGGCGGCCTGGCGATGAAGGCATGGCACGCGCTGCGCGAAAACACGCGCGTGGGCAGCCGGCGCAACATCGCCGCCCATTACGACCTCGGCAATGATTTCTTCCGCCTGTTCCTGTCCGCCGACCTGATGTATTCCTCGGCGCTGTGGGAGGGTGAAGACGACGACCTGGAAACGGCGTCCACCCGCAAGCTGGACCGCATCTGCCAGTGGCTGGACCTGAAGCCCGGCGACCGGGTGCTGGAGATCGGCACAGGCTGGGGCGGCTTCGCCATCCATGCCGCCCGTCACTACGGCTGCCACGTGACCACCACGACCATCTCGCGCGAGCAGTTCGCGCTGGCCGGCACGCGCGTGGCCGAGGCCGGGCTGGGCGACCGCGTGACCCTGCTGCTGGAGGATTACCGCGACCTGACCGGCAGCTACGACAAGGTGGTGTCGATCGAGATGATCGAGGCCATCGGCGCGGCCTACCAGGAAACCTATTTCGCCAAGATCGCCAGCCTGCTGCGTCCCGGCGGGCGTGTGCTGCTCCAGGCCATCACCATCGAGGACCACCGTTACGCGCAGGCCCTGCGTTCGGTGGACTTCATCAAGCGATTCATCTTCCCGGGCAGTTTCATCCCGTCGGTGCAGGGCATGCTGGCGGCGAAGACACGCGCATCCGATCTCGCGCTGGTGCGGCTGGAGGACTTCGGCGCCTCCTACGCACGCACGCTGCATGCCTGGCGCGTGCGGTTCATGGCGCGCCTGGCCGACGTGCGCGAGCAGGGCTTCGACACGCGATTCATGCGCATGTGGGAGTTCTACCTCGCCTACTGCGAAGGCGGTTTCATCGAGCGATCCATCGGCGTGTCGCACCTGCTCCTCGAAAAGCCGAGGCTCGCATGAGCGTCTGGCATACCTTCCTGGTGATCTGGCTGGTCGCCGCCTGGGTGATGACCGCGGGCTGGGCATGGCAGTGGCGGAAGAAGAACGCCGGCATCGTCGACGTACTGTGGTCGGTCGGCGTGGGCGGGTCGGCCGTGTGGGCTGCCCTGGCCGGCGCCGGTGCACCGCTTACCCGTGCGGTGCTGGCCGTGCTCGGCGGCGCCTGGGGTGTCCGCCTGGCATGGCACCTGTGGAAACGTGTCCGGGGTGAGCCGGAGGACGGCCGCTACCGCGCCTTGCGCGAACACTGGCAGGGTCACCAGGGCAAGTTCTTCGGTTTCTTCCAGTTCCAGGCGTTCCTGGTGGCGATGTTCGCCGTGCCCTTCACGGCCGTGGCCGCCAACCCGGAGGCCAACCTGCCGATGATCGTCGTGGCGATCGCGATATGGGTGATCGGCGTAGCGGGCGAGTCGCTCGCCGATCGCCAGCTGGCCCGCTTCCGCGCCGAACCGACGCACCGGGGAAAGACCTGTCGCGACGGCCTCTGGCGCTATTCGCGGCATCCGAACTATTTCTTCGAGTGGCTGCACTGGTTTGCCTACGTGGTGCTGGCGGTCGGCTCGCCCGTGTGGTGGCTTGCCCTCAGTGGTCCGGTGGTGATGTTCCTGTTCCTGCGTTTCGTCAGCGGCGTGCCGTATACGGAAACCCAGGCGCTGCGTTCGCGCGGCGAGGAATACCGCCGCTACCAGCGCGACACGCCCATGTTCTTCCCCTGGTTTCCTTCCCGAAAGAGCGACGACGCATGAACACGACAGCCGAAGCCAACGGTTACTCCCGCGAGGATCGCGCTGCCGGCGGCCTGCTCGGTCTTGCCGAGCGGGGCATGCTGCCTGACGCCCTGATTCGCCGCGGTATCCGTAGCCTTTGCGCGGCGCGCCTGCGCGAGGAAGGCGAGGGCGGGCTGTCCGCCGTGGCCGCGCGCTACCAGAAGCGTATCGACGCGTTGCGGCAGAGCCCTGTCGCCGTGCATACCGATGCGGCCAACGGCCAGCACTACGAGCTTCCCGCACGTTTCTTCGAGCTGTGCCTGGGGCCGCGCCTGAAGTATTCCGGCTGCCTGTATCCGTCCGGTGCGGAAAGCCTGGCGCAGGCAGAGGAGGCGATGCTGGAGGTGTACGGACGCCGCGCGGAACTGGCCGACGGCCAGTCGATCCTGGAGCTGGGCTGCGGCTGGGGCTCGCTCACGCTGTGGATGGCGCGGCGCTATCCGAACGCGCGCATCACCGCGGTATCCAACTCCAGCGGCCAGCGCCGGCATATCGAGGCACGTTGTGCGGAGCTGGGCCTGGACAACGTCAAGGTCATCACCAACGACGTGAACACGCTGGAGCTGGACGCGAACGGCTACGACCGTTGCGTGTCGGTAGAGATGTTCGAGCACATGCGCAATTACGAGACGCTGCTCTCGCGCGTAGCCACGTGGCTACGTCCGGGCGGCAAGCTGTTCGTGCACATCTTCGCCCACCGCCAGTTCATGTACCCGTTCGAGACGGATGGTGACAACGACTGGATGGGTCGGCACTTCTTCACGGGTGGACTGATGCCCGCGTCGGACACGCTGTTGTGGTTCCAGCGCGACCTGCGCATCGAGGACCGCTGGCACGTGGACGGCACCCACTACGAGCGCACGGCCAACCACTGGCTGGCCAACCAGGATGCCGCGCGCGACGAGGTGATGACCGTGTTGCGCGAGGCGTATGGTGATGCGGCCGGGTTGTGGTTCCAGCGCTGGCGGATCTTCTGGATGTCGTGCGCCGAACTGTTCGGTTACGACCGCGGGCAGGAATGGCTGGTGGCTCACTACCGGTTCGTGAGGGGCTAGTCGACCGTTGCGCCTGCAGCGCGAAGCTGGCGAATGACGCCGTCTACGCCGCGTTCGATCATGTCGAACGCGTGCGTGAAATCCTTCGCCGAGCCGTACCACGGGTCTGGCACATCGATACCGTCCGCGTTGCCGGCAAAATCCATCAGCAGGCCGATCCTGTCCTCGGCGGCGTCCGGCGCCAGGCGACGCAGGGCCTGCACGTGACCCGCAGTCATGCCCAGAACCAGGTCGTAGTCGGTGAAATCCCTGGGTGTGACACGTCGGGCGCGGTGCGGCGGCATGGCGACGCCACGGCGCTTCAGTTCGGTCAGGGCGCGTGGGTCCGGCGGATTGCCGATTTCCTCGCCGGTGACGGCGGCGCTGTCCACGCGGACATCCCAGGACAACGCGGCGGCCTTGTGCACCAGCAGCGCATGGGCCGTGGGTGAGCGGCAGATGTTGCCCGTGCAGACGAACAGGACGGCAGGTGTATTTTTCATCGGGCGACCTTAATGCAAAGGGCGGTCGGGCACGAGGTCGGTCGGCACGTGCACGCCACGCCGTGCGATCTTCTCGGTCATGATCGTGTGCTGCATCAGCAGGCCGGAGACGAGATAGGCCGCCACGCTCGCCGCGAGCAGTGGCAGCAACGCGTGGGGCTGCATGGTGGTCTCGAACACGAACACCGCAGCGGTCAACATGGCGCGTGCCGCCCCGGCGAAAAGCGCCGCCATGCCCACGAGCGCCGCCATGCGCGGATCGACCTGGGCGATGGGCCAGTGGGCGAGGGCGATGCCGAGCAATCCGCCGAGTGCGCCACCGATGGTGAACAAGGGTGCGAGCGTGCCGCCCGACGTACCGCTGCCCAGCGCGATCGACCACGACACCAGCTTGGCGAAGGCGAGCAGGGCCAACGCGCCGAGACCGAGGTGACCGCCGATCACGGCGACGATGTTCTCGTAGCCCACGCCCAGCGTGGAGGGCACCAGGTAACCCACCACACCCACGGCGATACCGCCGATGGCCGGCCACCACATCCAGTGAATCGGCAGGCGCTCGAAGAGGTCTTCCAGACCGTATACCAGCCGGGTCACGCCGACGCCGATCACGCCGAACAGCAGGCCCAGCAGGGTGTAGACCGCCAGCGCCGTGACCGAGGCGGGCAGCAGCGCCGCCATCGGGAACACGGGGCCCGGGCCTTCGAGTGCGAAGCGGACGGCGGTGCCGGTCGCCGCAGCCATGGCGACCGGTACCAGCGAGCGCGCGCGACGCTCGAACAGCAGCATCTCGATGCTGAGCAGCACGGCGGCGAGGGGCGCGGCGAAGATGGCAGCCATACCCGCCGCGGCACCGGCCGCAAGCAGCGTCTTGCGTTCATCCGCGGTCACCGGCAGCAACTGCCCGATGAAGGAACCGAGGGCACCACCGGTGGCGATGATCGGGCCCTCCGCACCGAACGGGCCGCCGGTACCGATGGCGATGGCCGAGGACACCGGCTTCAGCCAGATCATGCGGGCGGGAATCCGGCTTTCGTTGGTCAGCACCTGCTCCATGGCTTCGGGGATACCGTGCCCGCGGATGGCTCGCGAGCCCCAGCGCGCCATGGCGCCGACGAGCAAGCCACCGATGACGGGAATCAGGATGACCCAGACGCCGCGGTGGTTGTGCGCCGGGCTCACCCAGGTCGTGCTCCAGTCGCCGAAGAACGCCACATGCGTGACCAGTGCGATCAGCCGCGTCAGCGCATGGGCGATGAGCGCGACGAAGGCAGCCAGGGCCATGGCGATCAGCGTGGTGGCGACCAGGCGTCGGCGGACGCGCGGCAGCCGGCTGCGCATGTGTTCCTGCGCGAGCGTGGGGTCGAGCGAGGGCGCAAGTGGGATGGCCGCCCGGTCATGGGGCGGATGCAGGGGATCGGTCATGGTGGGTAGCCGAACAGGGATGCGACAAGGCTACGCGTTACCGCGCTTTGTAGCTGGCTGGCAGATGAACGACCTGTCTGAAATGAAAAAAGCACGCGGTGAAGGACACCGCGTGCTTTTGTCTGGAATGACATGGTGGAGCGGAGGAGGATCGAACTCCCGACCTTCGCATTGCGAACGCGACGCTCTCCCGGCTGAGCTACCGCCCCACGTCCGGCGAATGATATCAGCCATCTCCGTGACTGCCAACAGTCGATTTGAAAGGGCGTGGGAGGCTCAAAATGCCCAACGCAGCCGAACACGGCAGCGACCCAGTGCTCCGTACAGGGACACGCCGGTCAGTTCCTCGGTCCGCAGCACCAGGATTTCATGGGAGCACGGACGCCAGCAGGATCCATCATTGAGATGGCTTTCCGCTCTTTGGAAGCAGTTCTCTCGCCATGTCCATCGCCTGCTCGTGTGAAGCAGCAAGAAGTAGCGGGTAGCCCCAGAACTTGGCAAAGACGACCGAAAAGGCCCTGAAACCCAGGCGCTTCGCCGGGTTGGCTTCGATCAGGATCATTGCCAGGACGAGCCTTCGCAATTCGACCTTGTTCTTTTTCATCCAGAGTGCGGTGCGTTTCTTTTCTTCCGGAGAATGCTCATGGTCTTCGGCAGGTGCGGAATCGGTCAAGAGCACGAAGGGCTCTCCACGCTGCAAATTGGCCTCGAATTCGGCGAAGTCCTTCTCGTGGTCGTGTCCTGGCTCGTCCGTGAGCTTCATCCAGACCAACGGGAAATTGGAACTATCGATCGACATGGCCGTTTCCTTTGCTTTTCACGCGAAGCCAGGTGGCTACCACGGCGAAAACGCCGGGCAGCGTAATGAAGAGCACTGCCGAGAATCCAACGTACCAGCCGTCGCGCAACCCGTCGGAGATACCGCCAAGGGTATTCAGGACAACAAGCAGGCTACCGAGGACCAGGGCCATCCACTGAGCCGTTCGGGTTCCGATCAGCGTGAGAAGCACCGTGACGATCCAGCAACCGTAGTACGCGGAAAACATCCACAGGATGCCCGGCTCGAACGTTATCGCCGGTGTCAATCCATGCGCCCTCACGAAGCCGTTGACGTAGAAGAACAACTGGAAGGCTACAAAAAGCACGGCGCCCACGGCCGTCGTCAGCCAGAACAAGGTCACCTTGTTCTGATCGACCATGGGCAGGTCTGGCGCGGTGGATAAGCGGGACTGAAGGGGCATGGCGGTTTTCTCCGTAATCGATGGTGATATGTCTGCGAATGTGCAACCGGTGCAGCATTCGAGTGCGCGCAACTCAATACCTGTAGTCAAACGTCACCATGACGTTGCGTGGCGCGCCGTAACTTACGGTGTCGAAATCGCCCTTTTGCAAGGCGTATTTCCTGTCAAGCACGTTGTTGAGGTTGACGGTCACGTTTGTCTTCTGCGTCACGGCATAGCGCCCCATGAGCGATACCAGGGCATAAGACTTCTGTTCTCCGCCCAACGAACTCGTGCCGGTGTTGGGCGCCTGGTAGAAGCGGCTTTGCCATTTGACGCCTCCGCCTAGCGTCAACTTGTTCCACTCTCCAGGCATTCGGTAGGTGGTGAAGACCTGGGCGGTAGTACGCGGTATTTGCGAATTCAGACGGACGCCATCGCCGTCCTGGGCCGTGAAGTGGGCGATACCCGCGTAGACGTTCCAGCCACGCGCCAGTTCTCCCTGCAAGTCCAGTTCGATCCCGCGCGACTTGGTTCCATCCGCGCCTTGATAGGCCTGGGCGCCGCCGGGGGTGTACGTTCCGGCGATCATCTGTGCCGCGTTGTCCAGCCTGGTGTCGAACAGGGCCACCGACGCATTCAGTCGACCGTCCATGTAGGCGGCTTTGAGGCCGATTTCTTCGGTTTTTCCCTTTGACGGCGTGAGCACGTTGCCTTTGTTGTCCCGATAGTCGGTTTGCGGATTGAAGATGCCCGTGTAGCTGACGTAGGCCGAATACGTCGTGTCGATGTCGTAGATCAAACCGGCATACGGGGTGAACTCGCCGCTCTTCTTGTAGTGCAACGACGAGCTACCGACTTGGTCATCGATGTCGTAGTTGCTGAGGCGGCCGCCGATGATGAGTTTCAGAGGTTCGGCCAGTGAAAACCGGGCCGCGGTATAGATGCCGCTCTGCTTGACTCGGGTACGAGTCGGTATCGACGCCATGGCATCGAAATCAGGGCGGGGGTAGGGCGTGCTCAAATCATAGACGTCGACCGGCGCAACACCCGCATAGAACGGTGCGATGTCTTCCTGGCTGGCCGTGCGGTGCGAACTCGTCGCACCGATCACCAGGTCATGCTGGCGACCGAACAGTTCGAAGGGGCCGCTCGCCATAAGGTCAACCGTGTTCTGACGGCTGTGACCGTCGGACGCCAGCGCTACCGGGTAAGCCCCATAGGGATAGAAACCCAGTCCCGTGGCACGATCGGGGCGGCCGACCAGGCCGAGTAGCTCGGCATCGTATTCCGTGCGGTATTGGTTAGCGATGGCCCGGAGGTTCCAGCCGTTGCCGAAGCGGTGTTCGATCTCGGCAAACGCCGTCTTGAGGGTGTTGTCCCAATGGCTCCAGCTCTGCGCATAGTTCTTTGAGGGGGAGTATTGCGCCTGCGTGCCGTCGCTGAACCATAGCGGTAAACCGCCCCACGTAGAGTCCTTCGGCGTGATGTCCTGATAGTCATAGCCCAGGCTCACCGTCGTGTCTGGCGTCAGGTCGGCCTCGATGATTCCGTAGAAGGCTTTCCGATGCGGCTTATAACCGTCGATATACGAGTTTCCGTCCTGGTAGGTTCCCACCACGCGCGCACGGACGCGGCCGTCCTCGGTCAACGGAGTCGATACGTCAGCCACGCCCCGCTGCGTATCCCAGCTTCCCGCGCCGAGCGAGGCAGACGCCGAGAAGTCACGGGTCGGTCGTTTGCGCACCAGGTTGATGGCCGCCGACGGATTGCCGGTGCCGGTCAGCAACCCGGATCCGCCGCGCACGACCTCGACGCGATCGTAAAACGCGGTGTCGATGGCACCGATACCGCTCCCGTTGACGGGGCTGCCGATGACGGTCGGTATGCCGTCGTATTGAACGTTGTTTATCAGGAAACCACGGGAATAGAAGCTTGTTCGTTCGCTATCGGCCTGGTCCGACGTGACGCCCGTGGTGTTGTCCAGCACGCCCTGAACCGAATTCAACTGCTGGTCGTCCATGCGCTGACGCGTGATCACCGTCACCGATTGTGGTGTTTCCTGAAGCGATAGCGGCAGGTGCGTGGCCACCGTCGTCTTGCCCGTGGTGTAAGAGCCCGTGCCTTCGGTGGTAGCCGGCTTTATGCGTCCGGTGACGGTGATCGCCGGCAGGGCCGTTTCCTCCTGCGACGTTTCCCCCGTCTTGGTTTGAGTCTGAGCTGACTCGGCGGCGAATGCGCCCGGCGCACTGATGAGTGCGGCTGCCGCTACGGCGGAGCCAAACATGGCGCGGTGCCGGAGCCCGATGGCGGCATGGCATGGCGCATCCCGCTGAGGATAGGCGACGGCTTCCGTATGCCTGTCGATTGATCTACGGGGACGCCCAGACGTTTCGCGGTCGTACATTAATAATACTCATTTGCATTTAGATGCCTTATTTAACAATGGCGACCAGGGGAAGTGATGGCGAAACCAGGCCAAGTTGTTATTCGATTCGGCCAACGCACGATCGTTTCCAGCGCTCTGGCCGTCTTGCGAAACATGCTGGCCGGATCTCGCAATGCTTAGCTGGTCAGCGTGAGTAGGCTGCGCTCCACTGTGGTCATCCATGTCGGCCCATCGCATGTGGCCGAGCGAGCACTTTGTTCTTACGGGAGGAGGCCGCCTCAGGGCTGCACCTTGCGCTTGAACCGAGCCCAACATAAGCCAGGCTGCCTCCCGTTGTGACGAACAACTGAGGTCAGGCATAGCGTAGGAATAAGGACATGGCGCCATGTGATGACTCGCCTCGGATCGTTGACTTGATTGCGTCATTCGGCAGCAAGAAGCCGTTGCCGCGCAAACGCAAACACGCCGCGACGACCGGTGCCGAAACTGGATTGCCGATGTCGTCCCAGGAGCATCGCCTGGCGGCGAGCAGGTTACGGCCGACGATCGTTCGTTCAACTGTATTGAATGCCTTGGAGCAGGCAACACCGAGCTGTCTCGATGCCAGTCAGATGTATCGCGTTCTCAGCAGGCAAATCGACAGCCTCACGCCGGGATCGGTCTACCGAGCCCTGAATGATTTATGGACTGCTGGCTTGTTGATTCGCGCGGAAGGCGCACGTGGGCGGGCATTTTATACAATCAAGCCGGCGGCGCTGAATCGGTACGACACGCTGCGGTGCCACTGTGGCGCGCGACTGGTTTTCCTAGAAGACCCGGTGTTGCTTGGGCAGTTGCGATCGCTGGCATCGAAGAACGGTTTCGTTTTCGATGAGGAGTCGGTTTTTACAATAACCACGACGTGTTCGAAGTGTCAGCATCTTCGCAAGGAAACGAAGTTCACGGTCGAGGGCAGTCGATAGTGTTCTGCCAACAACGTGGTTCAATCAAGGGGTGATTTCATCAGGGAGCATGATGCCGGGAGTACGTTCGGCACTGCTCGTGCGGTCCGAAAGGTATCGTGCCGGGGGCTTGCCCACTGCCTTGCGGAACATGGTGACGAACCCACTGGCATTTTCATACCCCAGATCCAATGCCACCTTCTGCACCGTTTCACCCTTGGTCAAACGCTGCAGCGCAAGGATCACATGCAGCTGCCGACGCCAGCGCCCGAAGCTCATGCCAATTTCATGCAGCAGAAGACGACTCATGCTTCGCTCGCTCATGCCAATACGGGTAGCCCATTCGGCCTTCGACGTCTTGTCCGTGGGGTCGGCCAGCATCATTTCGGCGAGGCGCCGCAATCGGGGATCGCGTGGCATGGGTAGGTGCAAGTCTTCCACCGGTGCCGCTACCAACTCGTCGAGTAACGCGGCAATCAGGCGCTCCTCCCGTCCACCCAGCGCATACACTTCAGGAAAACCGGCCACCTTCAGGAGCAACTCGCGTAGCAATGGCGATACTGAAATCGTGCAACAGGTTTCCGGAAGGCCCGGTGCAGCGTCGGGCTCGACGAACAGGCAATAGCATTCCGTATCACCCGCCCCGCGTGCCGCATGGGGCAAGTCTCCTGGTATCCATATGGCGCACTGAGGCGGCACGATCCAGACGCCCTCTTCGATTTCGCAGTTGAGGATGCCTCTTACGGAGTAGATCAGCTGTGCCTTACGGTGACGGTGCCTCGCATTTTCCCAGCCCTTTGTCACCGACGTGGCACTCAAGGCCACCACGGACCGCATGATGCTATCGACGTCCCTCGACGCGGTTAGATCGGTGATGGCAATGCTTGACATGATCTACCCAGCTTAGACGAAGGCGCGACTTTGGCCTAATTGAAAAATATGATCCATAAATGTCGCGATAAAGTCTAGCCAATACGCTCGGATCGATCATTGGCATGTCAGCCTCGCCTTTAGTGACGCTGGCCATGCCGCACTCAGGTTGGGGCGGCGGGATAAAAGCATGCCGATGCGCGCGCGCTCACCCGTCTGGCAAACGTCATATCCGTGATCAAGCAGCCATGTCGCGGCCTGCGGCTGACCGCTGACGAGGGCGGCTTCCAGTGCGCCTCGCGGGACGTTGTCGACATGATCGGGAGTGGAACCGGCTTCAATATTCGCTCCGTTGGTCAGGAGTGCGGCCATAGCCTCGGTCTGCCCGCATTGAGCCGCCAACACGATGGGCGGCGAAGCAGTTAGTGGCGTGGTTGCGTCAGGATCTACCCGGGCCGAGAGCAGGGCGGATAGCGCGTGCGCGTTGCCGATCCAGGCAGCGCCCGCTAGTGCCTGTTTGAGCGCGTTGGTTGACGTCTCATCAGTCCGGTCAACGAGTTCGCCCAAGGCGGAATCAAATGCGGCGTCATTTCTCGAGAGGACTGCCGAGCGAAGCCTGGCCGCGCTGTCTCCATGAGACGCCTGTGAGATCGCGTCTTGCGCGGCGGCCTGTTGGGTCGATAGGCAGGCCGGTGTGAATGCGTGTGCAGTGTTTTCCGCGGCAGCGATAAGTAGGGCACAGATCAGTGGCGTCTTGAAGGTTCTATCCATGACTTGCTCCTTACGTTTTTTACTTAAGGGGGCGACCGACACGGTTCACTCTCTACCTCACCAGCCGCTTAAATACGATTCGTCATACGTTTGCGCTTTGTCATCCACGACCCGAACAGAAAAAAAGCAAACGAGACAACCCAGCAGTAGAAGCCCAAAAGTGCCTTTGGTTGATTCATGACGTCGTCGATGCCCGAGAACAACACGGGCATGGGGTGGGACAGAGATAACCAGAAAAAAAAGACAGCGATGGCTATAGAAATAGCACTTAGAACCATCGACCGTTCATACCGGGATTCGGCATGGCAAAAGATCGCCGCAATGAAGGTGATGTTCGCTAGCCAACCCATGGCGGCTGGCTTGAGAAATAGCGTACCGATCCATCCGAAGCCGGCAAGGTACCAGCCAGGGTAGGTGACGACATGGCCGATGGCATGATCGGGAGGCACGTGGGTGATGAAAGTCACAGCGGGTAAGAAAAGACTCGTGGCATATAACGCGATGGCAACGGCGATAATCGTCCATCGGCAATTTCTTTCGCTCATGAAGCCGCGTGCTCGGTAGGCTAATGTAGCTGTAAGAATCAGTTACCGTCGCGCCACAAGCAATGGATGACACCTGTCAGATGCTAGCGCCGCACGTGCTGGGGACAATGCATCCGCAGCCAGATAATTGACTAACGGAGCAAGTGTAATGAATTCGATCCTCGGCGTAGCGACACTCGCAATGGTCCTCGGCGGGTTCCTGATCTGGGAATGCGCCAGCTGGGTCGGTGCACGCGCGGAACTCGCAAAACAGCAGGCCCGCAAGTTGAGGCTGGAAAACGATCAGCTTGAAGCGATGCGGGGCGCGCAAACATCTTCAAGGACGCAAGCCCGGTTCTGATCGGTACGCATGGTGCGTCCTGCACAGCCCTACGGTGGAGCCCCGAACATGCCTGACCGTCCGAAAAGGACGGTTTTCATCAGGCGAACGCGGTGCAGCCACTAAGGCGAACGACTACGACCCACGAATCGTTCGATGCCTGGTTGGATGCCTAGCCGCGATCCGGCAACAGCGCGCAAAGACGATCGTGCAACACCTCGCGGCGCCAGCCCTCCAGGGCCTCGGGCCACACACCACCGCTCATCACCAGTTCTTCCATCGAGCGCCGTGCGCAGAGCAGGCCCGGCGGGACATCCAGCTGCGTGGCCAGGGTGTCGATGGCGCTGCGCATCTCGTTGATCGCGCGTTTGGCGTCACCGACCGGGTGGCCGATGATGGCGGCGGTGCTTTCCACCTCGTCCGCCGTGACCGGCTGGCGCACCAGGTCGAACAACTCCTGGCGCTGTGCCGAGCGCAGGGCGCGGGTACCGCGTACGCGTTCATCCAGCTCGGCGGGGGTTTTCGGTATCGACGCGACCAGATCGAGGGCGTGGTTGTCTTCCAGCAGCCAGGAGCGGGGTTTGTCCAGCGTACGTGCCGAGGCCTCCCGCCAGCGCAGGATCCGGCGCAGCAAGGCCTGCTGTTCTGGCGCCCATTCGCTGGCCGCCTTGAAGCCACGCTGGGGCTGGGCATCGCCATGGCGCTGGCTGGCGCGCCGCTTCATCCGTGCGCAGTCTTCCGCGTGCCAGTGGGCCCGGCCACGTTCGGCCAGGCGTTCCGAGAGGATCGCGTGGACGGGGTGCAGATGGACGACGTCGAGCGTGGCGTAAAGCTTCTGCGACTCGGTGAGCGGACGCTGCAGCCAGTCGCTGCGCGTTTCGCCCTTGTCCAGTTCTTCGCCGACCAGTTCCGCCACCAGGGCGCGGTAGCTGATGCCCAGGCCCATGCCGACGAAGGCCGCGGCGATCTGCGTGTCGAACAGGGTGTGCGGGCCGTCCGGAAGGAACGGGGCCATCGCTTCCAGGTCTTCCCCGGCGCTGTGCATCACCGTGACGACCGGTTGCGCGGCGAACACCGGCGCCAGGGCGTCGTCCAGCGGCACCGCCAGCGGGTCGATAAGGGCGTATCGGCCTTCGTGCGCGAGCTGGAGCAAGGCCAGCTGCGGGTAGAAGGTGTTGCGACGCATGAACTCGGTATCGAGCCCCACGACGGCGGTGGGTGCGATGGGGGCGAGCCACGCGTCGAGCCCCTCGCGATGGTCGATCCAGGGGGCGGGATGAGCGAGGTCGCTCGTTGTCATGCAAGATCCTTGGGGTCGGTCAGGAGTCGCGGCGACGTATCGTGTTGCCCTGCCGGGCGCGATTCCCTATGGTTGCAGCGCACGATAGCAGGCTCGCACGGAACCGCCCACCATGCCCAATACCGAGACCGTTCGACGACAGCGCGCCATGGGCGGCGCGTTGGGCGTGGCCTTGCTCGGTTTTGCGCTGTTCTACCACTTCTTCCCGCAGCTGCTGCACGTCCAGACCACGCAGAACACGCCGCGGTCGCCCATGCGCGGTCAACCGACCACGATGGGCTTCGACCAGCGTCCGCAGGCGGCGGCCGGGGCCGTGGTTTCCGAACTCGATGCCGGGCCGCCGATCATGCTGGCGCCGACCGCCGTGATCGCGGCGCGGCGGCGTGAAAAATCCCCGGAACGGGTGCTGCCGGCGCAGACGAGTCCGGACACCCCCGAATTGACGGCCTTGCTCGATCGGGGCGACAAGGCCCTGGCGGCCGATCGCCTGGTCGGCGGCAAGGACAGCGCGGCCGCACTGTTCGGTGCCGTGCTCAAGGAGAAGGCGGACAGCCAGCGTGCCCTGGCCGGCATGGACGAGGTGCGCGCGCGCATGGCCGCCGAGATCGAGCAGGACATCGCGCTGGGGGACGCCGATGCGGCGCGCGAATCGCTGGCTGCGCTGAAGGCCTTGCCCGCCAGCGCCGCGGATGTCGCGCCGCTCCAACAGAAACTGGGTGTGCTGGAAAAGGTCCGGCCCCTGCTGGGCAAGGCGGCGGCGCAGCTGCAGGAAGGCAAGGCCGACCTGCCGCACGGCGACAGCGCGCTGGATACCTATCGCCAGGTGCTGCAGATGGACGAGGGCAACGCCGTGGCGGAGCAGGGCATCACGCAGGTGCAACGCACGGTGCTCGACAAGGCGCTGGCGGCGGTGGCCCAGAACGACTTCGCAGCAGCGGACACGGCCCTGGCGGCCGCCGCGGTCATCCAGCCGGAATCGCAGGCGCTGCAGGATACGCGTGGTCGTATCGAGGGCATGCGTCGGCAGAGCGCCACGGCGATGCTGGCCCAGGCCCGCTCCGCCCTGGATGCCGGCAATCTCGAGCTTGCCCGGCAACTCGCCGACAAGGCGCAGCAGACCAGCGCCGACCTCGCCGGCCTGGACGACTTCAACGAGCGGCTGACCAACGCCCGCCTGTACGCCAGTTACAAACCCGGACAGGTCTTCGCCGACCGCTTCGTCGACTCCACCGGACAGGCGCCGGCGATGGTGGTGGTGCCCACGGGCCGGTTCCTCATGGGCTCGCCCGACGGTGAGCGTGGCCACGACGCCAACGAAGCACCGGTGCACGAGGTGCAGGTGGACAAGGGCTTCGCCATGGCGCGCAGCGCGGTCACCATCGGGCAGTTCCGTGACTTTGTCCGCGCCACGGGCTATGTGCCGCAGTCGGTGTCGATGCAGGGCGGCAGTGTCTACGACGAGCAGAGCGGCGGCCTGCGCGACGACTCCAACGCCAACTGGCAGGACGACTACGCCGGCAAGCCCGGCCAGGACCGCCTGCCGGTCATCAACGTGTCGTGGAACGACGCCAAGGCCTACGCCGACTGGCTCTCGCAACGCACGGGCAAGAAATACCGGCTGGCCAGCGAGGCTGAATTCGAATACGGCCTGCGTGCCGGCACCACCACGCGCTACTGGTGGGGCGATGGCTCGCCCGGCTCGCGCGTGGAGAACCTGACCGGCGGCAACGACCGTTCGGGCTCGGGCCGCCGCTGGAGCAATGCGTTCAACGGCTACAAGGACGGTTTCTGGGGGCCGGCCCCCGTCATGAGTTTCACGCCGAACGCCTTCGGTCTCTACGACATGGGCGGCAACGTGTCCGAGTGGGTGGCCGATTGCTGGCACGACAACTACATCCGGGCACCGCGTTCCGCGGAAGCGTGGGTCAACCCGGGCTGCGGGCGGCGGGTCATCCGCGGCGGCTCCTGGGGCAGCGCGCCGGACATGGTGCGATCGGCTTACCGCCAGGGCGCGACGTCCGATCTGCGCAGCGCGCGTGTGGGCTTTCGCGTCGTCCGCGAGTTGTGAAGCCACTCGCTGCCGGATACGCCTAGCGGATCACTTGACGCTGACGAGCCTCGCGAAACAATCTCCGGAAAAGCCGCGCACGGCATCAGGGGAAATCATCTTGGCCACTTCCATCATCGTCGGGTACCGTCCCTTTCCCGGTCGTACCGATCTGGTCGTCAGCATCCTCCTGGAGACCTACGCGGTGATGCAGCGCGCCGGGCTGATCACCGCGCGTCGCCCCTGGATCATGCGCAGCGAGGAGGGCAACGTCGTGGCGGCCTTCGACATGACCGACGAATACTCCTTCGCCGCTTCTGAGAAAATCCGTGAGGTGAGCATGCTGCGCGCCCGCCTGATGGGCGTGGCCGAGCGCGTGCCGCTGTCCGGGCTGCGCGAGAGCAACGACCCCTACGCCGAGTTCGAGACCAGCAACGATTACCCGGCGGTCGACACGCCGCGCATCGCCGATGCGCAGGGCTGACGGTCAGATGTTGCCGTAGACCGCTTCCAGTTGCGCCACCGCCTGGTTGACCCGCTGGATGCCGGAGGACTGTGCCACGGCACTTTCGCTGATCGTGCTGGTCACCTGGGTCACGTTGGCGATGGAAGCGACGATCTCGTCCATCGTTCGACCCGCCGTGCCGACCAGGCTCGCGCCTTCCTCGACGCGCCCGCGGGCATCGCCGATCAGCTGGTGGATCTGCCTGGATGCGCTGGCGCTGCGCACGGCCAGCTGGCGCACTTCGTCCGCCACCACGGCGAAGGCCTTGCCACTCTCGCCGGCGCGCGCGGCCTCGATGGAGGCGTTGAGCGAAAGCAGGTTGGTCTGGAACGAAAGCGCGTCGATCAGTTCGAGGATGTCCTCGATCGACCGCGTGCCTTCCTGGATGCCGCCCATGGTGCGGACCACGTCGCGCATGACCTCGCCGCCACGCTCGGCGGCCTGCCGGGCGCCGGAAGCCAGTTGCTCGGCGTTGCCGGCCTTGCTGGCGTTGTCGACCACGGCGCCGGACAGTGACACCACCTCGCGTTGCAGCGTCTGCGCGGCCAGGGTCTGCGCGGTGATGTCGGTGGCGTACTTGATGACCTTCATCGGCACGCCGTTGAAGTCGAGGATGGGGTTGTAGGTTGCCTGGATCCACACCACGCGACCGTCGCGGCCGAGCCGCCGGTACAGGGCCGCGGCATGGCGCCCCTCGCGCAGCCGCGCCCAGAAGGCCGCGTAGCCGGGCGACGACGCTTCATCGGATTCGACGAACATGCGGTGATGTCGCCCGACCACCTCGTCACGCGCATAGCCCATGGCGCTAAGGAAGTTCTCGTTGGCGTCGAGGATGGTGCCGTCCAGGTCGAACTCGATAGTGGCCTGGGCCCGGTCGATCGCCTGCAGGCGGCCGTCCATGTCGGCCGCCGCGATGCGCTGCGCCGTGACATCGGTGGCGTACTTGATCACGCTGACGACCTGACCGCCCCGATCGAACAGCGGGTTGTACGACGATTGCAGCCACACGTCGCTGCCATCCTTGCGCCGGCGTCGATACAGCCCTGTATCGCTGCGGCCGGTGCGCAGGGCGGCCCAGAAGGCCGTGTACGCATCCGTGTCGGCTTCGTCACCGGCGACGAACATGCGGTGATGGGCACCGCGGATCTCGTCCAGCCGGTAGCCCATCGTCTCGAGGAAGAGCGCATTGGCGTGACGCACGTGGCCGTCGGGGGTGAATTCGATGACGGCCTGGACCTTGTCCAGTGCGGCGAGCTTGCCCTGGGAGGCGCGATGTCTCTCGAACCAATGGCGAATCATCGAAAAGCCTGAAGTGTGACTTGCGTCACTTATCGGCGGTACATGGGCTTACTTAAGAATAAAAGTGATGGAATCGGTAGGTTCGCTACCTTTTCGTTCAGGTTCGGAGCGTCGTCGGCATCCGGAACATGAAGCAGGTGCCCGCCTCCTTCGACGAGGTCACCGTGAGCGTCGCGCCATGGCCGCGGGCGATTTCCGAGGCGATGTACAGGCCCAGACCCAGGCCGGGCCGGGGCTGTGAACTATCCGGCCGGAAGAACGGATGGAACAGGCGATCCAGCGTCTGCGGATCGATCGGGTCACCGAAGTTAGTGACCGCCAGCGTCACCGCGCAACCCTCGTCCTTGCCTTCGACCAGGATGGGCCGACGGGTATCGCCATGGGTGATCGCGTTGTTGACCAGGTTGGCGATGAGCTGCTGCATGCGCTTGAGGTCGAAGCGGAGCGGACGGTTCACGCTCCAGCTCGCGCGGATATCCGCCTCGGGATGCGCCTGGCGAATCTCCGCCAGCACGCGCTCCGCGGCCTCGGCCAAGTCGTCGCGTACCTGCGTCGTCACGGGGATGCCCGCCGCCAGCCGCGCGCGGGCGAAATCCATCACGTCGTCGATGAGGTCCGCCATGCGGCGCGTGCTGGCCGCAATGAGCCCGGCCAGGCGTTGCGCGCGTGGCGGCAGGTTCATCGACTGCAGCGACTCGGCAGCCATGCCGGCGGCCTGCACCGGGCTGCGCAGGTCGTGCCCGACCACGGCAAGGAACTGCTCCCGTAGCACGCCGTCGTCCACCTCTTCCCGCAGCGCCTGTTCCGCGTCATTCACCCGGTCCTCCAGCGCCAGCTGGGCGGCGATCAACTCGCCGAACAGGGTCATCTCGGCGGCAAGACCTTTCTCGTCGAGGGTGACCGGGCGCGAATCGATGGCGCACAGGGTGCCGAAGAACTGGCCATCCACCGTGAAGATCGGCACCGAGGCATAGCTTTCGAGCTTGTAGAAGCGTGGCGTGTGGTGGTCGGCGTAAACCGGATGGGCGCTGGCATGGCCGAACACCACCGGCTCATGGTGCTGGCGGATCTCGTCGCAGATGGTGCTGCCCAGTGCGAGATCGTCGCCGGCGCCGAGGCCGAAACCGAGGTCGTCGCGAACGGCGCAGGCCGTCCAACGGTTGTCCGTGACCCGTGCCACCGCGGCGAAACGCATGCCCGTGCGGCGGACCACGGCGTCGAGGATACGGGGCACGACCGACAGGCGCGCCACCGCCCCGATCAGGGGATCGTCCAGGGTGGCAAGGGAGGAGCGAACCTGAGGCATGACTCGATTCTACCAGTATGAACAAGCGTTAAGCTCATTCACCCGCCAGCGCGTTTCCTTGCGATGGCTTGCCTTGCCTGGTCCAGCGCATCCGCCGACACCTCGTCGGCGTCACGCGTAGCATCGATGAGGGCCGTATGCGGCAAGGCCATATCGCGGAAGATCGCACGGCAGCGGTCGAGGTTGTCCGCCGTCTCGAAGTGATTCGGCTTATCGCCGCGCAGGCGTATGCGCGCCAGTCCAACCTCCGGAGCAAGGTCGAGCAGCAGCAGAAGGTCGGGGCGGGGTGCGAAGGCGTTGGCCTGCATCAGGGCATCGATGCCGAGGCCGGCAGCACCCTGGTACGCCACGTTGGACGGAAAGTAGCGATCCAGGATGACGATCTCGCCACGGGCCAGCGCGGGGCCGACCAGTTCATCCACGTGTTGCCGGCGGTCCAGGATCAGCAGTCGCAGCTCTTCCTCGGGCGTAAGCCGGCCGGTGGATGCCGAGGCGCGCATCTGCATGCCCCAGGGGCCGTTGGTCGGCTCCTTGCTGAGGTTGACCGTGCAACCGTCGACCGAAAGGGTATCGCGAAGGGTATGGGCGAGCGTCGTCTTACCGGCGCCGTCGATACCTTCGATGGCGATCAGCAGACCGCCGGGGATAGGGAGAGGTGCCATGGCCGGGATTTTAGCCGATCGGCCGGCGACTTTCACCGCACGCTAACGGATTTCCCCAGTCGCTCGAACGTCTTCTTGCCCGAGGGTGTGACGCTCCAGTAGCCCAGCTCGTCCTGGACGGCGAGACCGCGGCGCAACAGCGCCACGCACGCGGACTCATTCAGGCTGCTGACTGCCAGGTAGGCGGTCGAGCACAATTGCTGCAGGGCAAAGCGCGTCTGCTCGTCGAGCTGCGCCTCGTGCCGGGTCGTGTCATCCACTGCCATGCCTGATGTCCCCTTCGGTGTCACCGAAGGCGATTCTTGCCTCCGCTCGAGTTAAAACCTCGTGAGGAAATACTTAGGTAGCCGGCGAGCATCAGTGGAAGCCATTGACCAGGCCGCTCGCCTTGTCCTTCGTCAGGTTCAGCCCCTGGCCGCTGAAAGTTGCCAGGCTGGTCATCCGGTCGGCGATATCGACGCCGACCAGGCCCGCGGTATCCGGGTCCACGCTCAGCGCGAAAGGCACGGACGGGAACTGCACGTAGTCACGGCTGGCATTCCATTGGGGATGGCCACCCAACGCCGCCATCAGGCCGTCGATCTTCGTTCCGGCCGGTTGTCCCAGCAGGGCGAACGGCAAGGGCGCCTTGGCATTGGCAAACGTCGAAATGGCAGTGACCTTGTCCTGCTGGATGCGGACGCGGAGCTGGCTGTAGGCGATCTGGTCGGCGGTCACCGGCTTTCGGGCCAGCTGCGCGTTGAGGTCGCGGGGATAGACATAAAGCAGGTCGGCGGTGCCGGGATGATCCTTCGCGGTGCGCTCTTTGTCCGGCGCACCCATGGCGGCCAGGACCTGGCTGCGGGTCATGCCGAGCGCCAGTGGGCCGAGGTGCGTGCACGCATCGGGCAGGGTGGCGTGGGCGCTGGTATCGACGGTGTCGTTCGCGGTCGCGAATTCATGGTGGAGGGCGCCGACGCAATCGTCCGCCATGCCGTTGGCATGCACCGGGAAGGCGACGATGCCGAGGACGAGCAGACCGTACAGGGGGATGATGTGGCTTCTCACGCGAATCTCCAGGCGGCGTATCGGAAGGGAGGGGCCGGAAACGGTTCCCGGCCCCGGCGAACTCAGTTCCCGTGCCAGCCTTCACGATGCCCGTAGGCCGTGATGAAGGCATTCTGCTGCGCACCGGTCAGGGAACTCCACTGCGCGGAGGGCGACAGGCCCGAGTTGTTCGTGATGGTCGTGATCATCTCGGCCGTGGGGTTCTCGCTAGGCGGAGACCACGTGGTGATGATCTGGCTGAGGGTAGCCGTACCACCCGCATTGTTGTTGATACGGTCCATGTTGGCTACGGCGGCATCCAGACCTGCCTGCGGGCTGGCGAAGATGGCGAAGCCACGATCGTCGCCGAGTGAACCGTTGTTCGTCGCGACCGTGCCCGAACGGATGTCGAGCGGGTTGTTGTCGCGGTTGGGGTGGGTCCCCGTGATGGACTGCGTGGAACCGTCGGCGGCCGTGTAGGTTACGGTCGTGCCGGACGCCGATGCGGCTGTGGCCGGGTTGGCATTGCTGCCGGCGCCACCGTCGCCTTCGCCGCCGTCGCCATCGCCACCATCACCGTCGCCGCCGTCACCCTCGCCACCATCTCCCTCGCCGCCTTCGCCGCCTTCACCTCCCTCACCGCCTTCTCCACCCTCACCACCTTCACCACCTTCGCCGCCTTCGCCACCCTCACCGCCTTCGCCACCCTCAGCGATCGGCTCCTCGTACTCGTTGGTGGTGTGCACCGCACCGGCCTTGTGGATCGTCGCATGGTGGTGCGCCTTCTTGGCGTGGTGCACTTTCTTGTGCGCCTTGGCGTGATGGATGGATGTGGACAGCGGATGGGCGCCGATGGATGCGCGCATACCGCCTGCCACCATATCGATTTCAATGATGTCGAGCGTTCTCATGGTGATCCCTTGATACATGGTTGCGGGGAAAGAGCCGTCCTCGCGTCGGCTGACCCGTGTCACGCCGCGCAGGGGCAGCGCCACACGGGTCGGTTTCCTCGACCGGGTAGCGCGCTACGACACGGCACGCAGATCGTGTGGCTGCGTGCCTTGCACGGCATCGTCCGGACGCTCGAAGGCATAGAGGTGGTTCATATAGGTCGAGACGAAGATGCGCCGACCGTCGGGCGAAACCGCTACGCCGTTGGTCACCGCATCCGGAAGTTGCAGGATGCCTTTCACCTGCAACGTGTCGATGTCGATCTCGTAGACCTTGCCGCCGTTGCTGCCTACGATGATCCGGTTGCCGATCCGCCGCGGCGAGGCATAGACGCGCGAGCGCAGGTTGATCTTCGCCACCAGCTGCATGGTGTCGACATCGATCACGTACAGGTGCCGGTCGCCCGAGCCGCAGAACAGCTTGTTGCCGGCGAACAGGGGCGTCGTGTAGCAGATTTCGTCCGTTTTCCACTCGCCACGTTTTTCACCGGTTTCGACATCCAGGATGTAGATCGATTTGTCGAACGAGGCAAAGGCGGTGAGCTTGCGCGCCTCGTCCACGGCGGGCGCGTATTTCACGGAGCGGCGCGTGGGGAAACGCCAGACGATGCGGCCCGTCCTGGCTTCCAGCGCCAGCGTCTCGTGATCGGCGCTGCCCCAGATGACCAGGTCGCCGCCTTGCCAGTAGCCGGGGGAGCCGTGTTGCAGTTTCTCGACCTGGTGTTCCCAGATCTTCTCGCCGGTATCCATGTCGTAGGCACCCAGGCTGCCCTGGGCCCAGGGGCGCACGTATTCCACGCCGACACAGATCAGGTTGTGCCGGGCCACGACCAGCGGCGATGCACCGACCCACTCCCCGTCGGGGTGAGTCCAGATTTCCTCGCCGCTGTGCGCGTCCAGGCAATAGACCGTGCCGTTGTAGGCGCCGAAATAAAGCCGGCCGTCGTGGTAGGCGGGGCAGGACCATATGCCTTTTTTCGTGTACGCGGCACCGGTGACCGCGTACTCCCAGACCAGGCCGCCCGTCTCGGCGGAAAACGCCTGCATCTTCGCGGCGTCGCAGCCGCGGAAGATGAGGTTGTCGACCAGCAGCGGCGCCGATTTGGGAACGACGTGGAACGCGAAGCCTCCGGGTGTCGCGGTTCGCCACAGTTCGCGATAGGTCTGGGTGGGAAAGGGCGCGCGCACGTCGTCGGGAAGGTCGAAGTCCTTCAGCGTGAACAAGGTCTGCACCGTGATGCCGTGGGTGTCGCGCCAGGCCAGGCCCGCCCGGGAGACGAAATCCACCACCACGAACATCTCCGCGAGACGGTGCCCCGCCATGCCGATCACGGTACGCGCTTTTTCCGCACTGCTGCCGGAGTTGAGCGAATCGTCCACCAGGATGATCGGCAGGTCGAGCACGTCGCCTTCGATCGCGTTACCCATGCCGGTGGTCTTGCGATCCTTGCGGATGATGAAGCCGTTGACCGGGCCCCGTTCCGCGGGTGCGGTGAGCATCAGCGCCGTGAGCAACGGGATGGCCGCGGTTTCCAGGCCGCCAAGCTGGAACGGCTCGCGCGCGGCGTTGCGCTCCCAGAACGCATGCGCGATCTGGAGCAGGGTGTCGCGTTGCATGAACACACGACGCAGGTCGAACAGCCAGGTATAGGCGCCGCCCTTCTTCGTGATCAGCGGAATGTTTTCCGCCTGCGTGTGCAGTCCGATCGCCTGGATGGTGTTCCTGATCGCCTCGATGGTCATCGTCGATTCCGCGGTGGGTGTAACGAGGGGTGTCATGGCGAAGCCGACGCGTTAGACGTGGCGAGGAAGGCCTCGATGGGAGGCCCCCACGTGGCCGAGCCACCGCGCCCGAAGAACAGGTGATGCCCGTCGTCGCCATACGCGGCGGGCATGATGCGCTGCGCCTTGCCGCCCGCCTGGGTGAATGCCTGGTACATCGACGTCACCAGTTCCGGGTTGAAATAGCTGTCGTTGGGCGTGTAGATCCACAGCACCGGCGTGCTGGCCGTCGTCCCGAAGCGACGCGCGGCCTCCACCAGCCTGTCGGCATGGCAGTTGGTGTTCGGCGTGCCGTGAAAGTGACCGCCGCGCCCACCGGCCATGTCGATGAAGGCGGCCACCTGCGGATGCGGCATGCTGTCGTAGGCCAGGGTGCCCCAACCGCCGGCGGACTGGCCCACCACGACCACGCCGCTGGGCGCATACCCAGGCAGTGCCGTCACGAAATCGACGATGGTCTTGATCTGGCGCGCGGTCTCCATGCCTGCTTTGTAGTAATCGGCGTTGTCACAACCATCGTAGCCTTCCGTCCACGGGCCGCCCGTCGCGCCATAGCCCAGCCGCAGCGCAAGCACGACCGCGTAATGCCGTTGCATGAACCACTGCACGGATTCCGCCCGGCAGTTGGCCAGCGTCATGTGGGGACGATCCGCCGCATCGGGGGGCGATCCATGGTTGATGACCACCAGCCGTGGACGCGTCACGCCTTCCGGACGGCACAGGCGTCCCTGCATCGTCCACGCCTGGCCGGTGTCGTCGCGTATCGGAATGTGCAGCGCATCGCCCTCGTCGCCATGCAGCGAAGCGATGTGTTCCGCCGCCGCCGCCGCCGGCCCCGATGCGACGCCGAGCCAAAGTGTCGCGAGCAGCAGCGAAAGGGTGCATGGACTGTGTCGCATCGTCGTGTTCATCCTGGAGGGCATCCCGCCGGTCAGCGGCGGATGCGTCGCATATGGAACGACAACGTCGTGCATAACGTGGGGCACTCCCGCGCGGGCGCCCGCGAAGCACGCACGATCGATCCGTCGAACAGCAGCAGCCGACCGGGCCGCGGGCGGACGGAAATGCATTCGCGCGCCGCATCGTAGAAGACCGTTTCACCCGCCCAGCCGTCCTTCCATTCCGCATTGGTATAGACCAGCGCGACCAGTTCGTGGTCGGACGGCTTCGCGGTGTGATGTGCCTCACCGTCCATGCCGTACGTATGGCCGTTGGCATAGGCCCGCACCAGGCCGTAGTCCGGCGCCAGCTCTTCGCGGATGTGCACCCATATCTCGTTGAGCGCCTGCAGGCCTGGCGTGGCGTTGAGCACGTCGTCGTGGATCGCCCGTTCCAGCGGATTGCGGCTACCGCACAGGTGCGTGTGCCACGACGGATGGGTGTCTCCCAGCAGGCCTGGGTAGATGCCGTACGACCAGCTGGCCTGGCCCGGCATGAGCGCCGGCACCTGCGCCACGTCGAGGAAGTGGTTGACGACCTTCAGGGATGACGGTTCCGGCGACGACACCATGGTTACCTCGTGGATTCGTGGATGAAGCGGGCGGGCGGCGCAACGGCCGCGTCGCGTGGGCGTATTGCGCCGTCGACGAGTTCCAGGACACGATCGGCGTGGGCGATGGTCTCCGGACGATGCGCGATGACGATGCGCGTGATGTTCAAGGCCTTGATCGCCTGGTTGAGCTGGCGCTCCATGGCCACGTCGAGGTGGCTGGTCGCCTCGTCCAGCACCAGGATCTGCGGACGACGATAGAGGGCGCGCGCGAGGAAGAGCCGTTGCTGTTGCCCGCCTGACAGGGACGAGCCCATGTCGCCGACCAGGCTGTGGTAGCCCATCGGCATCGCGACGATATCGTCGTGCACGCCGGCGATGCGCGCCGCGGCTTCGATGTCGTCCTGCGTGGCGAGGGCATCGAACAGGCTGATGTTCTCGGCGATGGAGCCGGTGAACAGCTGGTCGTCCTGCATGACGCTGCTGGTCATCGAGCGATACGTGGCCTTGCCCAGCCGGCGCAGGTCCATGCCACCGATCTCGATACTGCCTTGCTGTGGATCGAGCAAGCCAAGGAGCAGGCGGATCAGGGTGCTCTTGCCGCAGCCCGAGGGTCCGACGATGGCCACCGATTCGCCCGGCCGCACCTCGAAGCTGCACTCGCGCAGTATCCACGGTTCGCCTTCGGCGTAGCGAAAGCCCACCTTCTGGAAAGCGACCCCCGCCGTGGGCAAGGGGCCTACGTGTTCGCTGGTGGCATAGGCCTCGGGCGCGGTGAGGACGATGTCGGCAAGTCGCTCCGCCTGCAGCCGCAGCATGCGCAACTCGATGGTGTAGTCGATCAGGCTGGCGACGCGGCTGCTGAACTGGTCGCCATAGGCTACGAAGGCCGTCAGCATGCCCACGGTGAACTGGCCCTTGAGCCCCAGCCATGCACCGATCCAGAGCACGCCCAGCCGCTGGCCACCCGTGGCCAATCCTTGCAGGGCGGTGAAAAGCATGTCCAGGCGCTGCACGGCGATCGACGTGTTGAGCGTTTCCGCCGCCGCGTTGAGGTAACGCGAGGTCTGCGCCGCTTCCTGGTTGTGCAGGCGGATGGTTTGTACGCCGCGTACCGCTTCGAGGAACCGGCTGTGCTGCCGGGCGCTCACGGTGATCTGGCTGAGGTTGGCCTCGCGATAGATCCTGAAATACAGCAGGCGCAGGCCCGCGTAGATGGCCGCGGCGCCGATGGTGACCGCCGCCAGCAACGGGCTGTAGATGAACAGCACCACCAGCGTGACGCTGGCCAGCAGGCCGTCCAGCATGATCTCGACGAAGCGCGTGGTCAGGGTCTGCTGGATGGTGTCGATGGCGCCGAAGCGCGAGACGATGTCACCCAGGTGGCGCGAACCGAAATACGCTTGCGGCAGGCGGATGAGGTGCGCGAAGACGTTGCCGGTCCAGCCCAGGTTGAAGTGCGTGCTCAACCACATCACCGTCCAGCTGCGCAGCGCGGAGACCAGCGTCTCGAGCACGATCAGCAGGGCGAAACTCAAGCCGAGAAACGTGAGCAGGTCATGGTCGCCGTCGGCGATCACCTGGTCCACGACCAACTGCATGAACAGCGGCGCCAGCAGGGCGAACAATTCCAGCACCAGCGCCAGACCGAAGATCTGAACCAGGCCGCGCCCCAACCCGCGGACCGAGCCAGCCAGCGAGCGCAGGGATACCGGCGGGGGCGCCTGTTGCCTCTGGAACGTCGGGCCCCGGGAAAACTCGATCGCCACGCCGGTGAAGTGCCGCGCCACATCGGCCGCACTGAGCGTGCGCACGCCCACGGCCGGATCGTGGATCACGACCTTCCGCTTGCCCACATGGCGCAGCACGACGAAGTGGTCCATGTCCCAATGCAGCACGCAAGGCGTCTGCAACTGGGCCAGTTCTTCCATCTCCAGTTGCAGCGGTCGGCATTGCAGGCCCAGGGTGTGGGCGATGTCGAGCAGGCGGCGCGCGGTCATGCCCTTGAGCGACAACGTGAACCGTCGGCGCATGGCTGGAAGGTCGGTCTGGTGCCCGTGGTACGCCGCGATCATGACCAGGCAGGCCAGGCCGCACTCGGCCGACTCCGCCTGTAGCACGCTGGGCAGCGCGCGTTCGCGCCCGAAGTGCAGCCCGTCGCTCACGCGCCGTTGCTCCAGCGATGGCCCATGCCGTAAAGCGGCTCGAAGATCCATTCGACGATGCGTCGTCGGTCCAGCAGCATGTCGGCTTCCAGCGCCATGCCCGGGCGCAGGGGTTCGTCGTGGCCGTAGGCGTTGACGCTCTGCGATTTCAGGTCCACGTGGGCCAGGTACAGGGAATCAGGCGAGGGCGACGTGCCGCCGCCCAGCAGCAGCGTGACTTCCGAGGGCGTGAGCGCGCTGCGCGACACGCTGGTCACCACGCCATGCTGCAGGCCGAACTTCTGGTAGGGAAACGACGGGTAGTGGAGCGTGACATCGGTGCCGGGGTGCACGAAACCGACCGCCTGGCTTGGCACGAGGATCTGCGCCTGGAGGTTGGAGCCGTCCGGCACGATCGACAGCAACGGTTGCCCCATGGCCACGGACGCGCCGGGCTTGACCGTTACCGACGACACGATGCCGCTGGAGGGTGCACGCAATTCACTGGCGCGACTGGCCTCGTTTTGCGCCAGGGCCTGTTCGATCTGCGACAGCTGTCGGCGCAGTTCGTTGAGTTTGGCCGACACGGCCAGCGGCAACTGGGTGAGCTGGTCGTCCAGCGCGGTCACCTGCTGCTGTGTACTGTAGCGTTGCTGCTGCAACGACTTCAGCTGGGATTCGTCGGCCAGCAGCGCGGATTGTTCCTGCTCCACCTGCAACGAGGAGATATAGCCTTTCGATACCAGGCCCGACCATTTGGTCACGAGTTCCTGGACGAGTGCCATCTGTTTTTTCTGGATGACGATCTGCGCATCGATCTGCGCCAGCTGGCCCTTCAGCAAACCCTGCTGCGTACGATTGTCGTCGGCCTGCTTGCCTTGCAGCGTGAGCGTGTCACGGATGTCCTGCGACAGGCTGACGGCTTCGTGCTGCAATTGCAGGCTTACGCCGGCCGCGGTATTGCCGAGCGATTTGCTGGTGCGCTCCCCGGACAGGGCGACCAACAGCTGGCCCTTCGTCACGCGGTCGCCTTCCACCACCGCCACGCGATCCACGATGCCGACGCTGTTCGCCGTGATGCCGATCAGGCCGGCCCGCGGGACCAGAAGGCCTGTCACGTGGACACGCTGCGTGTAATGACCGGTGAACAACCACGTCAGGATGGCAGCCCCGAGCACCAGGGCGAACACCGTCCATACCTGGGTAGAAACTGGCGTGGCCAGGCGCACGACACCCAACCACTCCTGGCTGCCCGCGTCGGTCAGTTGCTTGCGAAAAAGCGAGGTTTCCATGTCCCATCCATCCCTTCGGTCTTCGCGCAAGCACGGATAATCGCTGGCGGAATCGATCCCCTTTTTTCGATGATGCCGCGACTTCCTGACGGGATTCTGACGCGAATCTTTCTTGAATCTGTCGGTGTCGAATTTACGATTTGCTGCGCTATGCTGCGGCCCTCGACGATGTCTTGCGGGCGGGGGCCTGATGCGAATTCTTTTGGTCGACGACGACGAGACGTTCGCGGTTGCCATGCGCCGCGGCCTGACCGACGAAGGATTTACCGTGGAACATGTCGTTTCCGCGGAGCAGGCGAGGGCATCGCTGGCGGTAGGCGATTTCGATCTGGCGGTGGTCGATACAGGCCTGCCTGGAGACGGTGGCAACGGTTTCCTCAAGGCACTACGCAAATCCGGCAATATGTTGCCGGTGGTGATGGTGGCTGCACGCGACTGCGTTTCCGATCGCATCGTGACGTTGGATCTGGGCGCCGACGATGTCCTCGTCAAGCCGTTTTCCCTGCTGGAACTGGCGGCGCGCTGTCGTGTGGTGGTCCGGCGCGTGCGTACGCTGGCCAGCTCCGAGCTGCGCGTGGGCGGACTTCACATGGATCTTTCCGGACGCATGGCATCCGTGGACAAGGTGCCGGTCGAACTGACCCGTCGCGAATGGTGCGTCCTGGAATCGCTGGCGTTGCGGGTGGGTCATGTCGTGAGCAAGGAAAAACTGCTGCACGCTATCGCATCGTGGGACTGCGACTCGTCCATCAACGCCGTGGAGATGCAGGTGTCGCGCCTGCGCGTCAAGCTGGGCGCCAGCGTGATGGTGCGTACCGTGCGCGGCGAAGGCTATCGCCTCGAACACGCGAACTGACGAAAAAAAACCACCCCCGCAAGACGGAAGTGGTTTTCATGTTTGGTGCCCGAGGCCGGAATCGAACCGGCACGCCTTGCGGCGGGGGATTTTCGTACCACTTCGGCTTTCGCCGCCGACACTTCCTTGCGAAAGCGACGTTCGTGGTCTGGAGCACGCCTTCACCGTAGCGCCGCGTTGAACCGCTTTGCCTTAGGTGCCCGCCGTCTGCTCTCTACACCTTCCGCCGGACCTTTCGATGCCGGGGCTTGGCTCGGTATTAGCTCGGACTTGCGTCCAGGGCCTTCGCCGAGTTTGACGGGCTTCACCTCGGGGGTTTCCCCCTGAGGGCTCAATTTATGGTCTGAGTCCCCTGCGTCTACCAGTTTCACCACTCGGGCCGACGCAAAACGTTACAACACGTGGATTATGCGGGATTCAATGGATCTGGTCGAGACCCAGCTTGCGCTCGTTACGCTGGTACCAGTTGTCGCCCTCGGGATTGAACACCGCGCACTGGGTCATGCGGCCGGAGTAGATATGCAGGCTGACGGCGACGGCATCGTCACTGGGATTGCGGATGGTGTGGTATTCGTGCGGCGGGATCAGGCTGCCGGCGGAGCCCGGGCCGGCCTGGATCGAGCCCACGGGCCGGAATTGATAGCGCTCCGCCTCATGGCCGAGCAGTTCGTACTGGACGATTTCCAGCGCGCCGTTCCAGACGCCCTCCACGCACCACATGCCGCTGTGGTCGTGGATCAGGGTGCCCTGGCCGGGCCCCCAGGTCATGGCGACCACGCTGTAACCGTGTTCGTCGCTGCGGTAGAGCTCGCGGCGGGCGTAGTGGTCGCCGGCGGCTTCGAAAACGCAGGCGGGCAGGATGACCTCCTGCGAGCGGATCAGCCGGCACAGCGCATTGCGCAGGGTGTCGGTGATGGCCGGGGTATCCGGCTGCACGACGGACGCGTCGATCGCATCGATGAGCTTGCGGCTGCCGGGGAAGTCGACCGTGATCATGCGTTTTACCTCTGGCGGCGGATAGGGCGTGGCGGTGCCCGACACCTTCCATGATAGCAGGGCGCGTTGCGCGCCAGCGTCACGAAGCCTCAGAGGGTTCCCAGGAAACCACCGATGGCCTGGCTGTAGCTGGCGATGTCCACAAGGAACGCATCGTGGCCCTGGGGCGAATCCAGCGCCACGAATTCAACCGCGGCACCGGCCGCCTCCAGCCCACGGGCGATGGTTTCCTGTTGCTCCAGCGGAAACAGGATGTCGGTGCTGACGCCGATCACCAGCGCGCGCTGCACATGGATGCGGGCCAGACCGCGCATGACGTCGCCTTCGCCGTGCTCGGCCATGTCGAACCAGTCGCTGGCGCGCGACAGGTAGAGGTAGCTGTTGGGATCGAACTGGCGATTGAAACGCCGGGCATGGCCTTCGAGGTAGGACTCGACCTGGAACTCGAAACCGAACGGCTCGTTTTCCTCGCGCTGCTCGGCATCCAGGCGGATGCGCGCGAAGCGGCCGTTCCATTCCATCGCGGAACGGTAAGTGATGACGCCGAGCTTGCGCGCGATGCTCATGCCGTGTTCCGGCCAGGCTTCATCGTCGTAGTTGCCGCCGTTCCAGTGCGGATCGAGGCGGATGGCCTCGCGCTGCAACGAGCGGATGGCGATGGCGAACGGCTGTGCCTGCGGGGCCGTGTCCACGCTGATGTGCGTGCGCACCGTGCCCGGGTGCAGCAGCATGTACGCCAGCGCGCTCATGCCGCCCATGGAGCAGCCGACCAGGCAGGCCAGGCGTTCGATGCCCAGCCCGGCGACGACGACCTCGTGCGCGGCGTTGGCGACGTCCTCCAGCGAAAGCTCGGGGAAGGTCAGGCGATAGGGCTGCCCGGTGGCGGGGTCGATCGACGCGGGACAGGTGGAGCCCTTGTCGCTGCCCAGCGAGTTGACGCAGACGACGAACCAGCGGTCGGTGTCGAACGCCTTGCCGGGGCCGATCATCTCCTGCCACCAGCCCGGGGAGGGATCGTCGTCGTTGGACGTGGCATGCGCGCTGGGCGAGAGGCCGGTGAGGATGAGGATGGCGTTGTCGCGTGCCGCGGCCAGCGTGCCCCAGGTTTCGTAGGCAACGCACGCGCCGTGCAGTTCGCCGCCGCGCTTCATGCGGAACGGTGAGGAAAGTGCGTGGTAGCGGCGGGCGTCACCCATGGGTCGTTCCTTCGTTGGAGGCAGTCGATGCTGCCATGGTCACCGTTGGCGCCAGGTCAGCGTGACGAGGCGGGTGCCGGTGCGACATCACCGGCGCCGGCGCGCTTGTCGGCCTCGGCGATCTGCTGGGCCACGGCGTGGGCGACGTTGGAGTCCGGGTCCAGCAGCGGTTGCAGGCTGCGCCAGGTGGCAGCGGCTTCGGCGAAACGCTGTTGCTGGAACTGGGCGATGCCGAGCAGCCAGAGCGCCTTCTGGTTCTGCGGATCGGCGGACACGGCCGCCTGCAGCAGGTCGAAGCCGCGGCCGACGATGCGGTGATCGTCGCGCAGCAGCGAATCCGCTTCCGCCCAGCCGACCATGGCCGCGCCGTTATGGGCATCGGTATCCAGGGCATGCCCATAAGCATCGCGTGCCTGCGCAGGTTGCTTGAGCATGGCGTAGGTCTGGCCCAGCAGGAGCCAGCCCGGTACATCGTCCGGGTGCGCCTTCAGGCGGGCCTGCAACGCGGCGATGGCCTCGTTGACGTCCATGTCCCGGGGCGGCGCCACGCCGTCCAGCGTCGAGGGGGTTCCCACCAGCCGGTAAAGGCCGGCGCTGGCCAGCGGCAGCAGCACGGCCAGCGCGAGCACCAGCGCGAAGATGCCACGCGATCGCCCGTGCAGGCGGCCCTGGCGAACCAGTGGAACGAGGATCAGCGCCAGGGCGACGAGCAGCATCGCGGCGGCGAGGAGATAGAACACGGTGCTCACCAGTCGTCCCCGGTATCGTGGGCCGGCATCTCGCCGCCGGCATGCTGGCGTGCGCGGCGGCGCACCTGGACGGCGACCAGCGTGCCGCCCAGGGCGAGCACCAGCAACGGGCCGAACCAGAGTAGCCAGGTCTTCGGCGACACCGGCGGTTCGTAGAGCACGAAATCCGAATAGCGCTCGACCAGGAAGGCCTTGATCTGCGCGTCGGTCTTGCCGGCCTGCATCATCTCGAAGATCTGCCGGCGCAGGTCGTGCGCGATGGGCGCGTTGGAGTCGGCCAGGGTTTCGTTCTGGCACATCGGGCAGCGCAGTTCCGCGCTCAGTGTCTGGAAGCGTACTTCTTCGGCGCGATCGCGGAAGGGGAGGGGCTGGATGGCCTGGGCCAGGGTGGGGAGGGTGAGGAGCAACAAAAGCAGGGTTAGCGTGGCCTTGGATAGTGAGGCACGGAGCCATCGCGCACATCGTGCGCTCCTACCGAGCGAGTGCGGGTGCGGGCTTGGGGTCATGGGGCGGTCTCGTGGGAGAGCGCCTGCAGGGCGGGGCGGAATTCGTGGGTGACGACATCGGCGGTGATGGGCCCGACGTGCTTGTAGCGGATCACGCCCTTGCCGTCGATCAGGAAGGTTTCCGGTGCGCCGTAGACGCCGAAGTCGATGCCGACGCGACCGTCGCGGTCGGCGATCACCATGTCGAACGGGTTGCCGTGCTCGCCGAGCCACGCCGTCGCGTCGGCCGGGTCGTCCTTGTAGTTGAGGCCGACCAGGGGCAGGCCCAGGGCCTTCACCTCGCTGGACAGGACCGGGTGCTCGTGCACGCACTCGATGCACCAGCTGCCGAACACGTTGAGGAAATACGGCTTGCCCAGCAACGAGGCCTTGTCGACGTGGCGATCGGGCTCGCCCAGCACGGGCAACGAGAACGCGGGCGCGGGCTTGTCGATCAGCGGCGAGACGATCTCGTGCTGGTCGTGCTGCGTGTTCCACCAGATGCCGAAGCCGAACAGGCCGCATAGCGCCAGGAAGACGAACAGGGGCATCAGGCGACTCATGCCGGCGACCCCGTGCCCGGCAACGCGGCAGGCGATTTCTTCGCACGGAAACGGCGGTCGCCGGCGGCCAGGAAGCCGCCCAGCATCATGATCAGTCCGCCCAGCCAGATCCAGCGCACGAACGGCTTGTAGTACAGCCGCAGCGCCCACGCGCCTTCGACGTCGGTGACCTGCATCGGCTCGCCCAGGGCGACGTAGATGTCACGGAACAGGCCGGCATCGATGGCCGATTCCGTCTGCACCTGCCCGCGCGAGTAGGTGCGCTTCTGCGGTCGCACCGTGGCCAGCGTGGCGCCGTCGCGCTGGATGGTGACCGTGCCTTCGTCGGCGCGCCAGTTCGGGCCCTGCGTCTCGTGCACGCCGTCGAAGCGGAAGACATAGCCGGCGATGGACTGGGTGTCGCCCGGTGCCATGCGTACGTCGCGCTCCACGCTCAGCGATTCGGAGAGCATGACGCCGATCAGGAACACGGCGACGCCGGTGTGTGCCACCAGCATGCCGGCCATCTCGGCGGGATAGCGGCGACCGCGCGGCATCTCGCGCCAGCGCTTGATCACGTAGGACAGCGTGCCCACGGCCACCCAGGTGGCCCCGGCCACGCCGGCGATCGCCCGTGCGTGTCCCGCCGCGAACACGGCGGCGACGATCGCGCAGACCACCGCGGCGACGGCGGCGCGCGCGGCCATCGCGGTCAGCTGGCGACCTTCGGCGCGACCCCAGCGCAGGTACGGCCCGAACGGCAACAGCAAAATCGCCGGGGCCATCAGCGCGACGAAAAGGAAACCGAAGTACGGCGGCCCGACCGAGATGCGCCCCAGGTTCAGTGCATCGCCGATCAGGGGAAACAGCGTGCCCAGCAGCACCATGGCCGCCGCCGTGGTGAACAGCAGGTTGGCGACCATGATGCCGGTCTCGCGCGACAGCGCGGCAAACGGCTTGCCCGTCGCCACCTTGGGCGCACGCACTGCGTACAGCAGCAGCGAGCCGCCGATCACCACGATCAGGAAACCGAGGATGTAGAGGCCGCGGCGTGGATCGGAGGCGAAGGCGTGCACCGAGGTGAGCACGCCGGAGCGGACCAGGAAGGTACCCAGCAACGACAGGGAAAACGCGAACAGCGACAGCAGGATCGTCCACGCAGGCAGCGACCCGCGTTTCTCGGTCACGGCCTGGGCGTGGATCAGCGCGACGCCCACCAGCCAGGGCATGAACGAGGCGTTCTCGACGGGGTCCCAGAACCACCAGCCACCCCAGCCCAGTTCCGCGTAGGCCCACCAGCTGCCGGCGACGATACCCATGGTGAGGAATGCCCAGGACACGTTGGTCCACGGGCGCGCCCAGCGCACCCAGCCTTGTTCCAGCTCACCGCCAAGCAAGGCGGCAATGGAGAAAGCGAAGGCCACCGAGAAACCGACGTAGCCCATGTACAAAACGGGCGGGTGGAAGGTCATCCCCGGGTCCTGCAGCACCGGGTTCAGGTCGCCGCCGTCGCCGGGCATCGGCAGCTCGCGCAGGAACGGGTTGGAGGTGAACAGGATGAAGGCGAGGAAGCCGACGCCGATCAGGCCCAGTACGCCGATCACCCGGGAGACGAAGGGCGTGGGCAGGTGGCGGCTGAGCAAGGCCAGCGCCAGCGACCACACGTTGAGGATGAACACCCACAGCAGCATCGAGCCCTCGTGCGCACCCCAGACCGCGGTGACGCGGTAGTACCAGGGCAGGGCGAGGTTGGAGTTGTCCGCCACGTAGGCGACCGAGAAATCGAACGCCAGGAACGCGTGGATCAGCACGCCCATGGCGAGGAAGACGAACAACGCCTGCCCCACCGCGGCCGGGCGGGCCACGGCCATCAGCGCCGCGTTGCCGCGCCAGGCGCCCACGATCGGCAGGATGCCCTGGGCCAGCGCCAGCAGCAGCGCGAGGACGAGCGCGAACTGGCCCAGCTCCGGGATCATTCCGGCGTACCCGGTGCCATGGCCTTGTCGCCCATGGCCTTGTCGTCGATCTTGCGGTTCTCGTGTGCCTTGGCCATGGCGTCCTTCAGTTCCTTCGGCATGTAGTTCTCGTCGTGCTTGGCCAGCACTTCACTGGCGATGAAGCGCGCGTCGTCCATGCGGCCCGTGGCGATCACCGACTGGTTGTCGCGGAACAGGTCGGGAAGGATGCCGGTGTATTCCACGGGCATGGCGCCATCGGCGTCGACCACGATGAAACTGACCTTGAGGCTGTCCTTCGCCCGCTGGATGGAGCCGGCCTTGACCATGCCGCCGAGGCGGAAGTTGCCGTACTGGGTGGCCTGGCCCTGCTGCACCTGGCTGGGAGTGAAGAGGTAGTTCATGTTCCGCTGCAAGGCGAACACGGTGAGTCCCACGGCCACGATGGCGGCGAGGAGCACCGACACGACGATGGCGAGACGACGTTTACGGGTGGGGTTCATTACGGGGAGCGGTTCCGGGACGGCGGCGGTTTTCCTGGCGCGCGAGACGCGCGCGCAGGTCGCGCAGGTTGCGTCGACGCCTGGCCAGCGGGGCCAGGGTGTCGAACAGGAGGATCAGGAGGAAGACGGCGAGGGATGTCCACACGTAGACGCCGTAGGCGCCCATCGACAGGTCCGGTGTCATGCGGTGGCATCCTGCGTGGTGGTGCCCAGGGCGATGTCGCGCACCCAGGCCTTGCCGCCTTCCGCCACGACCAGTTCGGCGCGAACACGTGCGAACAGGCTGGCGACGTAGTAGAGCTTGGTGGCGGCCATCATGGTCAGCAACGGCCAGAGCATGCTGGCGTCGATATGCGAGGGGCCGAGCAGGCGGATGGTGGCGCCCTGGTGCAGCGTGTTCCACCAGTTCACCGAGAAATGCACGATGGGTACGTTCACCGCACCCACCAGCACCAGGAAGGACGCGGCACGCGCGCCCTGGCGCCGATCTTCGAACGAGCGATAGAGCCCGACGATACCCAGGTAGATGAACAGCAGCACCAGTTCCGAGGTGAGCCGCGCGTCCCAGGTCCACCACGTGCCCCACATCGGCTTGCCCCAGAGCGAGCCGGTGACCAGGGTGATGAGGGTGAATGCCGCGCCGACGGGCGCGGATTCCATCGCCACGGTTTCGGCCAGCTTGATCCGCCAGACCAGGCCGATGAACGCGGCAAGGGTCATGACGCCGTAGATGAAGAGGCTCATCCATGCGCTGGGCACGTGGATGAAGATGATGCGGTAGGCGTCGCCCTGCTGGTAGTCGGCCGGCGCCACGAACAGGCCACCGTAGAGCGCCACGGCGCCCAGCAGCACGGCCAGGCCCAGGGCCCACGGACGCACCGTGCCCGCGAAGCGGTAGAACACGGGGGGTGAGCCGAGCCGGTGCAGCCAGAGGGGAACCCAGTTAGCCATCGATCCTCGTTGCCGTTTGGTGCGAGAAGGGGTGAGTCCGGATTCCGTGCCCGACGGTTGCATGCATCACGAATCCATCGCGATGCGAAGTGCCGACGCGCAGGCCAGCGGCGCCAGCACGAGGGCCATGACCAGGCCGGCGCCCAGCCAGGCGACCGGCGCGATCCAGGGCAGACCCTCCTGCGCGGCGGCCACAGCCCCGGCGGCGAAGATCACCACCGGCACGCACAGCGGCAGCAACATGAGCGCCAGAAGCATACCAGAGCGTCGCGAGCCGGCCGTCAGCGCGACCAGGATCGCACCGAGCAAGCACAGCAGCGGGGTGACCAGGACGAGGGTGAGCAACAGCACCGGCATGGCGGCCGGCGGCAGTTTCAGCATGCCGGCGATCAGCGGCGCCACGATGATCAGGGGCAGCGACGACACGATCCAGTGCGCCAGGATCTTGCTGGCCACCAGCAGCGCGAGGGGTTGCGGCGCCAGCATCAGCAGTTCCATCGAGCCGTCCTCGATGTCCGGGCGGAACAGGGTATCCAGGGAAAGCAGGATCGCCAGCACCACCGTGACCAGCACCACGCCGGCGGCGATGCGGGCCAGCAGCGCCGGGTCCGGCCCCAGGGCGAACGGAAACAGCGTAGCCACGATGATCGCGTAGAGCACGGGCAGGGCGATGTCGCCGCGTCGGCGCCAGGCCAGCGTCAGGTCGCGCCGCAGCAGTGCCGCGCAGGCCGCCGGTGTGCTTCCCGGCGTCATGCGTGCAGCCGGATGCGGCGCAGGGCGTCGCCCGCGAACGTCACCGCGCCGTGGCTGGTGACGAGGGCCGCGCCACCGCGGGCCGCATGGCCGTCGAGCAGGCGGTTGACCAGCGCGATGCCTTCGCGGTCGAGGTTGGCGTACGGTTCGTCCAGCAGCCACACCCGTGCGGGAAGCATGAGCAGCCGGGCCAGCGCCACGCGCTTCTTCTGCCCGGCGGACAAGCGGCGCACGGCCTCGTCCTCGTAGCCCGCCAGGCCCACCTCGGCCAGGGCGTCGTCAACGTCGGCACCGGTGCGTACCCCGTAGAGGCCCACGGCGAAGTGCAGGTTCTCGCGCGGCGACAGGTCGGCCTTGAGCCCCGGGTGATGACCCAGGAACACCACGGCGCCAGCGACCGTATCCAGCGAAAACCTCGCCCCGTCGAGCAGGACATCGCCCGATGCGGCGCGCAGCGTGCCGGTGAGCACGCGCATGAGCGTGGTCTTGCCGCTGCCGTTGTCGCCTTCCACCAGGGCGATCTCGCCCGCGCGCAACGCGAAATCCACCGGGCCGAACACGGGCTCGTCCTGGCGCAGGAAACACAACGAACGGGCTTCCAGCAGCACCGCGGCGGACGCCGTCATGCGCCGCCCAGGGCCGGGCGAAGGCCGCGCTCGAACGCTTCGGCGGGCAGGGGCGGCAGGGTGGCCTGCAGGGCACGCACGGCGGCCTCGATATCGACCGTGCCTACGCTGTTGTGGCCCTTGAGCAGTTGCTCGACCAGCGTGTCCTGCGCCTGGCCGCGCTCCAGCGCGTAGGCGTAGGGCAGGTGGGTGAAGGTGACCATGCGGTAGCGCGGCAGGTAGTGCGACGGGCAATGCTCGGTCAGCAGGGCGCCCAGTTCGCGCTTGCGCAGGAACACGGGGTCGGCCACCTTGTCGCGCATCTCCACGTAGTTTTCCAGCGCCATGCGTGCGATGGCGTCGGCGTTCGGCTTGCGCCGGGTTTCGAAGGCGGCGAACACCGCGGCCGGATCGGTCGGGTCGGCCGCGAAAAGGTCGGCCAGCTCGGCGGCATCCTCGAAGCCGCAGTTCATGCCCTGGCCGTGGAACGGCACGATGGCGTGCGCGGCGTCGCCGATCAGCAGCGCATGGCCGCCGATGTGCCAGCGATCCAGGTACAGCGTGGCCAGCATGCCCACCGGATGGGCGGCCCAGTCGTGGGCGAAGGTCGGCATGAGCGCCAGCGCGTCGGGGAAGTCGGCGCGGAAGAAGGCCTCGGCCGCACCGGCACCGGCGATGCTGCGAAAGCTGGGGTGCTCCCCCTCGTTGGGCAGGAACAGCGTGACGGTGAAGCTGCCTTCGCGGTTGGGCAGCGCGATGCACATGTAATGCCCGCGCGGCCAGATATGCAGGGCGTGGGGCTCGATGGCGAACGGCGCGGACGGGTCGCTGCCGGGGGGGATCTCCAGTTCTTTGTAGCCGTGGCCGAGCTCCTCGACCCTTTCGCCCAGCGGCGCGTGCCGGTGCATCTGCGCACGCAGGGCGGAACCGGCACCGTCGGCACCGATGACCACCGGCGCATCGATGCTGCGCTGCGTGCCGTCCGTGCTGCGCAGCATGAGCCTGCCCGCGTCCAGGTCGGCGGACTCGAGGCCCTGCCCGAAGTGGAAGGTGGCGCCCGCGGCCTCGGCGGCGTCGAGCATGAGGCCGTTCAGCCCCTCGCGAGAGACCGACCAGATCACCTCTGAGTCGTCCGCGCCATAGCGCTGGAGGGCGCTGTGGCCGGCCGGATCGTGGACCATGCGGCCGCGCATCATCACCGACTGCGCCAGCACCTGTTCGGCCAGCCCGGTGGCGCGCAGGGCGTGCAGCCCGCGTTCGGCCAGGGCGAGATTGATCGAGCGCCCCCCCTGGACGCCGGCCCGGCGCGGGTCGGGACGTTTTTCGAACACGCTGACGCGAAATCCGCGCTGGGTCAGGAGCGTGGCCACCATGGCGCCGACCAGTCCGGCGCCGACCACGGCGATGTCGTTACGGGGCATGACGGCCTGTTGTCGCAGCGCGATAGGGCAAGGCAGCGCATCGTGCGCCGCCGCGTCGCCGGGAGCAAGCCCGGACGACGCGATGGATCAGCCGGCTTTCTTGCCGGCGCGCGCCTGGCGCGCGGCGACGGGCTCGGCCGGCTTGGCCGTGGCTGCGTCGAGGAAGCCGCGCTGCATCGACTTCCACACGTCGAGGTTGCGCTCGGTCATCTCGTTGAGCATGGACCAGGGAGTCTGGCCCATCAGGCTGTTGAGCTGGGTGCGGAACTGCTGCTGCTGGTCGAGGAACACCTGGAGGCTGCGCTCCAGGTAGGGACCCATGAAGCCCTGCAGCGAATCGCCGTAGAAGCGGATGATGTGCGAGAGCAGCTGCGGCGAGAGCATCGGCTGGCCGTGTTCCTCGTGCTCCGCGATGATCTGCAGCAACACCGAACGGGTCAGGTCTTCGCCGGACTTGGCGTCGCGGACCTCGAAAGTTTCCCCGTCGAGGACCAGCTGGCGGACTTCTTCCAGCGTGATATAGCTCGAGATTTCCGTATCGTAGAGACGACGGTTCGGATACTTCTTAATGATGCGTAGGGTTTGTGCCATGCGGCGAAAGCTACCACGAGGTATTGCGCCGCACCAGTTGCCATAAGTCCATGCAATCGTTTGCGTTCTTCACCTTTCCGATTGGAACGATTTAAATAACCGCAATTTAATGTTGCGCAGCATGATCGCCGTTCGCGCGGCGCACGCCGGATGGGGCGCGCCGCCTTTTCATCAGTGCGCGGCGGCGCCCGCGGCACTGCCGAACGGCGGCTTCGCCAGCCACAGGATCGGGATCAGCGCCAGGAACAGCAGTCCGCAGAGCCAGAACACGTCGTTCACGGCCAGGGTCAGCGCCTCGCGGTTGACGACCTGGTCGAGCACGGCGCGCTGCGATGCGCCATGCAGGTTCAGCGATTGCAGGCGGCCCACGTACGCCATGGTGGCCGGAGAGGCCGGATTGACGTACTCGGTGAGCGAGGCATGGTGGGCTTCGCCGCGATGCTGCCAGATGGTCACGGTGAGCGCGGTGGACACGCTCGAGGCCAGCGTGCGGCAGAAGTTGGCAAGGCCGGAGGCGCCGGCGATCTGGTCGGGCCGCAGGTCGGACAGGAAGATCTGGTTCAGCGGGATGAAGAAGCACGCGATGCCGATGCCCATGACGAAGCGCGGCAGCACCAGGGTGGCGAACGATGCGCCGCTGGTGAAGGTCGAGAACCAGAACGCGGTGAAGGCGAACACCAGGAAGGCGAAGGTCACCACCGAGCGAAGTTCCAGTCGCTGGATGTTCTTGCCGATGATGGGCGACATCAGGAAGGCGAGGATGCCCACGGGTGCCGTGGCCAGGCCCGCCCACGTGGCCGTGTAGCCCAGCGTGGTCTGCAACCACAGCGGAAACACCACGGTGATGCCGAAAAACCCCAGCATGCCCAGCGACAGGGCGCTGACGCCCACCGCAAAGTTGCGCCGCGCGAACAGCGACAGGTCCACCACGGGGTATTTCGCCGTCAGCTCCCAGATGACCAGGAAGGTCAGCGCCACCAGCGCCACGAGGCCCAGCGTGAGGATGAGCGGCGAGGCGAACCAGTCGTGGTCGTTGCCGTTGTCCAGCATGAACTGCAGGCTGCCGACGCCGACCACCAGCAGGAACAGCCCCACCGAATCGATCGGCGCGCGCACGGTCTTCGTCTCGCGCGTGCGCAGGATGGCCCACGTGATGACGCCGGCCGCCGCACCGACGGGTACGTTGATGTAGAAGATCCACGGCCAGGAGAAGTTGTCGGTGAGGTAGCCGCCGAGGATGGGCCCGAAGATGGGGGCCACCACCACCGTCATCGCCCACATGGCCAGGGCGATGCCCTGCTTCTCCTTCGGGTAGCTGGCCAGCAGCAGCGACAGCGACAACGCCACCATCGGGCCGGAACCCGCGCCCTGCAGCAGGCGGAACACCACCAGCATGGGCATGCTGGTGGCCAGGCCGCACAGCATCGAGAACACGACGAACAACGCCACGGAGACGCAGAAGGTTTTCACTTCGCCGAAGCGCTTGGCGATCCAGCCGGTCAGCGGTTGCATCACGGCGCTGGCCAGCGCGTAGGAACTGATTGCCCAGGTGCCTTCGTTGGAACTCACGCCGAGGCTGCCCGCGATGTGCGGCACGGCCACGTTGACGATCGTCATGTCCAGGATCTCCATGAACGTCGAGAACGCGACGGCCATGGTGAGCAGGACCAGGGCACCGCCTTGCAGCGGCTTGGGGCCGCCGCGGGCGGGGGCGGTATCCGTGAGGGCGGGCGCGTCGCTCAAGGCACTCTCGCTCCGAGGTTGTCGCGCACGATGGCATCGGCGGCGGCGTCGGCCTTGGCGGCCACGTCGTCATAGACGGAGGTCTGCGCCACCGGTGTCGTGGCCGGCGACTTCGCCAGGACATCGCCGTCATCATGGGAGATATCGACGGTGACCGCCGTGGACAGGCCGATGCGCAAGGGATGCTTGTCGAGGTCGCGCGCGTCGAGCGCGATGCGCACGGGGATGCGTTGCACCACCTTGATCCAGTTGCCCGTGGCGTTCTGCGCCGGCAGCAGCGAGAACGCGCTGCCGGTGCCCGCGCCCAGGCCGATCACCTTGCCGTGGTACTCGACACCGCCGCCGTAGATGTCCGCTTCGATGCGGGCCGGCTGGCCGATGCGCACATGGCGCAACTGGCTTTCCTTGAAGTTGGCGTCCACCCAGAGGTCGTGCAGCGGAATGACCGTCATCAGCTGCTGGCCCGGCTGCACGCTGTTGCCGAGCTGGACGCTGCGTTGGGCGACGTAGCCGTCGATGGGCGCGACGATGGCGTTGCGCTGCGCGGCCACCCAGGCCTGGCGGAAGTTGGCGCGTGCCTGGTCCACGGCGGGATTGGACGCCACGTCGCTGCCGTCGATCAGGGCGCGCGAGGCATCGGCCTGGCGCTGCGCCGCTTCCAGCGCGGACTGCGCGCTGTCCACCGCGTCCCGGGCATGCTGCACCTCTTCCGGCGCCACGGCTTTCTCGGCGAGCAGGGGAATACGGCGGCGCAGATCGTCCTGCGCGCGCTTGAGGTCGTTCCGGCGCGCACCCAGCGCGGCGTCCGCGCCGGCGGACGACTGGGTCTGCTGGCGTACCTGCCGCACGGCCTGTGCCAGCGCGCTGCTGGCCTTGCGCAGCGCCACGTCGGCATCGGTAGCGTCCAGGCGCACCAGCACCTGGCCGGCGTTGACGCGCTGCGTGTCGTCGGCGAACACGCCGGTGACGATGCCGGGCACCTGGGCGGAAATGCCCACCTGGTTGCCGCCGACATAAGCATCATCGGTGGTTTCGCGCAGCGAGAAGACGAACATCCACAACAGGAACCACGCCACGGCGGCGACGATGAAGACCAGCAGGGCGATCAGTAGCGCGCGGTTCCGCTTGCGCTTGTTCTTGGGCGCGTTGCCGCTTTCGTCCTGGGGGCGCGGCGTATCGGTCGGGTTGGCGCTCATGGGCTCGGGGTTCCGTTCGTGCGGGGCGTGGAAGGGGTGTCGGTCGGTTCGGCGCGATAGCCGCCGCCGAGTGATTTGATCAAGGCGATGTCGGTGGAAAGGGCCTGGCCCTGCAGTGCCGCATCCGCGTCCAGCTGCTGGACCAGTGCGGCTTCGCCGGCGAGCGACTCGCGGTCGTCGCGTACACCGCGCGCGGCGCGCGCCCTGGCACTGGCGAGCAACGCGTTTGCGGCGTCGATCTGCTCGGCCTGCTGCGTACGCCGTGCGGCCAGTTGCTGGGCGCTGAGGGCCTGGGTGGCCACGTCGCGCGCGGCGGATACGACGGTCGCGTTGTACTGCGCCACGGCGGCCGCGAGCTGCGCGCGGCTGACGCCGTGGTTCGCTTCCAGTGCGCCACCCTCGAAGATCGGCAGGTGAAGCGCAGGCGTCAGCGCGAAGACCCGACTGTCCGCGGAGAACACCTTGTCCATGTCGATGCTGGATAGCCCGGCCATGCCGGTGAGGCTGATGTCCGGGAAGAACTGCGCGCGCGCGGCATCGGTGCGGCGCAGGGCCGCTTCCACCTGCCAGCGGCTGGCGGCGATATCGGGACGGCGGGCCATGAGGTCGCTGCCGACGTTGGCCGGCAGGCCGGTGCCGACGACGGGCAGTGGACGCGGCAGCAACGGGGGCAATTGAGCGGGTGACACGCCGACCAGCGTGGCCAGGGCCGCGCGGCGGATATCGGCCGAGCCTTGCAGCGCGACACGTTGCTGGCGCGCGCCGGATAGCTCACCGCGTGCCTGCTGTGCCGTGTCCGGTACGTCCACGCCTTGCTTCACGCGCAGCTCGGCAATGCGCAGGGCGCGCTCGCGGGCGGCGATCAGGCGGTCGGCGAGGGCGACACGCGAGGTGTCCGCCAACCAGCCGAAATACGTGTCCGCCACCATCGCCTGGATGGCCAGCGACGATGCGGAGCGTTCCGCTTCGGCCGCCCGCGCGCTGTCGATGGCGGATTCGAGGGTGAAGCGCTTCTTGCCCCACCAGTCGAAATCGTAGCTGGCCTGGATGCCGATGTCGGCCTGGTTGTACCAGGTGAAACCGAGGAACTGCGCCGGGATCAGGCCGTGCTCGCTCATGCGCTGGCGCGCCACCTGGGCGCTGCCGTCTACGCGCAGGCCGGCCTGCGCGGCTGCGACTCGGATGTCCTGCTGGGCGCTGTCCACGCGCGTCTTCGCCTGGGCCAGGTCCGGCGCGCCGCGCAGCGCCATGGTCATCAGCGTGTCCAGCTGCGGGTCACCGTAGGCGCGCCACCACTCGGCGGCCGGCCAGCCGGGGCGCTGGTCGGTGACCAGGCCGGCCAGCGGCACGTCGTCGCGGAGCGCGGGGCGGTCGATCTTCGCCGGCACGTGGCACGCGGCGAGCGCGATGGCGATCACCCCGGCGAGTGCGGCGGGACGGGACGGGATTCGGTTCATGGGCTGTCCGATGTATCCATGTGCAGGGCAAGCTTTTTCAGCAGGCCTTCGAGGGTGAGGCGTTCCGCGTCGCTGAAGCAGGTGAAGCGGGCGACCAGGTCGGGGAACATCGGTGGTAGGAGTTCGAGCACGAACCGCCGACCCTCGGCGGTGATCGTCAGCATCACCTGGCGCCGGTCGTGCGTGGCGTGGGAGCGGGTGATGAGCCCCCGTTTGGCCAGCAGGTTGGTGATGCGGGTCATGTTGGTCGGCTTCTGCTCGGCCAGCGTGCATAGCTCGCCGGGGGTGGAACGGCCGTCTTCCGCTGAATACAGCATCATCAGCGTGCGGAAATCGCTGTCGTTCATGTCGTACGGATCGAGCCGTGCCTGCACCTCCCGGCGCAGTGCCTCGCCGGTCAGCAGCAGGAGGCGGATCAGGAGCACCTCGCGGCGCGGTATACCCGGAACGATCGCGGCGACGCGATCAATCCCTTCGTACAAAGCGTCGACGCACGGCTTGAGACTGGTCATTTCGCTGGATAATAGTTCGCTGGTGAATTATTAGCCTAGCAAGCAACCGGGTAGGGCGCAAGCGGGGAGCCGTGGGCCGCAGCCTAGGACAGGCGGAACAGCGCCGATGCATTGGCCGTTGTCGCCGCGGCAATGGTTTCGCGCGTTTCACCCCGAAGTCGGGCGACTGTATCCAGCACCTCGAGCATGAAAGCCGGCTCGTTGCGCTCGCCGCGGTGCCCGGCGCAGGGCTGGTCCGGTGCATCGGTTTCCAGTAGCAGCCACGAAAGCGGCATCGTGGTGACGACGCGCCGGATGCGCGCGGCACGCTCGTAGGTCACGGGGCCACCGATACCGAGGTGGAAGCCCAGGTCGAACAGCTGCCGCGCCTGTTCCTCACTGCCCGCGAAGCTGTGCACCACGCCGCGCAGGCCACCCACGCGCCGCAAGGTATGGATCACCTCCTCGAACGCCCGACGCCCGTGCACGATCACCGGCAGGTCGTGCTCCCTGGCGATCTCCAGCTGGCGCAGGAAGATCGTCCGTTGTCGAGCGAAGTCCAGGCCGTCGACGTAGGCGTCGAGGCCGATTTCGCCGACCGCGACGGCGCCGCGCCCTTCCAGCCATGCCGGTAGCTCGGCGAGGTGGCGGTCCTCATGTCGATCGACAAACAGGGGGTGCAGCCCGAAGGCGGCGGACACACCCGGTCGGGCGCGGGCGAGGGCATGGACGGCCTCCCAGTTGGACCGGTCGATCGCGGGCACCACCCAGCGCCGCACGCCGGATTGCGCCGAGCGTGCGTATATTTCATCGCCGTCGGCGCCGAAAGAGGCATCGTCCAGGTGTGCGTGGGTATCCACCAGATCGAGCATGTGGGTGTTATCCCTGAATGAAGCGAAGGTCAGTCTAAGGCGGCATTCAGTTTAACGAATGTCAAATGTGATCCGAGGGCGACTTTCGGGTGATGGGGCTCGTGCGCCATCGAGGTCGTAGACCTTTTTCAGGAGAGTAAGGTGATGAACAGCTTGAAGATTTCCGTCCTGAATGTGGCATTGGGCGCGGCGCTGGTGTGTGGTCTTTCGGCCTGCAACCGCGATGCGAACGCTGACGTCTCCTACCGTGGCGACGGCACTGCGGCACCGGGCGCCGCCGCACCGGCTCCGGCCGGTCCCAAGTACGGTCGCGTGGTCAGTGTCGACCCGGTGCGCGAGGCGGCTTCTTCGCCGCAGCGCGAGTGCCACGACGAAGTCGTGACCCGGCATGTGCCGGTGCGCGACGAACACCAGATTGCCGGTACGGCCATCGGGGCGGTGGCGGGCGGCCTGCTGGGCAACCAGATCGGCGGCGGCAAGGGCCGTACGCTGGCCACGGTGGCGGGTGCGGTCGGTGGCGGCTACGCCGGTCACGAGATCCAGGAGCGTCGCCAGGAGACCAACACCACCACCGCCACGGTCAGGAAGTGCAACACGGTGGCAGGCTCGGCGGGTGACAAGATCGTGGCGTACGACGTGCGTTACGAATACAACGGCGTGACCCGCACGGTGCGCATGGACCACGACCCGGGCGATCGTGTCGAAGTGCAGGAAGGTGTGTCGGTCGTCTCCGACGCGCGTTGATCCTTCATCCCTCGTCTATCCCAAGGCGCCATCATGCACAGCATCGTTCGTAAGTCCGGCCTCGTCGCCGTCGCTATCGCCACGCTTTCCCTGACGGCGTGCTACGACCAGCCGCGTCGCGTGTACCGGGAAGATCGCGTCGTTTACCAGGGTGCGCCCCGCGGGTGCGACCAGTGCGGCGTCGTCCAGGACGTCGAGCAGGTCTATACGCAGCGCGATTCCTCGCCGCTGGGTGCGGTCATCGGCGCCGTCGCCGGCGGCCTGCTCGGCAATACGGTGGGCAAGGGTGACGGCCGCTCCGCGGCTACCGTGGGCGGTGCCGTCGTCGGTGGTCTGGTCGGCAACCAGGTGGGCAAGCGCAACGGTGGCGACGATGTGGCGTTCCGTGTCCGCATCCGCCTGGACGACGGGCGCTGGGCCACCGTAACGCAGGTGGAAGACCCGCAGCTTCGTCGTGGCGATTATGTCGAGGTGCGAGGCGACCACGTCTACAGGCGTTGATCGTTTAGCCGTATGGACGTCCAAAGAAAAGGCCCGCGAAAGCGGGCTTTTTCTTTGGACTAGACAATTCTCCGGGCAAAAAAAGACCCTCATCCGAGGGCCCCTTTTCCCGGGAATCCCAAGCTGCCCGCTCGGATTCCTTTTTCCCCCGCCGGTTTGTCCGCCGTGTCAGTTGACGGCGTAGAACGCGTGGTCGCCGATCTTGCGCACGATGCGGCTGGCGGACCAGCTCGGTATCACCGCGGCGGTGGCGAAATGATCGGCCTGTGGAACATAAACGAGTCGTTCACTCTTGGGCAGGCTCCAGTTGTTGAGGGAGTCGCCTGCCACCTTCCATGCCTTGGACCACGACACGAGGTCGGTGATCTCGAAATCCTTCGGCGTGGTGGTGATCGCAAACTGATGCGGTGCCGACACCACGTCGCACACTTTTTCGCCGCCCATGCCGCGATCGCGGCGTCGCAGGGCGACTTCGGCCACGGCGTACTGGCCGATGGTCGGTTCGCTACGTGCTTCCAGGTACACCGTCGTCGCCAGGCACGTCTGGTCGGCAAGGTGGCTCGGGAGGACGGACGCCATCCAGAGCAAAGCGGAAAGTTTCATGTGTATCTGCCTCCAACGAGCTTTTCCGTCACTTGCGGCGTCTTTCGTGAAAAAGGCCATGGGGGACGTATGAGCGGTAGACGGGCGGGCAGGCCGTTACTACCTGGACCAACCGACTTTCATCCGAGGGGTGTAGCTTCAAAAGGCACGGATGAGGCGGGCGTCACACACTGTGACTGTACTGGGCGACTGTCCGGAGTCGCCTGGTATGGGGGTATACCGAAGGGGAGCGGCATCGCGATGCGGCGGCTCCGTCGGTCGACTACGCGCTACTCATGGGCTGCGCGTCGCTTTCATCTCCGGCTTTCGCCGGGTCGCGCCAGAACCGTCATCGTCGACGGATCGTCGCGGGTGTCGCCGTGGAAACATCGCCACGACCACGTGAATGGATCGGCGGAGCCTAGTGGCGCTGCACGAATTCTGCAAGTGCGCGCGCCTTCCGATTCAGCTTCGACTCACGCATATCGTGGGACATCTTCTTGCGAAGGCGCAGAAGATCATGCTTCGAATGTGGATACGATGTGTAGGCGCGCGTTGTCCGTTTCAACCATCGTGCCATCGGCACAGCTGTCGTCCAGTACGACAAGCGACGTATGGATTTCATGCGATGCATGGCACATCAATACGTTTCCGACCTCCCTTCCGTTTATCCGCAACGATTCACCGTCTTGCAACGCAGCATCGCTGCGCACCACACGCAGGTGCTTCTTGTGACCACCAAGAAAGTGCAGTCGCGCGGCAATTTCCTGTCCCGGAAAACAGCCCTTGTCGAACGCCACCGCGTGCAGCCGCTCCATCGACAACGCTGGTGGCAACAGACGATCGAGAAGGGCGTCGGGCAACCATGCAAAGCCTCTTTCTATATGGCGCGGCAACCATGCATCGTCGCCACGCAAGACGCCGATGCGCAGCGACGCATCGCCTTCGCCGAACACGATGACGTCACCGTTTTCTTCCGCGCTCATCGCGTCGCGCGCGTCACCATCGGCCACATCGAGTACATCGGACACCGAGATCTTCACCTTCGCGCGGAATACGAAGCGCTTCAGGTCGGCGGCCAGCGCTTCGCCGTCGCCACCGCGAGGCACGGCGACGAAGCGGTCGTCTTCCAGGCGGGCAAGCTGGAGCAGGGCACGAACCCGTCCTTTCGGATCCATCCAGCCGCTCCATTGCCAGCGGCCGACGGCCAGGCCAGGTACGGCACTGCCGAACTGGGCGTTGGCGAACATGGCCGCGTCGGGTCCGGTGAGGGTGATGCTGCGAGTGGTACGGCTCGGCATGGGCGGGCGCCGGTGGTGACGGAGGCGTAGGATATACGGCCGGCCCAAGGCCAAACCAAGGCGCCGCCCACCGGCCGAGGTTGTGCTGCGGTGGCACAGGTATTACCCTTTTAGGGCTTTATAACCATGTCCGACAACTCCTCCAAACCCCAGGACGCGACCGATTCCGCTCCGGCGAAGCCGCTCGTTCCGCCGCTCGTCCCCACGAACGGCGAGACAGGAGTCGAAAAAGCGCCTTTGGACCCCACCCGCTACGGCGACTGGGAAAAGAACGGTCGCTGCATCGACTTCTGATCATGGGAGGCGGGGAGGTCCCTCGGGCATTAGCGATTCCAATCCAGGATAGCCGCCATGGCACAAACGGGACGACCGCTCTCACCGCATCTTCAGGTCTACAAATGGCAAGTGCAGATGGCATCGTCCATCCTGCATCGGGCCACGGGGATCATCCTCGCCGTAGGCAGCCTGATCATCGTCTGGGGGCTGTGTGCCCTCGCCGCCGGCGCCGACGCCTTCTCGTCGTTCTCGGCCTTCGCCGGCAGCCTGCCCGGCACGGTCGTCATGATCGGCTGGACCCTGGCGTTCTTCTATCACCTGGCCAACGGCATCCGCCACCTGGTGCAGGACACGGGCAAGGGCTACGCCATTTCCTCGTTCGTCCTGTCCAGCTGGTTGTCGATCGCCATCGCCATCGTGCTGACCGTGCTCGTCTGGGCCTACCTGCTGCTCGGAGGCCACGCATGAGCAAGGATCTGCGCAACCCGCTCGCCCGTGCCCGTGGCCTGGGCTCCGCGAAGGAAGGTGTCGGTCACTGGATGCAGCAGCGGATCACCGCGCTGGCCCTGGTGTTCCTCACGGTCTGGTTCGTTCTCGTGGTGCTGAGCCTGGTCCATACGGACTACGCCACGGCCCGCGCGACCATCGCCCGGCCCTGGAACGCCGTGCTGCTCGTCGCCCTCATCGTCACGATGTTCAAGCACGCCGTCCTCGGTCTGCAGGTCGTGATCGAAGACTACGTCCACACGCGCTGGCTCGAAGTCGCGTCGCTGGTGGCCATCAAGTTCATCGCCGTACTCGCCGCGCTCTCGGGTGTGCTGGCCGTGCTGCGCATCGCGCTCGGAAACTGATCGATGGAAGCCTATAAGGTTCAGCAACACAAATACGACGTGATCGTGGTCGGCGCCGGTGGCGCGGGCCTGCGTGCCACTTTCGGCCTGGCGGAAAAAGGGCTGAAGGCGGCGTGCATCACCAAGGTCTTCCCGACCCGTTCGCACACGGTTGCCGCGCAGGGTGGTATTTCCGCCGCGCTGGGCAACATGGGTGAAGACGACTGGCGTTTCCATTTCTACGACACGATCAAGGGTTCCGACTGGCTCGGTGACCAGGACGCCATCGAGTACATGTGCCGGGAAGCCATCCCCGCCATCATCGAACTCGAGCATTACGGCGTGCCGTTCTCGCGCACCGAGGAAGGCAAGATCTACCAGCGCCCGTTCGGCGGCATGACCACCCACTACGGCCAGGGCACCGCGCAGCGCACCTGCGCCGCGGCCGACCGCACCGGTCACGCCATCCTGCACACGCTCTACCAGCAGGCGCTGGCCCACGACGCCACCTTCTTCATCGAATACTTCGCCATCGACCTCGTCTTCGAGGACGGCAAGTGCGTGGGCGTGCTCGCCCTCGACATGAACGAAGGCACGCTGCACCTGTTCCGCGGCCATGCCGTGGTGATGGCCACGGGCGGTTACGGCCGTGCGTACTTCAGCGCCACGTCGGCGCATACCTGCACGGGCGATGGCGGCGGCATGGTGCTGCGCGCCGGCCTGCCGCTGCAGGACATGGAGTTCGTGCAGTTCCACCCGACCGGCATCTATGGCGCCGGCTGCCTGATCACCGAAGGTGTTCGCGGCGAAGGTGGCTACCTCACCAACTCCGAAGGCGAGCGCTTCATGGAGCGCTACGCACCCAACGCGAAGGATCTCGCGTCGCGCGACGTGGTCAGCCGCGCCATGACGATCGAGATCCGCGAAGGCCGCGGTGTGGGCCCGAACAAGGACCACATCCATCTCAACTTGATGCACCTCGGCCCCGAGGTCATCAACGAGCGCCTGCCGGGCATCGCCGAGTCCGCACGCATCTTCGCCGGCGTGGACGTCACCAAGGAGCCGATCCCGGTCCTGCCGACCGTCCATTACAACATGGGCGGCATCCCGACCAACTACCACGGCGAAGTGGTCACCAAGCGTGACGACGATCCGGATTCGATCGTGCCGGGCCTGTTCGCCATCGGCGAAGCGGCCTGCGTGTCGGTGCACGGCGCCAATCGCCTGGGTTCCAACTCGCTGCTGGACCTGGTGGTCTTCGGCCGTGCCGTGTCGCACCGCTGCGCCGAGCTGATCAAGCCGGGCACGCCGCACAAGGATCTTCCGGCCAACGCGCTGGATACCATCCTCGGTCGTTTCGACGCGCTGCGCCACGCGGACGGCACCAAACCGACCGCAGCCATCCGCGCCGAGATGCAGAAGACCATGCAGTCCGACGCCGCCGTGTTCCGTACGGGCGATACGCTCAAGGAAGGCAAGGCGAAGATCTCCGAGGTGTTCACCTCGTTCCAGCAGGTGAAGGTGAGCGACCGCTCGCTGGTGTGGAACTCCGACCTGATCGAGACGCTGGAACTGGCCAACCTGCTCGCGCAGGCCGTGGCCACCATGCATTCGGCCGAACAGCGTCCGGAGAGCCGTGGCGCGCATGCCCGCGAGGATTTCCCGGACCGCGACGACCACGACTGGCAGAAGCACACGCTCGTGTGGATCGACGAGGCCGGCCAGTCCAGCTTCGACTTCCGCCCGGTGCACATGTACACCCTGACGGACGACGTCGAAGTCGTGCCGCCGAAAAAGCGCGTTTACTGATACCGGACCGGAGAGGCAATCGTGGCAGAGTTCACGCTACCCAAGAATTCCAAGATTACGGCCGGCAAGCATTTCCCGGCGAAGGATGCGAAGAAGACCCGCACCTTCAAGATTTACCGCTGGACGCCGGACGACGGCCAGAATCCCCGCACCGACACGTACGAGGTCGACCTCGAAACGTGCGGTCCGATGGTCCTGGACGCCCTGCTCAAGATCAAGAACGAGATCGACTCGACGCTCTCGCTGCGTCGCTCGTGCCGCGAAGGCATCTGCGGCTCGTGCGCCATGAACATCGACGGTACCAACACGCTGGCGTGCACCAAGGCCATCGAGGACTGCGGTGGCGGCACGGTCAACATCTACCCGCTGCCGCACATGCCGGTGGTGAAGGACCTGGTGCCCGACCTCACGCACTTCTACGCCCAGTTCGCGTCGATCAAGCCGTGGATGCGCACGCAGAGCCCCGCGCCGGCCGACAAGGAGCGCCTGCAATCGCCGGAAGACCGCAAGAAGCTCGACGGTCTGTACGAGTGCATCCTGTGCGCCTGCTGCTCCACGTCCTGCCCCAGCTACTGGTGGAACGGCGACCGCTACCTCGGCCCGGCCATCCTCCTGCAGGCGTATCGCTGGATCGTCGACAGTCGCGACGAAGACACCGGTAACCGCCTGGACGACTTGGAAGACCCGTTCAAGCTCTACCGTTGCCACACGATCATGAACTGCGCGCGCACCTGTCCCAAGGGCCTCAACCCGGCCAAGGCGATCGCGGAGATCAAGAAGCTGATCGTGCAACGCCGCTCGGCCTGATTCCGCGCCTAACGGCACGGGTGTGTGTGTAGGAGCGCACGATGTGCGCGACATAGGTTGAGGCCTAACCTGTGGGCTGGCGCGTGACCCCATGGACAGGCGCGAAAACATGTCGCGCACGTCGTGCGCTCCTGCACCGTAATCGTGTTGACCGACGCGAAAGCACATCGCGCACATCGTGCGCTCCTACATGGGCACACGGGCGGTCGCATCATGGAAATGAATGTGGATGACGCACGACTCAAGCGGCTGCGGTGGCGCACCCGGCGCGGCACGCGCGAGCTGGATCGCCTGTTCGGCGGCTGGCTGGACGAGCGTTACGCCGACGCGGATGAGGCGTGCAGGACGGCATTCGATGCGCTGATGGACGTGCAGGATCCCGATCTCTGGGATTGGGTGATGGGCCATGCCCGCGCTCCCCGCGACGACTGGCAGGGCATCATCGATGACATCCGCACGAGGCATCGACTTTGATATCCGGCCGTCGCGACAGCTGACCTGCTGGCTGGTCATGCTGGTCGCCCTGGCCGCCGCCTCACCTCTGTTCACCGCCTTGCCCCTGCCGGTCCGCTGGCTGTCGACGGCGGCCATCGTCGTCGATGGCGTTCGCCGCATCCATCGATACCGGCATCCTGCCTGGCGCCGGCTCTCCTGGGCCGCCGACGGGGCGTGGACGGTGACCGGTCGCCATGGTGCTGCCACGGAGGCGGAGCTGCGGGCGGCGCGGCGGGTGGGGCAGGGTGTCTGCCTGTCGCTGCGCTGGCGCCGGCGGTGGCTGCATCTGCTGTTCCTCCCGGACAACACGCCCGCGGCGGACCTGCGCATGCTGCGGGCCCGCCTGAAGCGGGTGCGGGCCGCACCGGCGGATGGCCTGCCCTGACGGCGGACGCCACCGCCGAAAGCTGAAGGCCGCCCGGCCGGTCTCCTGCTTCGGCTTGCCCCGGCGCGCCGCATCGTGCACTCTGCCGCGCGGTGCGTGCCTTTCGCGGCGGGCCCACTCCTTCAAGGTTGCGACCCACAGGTATGTTCAGACCCCTCGAGCTTTTCATCGGACTGCGCTACACGCGCGCCAAGCGTCGCAACCAGTTCATCTCCTTCATCTCCACGGTGTCGATCGTCTGCATCGCCATCAGCGTGACCGCGCTCATCACGGTCATGTCGGTGATGAACGGCTTCGACAGCGAACTGCGTAACCGCATCCTGGGTGCCGTCTCGCACATCACCATCTCGGGTATCGACGACACGGTGCAGGACTGGCAGTCCGCCGTGAGGACGGCCGAGGCCACCCCGCACGTGAAGGGCGCGGCCCCGTATGTCGAGATCCAGGCCTTCCTGCAGGCGCGCCGCCCGAGCGGGGCGCTGATCCGCGGCATCGTGCCGTCGATGGAGCCGAGGGTGTCGGACATCGACACGCACATGGTCCACGGCAAGATGACCGACCTGACCGATCGCAGCTGGAAGATCGCGCTCGGCAGCGAGCTGGCCACGCAGCTCGGCGTGCAGGTGGGCGACAAGGTCACGGTGGTGGTGCCGCAGTTCACGGCCACGCCGATGGGCGCGGTGCCCAAGCTGCGCAGCTTCACCGTCAGCGGCATCTTCGAGCTGGGCATGCAGGAATACGATGCGAACCTCGCGCTGATCTCGATGGAGGACGCCCAGCGCCTCAATGGCCTGAACGGGCCGACGGGCATCCGCCTGAAGCTGGACGACATGCGCGAGGCCTTCCCGGTGGCGCAGGAGCTGTCCAACAAGCTGGGCCAGACCTACCGCATCGAAACCTGGATGGACACACACGCCAACTTCTTCCGTGCCATCGACATGGAGAAGACGGTGATGTTCGTGATTCTCTCGCTGATCATCCTGGTGGCGGTGATCAACCTCATTTCCATGCTGATGATGCTGGTGACCGACAAGCAGGCCGACATCGCCATCCTCCGCACGCTGGGCTCGACCCCGCGCAGCATCATGGGCATGTTCATGGTGCAGGGTCTGCTGGTGGGCATCGTCGGCATTGCCAGCGGTGTCGCCCTGGGTGCGCTGTTGTCGTACAACCTGCCGGCCATCGTCAAATGGATCGAGCGCATCACCGGGCAGAATTTCCTCTCGCCGGACGTGTACTACATCAGTGAGCTGCCCAGCCAGCTGCTCTGGTCCGACGTGGGCTGGGTGGTGCTGGTGACCTTCGCGTTCTCGCTGCTGGCCACGTTGTATCCCGCATGGCGTGCATCGCGCACGCAGCCCGCCCAGGCGCTCCGCTATGAATAATCCCACCGACGACATCGTGCTGCGCGCCACCGGAGTGGCCAAGGTCTACGAAGAGGGCGACCTGCGCACGGGCGTGCTGTCCAACGTGAGTTTCTCACTGCGCCGCGGCGAGACGATGTCCATCGTCGGCGCCTCGGGCTCGGGCAAGTCCACGCTGCTGCATATCATCGGCGGCCTGGACACGCTCACGGCCGGCAAGGTTGAGGTTAACGGTCGCGTGCTTTCCGATCTTTCGGATGCCGAGCGTGGCCGCGAGCGTAATCGCTCGCTGGGCTTCATCTACCAGTTCCACCACCTGCTGCCGGAATTCACGGCGCTGGAAAACGTGTGCATGCCCCTGCTGATCCGCGGCGTGTCCATCGCGCAGGCCCAGAAGGAGGCCACGACGCTGCTGGAGCGGGTAGGGCTGTCGTCGCGCCTGCGCCATCGCCCGGCCGAGATGTCCGGCGGCGAGCGCCAGCGTTGCGCGGTGGCCCGTGCCCTGGTCACGCGGCCGGCGTGCGTGCTGGGCGATGAGCCCACGGGCAACCTCGACGAGGCCAACGCCGCGCAGGTGTACGCCCTGATGCTGGAACTGAACCGCGAAATCGGCACCAGCTTCGTGCTGGTCACGCACGACACGCGCCTGGCCGGCCGCATGGACCGCACGCTGGAGCTGCAGAACGGCGAGCTCCACGAGCGCTAGGCTGGCCGCCGGGCGCCAGGCACTTCAGATGACGTGTGCGGCGATCCGCTGCGCCGCCGATCGCCCGGCCGGGTTGGCCGGCGCCACCACCGCGTAGTTGTGGCCGCCTTCCGACCAGTAGTCCGCCAGCAGGCCACCGTCCTCGCGGCTACCGCGTGACAGCAGGTGGCGCGCCGGCCCCGGTGGCCTGACATAGAAACTGATCGTGTGCCCGCTGCCGTCGTCGTAGAGAACCATGGCGGCCGGTCCCTGGTCGGTGGCGAACAGCCTTCCGCCCATGGGCCGGAACCCGGCGTCCGAGAGGTCCGGCAAGCGCACGCTGGTGCCTACCCGGCCCGCCAGCCATGCACGCAGGTCGCGTTCGTTGGCGGTGGTGATGTCCATCCCCACGCCATGGTCGAGCGCCAGCAGCCGATAGGCCTGCATCGCATCGGCCATCGGTGCGTTGGCCCCGCTGCCCATGCCGCGAGCGGCCCAGCCGGCGACGCCGCCCAGCGCGAGGCACAGCAGCAGGCTGGCCGCAGTGGCCAGACGGACGAAGCGACGGCGGGCCATGCGCCGGCGCAGGGCGGTCGGATCCGCGGCCGTCGATGGCGCCAGGTCGCCGGCAAGCAGGGTGCGCAGTTGCTGGGCGTCCTGGCGCCAGCCCTGGATCTCCTCGGCCTGTTCGGGGTGGCGCGCGAGGTAGCGTTCCACCTCGCTGCGATGTGGCTGCTCGAGCTGCCCGTCGACATAGGCGTGGATGTCGTGTTCGCTGGGAGGCGTGTGGGTCATTTCAGCAATCGCAGGGCAGGTGTTTCGGGAGCGCCCTCGCCCAGGCGGCGCAGCGCGGCACGTGCGCGGGAAAGGCGGGACATGACGGTGCCGATCGGGACCTGCAGGATGTCGGCCACTTCCTGATAGCTCAGGCCTTCCACGGTGATCCAGATCAGCAGGCTGCGCTGCTCGGTCGGCAGCGAGGCGAACGTGGCCAGGGTGGCGTTGGCCATGGCGACCCGCTCGGCGGAGGGCCAGGTCGGCTCGTCGGTGGCGCCGCGCCCCAGCATGCCCAGCAGGCGCGCGTAACGGCTGGAACGGCGCTTTCCGTCCAGGAACAGCCGGTACTGGATCGAGAACAGCCACGCACGCAGGCTCTCGTCGTCGCGACGCGCGTGCCATTTGGACAGGGCGCGCTCCACCGTCGACTGGACGAGGTCGTCCGCCGCGTGCGCGTCGCGGGTCAGCCACAGGGCGAAGCGCCGCAGTCGCGGCAGCATGGAGCGCAGGGCATCGTCGATGCGGGAGTCGGGCATGCCGGGCCTTCTTGCCGGATTACGGGAGGTAGGACGAGTATCGTGGCGACATAGTCCTCCGGAAGGGAATAAAAGTCGCGGACATACGTCCCACCCTTGACGCACATTCATCCATACGGGAGACGAACGCATGCACGAGACCGGAAAGAGGCGCCCGCCGCCGAACGTGGGCCTGCGCTGGGCCATCATCGGGGTGATTGTGGCCGGCTCCGCCGCGGCGTTCGGTTACGTCGGCGGCTGGCTGGCGCCCGATCGGCTCTCGCCGAAGAAATTCGTCGACGTATTGCAGGCGAGCGGCGGCGAACACCCCGGTTACCGGCGCAACCATGCCAAGGGCATCTGCGTCGGCGGCCGTTTCGAATCCAACGGTGCCCTGCAGGGCGACTCGCGGGCGGCATTGTTCGCACCCGGCGTCAGCACCCCGGTGGTCGGCCGCCTGGCGCTACCCGGCGGCAATCCGTATGCCGCGGACAGTTCGGTGCCCATCCGAAGTTTCGCCCTGCGCTTCGACCTCGCGGACGGCGAGCAGTGGCGCACCGGCATGAACGCCATGCCCGTCTTCCCGGTGTCCACGCCGAAGGCGTTCTACGACCTCCAGGTGGCCACCGGGCCCGACCCGAAGACCGGCAAGCCCGATCCGGCGAAGGCCGGCGCGTTCTTTGCCGCGCATCCGGAGGCTGGCCCGTTCCTGGGCTGGGTGAAGACGGCCAAGCCGCCGGCCAGTTACGCCACCGAGACCTATGGCAGCATCAACGCCTTCTATCTGCGTGATGCGGCCGGCGTGCGTCGTGCCGTGCGCTGGAAGGTCGTGCCGGAGACGCCGGCCGCGGGCGACGGTTCCCCGGCCGCGGGCGATACCGATTACCTCGCCGCCGACCTGGTGAAGCGGCTGGCGGCTGGACCCTTGCGCTGGCACCTGGTCATGAGCTTTGCCGCGGACGGCGATGCGGTGGACGATGCCGCCTTGGCGTGGCCGGACAGCCGCCGGAGCGTCGATGCGGGCACCCTCGTGATCGATAGCTGGCAAGCACAGGCCGACGGCCCGTGCCGCGACGTGAACTACGACCCCACCATCCTGCCGCAGGGCATCGAGGCGTCCGGCGATCCGCTGCTTGCTGCACGGTCCGCCGCGTATGCGGAATCCTACCTGCGGCGCACCCGCGAAGAGGGCCACCTTCCCGGCGCCGCCCGCCCCAAGGAGACCCGCCCATGAACCGCGCCACCGCATTCCACCCGTTCGCCCGCCTGCTGCATTGGCTGATGGCGATCATGATCCTTGCCATGCTGTTCATCGGGGCGGGCATGGTCAGCACCGTGGCGGAAAAACATGACGCGTTGGTGGCGATCCACCGTCCGCTCGGCATCGTGATCTTCGTGCTCGCGCTGATCCGGCTGGGCTTTCGCCTCGCCCATCGCGCACCGCCGCTGCCGTACGACCTGCCGCTGTGGCAGAAGCTGGCGGCGCACGGGTCCCACGTGCTGCTGTATGGCCTGATGATCGCCATGCCGCTGATCGGCTGGGGCATGCTCTCGGCGGGGAACTATCCGGTGACGATGTTCGCGGGTGTTCACCTGCCGAAGATCCTGCCGTCCGACCCGGCGCTGTTCGCCTGGTTGCGCGAATCGCACCGGTATCTGGCCTGGCTGTTCTTCCTGACGTTCCTGGCTCACATGGGTGCGGCGCTGATGCACGGCCTGATCCGTCGCGACGGCGTGTTGCAGAGCATGACGGGAGGCCGGTCCGACGTGTGAGCGCGCATGCGGCACAATGGCCTCATGCGTCCGATCCTCATCGTCGTTCTCCTCATCGCCGGTCTTACGGGCTGCCGCACGCTGGGCTACTACGCGCACGTGGCGCACGGACAGGCGACGCTGCTGGCGCAGCGTCGCCCCGTGGCGGAGGTGTTGCACGATCCCGCCACGCCGGAGAGGGTACGCCTGCGCCTGGCGTTGTCCAGTCAGGCGCGGCGCTTCGCCTCCGATGCCCTGGGGCTGCCGGACAATCGCAGCTACACCTATTACGTGGCGCTGGATCGTCCCTGGGTGGCATGGAACGTGTTCGCCACGCCGGTGTTTTCCGTCGCGCCGGTCACGCACTGCTTTCCGATCGCCGGTTGCGTGGCGTACCGTGGCTATTTCCGCAAGGACCTGGCCGACCGCGAAGCGGCTCACCTGAGGGCTGGCGGGGATGACGTGGCGTTGGGGGAGGTACCGGCGTACTCGACGCTCGGCTGGTTCGCGGATCCCATCCTCAGCAGCATGCTGTACTGGGACGACGACACCCTGGCCGGCACGATCTTCCACGAACTGGCGCACCAGAAGTTCTACGTGAAGGACGACACCGCGTTCAACGAGTCGTATGCCAGCTTTGTCGAGGACGAGGGCGTGCGTGAATGGCGTCGATCACGCGGCTTGCCACCGCCGGAGGGCGACGACGCCGTCGATCGCTCGTTCACCCTGCGCGTGCTCGCCTTGCGTGAGCAACTCGGCCGGCTGTACGCCGAGCCGATGGACGCCGCTGCCATGGGCGTCGCCAAGGCGGAAACGTTCGAGGTGTTCCGTGGCGATTACCTGGCCTGGCGTGCCAACGTTGCCAGAGGCGATCGCCGCTACGATCGCTGGATGGCGAAGCCGCTGAACAACGCCACGTTGCTGCCGTTCGGTCTTTACGACACCTGGAAACCCGCGTTCGCCGCGCTGTTCGAGCGCAGCGATCGACAGTGGCCGGTGTTCTTCGCGCGGGTGGCCGCGCTGGGCAGGAAGCCTGCCGCCGAGCGCACGCGCGAGCTGCAGGCCTTGCTGCGCTAGCGCGGCGCCCGGCCCGTGCTCAGGCCGCGTATACCGGATAGGTGGTGTAGCCCTCGGCGCCGCCGCCGTACAGCGTCGCCGGGTTGGGACGCGCCAGCGGCCAGCCATGGCGAAGGCGATCCACCAGGTCCGGGTTGGCGATGAACGGACGGCCGAAGGCCACGAGGTCCGCGCGGCCGCTGCCCACCGCGTCGATCGCCATGGCGCGGTCGTAGCCGTTGTTGACCATCCACGGGCCGTCACCATGGCGGCGGTGCAGCGCTTCGTAGTCGAAGGGCTCGACATCGCGCGGCCCACCCGTGGCGCCTTCGATCACGTGCACGTAGGCCAGTGGGTGCGCCTTCAGCGCGTCGATGGCCGCGGTGAAAACGGCCGTGGGGTTGGAGTCGGCCATGTCGTTGGCGGGCGTGGTGGGAGAAAGGCGGATGCCCGTGCGGCTGGCCCCCGCGACCCCGACAACCGCCTCCACCACCTCGCGCAGGAAGCGCAGGCGGTTGGGAATGCTGCCGCCCCACGCGTCGGTGCGATGGTTGGTCTTGTCGCGCAGGAACTGGTCTATCAGGTAACCGTTGGCTGCGTGGATTTCCACGCCGTCGAAACCGGCGTCCAGCGCAAGCTCCGTGGCGCGCCGGTAATCGTTGACGATCAGCGGGATCTCGCCGGCCTCGAGGGCGCGGCAGGCCGACACGGGCTCGAAGCCGTTCGCGGTGAAGGTCTTGCCGTCGGCGCGAATGGCGGAGGGTGCCACGGGTGCGGCGCCGCCGGGCTGCAGGCTGGTATGCGAGATACGCCCCACGTGCCACAGCTGCAACACGATCTTGCCGCCCTTTGCGTGCACGGCGTCGGTGACCTTCTTCCAGCCACGCACCTGCTCGCCGCTGTAGATGCCCGGCGTATCCAGGTAGCCCTGGCCTTGCGGCGAGATCTGCGTGGCCTCGGCGATGATGAGGCCCGCGGCAGCGCGTTGTGCGTAGTACTCGACGGCGATGGGGCGCGGCACGAGGCCCGGGCCGGCGCGGTCGCGGGTGAGCGGTGCCATGACGATGCGGTTGGCCAGCTCGATATCGCCGGCGCGGAAGGGTTCGAACAAGGTGTGCGGGTCGGTCATGTCGGGTCCTGTATTGCGATGGAAAAAAGCGACAGGCCATGGGGCGTGCGTTCCGCCATGCAACCCCTCACTGTTCGTGAAGGGAAACACAGCGTTTCGACATGGCCGTCCAGATGGCCGTGTCTCGCGTTAACGTGCGCAGCCCGTCTTCCGTGGTGTGTCGCATGTCCTTGTTCAGTTACTGGTTCCGCATCCGTTTCTGGAAGCGTGTCGCAGCGGGCTTCGTGTTCGGCGCGCTGGCAGGCTGGCTGATCGGCCCTGACGCGGCGACGTGGTTCGGGCCGCTCGGTACGCTCTACGTCACGTTGATCAAGATGATCGCAGTGCCCTTGGTCTTCTTCGCCGTACTACACAGCGTGTCGAGCCTGCACGGCGTGAAGGACGTCGCCGCCCTGGGCGGGCGTACCTTCGCGTGGTTCGCCGCCACGGCCACGCTGGCTGTACTGGTCGGGTTGCTGGTGGCACACGTGCTGCAACCCGGCCTGGGCGTGCAGGGGTTGACCGCGCCGGTCGGCTGGCAACCGCGCGCGGTGCCGCAGCCGGTACAGGTGCTGCTGGACATCGTGCCGGCCAATCCCTTCCACGCCTTGAGCGAGGGCAAGATCCTGCAGGTGATTTTCTTCGCCGGCCTGCTCGGGCTGGCGCTGGTGAAGATCGGCGAGAAGTCGGCCCGGCTGCGTGCGCTGGCGGGGGAGGCCAACGACGGCATGATCCAGGTCACGCGCTTCGTGCTCGAGGTGACGCCGATAGGCACGTTCGGGCTTATCGCTGCCCTGGTGGGGAGCTACGGCTTCGAGAAGCTGCTGCCGCTGGCCACGTTCGTCGGTGCGCTTTACCTCGCCTGCGTGTTGCAGATCGTGGTGGTATATGGCGGATTGTTGCTCGCGCACGGGCTGAATCCACTGGCTTTCCTCCGTGCGGCGTTCCCGGCCATGCAGGTGGCTTTCACCTCGTCGTCGAGCTTCGCGGCGATGCCGATCGCACTGCGCAGCGTGGTCGCCAACATGGGCGTGAAGGAGGAGTACGCGGCGTTTGCCGTGCCGCTGGGTGCAAGTATCAAGATGGACGGCTGCGGAGCGATCTATCCGGCGATCGCCTCGGTGTTCATTGCGCAGTATTTCCATCTCGACCTGCAGCCGGCGCAGTACGTGGTGATCCTGCTGGCCTCGGTGCTGGGTTCGTTCGGCACGGCGGGCGTGCCGGGCACGGCCACGGTGATGGTGACGCTGGTGCTGAGTTCCGCGGGGTTGCCGTTGGAGGGTATTGGTTACCTGGTGGCGATCGACCGGATACTGGACATGATGCGCACGCTGACCAATGTGACCGGGCAGATGGTGGTGCCGGTGCTGGTGGCGCGGGAGCGGGGGATTCTGGATTTGGGGGTTTACAACCGGGCGGTGGCAGGGACTGCACGTATTGCTTAGGGCGCCGTTGCGAGACGCGGGCGTCTTTGGATAGCAACTGTCGATCGTGTAGGGCTTTTCCTACACAAATGTCGGCTGATTGACGACATCAGCCGGCAGTAGATTCCCTGTTGGTAAGTCTTCAATGCGAGGGCTTATGCGGCGTTGCCCGCCGATTCTTGTCAGCCGGTGTTTAAACAGCTAAAAGCGTGACCGCGTTCGCATTCCGCGTTTCGCCAATGCCGCATCGTTCCGTCGACAATTTGACCAGGGAAAGGTATAAAAAAAGCTTCAGGGGTTTTAGATTTCTTCGTGTTCATGACGGCGTCGGCGCAAGCCGAAACGGACTGGTTTGCCCTCGACTCTCAGTCCTTTTCCGTGTCGGAAAGCCTCATGCATCGTCCGACCGCAGATGCAGCATGCCGGGCCGCGTATGCAGTAGACGCTGTTACCGATATTACCGACATAGCGCACATCTCTCCGAGCATCCGTGTTTTCTGCTGGTTGGCAGTGTAGCGACGGCCGAGCCGAATGAAGGACAGCGCTGGACCCCGCTCGCTCTCACCCTGTGCGCTGCCATGGCTCATGGGCAAGGATAGTCCGGTTGCATGTCGCCTTCATTTGTCAGGTCCAAGAGCACCATGGCGGGCTGTGCGAGGCATTCAGAGGATGGGGAGAAACCCGGTAAAAATTAGCAACATTCCGTGGCTCAATGCCATGGGATCAACATGCAGCTTATCGCTGTCGCCGATCTGAAGCGAAGCCGGCATGAAACATTAAACAGGTCTCAACCCTCGCGGCTTAAACAACGCATCGTCCTGCCCCACACTCAGCCAGCATGGAAGGTCATGAAGTCACCTTTTGGATTTGCATTTCTGTTCGTGGCGTCGACACAAACAGCACAAGCGGAGCAGGTGTGGTTCGCGCTTGACTCCCCGGCATATCCGCCCTCACCGGATATGGTTCATTATCCTACGGCAGATTCCGCGTGCCAGGTCGCCTATGCGGCCGACGTTCCTCGCTTCACCAGCGATGTCTCCCATGTCTTGCCTTATACCCCTCCAATTTACTGGAAGGACTTCGGGCTGCCTGCGTATAAGTGTGAATTCAAGGTCATCATCGGGTCCGGAGTGAACACTCTTACGCACATCATCGCCGTTGCCGGGGATGTATGCCCTTCTGGACAGACGTTTGATGCGACTACAGGTCAGTGTGCACCCAGTACCGACCAGCAGGATCGCCGACAGCGGGGTGACCCGGACGATGAAGCCAACAACGATCCGAGCAGCTGTCACGGCGATCCCATCAACGCCGCCATCGGCAACGAATTCGAGAAGCTTACCGATTACAGCGACCGGGATGGCGAGCTGCAGTTTGTGCGTTTTTACAACAGTAGCGAAGGCCGGTGGCGTCACTCGTATGGCGCATCTCTTGTCCAGCTGGTTTCGTCGGCAACGCTGACGTTCGACGATGGAAGGGCCTCGGTCTTCTCCATGGCGGGCAATGTCGCGACCGGTGAGCCAACCGAGCGGGGCAGCCTTGTCAAATCCGGATCGAACTGGGTCTATTCGTCGCCCGACAATGAAACGTTGACGTTCAACGGCGACGGGCAGCTCACCAGCTACAAGGCGTCAAGCGGCTTGGTGCAAACGTTAAGCTACGGCTACGACCCGACATTCACCAAGAATCAGGTGACAATCAAAGATTCGCGAGGTCACACGCTGGTATTCAGCGAAGACATCGCGTCAGGGCAGCTGAGCACGCTGTCGGCTCCCGGCGTTTCGGCTGTCTACACATACAACAGTGCGGGAATGCTTGCCATGGCAGCCCGAACTCTTCAGGGAAAGACGACCACCCAGTCGTACCTCTATGAGGACACAAAGAACGCCACCCATCTGACGGGCCTCGTTGACGAGCGGGGTATTCGCGCGTCGACTTGGACGTATGACGCCGACGGCAGGGCGACGTCCAGCATCCGTAGTGCCGGTCTGGATAAGACCACCATTGATTACGCAGACGACGGAACCACGACCGTGACCAATGCCCTAGGCCATGTGGTCACCTACAAATATGCAGTCATCGCGGGAACCCGTCAGATGGTGGCTGTGAAAGGCGAGCCTGCCTTGGCGTGCCCTGTCAGCAATTCCTCATTTACCTACGACACGCGTGGGCAAATCTCAACGCAAACCGACGCGCTTGGCCACGTCACGGCCTTTGCCTATGACACGCAGGGTCGAATTACGTCAAAAACCGAGGCCAAAGGTACTGCTCAGGAGCGAGTTACCACCACTACGTGGGATGGGACGACTTTCAGGCCCAAAACGGTTACGACGCCTGACCGGGTAATGACCTACACGTACGACACGAAGGGTCGGCTGATCGGTACAAAGGCAAGCACGCGAAATCCATGAGCGTATCAAAATGTATCGATACAGGACTTTACGCGAACATGAAATATCAAAAAATGAAACTTCTCATCGCATTTTCATTGCTGATTTTCGGTGGCGGTGCGATGGCCGAGGATTATTACTACACCCTCGACAAGGATGGGTCAGATCCGACCGTGACGCACTATGCGACGCCTGATGAGGCATGTCACGTAGCGTATGCCACCGACATGGCTGGTCCGCCACCGGGCGCGGACGCGGATACTCCACTGCCTTACAAACCTCCCCAAATTAGCTACACCTATCCACCAAAGGTGGAGGTTTGGGGATGTGATGTTGACTGGACTAGCTCGAAATATGGTGGGACTTACTCATATGGCCACGTTGTCTTCAGGAACGGCGACAACTGTACTTCGGCTCAGGTCTACAACCCGATGTCAGGCTATTGCGAGTCGCCGGATGAGGAGCAGGGCCGCAAAGAACTGGGTGATCCCACCAGTCCGGCCAATGTCGGATTCGTTTCCTGTGGTGACCCGGTAAACCCCGCCAACGGCAACGTTTTCGAAACAGAAACTGATTACGCCGACCAAGATGGTCAGCTCCGATTTACCCGAAATTACAATAGTGGAAGTAACGGCGGATGGTCGACTACGCTAAATACGCGTCTCTACAGTGACAGCGGAACTGGTACGCGAAGCGCCGTGATTCGCTTCGAAGATGATCGGACAGCACTTTTTGTCGCTAGTAATGGGGTGTTGGTGCCTGAAGGTGGAGAGCTTGGCACGCTTGTCCAGGACTCTCGCGGTTGGACTTATACGTCTCGGTTCAATGATCAAATGACCTTTGATCTCCAAGGTCAGCTTGTGCGTTGGGAAAAATACAACGGAGACGCGATCACTGTGGCCTACAGTACAACGCCAACCTACGATTCCGTAATGACCGCGACGGACTCGCTCGGACACCAAATGGTCTACACCACACATTATGGATGGCCGTCTTCGCTGGTCGTGGGAGACCTTACGATTACGTACACCGTCGACAGCTCCTTCCGATTGACCGGTGTCAAGAAGACCTGGCCGGAGCATTCGACGACCCGCAGCTATCTTTACGAAGACTCGAACAATCCCAAGTTGCTGACCGGGGTCATCGACGAGCGGGGCATTCGGGTGAGCACATGGGCGTATGACTCGAACGGGCGGGCGGTGTCTGCGGCGATGGCCGGAGGAAAGGGCGCTTTTGCCTTCGCCTACAACACCGATGGCTCTACGACCGTGACCAACCCGCTCGGTCATCCGGTGGTATACCGCTTCGACATTGTCCAGGGTGCTAAGCGCATTACTGCCGTAGAGGGCGAGCCCGCCGCAGGCTGCCCCGCTTCAAATTCCACCTTTTCCTATACAGCGAATGCCCAACTTGGCAGTCGGACCAACGCCCTCGGCCACGTGACGACCTATGCCTATGACTCCCTCGGGCGGGAAACCAGCCGCATTGAGGCGAAAGACACGCCCAGTGAGCGCGCTACCACGACCATCTGGAGCGGCACCAGCTTCCGTCCCGCCTCAGTGACAACGTCTGACCGCATCACGACCTATAGCTATGATCCGCAGGGTCGTCTGCTTTCCACGCAATTTCATTCGATTAAGGAGTGATTGAACATGATTAAAGGACTGCGCTGGACCCCGCTCGCCCTTGCCCTGTGTGCTGCCGCGAGCCATGCCGCGACCGCTGATCGCGTATCCACCGTCGCCTACAATGCCAAGGGACTGGTGGCGAGCGTCGATGGACCCCGGACGGATGTCTCCGACATCACCAAGTACACCTACGATTCGCAAGGTCGCTTGGCCACGCTTACCGATGCGCTCGGCCACGTGACGACGTACAGTGCCTACGACACCTACGGAAACCCAGGTCAGGCAGTCGATGCCAACGGGGTGGTCACGACCATGACCTACACCCCTGAGGGCTGGCTGGCGACCACGGTGCGTGATGCGACCGGCACTCCCGCTACCATGAGCCTGACTTATGACGCGGTTGGCAATGTGGTCCAGACGACCGATGCTGACGGTGTGGTGCTCAAATACACGTTTGATGATGCCAGCCGGCTGACTGACATCACGGACGGTGCTGGGAACCGCGTCCACTACACCCTGGATGCCGCCGGCAACCGGACGAAGGAGGAGACATTCGATTCGGCAGGGAGCCTCAAGCGTTCCGTGTCCCGTACCTTCAACAGCCTGAGTCAGTTGCTCACTGTGGTCGATGCCCTGAATCGTACCGTGCTGGCCTTCGACACCACCGACGGCTATGACGCCGAAGGCCACCCGGTCCACAGCGCGGACGCCAAGGGTGTCCAGCGCAAGCAGGGCTACGATGCGCTCAACCGCCTGGTCAGCACCATCGACAACTACAACGGGACGGATACGTCCGCCAATGCCCAGACGGTGTCGTCGTTTGATGCCAGCGACAATCTTGAGGCAGTCAGCGACCCGTCGAGCCTCAATACCCTCTACGACCACAACGGCCTCGGTGACCTTACCGGCATTCACAGCCCGGATACCGGCACCACCACGTTCACCGTGGACGCCGCCGGCAACCACCTGACCCGCACAGACGCCCGCGGTGTGGTCACGACGTACACCTATGACGCTTTGAACCGGCCGCTGTCGGCGTTTTACAGTGACGCGACGCTCAATGTGGGTTATCACTATGACGAGGCGAACACGGTCACCGGTTGTGCTGCGTCAGCGCCTATCGGCCACCTTACAAGGATCGTGGAGCAGGGGGTGACCACCACTTACTGCTATGACAAGCGCGGCAACGTCATCCAGAAGAAGCAGGCACAGGGGGCGATCACTGACACCCTCGGCTACAGCTACACCGCCGCCAACCGGCTTCTGACCGAAACGCGCCCAGGGGGAGCGGTCGTCCGCTACGGCTACGATTCGCTCGGCCAGGTGAGCGGGGTCTGGGTGACGCCATCGGGCGGTGCCGAGCAGATCGTCGCGAGCGGTGTGACGTGGCTGCCGTTCGGGCCCATCCAGAGCTATACCTTCGGCAACGGGCAAACTGTTGCCCGCACCTACGACAGCAATTACCGGGTCACCGACATCGTCTCCCCCGCGCTGGAACTGCATTTCAGCTTGGATGAGATGGGGAACATCACGGGTGTGAGCGAGTCGGATGGCAGCACGGCCAATTACCTCTACGACCCCCTCTACCGTCTGACCGCTGTCCAGGACGCGGCGGGGACACCGGTGGAGACCTACACCTACAACCTGGCCGGGGACCGCCTGAGCAAGGCCGCACCGGGAATAGCCACCGGTAGCTATGGCTACCAGAAGGGCACCCACTGGCTGACGTCCATCGGTGCTGCCTCCCGAACCTATGATGCCAACGGCAACACTACTGGCAATGCGGTAGCCGGGCAGGTTTGGGGATATGGGTACAACGGCCGTAACCGCATGACGGTGGTTCAGCAGAATGGGGCCACCACCGCAAGCTACGTCTACAACGCGAGCGGCGAGCGAGTGGTGAAGACCGTTGGCGCTACCTCGACGCGCTTTGTCTACGACGAGGGAAGCCAACTTCTCTCAGAGCTTGGCGGCACGAGTGCCCGTGACTACGTCGCCGTGGGCGGCGTGCCACTGGCGATTGCCGACGGTGCATTCCTAGGTTTCATTATCGCCGATGGACTGGGCGCCCCTCGTGCCGTCACATCGCCGGCTGGTGCGATCCTTTGGGGGTGGCCATATGCGAGCAACCCGTTCGGCGAAAGCAAGCCGGTCTCGAGTTCTGGATATGTCTTGAACCAGACGTTTCCGGGTCAGTATTTTGATGCCGAGAGCGGGCTGACCTACAACGTCAATCGGGATTATGATCCCACGACAGGAAGGTACATTCAGAGTGATCCGATCGGTTTGCTGGGTGGCCCGAGCACATACACCTATGTAAGAAATAATCCGTTGGCCTTGGCTGATCCGCTTGGACTTTGGTCTTTCTCATTCGAAGCTTATCTTGGGTTTGGCGGAGGTATCCAATTTGGGCGTGATCCTTCCTCTGGCGAATGGTTCTATGGTGGTCGTCTTGGCGTGGGCGTATCAATTGGTGGATCACTCGATTCTGCTGGTAGGCGACCCGGAGCGGACGGCAAGGACTGCACGAGTGGCTCAACGCTTGGGATTTTCAATCAGGGCGGAATCACTCTTGGCCCGGCATCTTGGAATCCAATCCAAAACTCCGCTGGCTTTGCCCTAGATGGTTCGGGTAAGGGATACGTGGAAAGCGGCCCGGCCGACTCGCTAACCTTCAATAGGGCCTCGGCAAAAGCTTTTGGGATTGGATGGTCGACAGGTATTGAGGTTGTAGGTCACTAGATATGAGTGAATTCGTGAAGAACTTTAAAAGAATGCCGTGGCCCTTGAGGGTCCTGACACTACTCTCACTAATGTCAGTAATTCTTGTGGTGGCGACGATCGTCCCAGGTGGCGCCGTTGTCGGTCAGAAGAGGGTCGGACTAAAGGACTGGTGGACAAATGGCAGTGGGCCAATATTCACGTTTGCCATATTCCTTTTTTTTGGCGCCGGAATCTGGCTACTTAAATCTCGGTCGCTTGGTCGATTGGCTTACATTTCAAGTTTTGCAGGGCTCTACGTTGCCGCTTATCTAGTCGAGCAGATCAACGGCATGTTCTATACTCGCACCGAATACTTCTATGACTTTCTCTTCGCGGCTTTCCAACTTACAGTGTTGGGCGCGTATTTATTTTTGAGTCGTCGGGTGAAGACCTTCTTGGCCACGTAGCGGGGCTTCGTAAAGTGACTATACCTCTTTGAGTGATGTGCCACTGACGGCGGCCAATGGCACATGCCTTTGACGACATTTGACTGCAACGCGGACGTCGCAGGCTTGTCAGTACTGCTACTTAAACTGATCTATCATCATATGTGACCGGCCAGCCCGGCTCGCTCAATGAGGCGGATCGTTGGATTGAGTTCTTCGTCATCATGGCCGAACACATGTCGGTTGGCTCTTGACTGCTTTGCTTCACGAAAAAGCGAATTTTTTGCTAAACATTGCTTCCTGAGAGGAGGCGACGCGAAACTTCGATGATTTATCTCTTTATCTTATTTGCCGCCATGGCCGTGCTCGCCGTCCTATGGGCAGGAGTTATGGCGCTTGGCATGCTGCGCCAATTCAGGCGACCGAGCGCTCGTGCTCGCCGAGATGCGCCAACTCCCCTGAACGCATTGCTGACGCCCAGTCTTCTCACCGAGCGTGGTCAGCAACTGCGGCGGCGGTACTTTGCAGGACTTGCGGGTTGCGCACTCTCGGCATCGGCTGCCGGAATCGTTACTCTTTGGCTGTGATACGGCTCTGGTTCCCGCTTGAAGACAATGCTATGAGAAGATCTACATGGCCCTTTGCAAGCTAATCAAGAGGTTGCCCTGACAATGCCCCACATGCGTAAGAAGTCCGAGCTGCCCACCAAGGTCTGCGAGAAGTGCGGGCGCCCGTTTACCTGGCGGAAGAAGTGGGCCAGGGACTGGGAGAACGTTCGGTATTGTTCAGAGCAGTGTCGGGGGTGAGAGGCGTCCGTGGTCGAGCGCTATTTCGTTAGAAGGGCTGCGCGCCGGCATCGCTGCGCCAATCCTCTCCGGTTCATTTCACGTCGGCAATGCGCTTGGTACGATTAGCGGCGAAAGATCAACCCACCGTTTTTGCGCGAGGCATAGATCCACTCTTCGCGTCGTCACTCCAAGGGAGTAACCATGCCAACGGAAACCAAGACGAAATTCGAAGTTAAGCCCACTGCGCACGGCGACACGGTAAGCGGCCAACAGACCGCCGAATACAAGGAAAACATTGCTGGAGTAGGCGTGACGCTCTCCGTGAGCGCTAGCGGGAAGCTTTCGACCGAGACCCGGCATGAGAATGGAAATCTCAGCTGGACCGGTACGGCCGAGGTCTCCGCAACGGCCAAGGGTGAGGTGAAAAGCGAGAAGGGGGGCGTGGGCGTGGAGGAGCGCCAGGGCTTGCGCTCGACGTATAACGTCGTCGTGCCGGAGAAAGCGCTCGCAGACAGGGACCCGGCCACTATCACGCCGTACGATCCTGTTTCCATGCCCGTCGGCACGAAGGTGTCGATCGACAGCGCGAACTTCGAAAAAAGCAAACTCACCGGCACCTTCGACCACCTGGCGATCGAATCGCGTGTTTCGACCGAGCGTGGAAGCGGCGTCCTTGTCGAGAAGACGTCCGACCACATGGTGCGGGTCATGGCCGGGCCCAAGGACGCTTTGGAGAAGTACGACGGCATAGGTGTGGAATTCGGTAAGGCTCGCGCGCTTCTCGGACGAGAGGACAAGCTCGAGGGTAAGCAGTTGCAGACGGCCGAATTCGATCTGTCTACGCCGCAAGGGCAGGGAGCTTATAACCGGTTCCTCGGATTGGGGGTGCTGCCCAAGGAATCGGGTCCAGGTGTGTCGAACGTTTCCACGGTGGAGACCCATGACCTGTCGTCGGCCTCGCAGCTGGGAATCACGCTGGGTAAGTTCGAAAAAAGTATCGATCTTCAGAAGAACACGGGGGAACTTGTCGTAACGAAACGCCCCGATGGAAGCACGGAATCATCCGCGCTGAAGATCCAGTACGACACGGGCGTGCCGCTGGCCATCGAATCGACGTTCGACAAGGACGGTCACGAGGTGGTGTCCGCGCGGCGCTACACCCTCACCTTTGATGCCAACGAGAACTCGTGTCCTAGCCTGAACAATCTTCCCTTGGAGCGCGCAGGCTCGGATACACCGATAAAACCAGGTGACAAGGTGACGTTGACGCTCACGGAAGAGCAGATGCAAAAGCTCGCCAGTGACACCCAGCAAGCGAATCCAAGGCCATCCGACGCCAATGTTTGGGTGGAGCGGCGAGCGAATCTGGACGAAGGGTCCGACCCGTCCCAAGCCTTCGCTCTCAAGATGGCTGCTACACAGGGCAACCAGGTCAGGGTATTGGAAGCGTTGCAAAGAATTTATCCAAACGATCCATCGCACCCTCAGCAAACCCTGCCAGGAACGCTTCAGGTCCAAGGCAAGACCCCGGAGCTCCAGCATGACCAGGAGGGGCCGTCGCAGGGCAGCCCATCGAGTGTTCGAGCGCCACAGAGTGTGCCACTCGATGACCCCTCGCATCCGGGATATAAATTATTTACGCAAGTCCGTGATTACGTGCATGAGATGGACACCCGGTATAGAAAGTCGCCCGATGCGCAGAGCGACAATCTCTCGGGAGTTCTGACGGTGGCAGCTAAAGCCAACGGGATCACGCATGTTGGCGGCGTTGAACCCAACACCAAAGACGCATCGACGGTATTCGTCTACGGAACGGCGACCTCGGCAGGGGCGCATCGATATGCAGAGGTGCCGACCGTCCAGGCGCTCAATACGCCCCTGGCGACGAGCTCAGAGCAGTACCACCAGGCCGAAGCTAAACCATCGCTGGCCGAGACGCCGGAGCAGGCACAACAGCAGGCAGCCGCACAGTCGCCATCGATGGGGAGGTGACGCTTCAGCGACACCGCGTTGTTGGTTTTTCGCCCACATCGTGGGCTCCTACCGTGTCGGTGTCGGTGTGGGGGCGGCGCGGTGGGCGGCCATGTGTTTGAGGTAGGTGATCAGGTCGTCCAGGTCGTGGTCGGAGAGGGTGTCGGGGCTGAAGCCGGGCATCTTGGCTTGCGGCCACTGGCGTAGCGATTGCGGGTTGCGGACGAGGGTGCGCAGCATGTCTTCGCGCAGGTACTCGGTGGGGCTGTGCGGGATGTTGAGGTCCGGGCCCAATCGTGCGTCGCCCTGGCCGTTGAGGGTGTGGCAACTGAGGCAGTTGCGCTGGAAGACGGCGAAGCCGCGGCGGGCCGGGGCGTCCGGTGGCAGGTCGGCGGCGGGGCGCATCTTCGGGAAACGTGTCGCGGGGTCGGCGAGCACCCGGACGGCGGCGATCTGGTAGGGCCATTGTTCCGGTCCGATGTGGCTGGCCTCGGGATGCAGCCAGACCAGGTAGAACGGGCCGGCGCCCGGTTTGTCCTTGCTCAGTGCCGGCCAGGGCGCGTCCGGCGGCTCGATGGCCAGCCAGGCTTCGGCGCCCTGGGCACCCTGGCCCGTGACGAGCGACCCCGGCAGCTCCGCCGCGAAGCCGTCCAGGGCCACGAATTGCAGGTGCGCGGCCGGATCGATGCCGGGCAGCAGGGCCTTCAGGGGCACCGCGCGGTAGCGCATGGCGGCATGGTACGAGACGTCGCCGGGGACATCGACGATACGGACATCGGGGCGGGCCAGCAGCTGCGCCGTGGTGAGACGTTGCATGCCCTTGCCCGTGTCGAGCGTCAGGGTGGCGGCCGGTGCGAGCGTGGCGAAGCAGAGCAGGGCGATGATGGTCAGGATGCGCACGGCATGTCCTATGTCCGGATGACTGGGTGGAAGGCGGCGCTGTCGGTACCCTCGGATTATCGTCCCATCGTCCCCACCTCGGGGATTCGATACGATCACGGATTCACCATGGCCGACACCACCGTCCCCCGGTTCTTCGACGAATTTTCCATGCAGAAGGTCACCGACGCCGTACTGGATGCCGAACTGGCCCGCGACGACGGGCGCATCGCGATCCTGTTCCTGTGGGGCCGCGACTGCCCCAATTGCGATATTGCCAAGCGGCAGATCCTGCTGGCGGCGGAGCGCTTCGCCTGGCCGGAGGTGCGCTGGTTGCACGACAACGTCTACGACGACCCGACCATGGGCACGCGCTTCGGCCTGCACGGCATCCCCGCGTTTTTCCTCTTCCATCGTGGCCGCAAGCTGGGCCGGATCACCTCGTGGCCGGGGGCGGATGCCTTCGTCGACGCGGTAAACAAGCAGATCGGCCTGACCGGAGCCACCGCATGATCGTCACCTCGCTGCTGGACACCGACCTGTACAAGTTCACGATGATGCAGGTGGTGCTGCACCAGTATCCGGCCGCACAGGTGGAGTATCGCTTTCGCTGCCGTACGCCAGGTGTGGACCTGGTGCCGTTGATCGGGCGCATCCGCGAAGAACTGGATGGCCTCTGCGCGCTGCGCTTCACCGACGACGAGTTGGCCTACCTGCGTGGCCTGCGCTTCATCGACAGCGACTTCGTCGACTTCCTCGGCCTGTTCCATCTCAACGCCAAGTACGTGTCGATCACACCGTCGGCTACCGCGCCCGGCGAGATCGACATCGTGATCGAGGGGCCCTGGCTGCACACGATCATGTTCGAGGTGCCGCTGCTGGCGATCGTCAACGAGTTGTACTACCGGGCGACGCAACCGGACCTGGACCTGGCCGAGGGTAGGGCGCGCCTGCGCGCGAAGATCGCCCTGCTGCATGACACGCCAGGGTACGAGCGCGTGCGCATCGCCGACTACGGCACGCGGCGCCGGTTCTCCAGGGCCTGGCACGAGGAAATGCTGGCTACCCTGGCGGAGGGCCTGGGCACCCAGCTGGCCGGCACCAGCAACGTCCTGCTGGCGATGCGACAGGGGCTGGTGCCGATCGGCAGCATGGCGCATGAATACTTGCAGGCGTTCCAGTCGCTGGGACCGCGACTGCGCGACTCGCAGACGGCCGCACTGGAAGCGTGGGCACGCGAGTACCGCGGCGACCTGGGTATCGCGTTGTCCGACGTCTACGGGCTGGACGCGTTCCTGCGCGACTTCGACATGTACTTCTGCAAGCTGTTCGACGGCGCGCGGCATGATTCCGGTGACCCGTTCACCTGGGGCGACCGGGTGCTGTCGCACTACGTGGCCAATCGCGTGGACCCGCGGACGAAGACGCTGGTGTTCAGCGACAGCCTGGATATCCCGCGCGTGATGGACCTGTACCGTCACTTCGACGGCCGTTGCCTGCTCTCGTTCGGCGTCGGCACCAACCTGACCAACGACGTGGGCCCGGCACCGATAAACATCGTTATCAAGATGACCCGCTGCAACGGCCAGCCGGTGGCGAAGATTTCCGACTCGCCGGGCAAGAACATGAGCGACGACGTGGAATACGTGAGCTACCTGCGCAAGGTATTCGGCATGTCGGTGGCGTAATGCCACCAGTCATGCGGGCCGGTCTGGGCGAATCGCCGGCCGGCCCAGGCGGATCCGGCCGGACGGATCAGAACGCGGGCAGCACGGCGCCGTTGTAGTTCTTCTCGATGAACGCCTTGGCCTCGGGCGAGGTGAGCGCCGCGGCGAGCTTCTTCACGCGCGGGTCGTCCTTGTTGTCGTCGCGGCCGACCAGGTAGTTGACGTACGGGGAATCCTTGTTCTCGATCAGCAGCGCGTCCTTGACCGGGTTGAGCCCGGCGGCCAGGGCGTAGTTGGTGTTGATCAGGGCGAGATCCACCTGGTCGAGCACGCGCGGCAGCATGGCCGCTTCGAGTTCACGGAACTTCAGGTGCTTGGGGTTCTCCACGACGTCCTTCAGGGTGGCAAGGCGGTCGTTGGGATTCTTGAGCTTCACCAGGCCATGGCTGGCCAGGAGCAGCAGCGCGCGGCTGTTGTTGCTGGGATCGTTGGGAATCACCACGTCGGCGCCGTCGGGCAGTTGGTCGATCGAGGTGAACTTCTTCGAATACGCACCGAACGGCTCGATGTGCACGCCCACCACCTTGACCAGGTGGGTGCCGCGCTCCTTGTTGAACGCATCCAGGTAGGGCTCGGTCTGGAAGAAGTTGACGTCGATCTGCTTCTGCGCCACCTGCATGTTGGGCTGCACGTAATCGGTGAACACCTTGATCTCGATGTTCACGCCCTGGCTGGCCAGCAGCGGCTTGATCTGCTTGAGGATCTCCGCATGCGGCACGGGCGTGGCGGCCACGGTGAGCGTGGCGGAGCCATCCGTCTTGCCGTCGCCCGCGCTGCCGGAACACCCCGCGAGGAAAAGGGCGAGGGCGGCGGTGAGGGGCAGCAGGTAGTTCTTCATGGCGGACGTCCGTGGCGGATGGTGCGGCCCGCCAGCATAGACGTCCATACCGCCGTATGCAAAGGCGCCTCAGCGGCGCGTGTAGCGCAGGACCAGGCGGTCGCCGAGCGATTGCAGGATCTGCACCAGCACGACCAGCAGCGCCACGGTCACCAGCATGTAATCGGGCTTGTAGCCGTTGTACCCGTACTGGTAGGCCAGCGCGCCCAGGCCGCCAGCGCCGACGATGCCGCCCATGGCCGTGTAGCCGACCAGCGCCACGGCGGTGACCGTGGTGGCGGCGATCAGGCCGGGACGCGCCTCGGGCAGCAGCACCCGGGTGACGATCTGCCACGTGGTGGCACCCATGGCCTGGCTGGCCTCGATCACGCCGCGCTCCACCTCGCGCAGCGCGGTTTCCACCAGGCGGGCGAAGAACGGGGCGGCGCCGATCACCAGGGGCACGATGGCGCCGCGGATGCCGATGCTCACGCCCGTGATGGCCTGCGTGAGCGGGATCAGCAGGATCATCAGGATGATGAAGGGCACGGAACGCAATACATTGACCACCAGCGACAGCCCGGCATACAGCCGCGGCCGCGCATGCAGCTGGCCCCGTGCGCTGAGGAACAGCCAGATGCCCAGCGGCAGGCCGAGCGCCAGCGTGAACAGCAGCGAGCCGCCCAGCATCAGCAGGGTGTCGACGCAGGCCTGGGCGATCTCCGGCCAGTCGATGTTGGGGAACAGCGTCTGCATGGGGCTCATCGGGCCACCTCCTCGATATCTACGCCGGACGCGCGGAGCTGCGCGAGGGCTTCGTCCAGGCGCTCGCCGTGCATGGCCAGCGTCAGCTGCCCGTACGGGGTGTCCTTGATCCGGTCGACCCGGCCCGACAGCAGGTTGTATTCGATGCCGGTGTCGCGCACCACGCGGGACAGCAGCGGCGAATAGGTGGCCGCACCGCGGAAGGACAGCCGGAACAGCCGCCCGTCGATGCCGGGGAACTCCGGCCCACGGCCTTCGCGGTGGTCGGCCTCGGCCACGAAGCGGCGGGTGGTGGGGTGCTGCGGGTGCAGGAAGACATCGGCCACGTCGCCCACCTCGACCACGCGCCCCGCGTCGAGCACGGCCACGCGGTCGCAGACGCGGCGGATCACGTCCATCTCGTGCGTGATCAGCACGATGGTGAGGCCCAACTGGCGATTGATGTCGGCCAGCAGTTCCAGCACCGACGCCGTGGTTTGCGGATCGAGGGCGCTGGTGGCCTCGTCGCAGAGCAGGATGGACGGCTTGCTGGCCAGGGCTCTTGCGATGCCGACGCGCTGTTTCTGGCCGCCCGAGAGCTGCGCGGGATACTTGCGCGCGTGGGCGGTGAGGCCCACCAGGGCCAGCAGTTCGTCGACGCGCGCCCGGATCTGCGCCTCGTCATGCTCGCCGTGCAGGCGCAGCGGGAAGGCGACGTTGTCCGCCACCGTGCGCGAGGACAACAGGTTGAAGTGCTGGAAGATCATGCCGATGCCCGCGCGCAGGCGGCGCAGTTCGGCGCCGGTGGCGTGGGTGACGTCGCGATCGGCGATGAACACCTGGCCGGCGGTGGGGCGCTCCAGCAGGTTGATCAGGCGCAGCAGCGTGGACTTGCCGGCGCCGGAATGGCCGATGATGCCGAACACCTCGCCCGCCTCGATGGTGAGATCGACGGGTTCCAGCGCGGGCACGAGGGTGCCCTCCACCCGATAGGATTTGGATGCGGAGGCGAAACGGATCACGGGGCGGGTGGCTCCAGCCGGTAACGGGCACCCATGGTAGCCGAAGCCGGCCGGCGGTCGGCAGCGCACGATGGCTGTCGTGCCGGGCGTAGACTGTGCCGATCCCCATCGACGCCAGGAACCGCGCATGACCAGCATCTACGACTTCTCCGCACGCGACATCGACGGCAACGAGCGGTCGCTGGCGGAGTTCCGCGGCAAGGCCCTGCTCGTGGTGAACGTGGCGTCCAAGTGTGGGTTCACGCCGCAGTACAAGGGGCTGGAGCAACTGCACAAGACGTATGCGGCGCAAGGCTTCGAGGTACTGGGTTTTCCATGCGACCAGTTCGGTCACCAGGAACCGGGCGACGACGCGGACATCCGCGACTTCTGCTCGCTCACCTATGACGTCAGCTTCCCGATGTTCTCGAAGGTGGAGGTCAACGGCGAGCAGGCGCACCCGCTGTTCCGCTGGATGAAATCGCAGAAGAAGGGTCTGCTGGGTACCGAAGGCATCAAGTGGAACTTCACCAAGTTCCTGGTCGATCGCGACGGCCAGGTGGTGGAACGCTATGCACCCACCGACACGCCCGAAAAGATCGGCAAGGACCTGCCGCCGCTGCTGGGCTGATCGCTCATCCCACCCAGGCCGGCGTGGTCTTGTCCAGGAAGGCGGACAGGCCATGCTGGCCCTCGGGCGACACGCGCAGCCGTGCGATCAGCGCGGCGTTTCCCGCGTCCGTCCGTTCCGCGTCGGCCGGGGTGTGACCGCCCATCGCCAGCGCCAGCCGCTTCGCTTCGCGCTGCGCCACGGGTCCACCGCGCGTCAGCAGGCCCAGCACACGTTCCACGGCCGCGTCCAGCTGGTCCGGCGGTACCACCTCGTGCACCAGGCCCATCGACAGTGCCGCGGCACTGTCGATCAGTTCGCCGGTGACGAACAGCCGGCGGGCCTGGCGCAGGCCGATCGCGGCCACCACGTAGGGCGATATGACCGCGGGCACCAGGCCCAGCTTGACCTCGGACAGCGCGAAGCGCGCGCTGTCCACCGTGACCGCGATGTCGCAGCACGCGACCAGGCCCACGCCGCCGCCGAAGGCCGCGCCGTTGACGCGTGCCACGGTCGGCTTCGCAAGAAATTGCAGGCGGCGCATCAGTGCGGCCAGGCGCAGCGAGTCCGCCAGGTTGTCGGCTTCGCTGGCGGCCGCCATGCCGCGCATCCAGTTCAGGTCGGCCCCCGCGGAGAAGCTGCCGCCACTGCCGGTCAACACCACGGCGCGTACGCTGTCGTCGTTCTCGACCTCGTCGATCGCGGCGGTCAGCTCGGCGATCAGGCCGTCGTCGAAGGCGTTGTGCACCTCGGGACGGTTCATCACCAGATGGGCGGTACTGCCATGACGGCGGAGTTCGACGGCGGGCATGGGCAATCTCCGGGCAGGGTGCAAGATCATAATAGGCCGGCACGGCATGTGCAGCCCTCGTGCTAAAGGCATACAATGCGAACAGTTCTTATTTGAGTATTTGCTGTGCGCCTCTCCGACGCGCCGAAAGGTGCCAAAGCCGTGGTCCAGTCCGTCACCGATGCCCATCCCGCCGATCCCATCGCGCAGCGCCTGCGCGACCTGGGCTTCGTGGCCGGCGAGCCGGTGCGCCTGGTGGCGCGCGGGCCGCTCGGTGGCGATCCCCTGCTGATCCAAATCGGCTCGACCCGTTTCGCGCTGCGCCGTACCGAGGCCGCGCGCGTCACCATCGCCATGGAGGACGCCGCATGAGCGCCATCGCCACCCGCATCGCCCTGGTCGGCAATCCCAACTGCGGCAAGACGGCCCTGTTCAACCAGCTCACCGGCGGCCGGCAGAAGGTCGCCAACTACGCCGGTGTCACCGTGGAACGCAAGGAGGGCCGCTTCGTCACGCCGTCCGGGCGCACGTTGCAGATCCTCGACCTGCCGGGTACCTACAGCTTCGACGCGACCAGTCCCGACGAGGCGATCACGCGTGACGTCTGCCAGGGACGCTATCCCGGCGAGGCGCCGCCCGACCTGATCGTCTGCGTGGCCGACGCCACCAACCTTCGCCTGCACCTGCGGTTCGTGCTGGAAGTGCGCCGCCTGGGTCGCCCCGTGGTGCTCGCGCTGAACATGATGGACGCCGCGCGCCGTCGCGGCATGGCGATCGACGTGGACGCGCTGTCGCGCCGGCTTGGTGTGCCCGTGGTGGAGACGATCGCGGTGAAGCGCGGCGGGGCGCAGGCGCTGATCGACCGCATCGACCGGGCCGTGCCCGCCATCCAGCCTGCCGATATCGACACGGCCGACCGCGACCGCTTGCACGCCGAGGTGCGTTCCATCCTGGCCGAGACAGTCACGCTGCCGCGCGACACCGCGGCCCTCGACGACGCCATCGATCGCTGGGTGCTGCATCCGGTGTTCGGCCTGGCGATCCTCGCGGCACTCATGTTCATGATCTTCCAGGCCGTGTTCTCGTGGGCGCAGCCGGTCATGGACGGCATCCAGGCCGGTATCGCCGCGCTGGGCGATGGGGTCACCGGGTTCCTGCCCGAGGGCAGCGCGCTGCACAGCCTGCTCAAGGACGGCCTGTTCGCCGGGCTGGGCGCGGTGCTGGTGTTCCTGCCGCAGATCCTCATCCTGTTCCTCTTCATCCTGGTGCTGGAGGAATCCGGTTACCTGCCGCGCGCGGCGTTCCTGCTCGACCGGATGATGTTCCGCGTGGGCCTGACGGGCAGGGCGTTCATCCCGCTGCTGTCCAGCTTCGCCTGCGCCATCCCCGGCATCATGGCCACGCGCAGCATCCAGGACCCGCGCGATCGCCTCACCACGATCCTGGTGGCGCCACTGATGACCTGCTCAGCGCGCCTGCCGGTGTATACGCTGCTGATCGCCGCGTTCATTCCCAACCACACGGTGGCGGGCATCTTCAACCTGCAGGGCGTGGTGTTGTTCACGCTCTACTTCGCCGGCATCTTCAGTGCGCTGCTGGTCGCGTTCGTGATCAAGCGGCTGCGCAAGGATCGCAGCGAGCACGCGCTGATCATGGAACTGCCTTCGTACCGGCTGCCCAACGTGCGCGACATCGGCCTGGGCCTGTGGGAGCGCGCGCTGATCTTCCTCAAGCGGGTGGGTGGCATCATCCTCGCGCTCACCGTGCTGCTGTGGTTCCTGTCCAGCTTCCCGGGACCGCCCGAGGGCGCCACGGGCCCGGCCATCGACTACAGCATGGCGGGCCGCCTGGGCCGGCTGCTGGAATACGTGTTCGCGCCCATCGGTTTCAACTGGCAGATCTGCATCGCGCTGGTGCCGGGCCTGGCGGCGCGCGAGGTCGCCGTGGCCGCGCTGGGCACCGTGTATGCGATGTCCGGCAGCGACGATACCGTGGCCTCGCAGCTGGGTCCGGTGATCTCGCATTCCTGGTCGCTGGCCACCGCCCTGTCGCTGCTGGCCTGGTACGTGTTCGCGCCGCAGTGCATGTCCACGCTGGCGGTGATCCGCCGCGAGACCAACTCGTGGCGTAACGTGGCCGTGGCCGCCGGTTACCTGTTCGGCCTGGCCTACCTTGCCTCGCTGGCCACCTACCAGATCGCGAGGGCGCTCTCATGAGCACGTTCGATATCGTCCAGGGTGTCGTCATCGCGGTCGTCGTGCTCGCGGCCGCCTATGTCGCGTTCCGCAAGCTGCTGCCGAAGACCTCGGTGCGGGCCATGGCGCGGGTATCGGCGGCGCTCAACCGCGACGGTCGCCCCGCCATGCTTCGCGCGCTGGGCCGGCGCATCCAGCCGGCGGTGGCTACCGGCAGCTGTGGCGATGGCTGCGGCTCGTGCGGCTCGTGCGGGCCTGCGCCGTCGGTCGGCCCGACCGTCGAGAGCCAGCCGTTGACCTTCAAGACCCGGGGCTAGCCAGCCCCGGCTTCAGTCGTCCGCACCCTGGACGTCCGCCGTGCCGTGCTTCCGGCGCTTCTCGCGCAGGGTCCACCAGCTGACGGCAAGGTTGACAGTGAACCATGCGCCCAGCAGCGCCAGCGGCCAGGCGATGACGGCTGGCCAGGCGACGGCGACCACGCTCAGCACCAGCGCGGCGACGAAGCCGGCCAGCAGCGGCCCGGTTTCGGTGTCGCCCAGCACCCGGTGCTGGGAAATCGCCGCGCCCACGGTGTTGGCGATGCGCAACGCGCCCGCCGCGGCGCGGCCCGAACTGCCACCCCCGCGGCGGGGCCGTGGCGGATGGGGAGTACGGCTGCGCACGCGCTCGTTGCCCGAACGGCGCCGTCGTGGCTGCAACAGGATCTCGGTGGCGTTTTCCAGGTCGGCCTCGTACTGGGCCTCGAGCTGCGTGGCGAAGCCGGCATCCTCGATCGCCACGTCGATTTCCCGGTTGCTGAGCCAGCTGGCGATGTTCAGGTTGGACGAGCCCACCCGTGCCCAGCGGCCGTCGGCCACGGCGGTCTTGGCGTGCAGCATCGAGCCGTTCCATTCGAACACACGGATGCCGGCCTTCAGCAGCGGCCGGTAGCCGGAGCGCGACATGCCGGCGACCATGGGGATATCGCTGGTGCCGGGCACCAGCAGGCGCACATCGACGCCGTCGCGCGCGGCCGCGGAAAGCGCCTGCACATAGGGCGCCATGCCCACGAAGTACGCATCGGTCAGCCACAGGGTCTTGTGTGCCATCGCCGCGACCATCTGGTCCAGCCGGTACATGCCCGCGGTACTGGGCTGCGTGGCGATGACGCGCAGGGCGACCTGGCCGGCCTCGACGGGGTTGGCGACGGGCGACAGCCGCGTATCGTCCGGCAGGGGTTCGCCGGCCTCGCGCCAGCTGTCGGCGAAGGCGTGTTCCAGTTCCGCCACGGCCGGCCCGCGCAGCGCCACGCCGGTGTCGCGCCAAGGCGGCACGTCGCGGCCCGGCTCGCCCAGCCACTTCTCGCTCAGGCAGACGCCGGACAGGAAGCCGACCTCGCCGTCGACCACCAGCAGCTTGCGATGGTCCCGGCTGATCCAGCCGAACGAGCTACCCAGGCGGGGCGGGTTGTAGATGCGGACCAGACCGCCGGCCTCGCGCAGGGGCTGCCAGAACGACGAGCGCGACTGGCCGAGGCAGCCGCCCCAGTCGCCGATCACGGCGACGAACACGCCGGCCTGCACGCGCTCCACCAGCGCGTCGCGGAAGGCCTGGCCGATCCGGTCGTCGCGGATGATGTAGTTCTCGAGGAACACATGCCGGGTCGCCCCCGCAATGGCCTTCAGCCAGGCGTCGAAATGCGCCTGGGCGTCGATCAGCAGTTCGACGGCGTTGCCCCCGATGAGCGGAGCGCCGGCGCTGCGGCTGAGGGCCTGCTGGGCGAACAGGCGGCTGGAAAAGCCGTGGGTGCGGTGTCGGGCGTTCATGGGGGGCGAGTCTAGCTGCATGGCGCATGATCGCGGCCAGGGTATCGATGTGGCGTGAGAACCAGTCGGTTTCCGGTCATGCCAGTGCGCTAAAATGCGCGGCTATGACCGAGACCCTTTCCAGCCGCCCGCGTCCCGCGGAAGCAGGCGCCCGCCGCCCCAGCACCGGTGTCGTGATCGACCGCGTCCAGGTCGGCGGCGGCGCGCCCATCGTCGTGCAGTCGATGACCAATACGGATACGGAAGACCCCGTATCCACCGCGAAGCAGGTGGCCGAGCTGGCCCGCGCCGGTTCGGAAATGGTCCGCATCACCGTCAACACGCCGGCCGCCGCCGCCGCCGTGCCGCGCATCCGCGAGCGCCTGGAAATGATGGGCGTCTCGGTGCCGCTGATCGGCGATTTCCACTACAACGGCCACCAGCTGCTGGAAGGCGAGCCCGCCTGCGCCGAGGCCTTGGCGAAATACCGGATCAACCCGGGCAACGTGGGCTTCGGCAAGAAAAAGGACGCCCAGTTCGCCTCGATCATCGAGATGGCCATTCGCTACGACAAGCCGGTGCGCATCGGTGCCAACTGGGGCTCGCTTGACCAGTCCATGGTCGCCGCGCTGATGGACGAGAACGCCGGCCGCGCCGATCCGTGGGACGCCGGCCACGTGGCCCGCGAGGCCCTGATCCGCTCCGCGCTGGATTCCGCGGCCCGCGCCGAGGACCTGGGCCTGGCGCGCGACCGCATCATCCTGTCGTGCAAGGTGTCCGGCGTGCAGGAGCTGATCGCGGTGTACCGCGACCTCGCGCGTCGCGGCGATTACGCATTGCACCTAGGCCTGACCGAGGCCGGCATGGGCTCCAAGGGCATCACGGCCTCCAGCGCCGCCCTGGGCGTGCTGTTGCAGGAAGGCATCGGCGACACCATCCGCATCTCGCTCACGCCGGAGCCGGGCCAGTCGCGCACCGCCGAGGTGATCGTGGCGCAGGAACTGCTGCAGACCATGGGCCTGCGCGCGTTCACGCCGCTGGTCACCGCATGCCCGGGTTGCGGTCGCACCACCAGCGAGTTCTTCCAGGAACTGGCCAAGACGGTGCAGGCGCATGTGCGCGAGCAGATGCCCGTGTGGCGGGTGAAGTACGACGGCGTGGAAAACCTCACCCTGGCGGTGATGGGCTGCATCGTCAACGGACCGGGTGAATCCAAGCACGCCAACATCGGTATCTCGCTGCCGGGTAACGGCGAGGCGCCTTCCGCGCCGGTGTTCATCGACGGCGAAAAAGCGATGACGTTGCGCGGCGACCACATCGCCGACGAGTTCGTGGCCATCCTCGACCACTACGTCGAAACGCATTACGCCGCGCGCGGCGACTGACCCGTCACGCGTTGAATGCGGGGCCGTCGTCATCATGACCGGTGGTTCCCCGCAGGAGACAACGCATGACCTCCACCGTTCCGGTCCTCGACCTCAACGACGGCAACAAGGCACCGCAGCTGGGCTTCGGTGTCTTCCAGATTCCCGATGCTGAAACCGCCGACGCGGTGGCCGCCGCGCTGAAAGCGGGCTATCGCTCGATCGATACCGCGGCCATCTACAAGAACGAAGCCGGTGTGCGCCAGGGCATGGAACGCTCAGGTGTGCCGCGTGGCGATATCTTCCTCACCACCAAGCTGTGGAACAGCGAGCAGGGTTTCGACTCGACGCTGAAGGCGTTCGACGAAAGCGTGACCAAGCTCGGTACGGATTATGTGGACATGTACCTGATCCACTGGCCGACGCCGAAGCACGATCGCTACATCGATACCTGGAAGGCATTCATCCGCCTGCGTGAAGAAGGCCGTATCCGCTCCATCGGCGTGTCCAATTTCCAGTCGGCGCACCTGGATCGCATCGTGCAGGAAACCGGCGTCGTGCCGGTGGTCAACCAGATCGAACTGCATCCCGACTTCGCCCAGCGCGACGTGGTGGCCGCCAACGCGAAGCACAAGGTGATCACCGAAGCCTGGAGCCCGTTGGGCCAGGGCGGCGACCTGCTCAAGAACGACACGCTGGTTGCCCTCGGCAAGAAGTACGGCAAGTCGAGCGCCCAGGTGGTGCTGCGCTGGCACGTGCAGCTGGGCCACATGGTGATTCCGAAGTCCGCTACGCCGGAGCGCATCGCCGCGAACATCGACGTGTTCGATTTCGCGCTGACGGACGAGGACATGAAGGCCATCGCCGGCCTGGATGCCGGCAAGCGCATGGGCCCCGATCCGGACGACTTCAACTGATCGTGTCAGCCGGTCATTGCATCGAGACGTCGATCTCCATCGGATAGGGGGTCGGCGTCTTCGGTGGCGCGGGCAGCGCCCAGTTGGCGAACTGCCCGGCGAAACAGGTGGCTACGGGCGTTTTCGGCTTCACGTCCACGTCCAGGCTGCGCCCGTCCGGACGCACCCGCGCCACCAGTGTGAACGGACGCCGGTCGGCGGCCGGCATGTTGCTGGCGATGCAGTCCTTCAGCGCGTCCGTGGCCGGATTGCCGATGGTGTCCCACAGCTTGCCCTGCCATAGCTTGCCTTCGACGTTGGTCTCCAGCACCTTCGCGGTCTGCACGCGGGCGTCGAAGCCGCCATCGGCGGCCATGGCAAGAGCGAGGGCAAGTAGCATCGCGTGTCTCCGGCAGGGTAGGGCCGCAGCCTAGCAGGCACGCGCGGGCTTCACACCGGCGGCGATAGCGTCGTGGTCCAGCCGGGGCGTCGCACCGGCATGCCAGGAGTCCGCCATGCCCATGCGTCCGCTGTTCCTGCTGTCACTCGCCCTTGCCGCTACCGCCGCGATGGCCCAGACGGCGCCGCCGTCGAATCCGGCCAGCGCCCCTCCGCCGAAGCCGATCGCGACGCCGGCAGCCGCCACACCGACCGCATCGTCGTCCGGTGCAGCCCAGGATCTGGACACCGGTACCGTGGCGCGATCCAATCCGGCTGCCGCGCCCGTGCCGCCGCACTCCGATGCGGGCGCTACCGAGCGCGCTCTGGCCCCCGTCAAGCCCGCCGGTTCGGCCACGGGCGTGACGCGCCGTGTCGAGAACGCCAATGCTCACGGGGTGGATGCGCAGGGCCATACGCTGGACCCGCACGGCAAGCCGGTCGGCCAGGCACCGACGCCGTCCACCTCCGTACGCTAGCGTGACGAGGGCGCCGGGTATGCCGCCGGTGGGTTACCATTCCGGCAATGCCGATCCGTGGGGGAATGCGAGTGAGGATGAACCGGGCCATCGTCGTCGCCGCCCTGACCGTGGGCCTGTCCGCCTGTGCGGGCATGGCCTCGAAAGTCGCGCGCCTCGATGTAGGCATGCCGCGTGACGAAGTGCTGGACCGGTTGGGTCCGGCCGATTCCGACCGCACCATGATCGGCTTCGAAGTCATGAGCTGGCTCGACCGCCGTCCGGGCCGCTTTTCCTTCAGCCACAAGGACTACACCGTTGTGCTGAAGGACGAGAAAGTCGTGCAGTTCGGGCCGGGACTGATACGGCGCGACGGCAAGACGTCGTTGCAGATCGAGACCGACGATCGTTGAGCGGATGGCGCGCAGCCACCGCCGGGTCATGACAGTGGCCGTTACATTTTTTTGTCATTTTCAGGCGATACGCCGGATGCGGATATTACGCAGAGCGAAGTCGTTGCCCGTTCCGGTAATGCGCTCGTTGGAAAACTCTATCCTCATCGATGTAGCGTTGGCGACGACCGTTGAGGGTCCGATGCTCACGATGCCATTCAAAGTGACGGAGCGGATGATTGGCTGCCCGTTCGCGTACACCGATATGATCGCAGAGTTGTAGGCACTACCTTCACCACGCGCGACGACCTCGTAGCTTGCACCGTAGGTCACGGTGAATGTCCGTGAAATAACCGTCCCCGAGAAACTTCCGCCACCGTCCGTACCGTTGAAGAACGCGGGTCCTCCATCGCTCATGATGGCCGGCCCTCCAGACCGCGCGCCAGGGCCGGGCGACCATCCCTGGTAAGACGGCCCTGCGAACGTCGTTAGGTCGTCCAGCCAAGGTTCGGGCGCCGTCACCTGGACAACGTAGCTGCCCGAATGGTTTGCCGAATCGCTGGCCGTGATATTGGTCGTGCCGGCGGAGACCGCGGTAACCATGCCGTTGGCGCTGCCGACGGTCGCGATGCGGGCATTACTGGACGTGTAGCCGTAAGGCGGCACGCCGCCTGTCGCCTGCCGTTGGCGGCTTCCGCCGACCAGCAGGCTCATGGCGGCCGGATCGATGTAAAACGCAGGGGCGAGGCGCAAGGTCAGTTCGAGTAACGGGAACCCGATGCTGCCGGCTTTTTCGGTCGACCTGTCGAAGGTTACATTGAGCGTCACGGTGATGGTGCTGCCGTCGCGCAGGCTTTCCAGCCAGCTTCGCGGCAGGGTCTTGCGAAACCCGTCGCGGACCTCGGACGCGTTGACGCCGGAGGCCGCCCATAACGAAAGCGTAGTCGGATCGCCATTGGCGAGTGTGCCGTCTGCCGCCAGCCATACTTTCTGGCCCACGGCTATCAGCGGCCAGGGCACGCAGGTGATCGTGGTGTTCCCAGGGAACGAGCTCAGGTCGAGTTTATTACCGTCGGCGTCGGTGATGACCGGTCGTGGCAACCGCGCATCGCCATTGGCGGGTTTCAGTACGTTGATGTGCCGTACGGGTGATAAGGCGTGGGTCGCCCCAGCACCGCTGCGACCCTGGAGATCAGGGGCCGAACGGCTGGTCTGGTCATTCGTGAGCATGATGCTTCCTTGCATGGCGGATATAGGTCGTAAAGCACCTAGAAAAGCAGCCGGCATATTTCACGGATCATGGCGTTTTTATCTTCAAGTTATCCACATATACATCCAATGTTCCGGGGCCGGTGGGCGTGCCTCCAAAGCCGAAAGAATATTGAACAGTGCTCGGAATCTCGATGCGCAGCGTATGCGGCTGCTTGTCGACAATCAGCCAATGCGTCTGCTGGACAGATCCAGCCCTAATGTAGAAGGGCAAGCCCGAGTTGGCACCTGACATGGCAATGTAAGTGAACTCCATTATGGATACGGGCAGGGGGTAATACTCCGTAGTATAGTGAAGGTACGAGTACGGCCCGGAGGGCGGGGAGCTCGTGAACACGCGAAGGCACCGACCGCTCATCCCGCTCGGAGCAGTAACGACTGACCAATTCGATGGACTGTCACCTTCGTAACGGAGAAAATCAAGTGGTGTTCGATTTGTTATCATGCCCAGCGCGTATTTATCGAAATTGTCTACAAGATTAAACTCCGACACGCGCACCGCTAGAGTCCGCACCCGAAACGCTACACTGCGCGCTTCGTGAGTAGACTCATCGAACGTCACGTTGAGCCTTACCGTTATGGAGCTGTCGTTGCGCAGACTCTTCAACCATGTCCGCGACAGGGTCTTGCTCAATCCATTGCCAATCTCGGAAGCGACGACGGGCGAGCCTGTCCACAGGCGAAGCGTAGTCGTAGTGCCATCGTCCAATGTGCCATCGACCGCAAGCCATACTTTCTGGCCGATGGCGATGAGTGGCCAGGGCACGCAGGTAATCGTGGTGTCTCCCGCGAACGCGTTGAGATCGAGCTGATCGCCGTCAGCGTCGGCGACTGCCGGTCGTGGCAACCGCGCGTCCTGATTGCCCGGCTTCGACACGTTGAGGCTCAGCGCGGGTGAAAGGGAGTAAGTCGCGCGTGCATCGTCGCGACTCTGGACGTTAGAGGACCCATAGCTGGCCTGGTCGTTCATGATAGCCATTGCTGTTCCTTGCATTGGAGAGGTTCCGAGTACCGCACCGGATTGCCGGGCAGGCCGTTGTTCCTTGTTCAAAAAACATGGGCGTCCGTTGAAATAGATGACGGATGCGATAGAAGAATTGTTTGATGTCCCGTGCCTCCCGCTGAAGACCTGGCTTGCCGTTACTGGCGTCGATGACGACGCGTCATACATCCATCGCCCGCATCGACCGACTGAACGCGGATGGGGACACCGAGCGCGTACCGTTTCGATCCACCATATACGTCACGCTCACCTGGTCGCCAAAGTTGAAGGGCAGGACGCTCGACGGTACGGTGAACGTCATACCTCGCGGATTGCCGGCTTGCGCGACGGTGGTGTATGAGCCGCGCGGGTCGGCTGACTCGCTGTCGTCGTGCCAGGTGACGGTGACGGCATCGGTGACCTTGATTTGTGAATTTGCCGGCACGTTCACCGTGATGCCGTCGGTGGCGTCGAATGGGTCGAGCTGCGATCCCTCGGCCTGCTGAACGGTCGGCGCTCGCAGGTCGCGCAACGCACGTCGGACGGCGACGGTAAAAGTTTCCGAAGACCGCGAAAATCCATTGGCCGGTGTCACCGTGTAATGGAAGCTGGCCTGACCGCCATCGACGGGCTGGAGCGTCGTCGCCGGGCACTGGAAGACGATGGGGTCATTCAGATCGGCTGCCTTCAGCTCACGGCTATCGTTCCAGGTCGGCCGGGTGTCACCGAGCACGCCTTCTACGAACACCGTCACCGTGTCGTTCACATGCAACGCGTTCGGATCGAACGGAACGTCTACTTCGATGGCACCGCCGACATAGAAGGGATCGAGCACGCCATCGGTGGACTCGGGCACGTTCGGCGCGGCCAGGTTGGCAATGGACCCGACGACGAAGTTATAGGCGCTGGACGTGGCGCTGTATCCGGGCGCCGTAACGGTATAGGTCGCCGATACCTGGCTGTTGGCATTGGGCTGGATGAAGCCTGCCGCGGTGAGAGTGAAAATCGGCGGTCGGGCCGGATCGCCGATGGGAAGCGACTGCTTGAACGGTACCCGTCCCTGGATGTTGGCTTCGACGAAGGTGCCCTTCGACAGACTTGGTATAACGAGGTGCGCGAGCAGCTCGCTCACAGAGAGAACACCGTTGACCGCTTCCGGCACGGATGGCGGGGACAAGTCGGGCGTTGCGGCGCTGTCGACCACATCCAGCGTGATCGAGTCCGATTCGCTGATGGCGAGAACGGCGTTATCCGTCCCGAACGTTTCGACCTGATAGGAGATGCGAACCTTGCCGCCGACCAGTTTGACGATGTCCGTATACGGCAGCAAGGCATAGGTATCGTTGACGCCATCCGCGTTCCCGCGGGCTTCGCCTTGCACGTTGCCGCTCCAGCGGAAGGTAACAAGGCTGCCCGCGGGTATGCGCTCGGGCTGCGAGGGTGCGGCGATGACGGCGCCGGTAAGGTGGGCCGCTGCGTCCAGGACGTCGCCCGTCGTGCCTTCCACCCGCGGCAGGTCCAGGCCGATGGCCTTGCCTTCCACGCTTATGGCACGTCGACGGGACACCTCCCGTGCGCCCGTCATTTTCCTTTCGATGGTGTAGGTGACGCTGACCCGACCTTCGCCCAGCATTTGCGCCTCCGCGTACGGCACCTGGAACGTCAGGGTGCCGTTGTCGCGGGTCACGTTCTTCGGTTCTGTCTGATAAGGGGGCACCGGTTGCTCGCCTGCCGCCACGCCGGCCCAGCGTACGAAGATGGAGTCGCCGGTCTTGCCGCCATGCGCCTCGGCGAGGACGGTCACCGGGCCCCGGTCGAGATCCGTCAGCCGCAACACCACGCCGGCGTCGTCGACGGTGCCCTTTACCCAGGGCGATGTGGGCGCATTCGGGTCGTCGATAGGCACATCCACCACCCGATACGGTGCCCATAGCGAGTTGTTGCTGACCAGGTCTAGGATGCGATAGGTGATCTGTGCGTCGCCGCCGCCGGCCGAACGAATGGTTGCCTCGTCGATCGGAATCTCGAACTCGCTCCGGCTGACATCGTCGCTTGTCAGTGGCGGCAGGTCCACGAACTTGCCATGCCACGAGGCGCGAATGCGATCACCCTCGGCCACGTTCTCGTAACGCGGTACGACGACACGCACGTTGCTGATATCGCCAACGAGCGGCGAGGGCCGCACGAGCGCGGTGGCAAGGTTCTCGTTGATCGTTTCGGTATCCGGCTGGGTGTCGATGCCTCCCGGTCGTTTCGTCTTCACGCGCACGGTCAGCGGTGGCGATACTTGTGGGTTGCCCAGGGCGGAGACGACGCGGACAAAAACGTCGTGAACACCGTCGCCCAGCGCGCGGATTCTTTCGGGAGACACCGGCACCGGGATCGGTTTGTTGGCATCCGTGGCGGACATGTCACGTTCACCGACGAGAACCTGGTCGGCGCCCCAGAGAATCTGCGCCTGATCCCCATCCTTGAAAAGGTCCCAGGGGCCGACGATGACGGTGACCGGGGCGACCGCGCCTTCGCCCACATCGCGGACACCGAGGCCGCCGTTGTTTTCGACTTCGTGAATAAGCGGTGCGGGCAGGCCGGTAAAAACACCATTGAGGATGGGCATGACGATCTCCTTAAGGATGGAACAGGACTTCAGAGCGTGCGTACGTCGACGTAAACCACGTCCTGCTTGGCGAATCCGGTGCCGACGGCGTTGCTGATCGTGTAGTCGAAGGTCGCCCTGCCGAACACGATCGGCAGGAGGAATCCGGCGTCGACGGTGATGTCCACATAGGCGCGATTCACGCTCGGCGGGCTGCTGGGTGGCGGCTTGGGCCAGGTGTTGTCGGGCCGGGACGACATGTCGGAAGCCGTGATTTCGTGCTCGCCGGACGTATCGGTGCCAGGTATCGGCTCACCCGATTCACCCAGCCCCTGGAAGCGCCAGCGGATGACGTCGCCCGCGCCGACGCTCGGCTGGTCCAGCCGTATGCGCACGGGCGTGCCGTCGATCACGTCGCTGAGGGTGATGGAATACACGCGTGATCCGACCCACTCCACGAACGTGGCATCGAGCAAGAGCTCGCCTTCGCCCGGCACCTGGCGATAGTCTTCGACGCTGACGGACCGGTCGGGCGACGCCGCCATGTTGACGAACGGGACGGTGGCAAGCGTGCGCGATGCGGTGTAGCGGACCGGCCAGGTCCCGGGGCTGTGATCACGCAGCACCTGGCTGGGTATGCGCAGTACGACGTCACGCCGGGGGGCGTCGACGACGATAGCTGCGCCGACAGGATCCGCCGCCCAGAACAGCTGGATGCGATCACCGGCAGCGAAGGCCTGTATGCCGGGCGCCCCCGGTATCTCCCACGCGATGGTTGCCGTGGCGTCCTGTGCCACGTCCTCGGCACGGATCACGTTGGCCGGATCGCCGCTCGCTCCGCGCACATCCGGTCGTGGCATGTTCTCGTGCACGGGCGTCAGCGGATCGGGATCCCGGCCGCCCGGCCCGAACAGATTGATCGCGGGGAGTGCGGGCTCCGCCGGCGTACCGATCACGCTGATGCCGCGCTCCACGCGATAGTCGACGCGGGCCGGCACATTGCGATCGGTGTCATCGGTGGCCGCCAACCAATCCGTATACACATCGTCGTAGGGCGAGGTGATCGTCATCAGCGGATCCCTGCCTTCCTGGGCCGGAAGCACGGGGTAGGGCGCCGACACGTGCGCGTTCCAGAGCACGACGATCGCGTCGCCGGCCCTGATCGCGGCGTTGCCCGGGATGACCACCTTCACGCCGCCGTCGATGCGAGCATCGTCGCTGGTCACGAGGCCGTCCGCGGCAGCCGGGACTGTCGGCGGCAGGAGGTCGTCGATGTGCTCGGACAACCGGATATCGAGATCGACACTGGCCGGTTGCTGCGACACGTTGCCTGCGCGATCGACGACCAGATAGCTGAATGCATGACGTCCACCATCGATCGCTTCCAACATGGCCGCCGGAAACCGGACTTCGACATCCGTACCGACGTCGGCCTCGCGCATCTCGTAGATATCGGAGAGCAGCAGCGGATCGTCATCGATACGCCCCTGGATCCAGTCGCCCGCCGCCGCGGTGGCATAGCCTTTGACGATGGCCGGCAGGTAACGATTTCCCGCGCCGTCTTCCGCCAGGACATCGGGCGTTACACCGTAGTCGATCACGCGGGTGTTGAATGAAAGCGCGGCGAGGGAATCGCGACCGGGCCGTACGATATCGGTAACGAACGTCTGGTCGTCCGGGCCGTACTCGTTGGCGCCGCTGCCCGAGCCGTAATACACCTCGTAGTTGATGCGAACGACGCGGCGGTCTTCTATGAGGCTCAAAGGCCGGTCAGCCGCGGCCAGTACCAGGTTTAGCGTCTCACCTGGTGCATGCAGATCGAGTGCCGTGATGTCGCCGACGGGCCGCCTGTCGATGGTCAGTTGCAGGGTGTCCCCGGGTTCGGCCTCGTAGGAAAGCGGGAACGGAAGGCTGAGAACGATGGCCTCGTCCCGGACCGACTCCTTCAGCAGGTGGTCGGGCGCGATAGGGGATGGCACGCGGGCCAGTACCTCGGCGGGAAAGACCAGCCGAGGACCGAGAGCTTGGGGAGCGGATTGCGGTTCGGTATCGTCGTGCATAGCGCCTCCATGCGCATGGGACCGTCGCGTGACGACGGTCCCAGCGAGCGTCTTGCAGGTTCAGCCGGGCAGATCGCCGCGTGGATCGATGTCGACCAGGAGCAACTCCGACGTGACAGGACGGTCCGGCGCCGACGCCGACGTCACCGTGTAAGTCAGATGAGCATGGAGTGCCTGCGTTGGATACTCGAAACGCATCAGCTCGACTTCGGTGAAGTGCACCACCAGCGGCATCGGTGGCGAGACCGGGCCCGTGAACGACTTGGTCACGTCGCGGTCGTTCGCCGGCGGCCTGTCCCCGGGGTGACCACTGCCGTAGAACGAGCGGAAGACCCGCATATCGACCGTGACCGTGTCGGTCGCACTCTGATTGACGTACGCGGGGATCACGAAGTCGGTGCCGTCTCTCGCCTGCACCTTGCCGATCAACAGGCGGTCCGGCTGGCCCGGGGCGGTACCCTTCGCCTCGGGCATCGTCCCCGGGGGGAGAGAGCCGCCACCGGGGAGTTCATCGGCGCCGTGCACCGTGACGACCGTGGTCGGCGAGCGCGAGGTATTGCTGCCGCCGTCGGCCAGTGCTCGCTCGATACGATAGTAAAGGTCGATCGCGCCGGAACCGACGGCGATGATGAGGACTACGGGAAGTGAGATCGTGAGGTCTTCGGCTGGCTCCGCCTCGATGGTCAGCGACGGTACGTCGTATGTCCCATAGACCGGCGTGACGATATCGCCGATCAGGAATACCGGCGTCTCCCCATCGGCTTGCAGCCAGGGGATCGTGATCGTCGCGTTCTTCTCGGCATCTTCCGGCGGGATTTCGTTGTCGGAGCCGCCGGCGCTGGTGAGTGTCGGCGCCTCGAGGCTCTCGTTCTCGGGGGTCTCGGGATCGGGGTCTGCGCCACCGGCCTGATAGAGATTGACCTCGACGACGGCGGGCTGTTGCGCGCTGCCGGCAATCACGCCGCCACGGATGACATCGTAGCCGACGTCGACGGTCGCCAGGACATCCTGACCTTCGCTCGTCGCCGCCCACTCGGCCAGCAAGGCGGCATAGGGCACACCGATCGTCACGACCGGATCGCTGGATGGCGACGTCACCAGGACCGGACCGATGTCCTGGCTGCCCCAGTGCAGCATGACGGTGTCGCCGACCAGGATGCCCTCGTTGGTCGGAATTTCCACGATGACGCCGCCATCCGCACGGGCATCCTCTTCGTCGATGATCTTGGGACCGACCGTATCCTCGTCGTAAGCCGGTACACGGGGCGGCTCCAGATCCGGAATGGCGCCATTGAGTAGCACCTGCAGCCGAACAGGCGCGGCCGGTTGGGAGGTATTGCCGGCGCGGTCGCTGACGCTATACGAGAAGTTCATGGGGCCGTCGGGCTGTTCTTCGATGAAACTGCGCATGAAACGCAGCTCGATGTCCTCGTTACCGACGTCGATCGGGTCGAGCACTTCCGAACGGGTGCCGACCAGACCCAGGATACGATCGCCCGGGGCGAGGTCCCTGTAGCTGGGGACGAGGGCAGGCAGGTACTCCGCACCGTTGTCATCGCTGCGCAATGCGGCGGGAGTGACACCGTTTTTCATCACATCCTCCGCAAACACCAACTGGCCGAGGAACGGGAGGCCGGGAGGGGTGTAGTCGGTGATGTAGGTCTGCCCGGGCGGGCCCGGTTCGATGCCGCCGCTTCCGGAGACGAAGTCAATCTGGTAGTTGATGCGGACGACACCTTCCGGCTCCTTCGCGCGGTCCTCCGCCGAAATCGAGATCTGCATGATCTCGCTGTCGATAAAATCCTTGACATCGATAGGCTGACCCACAGCATGGTCGTTCAACACCACCTGGACGGTGTCACCGGCATCGGCATTCGGTGGCAGCGGTGCCGTGACGACGATCGCCTTTTCCTTCGTGTTCGCAAGAAGCAGATTGTCCGCTTTTCCACCCGGCGGCACCGGCGCGAGTGCCGTGGCATCGATGATGAGGGGCTCGGTATATACCTGCGTACCTACGTCCGACAGCCCGATGGTGGAATTTACCGCCGTCGCCGGTAGCGGCTGGCGGCGCACTGCCGGGTAACGCTTGTTGCTCGATCCGTCCATGGTCGACTCCTTTGGGTGAATCTCCGGGCCGGAAAGCCCGGGCGGGATGGATGCAGGTTACGGTCGGGGGCGATACAACGGCCATAGACAGAAGGTTGTAGGCGCGAGCAGGGCATGGCTTCCCTTTCGAGTGCGGTCCACGACATAGCTTCCGGGTATCCGGAATTGCATAGCGATGGGTCGTGGAGAGCTGGCGTTAACGCAAATGAAGCACTTCGCTTCATGCCATAAGAGGAGCATGAATTTAGGAGTACGCCCCATGGCTAAGCGTATTTTCTCCTGCTGCAATAGGCGGCTTGAGATTTGCGGACACCATCTGGGTGCCCGCGACGCATCGAGTCACCTGGAATAACGGAGATAGTCCATGAGCTCTCAGAATCATCGTATCCGACGGGCACCGCTGTGGATGGCCATGGCGGCGTGTTACCTGCCTGCGGCAGGGGTTGCCGTTGCTGGCGAACTGGGCGCTGGCCAATCGAAGACCGTCGTGCCGGGTGAGGCAGCTGAAGCATGGATATTGCGTAACGGCGCGTCCCTGACCCTGTCGCCGCTTTCGGCGGCGCTGTCGATCGCCGCGGACTCATCGTCGGTGCTGATCGACGCAGGCAACGTGAGCGCGAGTGCGTCCGACGCGATCGCGCTGACCGGACAGAGCGCCGCGACCATCACGCGCGCGCGCGTAGACAGTGCCACCGGCAGTGCCCTGTCCATCCGCATCGTACCCTCCAACGGCGCGGCTGCGATGCCCAGCAACGTCGTGGTCAGCAATAGTGTGCTGAGCGGTTTCACCTACGGTGTGTTCGTGGCACAAAACCATCTGCCAGGGAATGGCACGGTGACACTGCGCGATTCCGAGGTACGCGGAACCGGTGCGAGCGGTGTGGGGCTGGTGATTTTCCTCGGCGGTGCGTCGGTCCAGGGCGGTTCGGTGACCGGACAGCTGCACGGTGTGCGCATTCGTCAGGACGATCGTGGCGATGGTGTCATCCTGCCGAGCACCCGCCTGCTCGAACTCGATGGCGCCAGGGTCGAGGGGGTGACCGGCAGCGGCATTTCGATCGACACCCTGCGTAACCAGTCGACCAACGCCGTGGTCCACATCGGCGGCGGCAGCGAGATCGTCGGTGGCGGCGGCACGGCGATCGATCTGGGCGTGCGTAGCACGGCCGATATCGATGTCGCTGGCGGTAGCCTCGTGCGGGGCGATGTCCGCGTGGCCGACGGCTCGTCGCTCGCACTCGCCCTGAGCGAACGGTCGGCCATGGCCGGTGCGACAAGCGGCGATATCGCGATGGCCCTTGCGTCCCAGGGTAGCTGGAATGTCTCGGCCGATTCGTCGCTGAGCTCGCTGGACCTGTCCGGCGGCAACGTCGTCTTCACGCCGCGGGCCGGTAACGCGCATAGCCGGGTGGACGTCGGTGGGGACCTCACCGGCAGCGGTGGCGTTCTTGGCCTGAACGTGACCATGAACGCAGGGGGTCCGCTCGCCGGCCAGGAGACCGATCGACTGTTCGTGGAGGGCTCGGTGACCACCACCGGGCCGACCGAGATCGTCGTCACGCCACGTGGCGACGGCGCCGACACCGATGCCAACGCCAACGGTCTGGTCGACGCCGGCGAGGGCATCTCGCTGGTTCAGGTCGCCGGAACGTCACGCGCCGATGCCTTCAGCCTGCGCGGCGGCTATGTGGCGGCCGGCCCCTATCAGTACACCTTGCATGCCTTCGGACCGGGGCAGACCGATCCGGCACAGAATCTGCTCGCCCGTGGCACCCTCAACTGGGATTACCGTCTAGGTAGCCGGATCGTCTGCGAGGGCGGTTGCGGCCCGGTGGAACCGCCGGTCGAGCCACCCGTCGATCCTGGCAAGCCGCCGATCGACCCGCCGGTGGACCCCGGCAAGCCGCCGGTGGAGCCCCCGGTCGATCCGGGCGAGCCAGAAAACCCGGGCAATCCGGGCAACCCCGGCGACGGTGGCGACGGTGGCGACGGTGGTGAGCCGGTCCGCCCTGAGCCGCCGGGTGCACGCGTCGCCGTGGTACCCCAGGTGCCGTCGTACCTCTCCGCGCCAGCGGCGCTGCTCCGGTATGGCGACATGATGAGCGATGGGCTGCACCAGCGGCTCGGCGATATCCGTCAGGGCTCGTCCGCCGGTCCACTGGGCGGTGAAGTGTTCGCGCGCTATCTCGGCGGGCAGCTTCGCTACAGCTCCAACCTGTCGTTCGAACGCTATGGCTACGACTTCGACCAGCAGGTTAATGCGCTGCAACTCGGCGGCAGCCTCATCGCCCTCGACAGCGACAACGGCACGCTGCGCGCCGGCTGGGCGGCCGACCGCGGCACCACCCGCGTCACGCCGAACGCCGCCGACGGCAACAGCACCGCGAAATACCGAGCGAACGGTGTCTCCGCGTGGATCACATGGCAACATGGCGATGGCCTCTGGGTAGACGGCGTGCTCGGCTCGATACGCTATCGAGGCGACGTGGGTACCGATATGCGCGGTGCGGACGTCGGCCGCATCCGTGCGAATGGCTGGACGATGTCGGTGGAAGCAGGGCTGCCGATCGCCATCGGCGGCGACTGGACGGTCGAGCCACGCTTCCAGCTCAAGCACCAGCAACTGGCCTTCCGAGACTTCACCGACACGGATGGACTGGACATCCGCCTCGGTACAGCGAAACAGACCACCGCGGTGCTGGGTGGCCGTATCAGTCGCACCGCGCAGCCGAGGTTCATGCCGTATGCCAGCGTGGATGTTTCGCACAGCAGCCAGGGCGATCCCATGGCGACGGTCAGCAGCGAGGCAGCGAACGTGCGCGGTCGGTTTGGCTCGGGAAAGGTCGGCAATGCCTATAAGCTGGCCGCTGGCGTGGTGAGCCAGGTGAGCGACCGTGTGCAACTGTATGGCGAAGGCAACTACCAGCACTTCGTCGGCGGTTACGGTATGCGCGGCTGGGCCGGCAACGTGGGCCTGCGAGTAAGCTTCTGAGCGGACGTCGAGACATCGCGTCAGGCCAGCCAGTGCCGTTGGCGATACATCCACAGGGCGATGTACTCGTGCAGGCAGCGGGCGGTGAGGGTGAGCGCGTCGCGTCGGGGTAGCCAGCCCGGCGCCGCGGTGAGGTCGGCCAGGGCATCGTCCGCTGGCGCCTCGATCACGCGCATGCCCTCGTGGCGAAAGCATGCCGCCGCCCGTCGCATGTGGATGTCGGAGGTGACCAGGACGATACGGTGTAGGCCCTCCGCTCGAAGGATGGCGGCGGTGTCGCGAGCGTTCTCGTGCGTGTCCGTGCTGCCGTTCTCCACGCGCAGGTCGCTTGCCGGGACACCGGACGCGGCGAACCCCCGCGCGAGATAAACCGCCTGGTCGCTGCCGGAGGCGAGCAGCACGGGCGCTTTTCCGGCACGCCACAGTGAAAGCCCCATGCCGGCTCGTGTCGTCGTCCGCGACCAGTCGCCGTTCGGAAGTACGCCGCCGCCCAGCACGACGATGGCATCCGCGTGTGACGACGTATCGTCCCTACCCGTTACCAGCCCGGTGCGCAGGTGCAGGGCCAGGACCGGCGTGGACGCGAGGGCGAGCCATGCCGCGGCGACGATACCGAGAATGCAGGCATGGCGTGGCCGTCGCCACAGCACCAGCGCGGTGGACAGGACGGCCAGCAACAGTGCCTGTATGGCCGGATGGAGCAGGTAGTCGGCGATATCCATGGCCGCCGCGATGATGGCGCAAAACCGGTCATTCCGCCCGTCGGTCGAATGGCCTAGGCGGGCTGTTGAATGGACGCCACCGCGCATTGAAATGACGATACCCACCGGGAGAAATCACAGGGCGGGTGTCGTATGAATCATGGAAAACGCGTGGCTGCCGTGGCAGCCACTCTCTGGCTGACGGCCTGCGCAACGGGCGGCAGCCATCTGCCGCCCCCTACGCGGGATGCGGCCAGTCCGGTCGTCGCCGCTTACCTGATCGGCGTGGACGACGAGTTGCAGGTGACCGTCTGGCACAACCCCGACCTGAGCGTCAGCGTGCCGGTGCGCCCCGACGGCAAGATCACCGTGCCGCTGGTGGGCGACGTGGCGGCCGGCGGTCGCACCACCGACCAGGTGGGCGCTGAAATCCAGCAGAAGCTGGTGCAGTACATCCGCGATCCGCAGGTGGCTGTGATCCTGACCGCGCTGCGCAGCCACGAGTACCTCTCGCGCGTGCGGGTCACCGGTGCCGTACGCAGCCCGATCTCGATTCCGTACCGCCAGGGCATGACCGTGCTGGACGCAGTGCTGGCGGCGGGCGGCACGACGGAATTCGCCGCGCCCGATCGCACCGAACTCTACCGGCACGACGCGGCGGGCAGCACGCAAGCCTATGCGGTCAGCCTGCAGAAGATCCTCCAGCAGGGCGACCTGGCCAACAACTATCCCGTGCAGCCCGGTGATGTCATCACCGTCCCGCAGCGCGCTTTCTGACCGTCCCGCCGTCCGGCGGGGCAAGGGGTGTTATCCATGAACGGGGAACTCGTTCCTTTCGCGGGCATGCTGCCCGCGCTGATCGGCGAGGCACGCCGACGCCGGATCGCGCTGGGCGTGACCTTCGCGGCGATCGCGCTGGCCGCGCTGGGCATCGGCGCGCTGTGGCCGAAGAAATACGAAGCATCCACCACCATCCTGGCCCAGGAGGCGAGCATCATCACGCCGCTGATGGAGGGCGCGGCATCGGCCACCGCCAACGCGAACCGCGTGGGCATGGCGCGCGACGTGATCTTCAGTCGCCGCGTGATGGACCAGGTGCTGAGCACCGGCGGCTGGCTGGCGAGCACACCGACGCCCATCGAGCGCGACCGGCTGATCGAGGCGATCAAGTCGCGGACGAAGATCGTCAATGGTCGTGACAACCTGATCACGATCAGCTATTTCGATGCCGATCCGCGGCGTGCGTTCGAGGTGACCCGTGCGTTCGGCCAGCTGTTCATCAGCGAAAGCCTGGCGTCAAAGCAGCGCGAGAGCCGCGATGCCTACGAGTTCATCGACAGCCAGGTGGAGGCCTATCGGAGCAAGCTTACCGACGCGGAGAACAAGCTCAAGGCCTACCGGGACGCCAACGCCGATGCACGCCCCGGCAGCGATGCCGACACCAACGCACGCATCGGTTCGCTGCGCACGCAGATCGAGAACAACCGCATGGATGCGATGCAGAAGCAGTCGCAGGCGGCGGCACTGAATGCGCAGCTGAGCGGCGAGTCGGAAGTGAACGCGGTGCAGACCGTGGGTGGCATCTACGCGTCGCAGCTGGCCGAGATGCAGGCGCGACTGGATACCCTGCGACTGACCTACACCGACGCCTATCCCGACGTGGTCCGGCTTCGCCACCAGATCGACGATCTTCGCGCGCAGATGCAGGGTGCCGACGCACGGCGATCCGTGGGCGGCGGCACGGTGGACCGCATGGTCGCCATGAACCCGGTCAACCAGCAGATGCGCGTGCAGCTGGCCACGATTCGTGGCGATGCCGCCGCCGCCTCGGCGCGGGTAGGCGCCAGCGAAAGCATGCTGCAGTCCGAACTGGAACGCAGCAGGCGCATCGCCAATTCCGAGAACGTAACCGCCGAGCTGACCCGCGACTACACGGTCAACCGCGATGTCTACCAGGACCTGCTGAAGCGGCGCGAGAACGCACGCGTGTCGATGAACCTGGACGCCGAGCAGCGGGGGCTGACCTTCCAGGTGCAGAACCCGGCGGTGATGCCGCTGGTGCCGTCGGGCCTGCGTTTCATGCATTTCGGGCTGGCCGGCCTTGCCTTGTCGCTGGCGGTGCCGTTCGGACTGCTGTTCGCCGTCGCCCGCTTCGATCCGCGTGCGCGTTCGGTGGCACAGCTGGAGCAGGCGCTCGGCTACCCGGTGCTTGCGACCATCCCGTTTTACGCCACGCCGCGCGACCGTCGTCGCGACCGGCTGCAGAACATGTTGCTGGGGGCGATCGTCCTCGGCGTGGGCGCGGTGTACCTGGGTTTGTTCTGGTGGAGGATGAAGGCTTGAAGACCATGCACTCGCGCGTTGGCGCATCCACCGAGCCGGGCGATTTCGTCGATCGTGACGAGGCACAGGACGACGCGCATGCCGCGTCGGGCCACTCCATCGCGCTGATGCGCGACGAGCGCGGCACACTGGCGCCCATCGACTGCGAACGCAAGCGCCTGATCCATCGCGAGGCGTCGGTGCGCTCGCAATCGGATGCGTTCCGGGGCATCCGTACCCGCCTGGTGGAGATGGCGGGCGACAGCAATTTCATCACCCTGGTGGTGGCGGTCAGCCCACGATCCGGCGGCAGTTTCGTCACCCGCAACCTGGCGGCCGCGTTCGCCTTCGACGAATCGAAGACCAGCCTGCTGGTGGACTGCAACCTTCGCTATCCCGACCAGCACAAGGCCTTGGGTATCGAGCCGCGCACGGGAGGACTGATCGACTTCCTCGAGCACCCAGCGCGTGGCATCGCCTCGATCATGTACCCGACCGGCGTGCCGCGGCTGCGCCTGATCCCCGCCGGCACGGCGCGGGAAAACAGCGGGGAGTACTTTTCCTCGTTCCGCATGCGCGCCGTGCTGGACTCGCTGCGCTGCCGCTATGCCGATCGCTACCTGTTCCTGGACGGCCCACCGGTCAAGGGCTCGCCGGACGCGCGGATACTGGCCGACCTGGCCGATTTCGTGGTCGTGGTGGCGGGCTACGGACGCGACACGCCCGCCGCGATCCACCAGGCCGTGGCCAATTTCGATCCGGCCAAGGTGGCCGGCGTCGTCTTCAACCAGTCACCGTGATCGCGATGCGGCTAAGGATAGGGCGCATGCTTACATCCACGACACTGGCCCGCGCGATCGCACTGGGTCTGGCGGCCGTGCCGGCGTGTTCACTGGCGGGCACGTTGGACTACACGTTGTATGCCGGCCTGGAGCACAGCAACAACATCGCCTTGTCGTCCGATCGCCCCCTCAGCGAGAACGTGCTCACGCCGGGCGCCACGTTCCAGTTCAACCAGCTGGGTTCCACCTTCCAGGCGAACGTGCTCGGTACGGTCGAATACCGGAAGTACCTCGAAGGCCACTTCGATCCGCAGACGCAGACGCAAGTCGGCGCGCAGGCGAACTGGACCGTGCTCCCGCAACGGCTGGACTTCTCGGTCGAGGACTATGCGGGCGTGCAACCGGTGGACCAGTTGTCCGCCGATTCGCCGGACAACCGGCAGCAGACCAACGTGCTGGTGCTGGGTCCCACGCTGCGGATGCGTTTCGGCGATGCCGCGCGCGGGCAGCTGGAGCTGCGCTACATCAACAGCTATGCGTCGAAGGTCGACCAGTTCGATTCCTCGCGCGGTATGGCGGCGTTCCGCCTGTATCGCGACCTCGGCCCGACCGACCAGGTGTCCGGCAACGTCGAGTTCCAGCGCGTGGACTTCACCCGCCAGCCGGACGGTGCCAACTACGATCGCAAGGAAGCCTTCGTGCGCTACACACGAAAGCTGCCGCATTTCGATGCGGATGTCCTGCTCGGCGGCACACGGCTGTCGTTCGACCAGGGCCGGAGTGTGTCGGCGCCGCTGGTTCGACTACGTGTGGGCTGGCAGCCGACGCTGCGCAACGCGGTGTCCGTGGCTGGCACCTGGCAATACGCCGATGCCGCGCAGGACATCATCACCACGCCCGGCGTGTACGGTGCGGGGCTGCAGGCCGATCGCGCCGAGGCCATCGATCCGTTCGCCAATACCGGCGGGCTGGGGCGTGGCGCGACCGGTAACGGTATCGGCGTAGGCAGTGCCGTGATCGGCTCGCAGGTGTACCGCGAGCGCCGGGTGGAGGCGAACTGGAACTGGCGCGGCGATCGCCTGACCGTCACGGTGTCGCCGGCGATCGGCAAGCTGGCCTACCTGGACGACCCGACCTTCGACCAGACCGCGCGTGGCCTCAGCGTCGGCATGGGCTATCGCATGACGCCGACGCTCACCTTGTCCGGCTTCGGTACGTACGAGCACGTGGATTACCGCACGCTGGACCGCAGCGACCACACGACCCGCCTCGGGCTGGACCTGGCCAAGGAGATCAACCGGCACTGGAGTTGGCACATCTCCGTGGCACGCGAGCGGCGCAGCAGCGATGCGGCGGCACAGAGCTACCGCGAAGCGGAGTGCTTTGTCGGCGTGGTGTACCGGAGGTGAGCATGCGTGACGACCTGGACCTGCCCTTTTTCTTCGGCGCCGAACACGGCCTGTTCGGCATGTACCACGCGCCCGCCGTGCGGCCGCGCCAGGCGCTGCTGATGTGCCCGCCGCTGGGCCAGGACCTGATCCGCTGCCACCGGCTCTACCGGCAGCTGGCCCAGGCGCTGGCCGGGCAGGGCGTGGCCGTGCTGCGCTTCGATTACCACGGCACAGGCGATGCCGCCGGCGCCAGCAACGAAGTGGACTGGGATCGTTGCGTCGCCGATACGGCGACGGCCGCCGACCAGGTGCGCGCACGGGCCGGCGTGGACCGCGTGGTCGCCTTCGGCGCGCGCCTGGGCGGCAGCATTGCGCTCGCCGCCGCGTCACGGGCCCGCTTCGCCGAGGTGATCGCCTGGGACCCGGTGTTCGACGGTGCCGAGCACGTCGCGGTACTGGATGCGATGCAGGCCGCGTTGCGCGAGGACCCGAACCGGTTCACCCATCCGCGTGACGCGGCCGATGCCGCGGATCAGTGGCTGGGTTTCGATGTCGGCGCCGCCTTGCGGCGCCAGCTGGCCGCGCTGCATGTCGATGCGAGCGCCGTGCCCACGCTGGTCCTGGATTCGTTGCCGGAGGGCGAGCCGCGACGCTGGGACGGCCGCCTGGGCGAGCGCGGCCGGATTCGCGTGCTGGGCCAGCCGACGCCATGGAATGACCTGCACCGGCTGGAAACCGCGATTCTTTCGCCGTCTTTGATCCAGGCCGTGAGCAGTCGCTTCAGGGAGATCGCGTGATGCACGAGCAAGCCCATCGTTTCGGTCGTGCGCGGCACCTGGTCGGCATCGCCGGCGTGCCCGCGGGCGACGCCGGCGACATCGGTGTCATCGTGCTCAATGCCGGGCTGGTCCACCGCATCGGTCCGTTCCGCCTGCACGTGGAACTGACCCGCCAGCTCAATGCCGCCGGGTTTCCCACGCTGCGCTTCGATATGTCCACGCTGGGCGACAGCGCGGCCACCGGCGGCGGGCAGACCCGCGTGCAACAGGTGCTGGCGGACCTGGACGACGCCATGGGCCTGCTAGCCAGCCAGGCCGGTTGCTCGCGCTTCGTGCTGGTCGGGCTGTGCTCGGGCGCTCAGAACGCCCATGTGGTGGCGGCGCAGGACCCGCGTGTCGCCGGGGCGGTGTTCCTGGACGGCTATGCCTATCGCACGCTGGGCTATCGCCTGCGGCATTACCTGCCGCGACTGGCGGACCCGGCGCGCTGGCTGCGTCGTTTGCGCCGCCGCGGCGGCGAGGCAAGGGCGGCGGCACGGGCCCCGGAACCGGTGTTCGCCGTGGCGCCGGCGCCACGCGCCGAGGTGATCGCCGATTTCACCGGCATGGTTGCGCGGGGCATGCGGCTGTACCTCGTCTACTCGGGCGGTATCAGCGACTGTTTCAACCACTCCCGCCAGTTCCGCGAGTGCTTCGGCAAGGTCATGCGCCATCCGGCCGTGGCGACGCGCTACCTCGCCGGGACCGACCACACCTATGTCCTCACCGGCGACCGCGCACGGCTGGTGCACGGCATCGACGACTGGCTGACCCATCATTTTCCACCGGCTGCGGCCGGGAGGCACCCGTGAATACCGTCCTGGTCACCGGCGGCGCCGGCTACATCGGCAGCCATACCGTGCAACAGCTGGTGGCGCGAGGCGATCGGGTGGTCGTCATCGACAATCTGTCCACCGGCTTCCGCGAGGCGGTGCGTGGTGCATCGATGGTGGAAGGCGACGTGGGCGACGGCGAGCTGGTCGGACGCGTGCTGCGTGCGCACCGCGTGGATGCGGTGCTTCATTTCGCCGCGCACACCGTGGTGCCGGAATCGGTCAGCGATCCGCTGAAGTACTACGGCAACAACACCTGCAACACGCGCAACCTGCTGGCTGCCTGCGCGGAGGCGCGCGTGGACAAGTTCATCTTCTCGTCCACGGCGGCTGTGTACGGCACCACGGCCGCGGGCATCGCGGACGAGGAAACACCGACGCGCCCGGCCAATCCGTACGGCCGATCCAAGCTGATGTCCGAGACCATGCTGCGCGACTGGTGCGCCACCGGCGCCATGCGCCATGTGGTGCTGCGTTATTTCAACGTGGCCGGTTGCGATCCGCTGGGACGCATCGGCCACAGCACGCCCGCGGCGACGCTGCTGGTGAAGGTGGCGTGCGAGCACGCCGTGGGCAAGCGTGCCAGCCTCTCGATCTACGGCACGGATTACGACACGCCCGACGGTACCGGTGTGCGCGACTACATTCATGTCGACGACCTTGCCGCCGCGCACCTGCGCGCCCTCGACCATCTGCGTGACGGCGGTGCGTCGCTGACGCTCAATTGCGGCTACGGTCACGGCTACAGCGTACGCGAGGTGGTCGACGCGGTGGCCCGCGCGAGCGGCCGTCCGCTCAATGTGATCGAGCTGCCACGTCGCCCGGGCGATATCGGCAAGCTGATCGCCTGCAGCGACCGGCTGCGCGAGGTGCTCGACTGGACGCCATGCCACGACGACCTGGATTTCATCGTGCGCACGGCGCTGGATTGGGAATACCGCCTGATCGGCGCGCCCGCGCCCGTGGCTTCGGTGGCATGAGGATGCGCTTCACCGTGCACCGCGTGCCGTTCGTCGTCTGCCTGCTGATCGCCAGCGTTGTCGCCGGCTTGCCTGGCCCGGGACGTGCCGCTGCGCCATCGGGTGCGGCCACATCGCCTGTATCGCCACGCACGGCCGGGTCGCCGCGCCCACCCGCCGCGCAGGCCATCCTCGTGCGTCCACAGGCGGGGAAGGGCGACGTGCTGGCCGTGTCGGCGGGCATTCCGTTTCCGCCGGGGCTGCTGCGCGATGCGACGCTGCTGCGCATCGTGGATGCGCAGGGCCACGAGATACCGTCGGCCATCATGCCCCTGCTGCAGTGGCATACCGGTGCCGGCGGCGTGCGTTCGGTGCGTGCGCAGTTCCGTGCAGCAGCGGGCACGTATTACTTCATCCTGGGTGCGCCCCATGCCGCGGCGATGCCGGCGTGGCCGTATGCGCCGGGGCGGACCGGCTCTCCGTCTGCCGCCCTGGCGACGCTCACCCCGCAGTGGCTGACCGCGTCGCTGATCGCCGGCCCGCAGTCGATGGCCACTTCCGATGAGCCTTACGCGCGCTACGTCGATGCGCAGTTCCGCTGGGCGCGGACGCTGCCCACCGCCGACACCACGGCCTGGTTGTTCGACCGCCCGTCCACGCTGTTCAAGGCCTATGTGCGCACCGGCCGCGCGGATTACCTCGACGCCGCCGAGGCCAGCTATCGCTGGTACATGGCCGGTATCAAGCGTGACGGCGTGCCGGCCAGTCCGTCCTGCGCGGGGGGCTGGATGCCGTCGGGCAAGCCGTGCGACGTCAAGTACGTCTACATCGAGCCGATCCTGCTGGCGATGGCGCTCAGCGGCGATGACACGATGCACGATGCGGCCACGGTGGCTGCCATGGCGGACTTGTGGGACAGCGGTGGATGGAACGGCGCACCCGGTCCGTATCGCCATGCGGACGATTACTTCACCGAACGACTGGCCGGCCTCGGCCTGATCCAGACAGTGGCCGCCTATGAACTGACTGGCGATGCGCGTTACCGCGAACGCATCGATGCGCGGATCGGCTGGCTGGAACAGCAGCAGCGGCATAATCCGGACGGCCTCGGCGACGACGGTTCGTGGCGCAACAGTTGGAACGTGCACGAGAACGACCGCGGCGGCGCCGACGACATGCGCGGTGCATCGCCCTGGATGAGCGAGAACATCGTGGACGGCCTGTGGCATGCGTGGCTGGTCACGAAAGACCCACGCATCCCGGCCATGATCACCGGCTTCGGCCGCTACCTCGAACGCTACGGCTGGATCGAGCCGACGTTACTGGTGCCGCCGCACGACTGGCGCAACGGCTGTTCCGGCCCGCAGGGCCAGATCGCCTGGTACTGGTCGTCGTCGCAGGCCACCCCCGCCGCGCTGATGAAGATCCAGGAATCGGAAGGCTGGTACAGCGATGGGCACACGGTGGAACTGGGCCTGCCGGTGGCCGCGGCGCGCTATTTCGAGACGGACACGCGTCAGGCTGCGGCGCTGACGAAGCGCTTTGCCGCCATCGCCTCGTCGTATGCGCCGTCGTGCGCGGCGATCGCCGACACGTTGCGCCGCTTCAACTGGAACAACCGCGGCGCCGGCGTGGCGCAGTGGATGATGGCGCAGCCGGCCGGCGCCGGCGTGGCACCACCTTCCCGTGCGACCCCGCCGGCGGCGTCGCCGTGAACCGTCGCCTCGCCGTGCTGCGCAGCGTGGGCATCGTCACGGTGTCCACCTATATCGAATACGCGCTGGGCCTGCTGATGAGCGTGTGGATCGCACGCGCCCTGGGTCCGGTGGACTTCGGTCGCTATGCCTTCACCGTGTGGCTGTGCGGTTGGCTGATCGTGTGTTCCAACCACGCACTGACCACCTCGTCCACCAAGTTCATCGCCGAGGCCGACGGCATGGGCGATGCCGGCCTGGCCTCGCACCTGGCCGCCCGCTTCTCGCGTCTGCAAGGGTGGAGCTCGGCCGTGGTGATCGGCCTGTTCGTGGTGGTGGGCTGGCTGTGCCGACCGTCCGAATGGGACCATTCGCTGCTTCCGATCATGGCGCTGGTGGTGGTCGCGGTGGTCGCCAAGGCCAACTACGCGATGCAGGTCGCCATCGCCAAGGGACAGGAGCGTTTCGAGCCCGAGGCGGTGGCCACCGTGGTCGGCGGCGTGCTCGGCATGTTGCTGGTGCTGGCCGCCATGCTGATGCACGCGGGGCTGGTGGACTTCGTCGCGCTGTTCGCGGTCGCCTGCCTTGTGCTGAACCTGGTCAACCGGCAGGTCTATCGCCGCTGCTGCCGATCCTTCGCACCGGGCCCGGTACCTCGGGCGCTGTCGCAGCGGGTGGATCGCCACCTGAAGCTGACCGCCGCCCTGGTGCTGATGGGTTCGTTCCGTGTCGGCACCATCGAGATCTTCCTGCTCAACACGTTCTCCGGCTCGGTGGCGGTGGGGTATTTTGCGATCGCCGGCACGCTCACGCGCGGGGCGGTGCAGCTGTTCTCTGTCGGGCTGACCTCCACGTTGCTGCCGTACATGGCCAAGTCCTACGGCGAGCACGGCACGGCACGGGCCGCCCGCTTCCTTTCCGAGGCCACGCGGTTCTACTGGGCGGTGGGCATCGCCATCGCCGGGCTGGGTCTGGTCACGACGCCGGACATCGTCCGGCTGATGTACGGCAGCCGCTACGTGGAAGCCATCCCCGCGATCGAGGCGACCCTGGTGCTGGGTGGCCTGTTGCTGATCGGCAACGGCATCGCCGCGTTCCAGACCGTGGTGGACCGCCAGGACGATCGTGTCCGCATCGCCACAGTGGCGCTCGTGGCCAACGCCACGCTGGGCGTGACGCTGATACCGGCGTTCGGCCTGCCGGGCGCCGTGCTCACCTACGCCGGCACCCGCGTGGTGGAGATGGCGCTGGCCGTACATTACCTGCGCAAGGCCACCCGTGGCGGCTTGCCGCTGGCGGCGATGGCGCGCCTGTTCGTCGTGGGCGCGGTGGCCACGCTGGCGGCCTGGGCGACCACTGCGGCCATTCCGTCGCTGGCCGGTTTCCTCGGCGGCTGCGCGGTCTTCGGGGTGCTTTACCTGCCTGGCAGCGTGCTCGTGCGCTACTGGACGGCGGACGACGTGCAACTGATGACGGGCATCAGCCAACGCCTCGGCCGCCCGGGTCGCTGGCTGTCGCGCATGCTGGATCACCTGCCGTCCGCCGCGGTCAAGGCCGGCCCATGAGCCAGGTCTGTCGCGTGGTGGATTCGCTGGAAACCCTGCAGGACCATCGCGACGGGATGGCCCTGTTGGCGGCACGGCCCGGTGCGGCCAGCGGCATCGTGCAGCACCCGGACTGGATCGCGTACGAGGTGGCGAGCCGCAGCGACGGCACGCGACCGCACGTGATCCTCGTCTGCGATGCAGGGGGAGGCGTCGTCGGCTACGCCCCGCTGCTGGCGGTCGGGCACGTCGCGCGGATCGACCTGGGCGGGCGCCGCATGCCGGTGTATCGCGGGCCCGTGCTGCGCCTGCTCGGTGACGATGTCGTGGCGGACGACGCCGATCGCGAGCGGGTCGGCGACGCCATCGCCCACCATCTCGCAGGCGACGCCAGCGTGCGGGTGATCCGTATCCAGGAGGCCGGCCTGCCCAGCCGGTTCGCGGATCGCCTGGCCGCCGTCGGCCTGCGCATCGTCGCCGCGCACCTGCGTGACCAGGTGCACTGGTCGATCGACCCACAGCCGTCCTCGGAAACCTGGCTGGGCGGCATGGACAGGAAGAAGCGCGCCGATCTCACGCAGCGCGTGGGGCGGGCGTATCGCAAGCTGGGCGGCGATGCGGCGCTGCATACGTTCGATCGGGCGGAGGGCATGCGCGAGTACGCCCGGCTGATGAACGAGGTGTACGCGCGCACCTGGCACCACGCCGCATTGCCCATCGACTGGGAGGCACCGGCGCGCGTGGCCCTGTTCGAACGCCTGGCCGCCGCCGGGCAACTGGTCGGGCACGTGGTGCTGCGCGAGGGGCAACCTCTGGCCTATGTGCACGGCTATCGCCTGGGCGGCACCTACCTGGTCGACGACCTCGGCTACGACGAGGACGTAGCGAAGGTGGGCATCGGCTCCGTCGCGGTGTTCCAGGCCATTCGCGCCTTGCTCGACCGGTTTCCCGGCGAGCGCATCAGCTTCGGCTACGGCGACAACCAGTACAAGCGACTGCTTGCCACGCGCGCCGAGGCGTGCGGTTCGCTGTATGTCGTGAGATCGATGCCCGCGACCCTGGGTTTCGGCGCGTACAGGCCGCTGCGCTGGGCATACCGCCGTGTTTATCGGCTCAGGGCAGAGTGGCGTGTGCGTCGTGGTAAGTAGGCGTAACGGTGACGTGCTGCATGGTCGGTTTCGTGAAGGCGACCTGCGTGATGACCTCATCAAGACGCTCCGCAAGTTGCCGCTTGAGGTTTACGTATTGAGCGAAAGGATCACTCTAACTGAACTTTTTTAGGTTCTTCGCGCATGACCGGGGTCTGTACCGAAGCCGAAGCCGAAGCCCGTCGCTCGTATGGCGCGGCGCCTCCTCCCCGTGCCCACCCATGACGGCGAGCCCTTTAGCTATCGCTGATCGTGGCGCTTAAGCGCGCCGACGCGCCTGACGCGCTTCCATCCACTCGTACAGCACCGGCAGCAGCACCAGCGTCAACAGGGTAGAAGTGATCAGCCCGCCGGCCACCACGGTCGCCAGGGGACGCTGGGTTTCCGCCCCCACGCCTTGCGAGAGCAACATGGGGACCAGGCCGAGGATCGCCACCGTGGCCGTCATCAGCACCGGTCGCAGCCGCAGCAGGCTGCCCTGGATCACCGCCTCGCGCAGGTCGCCCGCCGCATCGCGTTGCCTGTCGAGGAAGCTGACCAGCACGATGCCGTTGAGCATGGCGACGCCGAACACCGCGATGAAGCCGACCACGGAAGGCACCGACAGGTATTGCCCGCTGACGAACAGTCCGACCACGCCGCCGATCACCGCGAACGGCACGTTGGCCAGGATCAGCGCCGCGTGCCTGAACGACTGGAACGCGGTGTAGAGCAGCACGAAGATCAGCAGGATCGTCAGCGGGACGATCAGCGCCAGTCGTTGCATGGCGCGCTGCTGGTTCTCGAACGCGCCACCCCATGCCGTGTAATAGCCGGTGGGTAGCGCCAGTTCGCGCGCCAGGCGTGTTTCGGCCTCCCGGACGAAACCGTCGATGTCACGCCCGCGTACGTCCAGGCCGATGACGGCGAAGCGTTGCAGCGCCTCGCGGCGAATGAACGAGTAGCCGTCCGCCTGCGTCACCGTGGCTACCTGCGCGAGCCGTACCAGCACGCCGGATGGCGTGCGCAGCGGAATGCGCCCGATCGCCTCGGGCGACGCCTTGCTGGCGTCGTCCAGCCGCACGGCGATGTCGAACCGGCGCACGCCATCCACCAGGCTGCCGACGGCCTGGCCACCGATGCCGTTGCGCACCACGGTGAGGATGTCGTCCGCGTTGAGCCCGTAGCGGGCCATCGCTGCCCGGTCCACCTCGATGCGCAACTGCGGCTTGCCCAGGTTGGCTTCCAGCGACAGGTCGGCTGCACCGGGCACCGTGGCCAGGATGTCGCGTGCCCGGGCGCCCAGACGATCGAGCGTGGCCAGGTCGTCGCCGTAGATCTTCAGGGCCAGTGTGGCGCGCACGCCGGAGATCAGTTCCTCGATGCGCATCTGGATCGGCTGCGTATAGCTGACCACGGCCGTGGGCAGCGCGTCTTCGAGTTCCTTCTGCATCGTGGCCTCGATGCTGGCCAATGTCTGGCCGGGGCGCCACTGCGCGGCGGGCTTCAGCGGCGTGTACACCTCCATGTAGTTCACGTCGGCCGTCTCGCCCTTTTCCGCGCGTCCGATCATGGCCAGCGTGGTTTCCACTTCCGGCACCGTGGCGTGGATGCGTTCCGCGACGCGACGCGACACGTCGATGGACTCGTTCAGCGAAGCCGAGGGAATCGAGGTGATCCGCCACATGATCGCGCCCTCGCGCAGCACCGGCATGAATTCCTTGCCCAGCAGGGGAAACAGTCCCATCGCGGCCACGAGCAGCAGCAACGAGGTTGCCAGTACGCCGCGGCGATGAGCCAGCGCGGCGCGCAGCACGCGCTCGTAGCGACGCTTCAGCCACGCCACCAGCCGCGTGTCCTTCTCGTGCCCGGGCTTGAGCAGCACCGCCGCCAGCACCGGCACCAGGGTGAGGGCGAGCAGCAACGACCCGGCCATGGCGAAGCCGATGTTGAACGCCATCGGCCGGAACATCTTGCCCTCCAGGCCTTGCAGGCCGAACAGCGGCAGGAAGACCACGATGATGATGAGGATCGCGAAGGCGATCGGCGCGGCCACTTCGCGCGCTGCCTCGCGCACCGCGCCGCCGCGGTCGACGACGCGGCCCTGCGCGGCGTGCTCGCCCATGATCCGGTGTGCGTTCTCCACCATGACTACCGCGCCGTCCACCATCATGCCGATGCCGATCGCCAGCCCCGCCAGCGACATCAGGTTGGCCGACAGGCCCCAGCGGTCCATGCCGATGAAGGCGATCAGCATGGCCAGCGGCAGGGTGGTCACCACGATGAGCGCGCTGCGCCACTCGCCCAGGAAGACGAACAGCACGACGGCCACCAGCAGCGCGCCCTCCAGCAAGGCGCGGGTGGCCGTGCCGACGGCGGCGTCGACGAGGTCGGTGCGCTCGTAGACCGGGCGCACCACGACACCCGGCGGCAAGGCACGGCGGATCGTCTCCAGTTTCGCCTTGACCGCTTCCACCACGCTGCGTGCGTTCTCGTCGATGCGTGCCAGGGCCTGGCCGAGGACGACTTCCCGGCCATCGCGCGTCACCGCCCCGGTGCGCGGCGCGCCGGCCTCGACCACGGTCGCCACGTCGCGCAGGTAGACCGGCGTGCCGTCGTCGCTGCGCAGCACGATGGCGCCCAGGTCGGCGGCGTCGCGCAGCAGGCCCACGCCGCGGACCAGGTATTGCTCGCGTCCCACGTCGATCGCGTTGCCGCCCACCTGGGCGTTGTTCGCCTCCACGGCCTGCAGGACGTCCTTCAGGCCGAGCCGGTAGGCGATCAGGCGCTGCGGGTCGACGCGCACCTGGAACTGGCGCTCCTGGCCGCCCCAGGAGGTGACGTCGTCGACACCGGGCGCACTGCGCAGGATCAGGCGCACGGTCCAGTCCTGCCAGGCGCGCAGGTCCATGTCGGACACGGCGCCGTTTTCGCTTTCCACCGTGTACCAGAACACCTGGCCCAGTCCCGAGGTGTTCGGTCCCATCTCGGGCTTGCCGTAGCCGTCGGGCAGTCGCTCCGCGACCTGCTGCAGGCGCTCGTTGACCAGCTGGCGCGCGAAGTAGATATCGGTGTCGTCGCTGAAATACACCGCGATGTACGACAGCCCGAACAGGCTGACCGAGCGGATCGTCTCCACGCCGGGCAGGCCGGCGAGCGCCGATTCGACGGGTGTGGTGAGCAGGCGCTCGACATCTTCCGCGGCCAGCCCGGTGGCTTCGGTGTAGACGTTCACCTGCACGGGCGTTACGTCGGGAAAGGCATCGATCGGCAGGCGGCGCAGCGCGCCCACGCCCAGCGCGGCTATCGCCAGCACGCCAAGGATCACCAGCAGCTTGTAGCGCAGCGACAGGTCGACCAGTCGGGTCAGCATCATTCGTCTCCCAGCTGCGAGCGGAGCAGGCGTGCTTTCAGCACGAACGCGCCTTCCCTGGCGTAGCGGCTGCCGGCTGCCACGCCGCGCCGGATGGGCGTCCATCCGCCCCGCGTCTCGCCCACCTCGACCGGCGTGGGCTCGAACCTGCCGTTGCTGCCGCGCACGAAAACCGTCGCCTGGTTCTGCAGCAGCACCACCGCGTCGGCGGGCACGGCCAGTACCGTGTCCGAGGCGCCGGTGGCGATCCGCACGTCCACCGGATCGCCGGGATGGAGCAGGTCGTCGCGGTTGTCCACGCGAAGCCGGATACCGGCCGTTCGCGTGCCCTCGTCGGTGCGGTGCGCGCGCTGCACGACACGGGCCGGCCATGTCCGGCCCTGCGCGGCGATACTGGCCTCGGCTCGCGGTGTGATCTGCGCCGCCACGGCGGGAGGCAGCTGCGCTTCGACCCAGACGGTGTCCTCGGTGACCACGGTGAACAGTGTCTTGCCGGGTTCGACGCGTTCGCCGACGAGGAAATCGTCGCTGGTGATCCGGCCCGCGCGGGTGGCGACCAGCTCGAAACGGCCATCCGCTGCCGGCGAACCGCGCCGGAGCATGCCTGCGATCTGTGCGTCGCCCAGCCCGTAGGCGCGCAGTGCGGCGCGTGCCTGGTCGCGGGCCACCTGCGCCTCGGCATAACGGCGGCCGGAGACGGCCTGCGGCCCCAGCGCCGAGACGCGCGCCCAGTCCTGGCTGGCGACGATGAGGCGTCCCTGCGCCTCGGCTACCTCGATGCTGGAAAGCACCACCAAGGGGTTCCCGGGAGCCACCATGTCGCCGAGCCTGGCCTTGCGCTCGATCACCTGGGCGGTGACGCGTGGTGACACGAGTACGGTGGCATAGGCGTCGATCCGGACCTCGCCGGGGGCGACCACGGTCTCGGCCATGGCATGGGTGCCGAGCGTATCGACGACGATGCCCGCGTCGGCCATGGCCTTGTCGTCCAGTGCGAGGGGATGGTCGGTCGCGCCGGCCTGCATCGTGGCCAGTGCAAGGCCGATGACGAGTGCGATGCGGCGCGCGGAAATACGGTGGGTCATGGGTTGGCATCCTGTGCGGGGCCGTCGATCCAGTCGCCGAGGCGGCCGGTGGCCACGAGGTAGTCGAACCACGCCTGCCAGGTCTGGGTTTCCAGGGCGAGCGTGGCGAGTGCGGTATCGAGGTGCTGGTTCAACTGCACCAGGTAGTCGGAGGTATCCAGCTCCCCCGCCTGCCAGAGGCGCTCAAGCAGCAGCGTGCGTGGGCCGGTGGGTTCGGCGCGCAGGCGGCGCAGGGTGTCGGCGGTCTGGCGCAGCGTGCGGTAGGTGTCGGCGGCCTGCCGCAGTGCGGAGGCGGTCTGCCATCCCACGGCCTGTCGTTGCGCCAGGGCCGCATCCGCCTCGGCCTGCGCGGCGGCGATCTCGGCCCGTCCACTGTTGCGCACGGGCAGGGCGATGGCCACGCTGAGCCCGATCACCGGATCGCTGCGGGTGCCGCTGCGCACGCGGCCGCCGGTGAGGCTGACCACGGGATCGGGTACGCGGGCGCGTCGCGCCACGTCCACGGCGGCGTCGCGGCGACGTTGCTCGGCATAGGCCTGCGCCAGTTCGGGGCGTTGCTCCGCCTCCCGCGGCACGATCCCATCGGGTGGTGGAGGCAACCCCTCGGGCAGGGCGGGCAGCCCGGTTTCCATGCCGTCGCCCAGCGCCGCCAGTGTCGCCATGGCCGCGGCCTGCTGGCCTTCCAGCGAGGCCTGCGCGATGCGTGCCTCGGCCAGGGCGAGGGCGGCCAGGTCGCGCTCGGGTGCACTGAGGTCGCCGACCCGCAGTCGTCGCTCGGCAAGGTCGTCGAAGCGCTGCATCGCGGCCACGCGTTCGCGACCCAGCATGTCCTGTCGATGCAGCAGCCCGACGGATGCCCAGGCTTTCAGCCACTGCACCGCTATGTCGCGGCGGCGCAGGGCGTAGGCGGCCTCGCTGGCCATCAGCGCGGCGTGGCTTTCCTCGACCCGTGCCCGCCGTTTGCCGCCGATATCCAGCGCGAGGCTGGCCGAGGCGGTACGGCGATCGACATCGGCGTTTTCGCCCTCGAGGGAGAGCGTGGGGTTGTAGACGGGCTGGTCGGCCGCGCGGACACGGGCCGCGGCGGCACGCCGTTCGGCCTCCGCGGCCTGTACGTCCGGGCTGCGGGCCCACAGGGCGTGCACGCGATCGCGCAGGGCGGGTGGCGCCGGGGGCGGCAGGTCAGGGAGCGACGCGGCCTGTGCCCGGGCGGCGAGGCACAGGCAGGCGCACGCAGCGGCGTGGAACACCGTACGCAGGTGGGACATGGGTGGATCTCCGGAAGAACGTGCACGGATCGACGTGGCCGCTGAGGCGGCCGGCGTCACGCGGTGGGTTCGTCAGGCGATCGGTGGGCGGAGCGGGGAGCGCGTGTATGCCGAGACCAGCACGGCATCCGGCTTCACGGCGACGTGCGAGTGGGGCACGCCGGCGAGGACCGCGGGCAGCGCGGCAGGCATGGCGACGTTGTGCGCGCAGCTGCAATGGCAGCCGGCACCCTCGTCGAGCACGCAGGTGTCACCGGGGCCGGCCTCGGCCGTCGCAACGGCGATGTTGCCGTCGGCGAGGGAGGCCACGCGGGGGGCGTCGAGCAGGCAGAACGTGGCCATGGTGAGCTTGAACAGCAGCACCGCGAGCGCCAGCACCCACAGGCCGCGCTGGCGGCGGATGCGGGAGAACAGGCGGGGCGGGTGGGGGTGCATGGGTGGGGATGCTAGAGGATGGGGGGCGGTTGGACAATCGCCCACATCGTGGGCTCCTACAAGGGAGGGGGCGTTTGGGTTTGGGGTGGGGGGAGTTCGAAGTCGCGGTGGGCATGGGGGTTGCCGGTGCGGCCGGCTTCGGCGGCCTTGGCGATGTTGTACATCTCGCGGGCGGTGACGTAGTGCAGGACGTAGTTCACGCCGTCGTTGTAGACGCGCTCGAGGTAGTCGTGCATGGCGTCGGCGGGGGCACCCAGCAGGGTGTCCATGTCACGTTCCTGGGTGCCGTGGGTGTGCACCTTGACGAACACCCATTCGGGGCGGCCTTCGACGTGGATGCCGGTATCCACCCACTGGTCGATGCGTGACGGCGTCGGGGGGCAACCCTTGCGTACGTCCGAATTCTCGATGCGGGGGACGATGCCGAAGCGGCGATCCTTCCAGTTCAGGCCCAGCGGTCCCTGGATGATCAGCAGGTCGCCACTGGGCGTGCCGCCCACGCGCATCGGCACGCCGGTGTCGTGCGACTTGCAGCGGTGGGGGTCGTCGGTGGCGTAGTAGATGGCGTTGGACATGCGCGTCTGCGTATCGCTGGGCGCGGAGGGCAGGGTGAAGTCGGCGTAGCAGCCCAGCTGGCGCAGCAGCAACAGTTCGTTGTTGATGCCGCACCAGCGGCCGTCCGCACGCGAGTTGTCCAGGCACCAGTTGCCGTGGATGAAGGCGAAGCGCAGCTGGCCGGTGACCGGATCGCGGGGCAGCGCGCCGTGGCGTTCGTGCAGGAGCCGGTTGAAGCGATCCATGGTGGCGAGGAAGTTGGCTTCGGTGTCGTTGTCGTGGTGCAGGTGGATCTCGATTTCGCCATGGCCGTCGGCACACAGCGACTGCAGCTTGTCCAGGTGTTCCTCCACGTATTCCTCCTCCGGATAGAAGAAGGTGTGCTGCGGCATGCGGCCGTCCGCGTCGCGGTGGCGTCCGGCCAGCGCGCGGTAGTCGGTGCACCAGCGATCGACCCGGCGGCGCTGCGTGGCCATGTCCACGCGGCCCCAGTTGGGCTCGAAGTGATCGACGAAGCAGAACATCACGTGCACCGGGCCGTCGACCTTCGGCGGCTTGCGCCGGGTGAGGTAACCCCACAGCCAGTACTGCATGTTGCGCGCGCGGATGCCCAGCGTGAGGCCCGCGGCGGCTAGCAGCACGAGGAGGAGAAGGCATGCCAGGACGATCATGCGGCGGCTCCCGCCGGCACCAGCGTAAGCAGCTGTTCGGCGTTGTTGCGCCATTGCCGTTCGCTGGCGATGTAGGCGCGGGCGGCGCTGCCCACGCGTTGCCGCTCCGCCGCGAGTCGGGCCAGCGTGAGCACGCGCTCGACGCAGGCGGCGTCGTCGCCGCGCGGAAACAGCCAGCCCGTGCGGCCGTCGGCGATCACCTCGGCGACCGGCGCATAGTCCGGCGCGACCACGGCCACGCCCATGCCCATGAATTCGAACAGCTTCATTGGTGATCCGTACGCGTTGGAGTTGGGCAGCACGGCGTAGTCCATGCAGGCGATCCAGCCAGCCACCTCGTCATGCGGTACGCGCCCGGGCAATAGCACGCGGTCGCTCAACCCGCGCGCGGCGATCAGTTCGCGCACCGCCGGCAGGGTCTTGCCGTCGCCGACGAACACCAGCGCGAGTTCGGGGACGTCGGCCAGGCGGCCGGCGATGGCCTCCACGAAACCGTCCACGCCATGCCAGTGCGCGAACGCGCCGATGTGACCGCAGACGACGCGACCGGTGAGCCCGCGTTCCGCGCGCAGCGCGGCCACGTCGAACCGCGACGGGTCGAAGCGCGGCAGGTCCACGGCATTGGGCGATACCACCGAGGGGGCGATGTCACCGTATGCGCGGCGCGCGGTATCGAGGAAATACGTGGAAATGAACACCAGTCCGCTCGCATGGCGCAGGCACCAGCCTTCGATGCGACGCGCCAGGCGCGTCATGACGAGCGGCCGCACGCGATCGACCAGCGCGGAGTCGTTGATTTCCAGCACCAGCGGTATGCCTCGACGACGCGCGAGCCAGACGGTGGCGAACAGGAACAGCGAATAACGCTCGTAGACCAGCGCCGGACGCGCGACGCGCCAGGCCCGGGTCATGCGGAACAGGGTGACGACGTTATAGAGCAGTTCGAACACCTCGAAGACGATGCCCGGCAGCCGCGTGACCATCGAGGCGACGCGTCCCCGGCCGGCCGCCGTGGCCGCGTGTTCCTCGCGTTCCGGGTCGGCGCCGGGGAACGACATCACCGCGACGTCGTGGCCCAGCTCGCGAAGCGCCTGCACGATGCCGCGGATGTGCACGCCCTCGACATGACGCCCGCGCGTACGGTGGTGATAGAGGATCTTCATGGCGCGTCACCTTCCAGCGCGGCGAAACGGAATCCGCCGTCGATCCATTCCGGCAGCATCACGTCCAGCGCCTGGCGAGCCTTGTCGGCGTCGTCGTGCATGAGCACGATGTCGCCGGGGGCGGGCGGCGTGTCGCGCAAGCGTGCCACCAGTGCATCGACGGGGGCATCCTGGTAGTCGAGGCTGTCGTATGACCAGTACACGAGGTTGCGCTTGCGGCGCGCGAAGTGCAGCAGCAGCCCGGCACCCACGTAGCCGCTGGGGGGACGCATGCGGTGATGGGGGCGTTGGTCGAACCGACGTAGCAGGGCATCGGTGCGGTACACCTCGTCCAGTTGCCTGCCGAGGCTCATGCGCCGGAACGACCAGTGGCTGTACGAGTGATTGCCGATCATGTGGCCTTCGTCGACGATCCGCCGGACGATCTCCGGGTGCCGTTCGATCTTCTCGCCGACCAGGAAGAAGCTGGCCTTGACGCCGTGCCGCGCCAGCGTATCGAGCAGGGCGGGCGTGTGCGCCGGCTCCGGGCCATCGTCGAAACTGAGGTAGCGCAACGAAGCGCCGCGGTGGCGGGTGGACACGAGGGCATCCGGCAGCAGGCCGAGCAGCTCGTGTTTTTTCGGTTTCCAGGTCATAGGGTCGGGGGCAGCCGGTCGGCACGTTCGGTGGAGGGGGCGGCATGGCGGGCGACCGCGTTCAGCAGCATGCGGTCGAGCCGGTCGATGTTGTCGTCCCAGCGGAAGCGCGCGGCGTGGGCAGCGATCGCCGCGGTGTCGAACGGCCGCGCCAGCGTATCGCACAGTGCGACGGCCAGTGTGTCCGGTCGGTGCGGTGCGACGAGGCTGCCCGCATGTGCCGGCAGCACCTCGGGAACGCCGCCGACGCGTGTCGCCACCACCGGGGTACCGCAGGCCATGGCTTCCAGCACGACGTTGGGCACGCCTTCGTTGTGGCTGGGCAGGCAGAGCAGGTCGGCCGCGCGGAACCAGTCGGCGGTGGCCGCATGGTCCACGGCGCCGATCATGCGCAGGGCGGAAGCGCAGCCGAGCGACGCGGCGCGACGCGGCAGGGCGTGGCGTTCCGCGCCGTCGCCGACGAACACCAGGCAGGCGTCGTCGTGGACGCGGGCGACCTGGGCAAACGCGTCGAGCAGGTCGAGGCACCCCTTGGCCGCCTTCAGGTTGCCCACGAACAGGACGATCCTTCCTTGCGTGGGCAGGCCCAGGCGTTGGCGTGCCTGGTCGCGGTCGCCGGGATGGAACACGGCGGTGTCCACGCCGTTGTAGAGGGTTTCCACGGCGTCGGCGCGCGCGCCCAGCGCGACGGCACGCGTCGCCAGCGCGCCGCTGACCGCGACCACCGCGTCCGCGTCGCGCAGCGCCGGACGGATCTGCATGCGGCGCAGCAGCGATGCCGCCTGCACGTTGAGGTCGCTGCCATGCACCTTGACCACGTAGGGAATGCCGAGCAGCCGCGCCACCCATCCGCCGGCCACCGCATCCGGGAACGCCCAGCTGGCCAGCAGCACGTCGTAGCGTGCGGCCCGCAACGCGCGGCCGCGTTGCCACATCACGCAGGCGAAGAAGCACAGCGCGTTGAGGAAGCGACCGATGCCTGGCGGGTGGTAGAAGGTGAAGCAGTCTTCGCCGAGCCCGCTCACACCGGTGGCGACGCGAGGGCCACGGCGCTCGCGGAAATCCACTGCGGTCAGCACGTCCACGGTGTGCCGCTGGCCCAGGCGCTGGAACTGCTGGCGGTTGAAGGTGCCACGCCGCGGGTCCCAAGGCGTGGGAAAAAGGTTGGTCAGGACGAGGATCTTCACGCGGCGGCCGCGCCGCCGAAGTACAGCTGTCCATAGCGAGACGCCATGGCGCCGAGCGAGCCGTGGGCTTCCACCCAGGTGCGCGCGGCGCGCCCGAGCCGGGCGGCACGTTGCGACTCATGGAGCAGGCGCAGCATCGCCTCGGCCAGCGCGGGCGGATCGCAGGCCGGTACGAGGCAGCCCGTGCTCCCGTCGCGCACGATCTCCGCGTTGCCGCCGACGTTCGTCGCCACGATGGGCAGGCCGGTCGCACAGGCTTCCAGCAAGGCCATGGAATAACCTTCGGTGACCGACGACAGGGCGAACAGGTCCAGCCCCTGCAGCAGTTCACGCACGTCGTCGCGGTCGCCCAGGAAGTGCACGCAGCCGGCCACGCCCTCGTCGAAGGCGCAGGCGCGCAGGGTATCGCGCAACGCCCCGTCGCCGATCAGCACCAGCGCGGTGTCCGGTCGCTTGTGGTGCACGATGCGGAAGGCACGGATCAGGCCGGCCTGGTCCTTGGTCCAGTTGAGCCGGCCCACGTTGCCGATGATGCGGGTGCCGGCGGGAACGTTGAGCCGTCGCGTCAGCCGCTCGTGCATGGTGTCGGAGGCGACGTCGAAGCCTTCCAGCCGGATGCCGTTGGGCACCACGCAGGTCTTCTTCGCGGGTGACACGCCACGGCGCACGGCATCCTGACGCGCAGCCTCGCACACGGCGACCACGGCGTCGGTAGCGCCCAGCGCGCGGCGGAACAGCCACTCGCGGCGGCCGCCCTTGCGGTTGGCGCCGCCCATGCCGTGCCGCGTGTTCACCACCTGGCGGATGCCCAGGCCGGTGCTGGCCAGTACGGCCTGGTAGTGGGCCACGGCGTTATGGGTGTGCATGACCTCGGTGGCGTGCGCGGTGAGCTGCCGGCGGACGCGGCGCAACGCGCGCAGGTCCGGTCCCGGCCGCTTGTCGCACGCGTGCACCGGCACGCCGATGGCGGCCAGTTCGCCGGCCAGCGAGCCCGCCTCGAACAGGCAGATGACCTGCACCCGGTGGCCCAGCCGATGCTGTTCCCTGACCAGGTCGATCACCATGCGCTCGAGGCCGCCACGGTTGAGGTTTTCCACGACATGGCTGATGTTCACGAGGCCAGCTCCGAAATGGTGACGCGCCGCTTACCGCTGCGCGTGAGGGGAATGTCGTCGACGAAGTGGCATTGCAGCTGCGCGCTGTCGCCCAGCACCTTGCGCACTTCCCGGCGGATGTAGTCGAGCGAGGCCTCGTCGAAGCCCGGGCCGCGCACGATGGCCAGGTCGAGCCGGTCCAGCCGCCGCTGCACCAGCTGGAACCGCGTCACGCCCGGCACGTCCTTCATCATGTGCGGGAAGAATTCGCCGGGCAGCACGTGGCCCGCCGGCGTGCGGATGGCATCCAGCGTGCGCCCGTCCACGGAGGCCAGCAGGGGCAGGCCGCGACCGCACGCGCAGCGATGCGTGGCGTGGGTGGCCATGTCCCCGGTGACGTAGCGGATGAAGGGCATGCCGCGGTTGAACAGGTCGGTGATCGTCACCTCGCCGCTGCCCTGGTGCACGGGCCGACCGTCCACCAGTGTCTCGACGAGCAGGTGATCGGCATTGACGTGAAGCCCGTCGCGGTGTTCGCACTCGGCGGCGATCAGCATGAATTCGCGGCAGCCGTAGGTGTTGTAGGTGGGCGCGCCGAACGCGCGCTCGATCAGGTCACGCTGGAACGGGTGCAGCGCCTCGGCCGCACCGATGACGGACACCGGACGCGCCACGCGGCGACCCGTGGCCAGCAGCCATTCGGCCAGCCGTACCAGCGGGCCCACGTAGCCGACGATCACCTCGGGGCGGTACGCGTCGATCGCGTCGGCATAGCCGGCCAGGTTGTGTTCGCTCATGTGGAAGCTGTCGAGCAGGCGACGCGCGAACACCGCGTTGTAGAGGCGATCCTTCACGCGATGTGCGGTCGAGGTCTGCCCGACCGCGCCGCCCCACAGGAACAGCGTGCGCCGGCCCATGCGTGAGCCGGCCCATCCGTAGCCGCGCCACATCACCGCCACGCGGCGGTCGTTGCTCTCGCGCGTGAAGCCGAAACGCAGCGGCTCGCCCGTGGACCCGCCGGTGGTCTTGTAACCCAGCCCGGCCTTCAGCGAGGTGGCCTTGAGGTCGTCGGCGTTGGCACGGATGTCCGCCTTGGTCAGCACGGGCAGGCGGGCGAAGTCGTCCAGGCTGCGGATGTCGCCGGGTTGCATGCCCAGTTCGGCCCAGCGTCGGCGGTAGTAGGGCACCTCGCGCCAGCACCAGTCGATCAGCGCGCGCAGGCGTTCCAGGCGCAAGGCCTCGATCCGCTCGGGCGCGAGCCATTGCTCGCGTTCGTAGGCACGCATGTAGCGCGGCGTATCGCGGCGGCGCAGGCCACCCTCGTACGCGGGCCACACCACGTGGCGCAGCAGGGCTTCGTACGCGGTGCTCATACGGTCCTCAACAGCACGGCGACCAGGACGAAGAAGCCGGCGATGGTGCCCATGGCGGCGGGCACCCAGCGCCAGCCGCCGTCGGACAGCCGGAACAGCGGCAGCCCGGGCCAGCGCGCACGGGCGCCGACGTAGTAGCCGGCGACCATGGCGGCGATCAGGTACATCACGATCATGTAGCTGCGGCTGAGGAAGAACGCGGCGGCGAATAGCCCGCACAGCGACAGCAGCAGGGTCAGCGCCATCTGCCGCTCCGTGGCCCAGGCCGCTGTCGTCGCCGCATCGTCGCCGGTGGGGCGTACATGGCGCACGATCGTCAGCATCATCCAGAAGCCGTAGCCGACGAAGGCCAGCCACAGCACGAAGCCGACGAAGCCGGTCTCGGCGATCACCAGCACGAACGAGTTGTGTGCGGTCAGTTCGTTGTATTCGGTGAAGTTGCCGGCCCCCACGCCGAGGATCGGATGATCGCGGAACATCTCCAGCCCGGCATACCAGGCGTCCACACGCCCGGCCGCGGATTCCTCGCCGGCGTCCAGTTCGTCCATGCGCGAGGACAGCAGTTTCATCACGGTGAGGCCCAGCACGCCGAGCACGCCGGCTACCGCCATGCCGCGCCGATACCACACATAGCCGCCGGCCACGATCAGCACGGCCAGCATGGCGCCACGCGAGTTGGTCAGCAGGATGCCGTAGAGCAGCAGGGCCGCCGCGGCCAGCCAGGCCAGGCGCAGGATGCCGCCGCCGCGCCGACCGAGGAACACGGCCATGGGCAGGGTGGCGGCGAACAGCAGGCCCAGGTCGTTGGGGTCGTTGAAGATGCCCACGTACTGGATGCGCCCGCCCTCGCCGATGGGGGTGCCGGTCCAGCCCACGCCAGTGCCAGCCTGTTCCACGCCGTGCAGCGCCAGCACCACCGCGCAGACGACGAAGACGGCCATGGCCGTGCGGACACGCTGCTGCGTGCGGCAGGCGGCGCCGAGCACGAAGAACGCGATGACAGCGGGGCCGAAGCGTGCCAGTTCGTCCAGTGCGCCGCCGGTCCAGCCGTTGGCCACTTCCGAGACCATGAGGACCAGCAGGAAGACCGGCAGGATGATGAACTGCGGCGCCTGGAAGGTCTTCTCGCGTGAGGCCAGCCAGCAGGTGAAGGCCAGCAGCAGGACCACCGGCAGGATCGGCACGGCGTCCAGGCCGGGCACATAGTCCTGCGGGCGGATGATCGTGAGTACGACATAGACCAGGATCAGCGCGAACATGGCTGCGCCTGTGGCGGATGGGCTTCGTGGCGGGTCGTTGGGTAACTCATCAGTCGCGGCAGGGCCAGCATCGCGGCGAACCAGCCGGGGCCCATGTTCGCTTCCACCGGCAGGCGGTTCAGCGCATAGCGGTTGACGCCGGGCTCGGGATTGGTGCCGCAGACATAGCTGCAGGCCAGCCGGAAACCCGCGTTGCGCGTGGCCGCGATCACGGCGTCGCTGTAGGCGCGGTCGCCGCCCACGGGATACGACATCAGGATGGACGGCGTGCCCAGCTCGCGATCCAGCGTGGCCTTGGATTCGCGGATCTCGCGTTCCATCACGTCCTGCGGTAGTCGGGCCAGCATGCGGTGTTGCACGCCGTGCGAACCGAACTCGAAACCGGCGCCGCTCATCTCGCGGGCCTGGTCCCAGGTCATGGGCCGGCACGCGGCCGGACGCGCGTCGACCGAAGGCAGGTTCCACTCGTGTTCGAGGCGTTCGGTCATGGCCGTCTGCGCCAGCGCGTCCAGCCATTTCATGCGCAGCAGCACGTTGCCGGCAATGCGTCGACGCGAGTCGCGGTCCGGCGGCAGCGCGATGTCGATGCCCAGTTCGGGCAGCTCCAGCCGCGGCGCAGCGGTGACCAGGATCATGTGCACCAGCCAGTCGTAGCCATAGGGACGCCCGCTGTCGAGGTGCCCGGTGGAGACGAAGAACGTGGCGGGTACGCCCACCTCGTCCAGGATAGGCGCGGCGACATGGTAGTTGTCGTCGTAACCGTCGTCGAAGGTCACCGCGACGGTGTCCGGCGGCAGCACCTCGCCCACATCCAGCGCCTCGACGATGTCGGTCAGCCGCATCGGCCGGAAGTGCCGCGCGATCCAGCGCATCTGTTCGCGGAATTCTTCCGGCGGCGTACTGATCAGTTCCATGTCGAACGCGTACGTAGCCGGGTCCGGCAGTGGCATCACGCGGTGATAGGCCAGGATGCGCAGGTCGCGTTGCCACCAGGCGCGCACACGTTGCAGCGGCGTCAGCAGGCCACTGGAATAGCACAGTTCTCCCAGACGGCCACGCATGCCGGGGGCGCCACGGACGGGCATATCGGTCACCATAAATGCAGCCTTCGGTTGCGGGCGAAGGCCAACAGGGCCTGCGCCGCGAAGAGGTTGAGGTAGAAGAACGCCAGCGCGATGCGCAGCGGCAGCCAGCGGCCCAGCGGTGGCAGGCAGCGGGTCAGTACCAGCAGCACGCCGCCGCCGAGCAAGCTGCCGAACGCCACCGCGTACATGGGGTGGCGTGTCGCCAGCGCGCCGGTGCTCACGGCAAGCGCCACGATCAGCCACGGCGCCATCAGGCGCAGCAGCTTGTGGCTGACGAAGCGGAACCACAGCGGGTTGGACCAGGGCAGCAGCAGCCAGGGCGCCAGCTGCACCAGCTGGAAATTACCGGCCAGGGTGCGGATCTTGCGCCGGCGCTCGTCGGCGGGCTCCTGTGAGGGCCGGTCCCAGGCCATGGCCTTCGGCTCGAAGACCACGCGCATGCCCTGCGCGGCCACCCGCATCGGCAACAGCACGTCGTCGAGCACGGTGCCGGGCGGCAACGGCGAGAACAGGCTGCGGCGCATGGCATGCAGCGCACCGCTGACGCCCACGGTGGAGCCGGACAGCGCTTCCGCGTGACGGATCGCCTTCTCGTAGCGCCAGTAGGCATCCACGCCCTGGGCGAAGCCCGTGCGGACGTGCTCCATGTGCAGTTCGCCACCCACGGCGCCCACGGTGGGATCGGCCAGGTTGGCGACCAGTTCCCGCAGTGCCACGGGCGACAGCCGCTGGCGCACGTCCGTGAACAGCAGCACGTCGCCACGCGTGATCGCCACGGCGTCGTTGAGGCAGGCCGCCTTGCCCCGACGGTTGGGGAAATCCAGCACGGCCAGGCGGGTGTGGGTCGAGCGGCGGGCCAGGGCGGCCGTGGCATCGTGGCAACCGTCGCAGGCGACGACGATGTCTACCAGGGCGGCGGGGTAGTCCAGTCGTTGCAGGTTGGCCAGCTTCGCCTCGATGAAGGCGGCGCCGTCATGCACGGCGAGCACGATGCTCACCGTGGGCAGGATGGCCTCGCGTGCCACCGGGCGTGGCCGCACACGCGCCTGCAGCCAGACCAGCAGCGGATAGCCGGCGAACGTATGCACCAGCACGCCCGCCGATACCCAGCAGACGATCCAGGCGAGGTGGCTCATGGCCGACCCATGAGGCGGCTGAACAGGCCACGGCGCTGGGTGGCGGCCACGCGTGGCGCGGCGGCCATCTCGGCGGCCAAAGTGCCCAGCGTGCCGTTGGCCACGTCCAGCAGGTTGAGCTGCACGCCGCTGAGCGTGTGCACGCGATGCGCCATGTCCACCGCGAGCAGCGAGTGCCCGCCGACGTCGAAGAAATTGTCGCTGGTGCGGATGCGGCGCGTACCCAGCAGCTCCTGCCAGATGCCGGCGAGCAGGCGCTCTGTCTCCGTGTGGGGCGTGGTGTCGTCGTCGGGAGCGGCCATGGCGGCCTCGTCGTGCACGGCCAGTGCCGCGAGATCGGGTTCACCGGTGGCCAGGGTGGGTAGGGTGTCCAGCACGTGGACATGGTCGGGCATCGCCCAGGCCGGCAACGAGGCGGCCAGCGCGGTACGCACCGCGTCGGCATCCGGACGCCGTCCCGGGGCCGCCACCACGTGCAGTTCGACCCGGGCGATACCACCCGGCTCGTGACGCGGCACGGCGATGGCCCGGACCACGCCCGGCTCGCGCAGCGCGATCGCTTCCAGCGCGCAGGGCTGCACGTCCATGCCGTGGCAGCGCAGGCGGCGGTCGTCGCGGTCCAGGACCTGCAGGCGGCCCCCGCTCAGCCAGCGTCCGCGGTATCCCGTGCGCACGAGGCCCGCTTCCGCGCTGCGTCGCGCCGTACGGGCGCGTTGACCGAACGGCATGGCCAGCAACCGGCCGCCCACGGCGAGGTCGCCTGCGGCGCCGATCGGTGCCGGCTCGCCATGGACGTCGAGAATCCAGGCCTCGCCGTGGGCGAGGGTGAGGCCCTGGTGCAGCGTGTCCGCCGCGGCGTCCAGCGCGCCGCAGGTGATGACGGGCGCCACGGTCGGGTCGCCGAACAGCATCCACACACCGGCCGAGGCCTTCGCCACGCGCGTGGTCAACTCCGCCGTGGACGAGCCGCCGACGATCACCGCGCGCAGTCCGGCATCGCCTTGCCAGCCGCCGGCGAGCAGCGCATGCCAGGTTTCCGGCGTGGCGATGCACAGGTCCATGGCGTCCAGACGACCCGCAGCGGCCTCGCTCGTACCCATCTCGACCCAGGTGGCGCCGCTGGCCAGCGCCATCAGCGGGCCCAGTACCGAGAGCGGATCGCCCGGCAACGCATCGCCGCCCAGGCGCATGCCGGCGTGCACGCCCAGGGCATCCCCGAGCGACTGCACGAGATGCCCCAGCGTGCGCTGCGACAGCGCCGCACCGACGGCCTTGCCCTCTGCATCGTGCGTCTGGAAGGCGACGTCGGCCATGTCCGGCAAGGCGCCGCCGTGCGCGGTGGGGGCGTCGACCTCGGCCAGCCACGGGGTGTCGGTATCCAGCCAGACCGCGCATGTTTTGGGCCAGTCGAGCAGGGCCTGCAGGCCCGCGTCGCCGACCATCACCGTGGCGTGTGCATCGGCCAGGCCATCGCGCAGGAAGGCGGCGGGATCGTCGCGGTCGAGCAGCAACGCCGTGGCCCCGGTCATGCCGATGGCGAGCAGGGCGGCGATGCGGTCGATACCGCGCTCGACGCACAGACCGACGACGCCACCGTCGCCGGCACCACGCTCGCGCAACCGTGTCGCCATGCGCCCGGCACGCTCCTGCAGCGCCGCGTGGCCGATGCGCCGCGTACCGTGCTCGATCGCCACGCCGTGCGGCATCGCCGTGGCCGTGGCCTGGATCATGCCGTGGAGATCGCGCGGCGGCTCGACCGCCGTGTCGCGCCCCTGCCAGGCCCGCATGCATTCGCGCTCGGCCGGCGTGGCGGCGGTCAACTCGCCGAGTGTGAGGCCGGGGTCGTCGATCACCCGACGCAGCATGGCGAGGTAGCGCTCCCGCATGCGGCACGCGGTGTCGGCCTCCAGCAGGTCCGCGTTGTAGGTCACGCCGCCGACGAGTCCCGCCTGGCTTTCCAGGAACCACAGGCCCAGGTCTTCGGTGGCCCCGCTCTGGAACAGGAGGATCTGCTCGTGTGCCAGGCCACCCCAGTCCGCCGCGCGCTGGCGCCCGTCCTGGAACGAGAACAGCGCCTGGTACAGCACGGCGCCACTGCCGTGGACGGCCGTCAGCTCGCGTTGCAGGTATTCCAGCGGCACGTCCGGATGCCCGAACGCATCGATCGCCGTACGCCGCACTTCACGCACGAAGGCCAGGAAGGGCAGCGCCGGATCGATCGTGACGTGCAGCGGCAGCAGGTTGTTGAAATACCCCATGACCGCTTCGAGCTCGCTGTGGTTGCGTCCGCGTACGGGCGTGCCCACCACCAGTTCGTTCCGTCCGGTGGAACCGGCGAGCATGGCGAAGTACAGGGCGAGCAGGGCCATGTTGAGCGTGGCGTCGGCCTGCCGTGCCACGTCGTACATGGCATCGGTCTGCTCGCGCGATACGCGTATCCACTCGGTGCGGCCCAGTCCGGACATGCCGGGACGCCGCGGCTGGTCGGTGGGCAGCGCGTGCACGTCGCCGCGTCGCGCCAGCCGTTCACGCCACGCGGCCAGTTGCGTGGCGAAGGCCGGCGATTGCAGCCATCGCGCATGCCACGTGGCGAAGTCGCCGTAGGTCACGGGCAGTGCCGCCAGCGACGACGGGGCCCCCTCGGCAAAACAGCGGTACAGCGTGGCGAGTTCGTTGGCGAAGATATCGAACGACCAACCGTCCCAGACGATGTGGTGCGGCATGAAGAACAGCACGTGCTCGTTCTCGGCCAGCCGGAACAGCCGTGCGCTGAACAGGGGCGCCGTGCCCAGGTCGAACGGGGTATCGGTCAGCGCCTGCAGGCGCGCCATCAGCACGGTATCGCGCGCGTCGTGCGGCACGTCGCGCAGGTCTTCGGCGGGAAACAGGGGGTAGTCCAGCCGTGGCATGACCACCTGGGCCACGTCGTCGCCGAGCGTGCGAAACGCGGTGCGCATGCTCGGCTGCCGCTGCACCAGTGCCTGGAACGCCATGGCGAAGGCGTCTTCGTCCAGCGGGCCGCGCAGGCGATGGGCCGACGGTGCGTTGTAGGTGACGCGTCCGGGATGCATGCGTTCGAGTGCCCACAGGCGGTGCTGCATCAACGACAGCGGTGCATGGGTCTGGTCGTCGCGGTGGGCGATCGGCTCGGCCACCGGCGCGGTGCCGGCGTCGATCCGTGCACGCAGGGTCGCGGCCAGGCGTTCCACGCTCGGCGCATCGAACAACGTGCGGAACGACAGCGCCACGCCGAATTCGCGGTTCAACGTGGCGGTGAGCTGGGCCGCCAGCAGCGAGTGTCCGCCCAGCGCGAAGAAGTCGTCGCGCACGTCGAGCCCGGGCAGGGCCAGCACGGCTTCCATGGCCGCGGCCACGCGCCGCTCGTCGTCGTTGCGCGGCCCGACGCGCGTTCCGGGGGCGGCGCACGAACGGGCGATCGGCGGCGGCAGCGCACCGCGGTCGATCTTGCCGTTGGGCAGCAGGGGAATGGCGGGGAGGGCGAGGACATGCTGCGGCAGCATGTAATCCGGCAGTCGCGAGCGCAGTCGCGAGCGTAGCGATTCCTCGTCGGGCATCCCACCGTCGCGACCGACGACGTAGGCCACCAGCCGCACGTCGCCGGGGCGATCCTCGCGCGCCATGACCACGGCACGCGCCACCTCCGGCAGGTCGGTCAACGCGCTTTCGATCTCGCCGGGCTCGATGCGGTAACCACGCACCTTCACCTGGAAATCGAGGCGGCCCAGGTGCTCGATCAGTCCGGCGGACGTCCAGCGGCCACGATCGCCGGTACGGTACATCCGCGAGTCCGGCGCTTCCGACCACGGATCGGTGACGAAGGCCGCGGCGGTCAGGTCAGGCCGGCGCAGGTAGCCGAGTGTGACGCCCGCCCCACCGATGTGGATCTCGCCGGGCACGCCCAGCGGGCAGTGGTTGCCGTGCTCGTCCAGGATATGCACGGTGGTGTTGGCGATCGGGCGGCCGATGTAGATGCCGTCACGCGGGGTGTTCACCCGCCAGTACGTGGAATACACGGTGGTCTCGGTGGGGCCGTAGCCGTTCCATACCTCGCCGCAGCGCTCCAACAGCGCCTCGGCCAGGTCCAGTGGCAGGGGCTCGCCGCCCGACACCGCGCGGAAGGCCGGCCGGCCACGCCATCCTGCATCGACCAGCAGGCGCCAGCCCGCCGGCGTGGCCTGCATCATCGTGGCGTCGGCCTCCTCGATCAGGCGGCGCAACTGGCCGCCGTCGCGCACGTCGTCGCGGCCGGCGATCACCACCTCGGCACCGCTGGTCAGCGGCAGCATCAGCTCCATGAAGGCGATATCGAACGAGAGCGTGGTGACGGCAACCAGGCGGTCGTCCGGTGCGATACCCGGCACGCGTTGCATGCTGGTGAGGAAATTGGCCGCTGCACGGTGCGGTACGCGTACGCCCTTGGGACGCCCGGTGGAACCGGAGGTGAAGATCACGTAAGCCACCGAATCCGGCGTGGCCGCGCGGCGATCGCGCTCCGGGCGCTCGAACGAGGCGTGCACTACCTCGTCGTCGCCCAGGGCAAGCACGCGGCTCGCGTCGATGGCGAAGGCTGGCGGAGCGGCATCGTCGACCACCAGTGCCGCCAGCTGGGCGTCGTCGGCCATGAACGCCAGGCGCTCGGCAGGGAACGCGGGGTCCAGCGGCACGTAGCCGGCACCCGACTTGAGCACGCCCAGCAGCGAGGCCAGCATGTCGAAGCCGCGGCCGAGCGACAGTCCGACCAGCGCGCCGTGACCGATGCCGCGGGCGCGCAGGGCGTTGGCGATGCGGTTGGAGCGCGATTCCAGCGCGGCGTAGGTGAGCGTGCGGTCCGCATGGCGCACGGCGATCCGCTCGGGCGTACGGTCGCATTGCTGTTCGAAGAACTCATGCGCCAGGCGCAGTTCCGGAAACGGCGTGGGGGCAGGCTGCAGGCCGGCCAGTTCGCGGTACACGGCGTCGGAGATCACGGGCAGCGCGACGGCCGTCGTGTCCGGCGCGAGCGCGGCATGGCGCAACAGGGTGACGTACGCATCCAGCCAGCCCTGGATGGTGGCGCCGTCGAAAAGGTCGGCGTTGTACTGGCATTCCAGGCGCAGGCCGCCGTCCACCGGTACGGCGTTGACGAACAGCTCGAAGTTCTCGTACTCGCGCGGCACGGCGGCGAGGTCGTAACGCAGGCGCGGGAAGCGGGCGGTGCTTTCATCCAGCGGCGCGTCCAGGTTGAACAGCACCGCGACCAGCGGCAGCCGTGCCGGATCGCGGGCCAGCGACAGTCGGGCGAGCAGACTGCCCAGCGTATGGCGCTGGTGGTCGAACGCATCCATCAGGTCGTCGCGCACGCCACCCAGCACCTCGGCGAAAGGTGCCTCCGCGCCGATGCGGGCGCGCAGCGGCAGCACGTTCACGGCATGACCGACCAACGTATCGAGGCCATCGGCAGCCTGGCCCGCCGACGGGATGCCGATCACCACGTCGTCCTGCCCGGCGAGCCGACGCAGCAGCACGGCGAAGCCGGCCACCAGCGTCGCGTGGAAGCTGGCGCGGTGCATCGCGCCGAGGCGGCGGATCGCATCCACATCGGCGCGGTCCAGCAGGCGGTCCTCTCGACGCGAGGCGAACGTGCGGTAGCGCGGTCGCGGGTGGTCCACCGGAAGGTCCAGCACGGGCGGTGGCGTGGCGAAGCGTTCCAGCCAGTAGCGCGCATCGTCTTCGGCGGCGTGAGCGCTCAGGTAGGCAGCTTCGGCATGGGCGAAAGCCGAGAAGGCGTCGGGTGCTTCCGGCCGGTCGTCCGGCCCGGGGGCCTGACCGGCATGCCGCGCGTAGAGCGCGGCCAGGTCGCGCACGATCACGCCGAACGACCAGCCATCGCAGACCAGGTGATGGGCGCACAGGACCAGCAGGTGGCAGTCGGAGGCCAGGTCGACGATATCCGCGCGGAAGAGGGGGCCGTTTTCCAGGTCGAACGGCGTCGACACCCGTTGCGAGAACAGCGTCTGGATGCGCGCATCGCTTTCGAACGGTTGCAGCAGCGAGAGGTCGTGCTTCACCAGCGGCAGCGTGGCCTGCACAGCGACGAACATGCTCGCGCCGTCGTCGCCGAACGTGGCGCGCAAGGCCTCGTGGCGTTCGACCAGGTCGTGGAGCGCGGCCTCCAGGGCGGGGATGTCGAGCACCCCCTTGAAGGTCAGCGACACCGCCTCGTTGTAGGCCAGCGAGGCTTCCGGCTCCAGCTGGCAGGCCAGCCAGATCTCGCGCTGCGCCGGCGTGGTCGGCAGCACGCAGGCCAGCGGGTCGCCGGCGAACGGGTCGTAATCGACCGCGGTGGCGGCCTGCTCGTACGGCATCATGCGATCACCTTCAGAAACTTGCCCGGTGTGTCGGGGTTGGGGACGAACCACGCGGGACTGCCGTCGGGATCGCGACCCAGACGGGCTCCCGCCACCGGCGGCCGGGCCGCGTCCATGGCCGTGGCGTCGCGGCGGCGTGGCAGGAACCCGGCTTCCTGCATCTCCAGGACCGATTCACGGAAGGCCGTGGCGATGGCAGCGAAGTCCGCCTCGTCGTGCGCGGTGGTAAAGAAACACGGGAAGTTGTCGAGGATGTGGATGCCGCGACTGCGCATCATCGCGAACAGCAGGTCCTGCAGCGGGTGGTCCTCGGTAAAGACGGTTTTCCACACCGACGCGAAGTGCACCACGTGCATGGGTGCGCCCACATCGGCGCAGAACGCCGTGAGTCCGTCGGCGAAGGCGCCGACCTTCGCGTTGAGCGTGGCCTGCAACGCCGGGCCCTGGTCGGCCAGGTGACCGAGCACGGCATGCGCGGCGGCCAGCGCCAGGGGATGTCGTACGAACGTGCCGGCGAAATAGGTGACGCCCACGGTCGGCACGGAATCGTCGCCATAGCGCCAGTCGCCGCCGTCCAGTGCATCCATGAAACGGCGTGCACCGGCAATGACACCGATCGGGAAGCCGCCACCGACCACCTTGCCGTAGGAGGCCATGTCGGCATCGACGCCGAGGACGGCCTGCGCACCGCGTGGATGCGCCCGGAATCCGGTCACCACCTCGTCGAAGATCAGCAGCGCGCCCGCGTCGCGGGTGATCGCGCGCAGCTCGCGCAGGAATGCCACGGGCTGGAAATCGGGACGCCGGCTCTGTACCGGTTCGACCATCACGGCGGCGATGTCCGCCGCGCGCTCGCGAATGATGCGCAGCGATTCGGGTGTGCCGTACTCCAGCACCAGGACATGCTCGGCGGTATTGCGAAGGATGCCGGGCGCCGCGGGCACGGAGGTCAGCTTCTTGGTGCCGCGGACCAGCACCTCGTCGAAGATGCCGTGGTAGGAGCCGGTGAAGATCACCAGCGTGTCGCGGCCAGTCACGGTACGTGCCACGCGCACGCAACCCATCACTGCTTCGGAGCCGGTGTTGCACAGCGCCGCGCGATCGAAGCCGGTCAGCTCGCAGACCTGCCGGGCTACCACGCCGGCCAGCGGGTGCTGCGGCCCGATCTCGTAGCCCTCGTCGAGCTGCCGGCGCACGGCGTCCAGCACGAAATCGGGCTGCCAGCCGAACAGGTTCATGCCGAAGCCGTTCAGCGCGTCCACGTACCGGTTGCCGTCGAGGTCCCAGACGTGAGCGCCCTTGGACCGTGCGATGACGATCTGGTAAACGATATCTTTCAGCAGCGGGCGGAACCCGTTGACCACGCGCGGATCGGCCAGGTGCGGGCGGTGTTCTTCCGTATACGCCCGCGACGCCGCCGTGCGCGCGACGTAGCGCTGCATGAAGGCATCCAGCCGTGCGCGCTGCCGCGCACTCAGTTCCGTGGCGCCGTGATGGATGCGCGCGATGGCGCCGAATGCCTTCTTCACGTCGTACGAGGTATGCGCCAGCGCGGCCTCTTCGTCGTTGGCCGCGGCCTGCGTCCCCTGCGTCCCCTGCGTCGACGGCGCCCTTGCCGCCGTCGCACCGGTACCTGCGCCCGCAACACCCGCACCCGCAGCACCAGCACCGATATCACTACCGGCGGTAGACGACACGGCAGTTACCGTCGCCGCCGCCTCCACGCCCGCCAGCAAGGCCAACTGCTCGCGCATCAACTGCATCTGCTGCGCGATCACCGCCTGCACCCCACCCGCCGACACCCCCACCGACACGGTTGCCGCCACCGATACCGGTGCGCCCGCCGGTACCATGGCCGTCGTAGGAGCCCACGATGTGGGCGACGCCCCCACCGCAACGCCCGATCCCGCGCCGACCTCCACGCCGGCAACCTCCGCCGGCAACAACCGATCCAGGTGACCGGCCAGCCGCTCGAACGACGAACACCCGTCCATCAGCTCGCGAAACGTCACCTTCAGCGCATAAGCCCTCTGCAACTGCAGCGCCACCTGCGTCAGGGACAACGAATCCAGTCCTAGTTCAACGAAATGCGCCGCCGGATCGACCCCCGCCATATCGGCGCCGGAGACATCCTCGAACAGGGCGACGAGTTCGCCGACGAGACGCGCGTGACGCGGAGAAACGGAGGCGGGCAGCGACATGGGGTGTTCCACGGGCAGAGGCAGAGGGGACATCGGTTCGGAAGGCGTGGCCACCGTGGCCACCAGGCTGGCGATCGACGCGGCAGGCGGCGCGTCCACCCAGTGGCGTTGGCGCTCGAAGGGGTAGGTCGGCAGGCGCAGGCGGCGGCGCTGTGCACGGTGGTCCAGCGCTGCCAGGTCCACGGGGACGCCCGCGCTCCAGAGCGTACCGGCCGCATCGAGCAGGGCTTTCCGCTCGCCGGCCGGGGTATCGGTCAGGCTGGCGACCAGGGTCCGGCCACGGGCCTGGGTATGCTGGTGCCCGAGCGTGGTCAGGATCGTGCGCGGCCCCACTTCCAGGAAGGCCGTGCCGGTGTCGTTCAGCGCGTAGAGCAGGGCTGACGAGAAGCGCACCGTGTGGCGCAGGTGGCGTACCCAGTAATCGGGAGACGTGGCTTCCCCTGCCGTCAACGCGGCGCCGGTGAGCGTGGAGACGATGGGCATCGTCGGCGGCGACAGGCGGATGCCGGCGACCTCGGCGCGAAAGCCCTCCAACACCGGCTCCATCATCGCGGAGTGAAACGCATGCGACGTGGCGAGGTGCCGACAGGCCACGCCTTCGGCAGTGAGTTCGCGGCGCAAGGCTTCCACGGCGTCGCTGGTACCGGCCACGACGCTGGCATTCGGCGCGTTTTCCACGGCCAGCGACACTTCGTCCGGCAGCCGCGCCCGCAATTCATCGGCGCCCAGGCGTACCGACAGCATCGCGCCGCCGGGTAGCGACTGCATCATCCGGCCGCGGCGTGCGACCAGGCGCGCGGCATCCGCCATCGACATGACGCCCGCGATCGCCGCCGCCGCAAATTCGCCGACGCTGTGCCCGATCATCGCAGTGGGCATCACACCCAGGCTCATCCAAAGACGTGCCAGGGCGTATTCGAGGGCGAACGTGGCGGGCTGGAGGTACGCGGTCGCCCGCAGGTCGTCGGTGTCCGTCGCGAACATCCGCTCGCGCAGGTCGAAACCCAACTCGCCCTGCAGGACGGCGGACACCTCGTCGAGCGCCGCGCGGAATACCGGCTCGCTCGCGTGCAACGCCTGGCCCATGCCCGGATACTGGGCCCCCTGGCCGGGAAACAGGAACACCACCCCGCATGCGTCGCCGTCGCGTTCGCGAAGGCCGGCGGCGGCGATATCGCGCAGGTTCGCTTCGGTGTCCTGGGGTGACGACGCGACCACGTGCGTGCGTTGGGCGAAGGCCTTGCGGCCCGTGGTCAGCGTCCAGGCCACGTCGGCCAGGTTGGCGTCGGGGTGCGCGGCGAGGTGATCGGCCAACCGTTCCGCGGCGGCAGCCAGGGCGGTGGGCGTGCGAGCCGACAGCGCCAGCAACTGCGGGCCCGATGCGGCATCCGACGGTGTCCGCGCGGGCGCCTCCTCGAGGATCACGTGTGCATTGGTGCCACCCACGCCGAACGCGCTGACGCCGGCCAGCAGGCGGCCCGTGCTCGGCCACGCGCGGAGTGTACGGTTCACGACGAAGGGCGTGGCGTCCAGGTCGAGTCGTGCGTGGGCCGCCTTGAAGTGCAGCGTCGCGGGCAGGCGGCGTTCACTCAGGGACAGTGCGGTCTTGATGACGCCAGCGGCGCCGGCGGCAATCACCAGGTGACCGACGTTGCTCTTCAACGAACCGATGGCGCAGAAACCCGTGTCGTTCGTGGTGGCGCGGAAGGCGCGTGTCAGGCCTTCGATCTCGATCGGATCGCCCAGTGGCGTGGCCGTGCCGTGCGCCTCGACGTAGGACACCTCGCGTGCCGATACCCCGGCATCGCGCAGGGCCATGGCGATCACCGCCGCTTGTCCGGCGGCGTTGGGTGCCGTGAAGCTGGCCTTGGCCGCCCCGTCGTTGTTGACGGCACCACCGCGCAACGTGGCGTAGATGGGGTCGCCGTCGCGCAACGCGTCGGACAATCGCTTGAGCAGCACCACGGCCGCGCCGTCACTGAACACCGTGCCGCGGGCCTCGGCATCGAACGGGCGTGTGTGGCCGTCCGGCGACAGCATCGAACCTTCCTGCGCCAGGTAGCCGCTGTGCGGCGGGCAGGTGATGGACGCGCCACCCGCCAGCGCCATGTCGCAACGGCCGGCGCGCAAGGCGTCCAGCGCCTGCACGATCGCCACCAGCGACGTGGAGCAGGCGGTGTTCACGCCGATCGCCGGCCCGGTGAGGTTGAGCTTGTGGGCGACGCGGGAGGCCAGGTAATCCTTCTCGTTGCCGAGCATGACCTGGAAGGCACCGAGTTTGTCGATCAGGCCGGCGCGGCCGCTGATGTGCTTCTGGTAATAGGTGGCGTTGTGCATGCCGCCGAACACGCCGACCGGCACGTCCTGCGCATCGGGGACATACCCCGCGCGTTCCATGCATTCCCAGCACAGTTCCAGGAACAGGCGCTGTTGCGGATCGGTCAGTTCGGCCTCGCGTGGCGACATGCCGAAGAAGCCGGCGTCGAACAGGTCGCAGCCGTCGACGATGCCGCGTGCGGCGACGTAAGCCGGATCGTTGCGCTCGATGGCGCTGATCGCCGGATCGAGTTCATCCGGCGCGAAAAAGCGAATCGACTCGCGGCCGGCACAGAGGTTGTCCCAGAACGCCTCGATGTCCGCCGCGCCCGGGAATCGGCCCGCCATGGCGACGATGGCCACGGCGTGGCCCGTCGCAGGCGCGCTCACGGAAGGGCGCACGTCCCGGGAAGGGCCCGCGGTGCGTCCTTCGATGGTCGCGGCGAGCGCGGCAGGTGTCGGCAGGGCGAAGAAACCGACCAGTGTCGGGAGGGGCGAAATGTCTTCATTCACGCGGGCGATGGCGCGTGTCGCGAGCAGGGAGCTGCCGCCGAGATCGAAGAAGTTGTCGTCGCGGCCGACGCGGTCCAGGCCCAGCACCTCGGCGAAGAGGGTGCACAGTTGCGACTCCACATCGCCGCGTGGGGCGAGATAGGCCGCGGCCAGTTCGGGGCGCGAGTCGTCCGGGGCGGGCAGGGCATGGCGGTCCAGCTTGCCGTTGTCGTTCACCGGCAAGGCATCCAGCCGCATCCAGCGCGCGGGCAGCATGTAGTCGGGCAGGTGCACGGCCAGCGCATCGCGCAGGGCGTGGGCGGTCACCGCCGGGTCGCGCGCTACGTAATAGGCCACCAGCCGTCGCTCGTCGGCCCGGTCGTCGCGCGCGACCACCGCCGCCGCATCGACGCCGGGCAGGCCACGTAGCGCGATGTCGACTTCGCCGGTCTCGATGCGATAGCCGCGGATCTTCACCTGGCCGTCGAGGCGCCCGACGAAGGCGAGGTTGCCGTCCGGCCGACGCTGGACGAGATCGCCCGTGCGATAGAGCGTGCCATGCTCCGAGGCGATGAAACGCTCCGCGGTGAGGTCTGGCCGGCCCAGGTAGCCGCGGGCCACGCCGGCGCCGCCGATATACAGCTCGCCCGTGGTGCCGTCGGCCACCGATGCGCCGTCGGTATCGAGGACGTGCAGCGAGGTCTGGGCGATCGGCAGACCGATCGGGATGGCGCCCGCGTCGTCGGGCAGGTTGCGTGGAATGCGATAGGTGGTGGCGAACGTGGTCGTCTCGGTGGGTCCGTAGCCGTTGATCAGCGTGGTGTCCGGCAGCGCGGCCTGCGCCTTGCGCACGTGCGGTACCGACAGCGCCTCGCCGCCGGTCAGGACGCAACGCAGGCCCGCGAGGTGGCGTGCATCGTCGTCGACGATCGCGTTGAACAGGGCGGCGGTCAGCCAGGCGATCTCGGCGCCGTGTGTGGCGACGGTCCGGCGGATGCCGCCGCCGGTGGGCACGCGCTCGTCGTGGACGATGCACGTGCCGCCGTTCAGCAGTGGCGCGAAGATCTCGAAGGTGGAGGCGTCGAAGGCCAGCGGCGCCGCGTGAAGCACGTTGGGCGCGTCGAAGTCGATGAAGTCGGAATGGACGACCAGCCGCAGGATCGACGCGTGCCGGATCTGCACGCCCTTGGGCATGCCCGTCGATCCGGACGTATACATCGCATACGCCAGATCCCCGCCCGCTTCCTCGATGCCGCTGCGGCAGGACCGACCCTGGTCGCGTTCCGCCACCGGCCCGCCGCCCGCGGAACCCAGCAATGTCTCCACCGTCGTCACCGGCACCGACGCAAACTCACGTTCCTCGCCGTCCGCATCCACCACCACCGCCGTCACGCCCGCATCCCGCAACGCGAACGCGATCCGCTCCGCCGGCCACCGCGTGTCCAGCGGGAGGTAAGCCGCGCCGACCTTCAGCACCCCCAGCAAGGCAACGACCGCGCCCACCGAGCGTTCCATCACCAGCGCCACGTAGTCGCCCGGCGCCACGCCGGTACGTGCCAGCCCGGCGGCAACGTTGTCGCTGCGCGCATCGAGTTCGGCATAGGTAAGGGAGAGGGCGTCGGATGCCAGGGCGATACGCTCGGGGTGTGCCGCGGCGACGTCGGCGAAGCGGCCATGCACGGTTTCCGGCGTCATCGCACGGCCCCGTGCACCCGCGCTTGGCGGGATGGCATAGGCCGGACGGTCGAGGCGGTTTTCATGCGATTCCCTGGCTGCGCTTTCCGGGAATATTTATAGACCCCGCGCAAGGGCCCGCCTATACAACCGGCGCCCTAGCCAGGCTGTGCAAACGGCCGATGGCACCAACGAAAAAGGCGCCTGGTGGACGCCTGTCTCGGTGGGTGGTTATCGTTTGAACTTGAGGAAGGCGAGGCTTGGCGGCCGTGTCAGTCGCACCGCCCAACCGAAGTTCATACCGTATGCCAGCGTGGATGTTTCTCACAGCAGCCAATCGGCATCCGGGTGAGCTTCTGAACTAGGCAAAAAAAAGGCTCATCGCGGATTGCAGGGGAGGGCTCGCCTTCGGCATCGCGTTGGGGCTTGGAGCTCGGGCGCCTTGGAGCAAGAGCCGGCGGGTGCCACCCTCGGGGCCACGCCTGCGGCGACCCGTCAAGGAAGGGCCGCTCCGCGGCCCTGTACCTGATTCGCGCACATCGTGCGCTCCTACCCGCGCCATATCCGGGTCGGGCTTCGAACGGGGATTTTTGATTCGCCATCCATGGCTCAGCAAAAATGGCCGGCCGTCCTGGCCGGCCCCCTTCGGGCCTTGTCCGTTCGAATCCCTCGCCTGCGGCTACCGACCCCGAGGGTGGCACCCGCCGGCTCTTTCGACGACTGAGGGTGCGTGTGGGAAGAGCAGAGCGAAGAGCCAGGTTTCGCTTCGTGGCTGGGAAAGCTCGCTTGCCTATGGCGCATGGCTTCGTTCGCGTTGGATGGGTTGAGGGTTCGCTGACATCGTCAGCTCCTACAACAGCCCGCATATCGCGCGTCGAGGACGCCACACCTTCCCCGAAACGCCATGCTTTGCCGTGTAGGAGCGCACGATGTGCGCGAATCAGGTACACGGCCGCGCCAGCGGCCCTTCGTTCGGGTCGCCGCAGGCGTGGCACCGAGGGGGCTGCCCGCCGGCTCTTCGCGCCACACCGCACGCCGCGAAAAATTAACCGCTATGGCGAAGGCGACCCATCCCCGGTAATCCGCGATGAACCAAAAAAAACGGGATGTCGCGGCAACGACATCCCGTGGAGGCAACGGCCTCACCTCGTCGATACCCCCGGGCCGCGGAGCGAACCGCGTGGCTTCCGCCACGTCCTTCGTGACATCCTGCGCTGTGCATCCGGTCTTTGTGCGACATCCGTGTCGCCAGCGCCGACGTGCTCCTTGCACGGTCCTTGTCACGTACGTTTCGTTGCGGCTCGGCGGTATCGAGGGTTCAGGCTATCTGCCTGTCGCGCATAAGAAAATAATCCCTTGGTTGTAGGTGCGGGCGTCCATTTCCGGACGCCATTGAACGCGACTTGCCGATGCGGCGGACACCACGCCAGGATGATGCTGGCGACATAGCGCGTTGCCTTCGCGCTGCCGTTTTTGACTGTCCGGTTCCGGACGGTGGTGGGCGCTATTGCACCGCGATCAACCACAAGGCCGCGCCCTGCACCGGTGCCACGGTCCAGTGGACGCGGTAGGTACCGGCCGCGCTGACCTGTCGCCACGCGACCGCACCCTGCACGCCGCTTTCGTCGGGCAACTGCACGAACGCGTCGATCAGGGTGAAGCCGTCGCCCGGGCTGACACGCATGCGCTTGACGCCGCCGTCGCCCCACCAGAACGCCAGCAGCGTGGCCGGACCATCCACGGTCACCGTGCCGCTGGCCACCTGCAGTGCGTCGCCGACGTAGGTGCGCGCAACGGATGCCACGCGCGACGCGTGGCGTACCTCGACGAAGGGCAGGGAGAGTTCGCCTTTTGCCTCGCCGTGTTTGTCGATCGACAGGCTATGTGCCGGGCCGCCCTTGCCGTCGGTGGCGACATAGGCACGCACGGCGAAGCGATCGCCGTAGTTCGCGTAGGTCTGCGGCTGCCCCAACGGCAACCATCGATTGCCGTAGGTGTCGTGCAGCGGACCGTCGTTGCTGGCGTATCCCGCGTTGAACACGAGGAAGAGGCTGCCATCCGGCTGCGTATCCACGGGGGGCGTGGTCGCGGGCGTTACACCCAGCCCTTCGCCCTGGGCGAGGAACACGTGCGCACCGAGGGAAGGACCCGGACGATCGTCGGCGTGCAGGCGACCGCCGCTTGCCACCAGCAACGCGGCCATCCAGAGGGTGGAACGATAGGACGATGTCATGGCTGTTCCCAAAAGTCGTACTTGTCACACGGGCGCGGCTGCGCCACGCTGCATGCCGCGGACCGCCTGCCTGACACACGTCGCGCGCGACGCCTGAAGGGGAATGGCAAGTGGCGGATGAAACCGACTTCGTCGACCTGTATGCGCGGTTGCGGTTGCAGCCCGGTTGCACGTTGGCCGAATTCAAGCAGGCCTACCGGCGACATGTCGCCCAATGGCATCCGGACCGCCGGCGCGAAGGCCATGCGGACGCCCTCGCCACGCGACGCATGCAGCGGCTCACCCGCCAGTACGCCGCCGCCATGGCGTTCCACCGGCGCCATGGACGCCTGCCGGGCGCGCCGCTGCCGGAACGTGGCGCGGTCGCCGTGCCCGAGCCGCTCGCCATCGTCGCCGACGGCGTACCCGAAGCCACGGTGACGGTCGCCGCGGAGTCCTTGCCGACGCGCACGCTGGGCGCACGCTGGTGGTTGTCGATCGGCCTGGTCGGTGTGGCGGTGATGACGTGGTCGCTCATGCCGGCCGCCGACGTGTCCGTCCGCGACAACGAAACGGCCGGGCCCTATGCCCCGGAGCTGCGTACGGCGGTGCTCCCGCCTGTGCGTGTACCCGACCTGGACCTGGGCATGGACGAGGACCAGGTGCTGGCCATCGAGGGCGAGCCGGACCGGCGCGTCGACGACCGCTGGGAGTACGGGCCGTCGTGGGTGAGCTTCGATCGCCACCGGCTGAGCGACTGGTACAGCTCGCCGTTGCGCGGCCTGCATGCAGCGTCGCCTCGTCCCCAGCGGTGACGCGTCGGGGTGCTCAGCGGGCGCCACGGCCGAACAGCACCACTTCCACGGTTTCGATCAGGATCACCATGTCCAGGAAGAGGTTGTGGTTCTTCACGTAGAACAGGTCGTATTTCAGTTTCTCGGCGGCATCTTCTTCCGAGGCGCCATAGGGATAGCTCAGCTGCGCCCATCCGGCCAGCCCGGGCTTGATGCTGTGGCGCAGGCTGTAGTAGCGGATCTTGGTTTCCAGGTCCGAGACGAACTGCGGTCGCTCCGGTCGGGGGCCGACGATGCTCATGTCGCCGCGCACCACGTTCCACAGCTGCGGCAGTTCGTCGAAGCGCAGCTTGCGGCAGATGCGCCCGACCCGCGTGATCCGGTCGTCGTTGCTCAGGGCCCAGCGTGCCACGCCGTCGATCTCGGCGTCCGTGCGCATGCTGCGGAACTTGTACAGCCAGAACGGGCGGCCGTTCTCACCCACGCGTTCCTGCCGGTAGAACACCGGTTGCCCGCGTCCCGACTCCAGGCGGATGGCCAGGGCCACGCCCAGCATGACCGGCCAGAACAACGCGGCGATGGTCAGCGACGCGCCGATGTCGAAGGCCCGCTTGACGAACAGCGCCAGGGGCGAGGCATTGAACCCCGCGGAAAACACCAGCCACGACGGGTCCAGCATGGTCAGTTGCACGCGGCCCGCCTCGCGCTCGACGAACGTGGTGAGGTCGGTGATCTTCACGCCCAGCTGGCGACAGGCGAGCAGGTCGTCCATCGGCAAGCCGCCGCGGCGGTCGTCCACGCCAACGACGATTTCATCCAGCGCCAGGCGTCGTGCACAGGCCGCCAGGGTTTCGCTGGGGTCCAGCAGCAGCTCGGCCGGCACCAGCACGGTCTCGTTCGCGCCGCGCACGTAGCCCAACAGGGAGAAGCCACGACGATCCGAACGCCGGCGCATACGGGTGTGGATCTGGGCGGCACGCTGTCCGGCGCCGAGCACGATCACCCGTCGCTTCAGGGCTTCCAGTTCCACCAGCCGCATGAAGAGCGCACGGAAGGCCGCGGTGGCGAGCAAACCGATCAGCAGGGCCATGCCCAGCACGCCGCGTCCCACGTACGCCTGCGGAATGACGTAATAGCCCACCACCAGCGCCAGGCCGCCGAAAACGAACGCGATGGCGTGGCGCGCCATCTGGCCGCGCCAGCTCATGCGCAACGTGGAACGGTATTCGCCCAGGGCGGCCATGCCCAGGAAGATGACCAGCGCGAACATCGCCGCGCGCATGGTCAGCGTCTGCGTCGATGCGGCCAGGTCATCGGGCGACGGTGCGAAACGGATGTAGGTGGCGACGTTGAGCGACGCGGCGAGCAACAGCAATTCGCAGCAGGCCATCAGGGTCAGCCAGCGCACGATCGGCTGGCGAAGCAAACGCATCATGGTAGTCCCCTTGCATGTCGTCATCGACCTGCCGATGAGCGAAGGCTAGGCATGCCGCGACACGGTGTCGATTGCACTTCCGGTCATCGCGCGGCTAGGCCGTATGGTCGTCCGTATCAGCCCAGGCCGCCGGATTCGCAGGCCTGCAACAGGACGCGCAGGCGGTCGGCCAGGCGCAGGCTGAGCGCGATCAGTGTGAAGGTGGGGAACGCCCAGCCGCCCGTGGGAAACACCGAACTGCCCGCCACATGCAGGTTGCCGACACCGAACACCTTGCAGGCCGGATCGACGACGCCCTGTGCCGGGTCGTTCGCCATGCGCGTCGTGCCCATGTGGTGCGCCGTACCGTGCACCTCCACGGGCAGGTCGGCATCGACGGCCCAGCGTGCCGGTTCGAAGTGGCCTTCGCAGGCCTCGGCCAGGCGATCGCCGGTCAGTCGCGTCAGGGTGCGGTAGGTGTGCCTGTCCAGGTCGGTCAGGCGCCAGTCCACCCGCACACGCCGCAGGCCCAGTATGTCGCGGCTGGCGTCGAGGGTGATCCGGCTGTCGCGATTGGGGGCCTGTTCGAAGAAGCCGACCAGGGCGACCCGTTCGCTGCGCACGACGGGATGGTCGCGGGCCTTCTGCGCGAGCGCCCTCAGCACGTCGCCGAAGTGCAGGCCGAGCCGCAGCGCATGAAGTGCAGCATGCGGTGGCGCGGCGGACGCCGCACTTCGGGGGCCGTTCTGCAGCGCGGCGTTCAGGCGTGCCTCCAGCAAGGCACCCTCATTGTGCACGGGCTTCCTGAGCGAAGCGCGCAGGTCGCGCAGGGCCCGGATGCCCGCAGGCACCTCGCCCTCCATCGCGAACGGATGGACACGTCCGTTCAGTGTGCGATGGCGGCCCTGGGCGGTGGTCGACAGGCCGATCTCCGCCGACAAGGGCGCGCGCTTGTTGCGGATGTTGCGCTCGTAGGGGCGGGACAGGCGGTCGACATGCGGCGAGCGGACGACCCCGAGCGTGCCGCTGGGGTGATCCATGAAATAGCGGCCGACCAGGTCGTTCGCGTTGCCTAGCCCCCCCGGGGTCACGCTGTCGGAGAGCAGCAGGATGCGCGCGTTCTCGATGCCGCCCGCGGCAAGCACGTAGTGCCGTGCGCGGACGCGGCCGCGACGTCCGTCGAGGGAGCCGATGCGCGCCTCCGTGACATGGCTGGCGGTGTCGTTGGCGCGTAGTTCCAGCAGGTTGGCATGCAGCAGCACGGTGACGTTGTCGGCGTGGGCCAGGGTGTCGCGATAGGCCTCGCCGAACAGTACCGGACTGCGCGCGAAGACGTAGTTGGTCATCACCTCCGGATCGAGGTCCAGCGGCTTGCGCGGCGGCGGCCCGTCGAACGTGCCGTCGGTGAAGCCGCGGGCGGGGTCGATCCGGCAGAAATCACGGGCCTTTTCGTACCATGGCGCCAGTTCTGCATGGCGCAACGGCCATCCGCTGTCGGGCACCCAGTCGCGTGGCGTCATGTCGCTGTCGCCCAGCGGAATGCAGCCGCCACCCCACAGCGTGCAGCTGCCACCGAACACGCGCATGCGCGAGCCGGCCGTATCGAAGGGCACGTCGCCCGATGCGCTGCCCTCGTAAAGGGCCTGGCTGCTTTCCTCGCCACGCGTGCCGCCGCCCTCGACGAGACAGACGGTGACCGACGAGCCGACGAACGATCGCGCCATGGCGATGCCCGCGGCACCGGCACCGATGATGCACAGGTCCGCGTGCAGGTCGTTGGGTGCCGACCGATCGAGGTAATCGAGGATCACGGCGCATCTCCAGGGTAAGGCATGGCGGGGGGAGGAGCGTAGCGGCGCGCGTCAGGCGTGGTAGTAACCGCGGTACCAGTCGACGAACTGCCGCACGCCGGCGCGCACGTCCACGCCGGGGGCATAGCCGGTGGCCTGGACCAGGGCCGAGATGTCGGCCTCCGTGTCCGGCACGTCGCCGGCTTGCAGGGGAAGCATTTCCATGTGGGCCTTGCGGTCGAGACAGTCCTCGAGCACACGGATGTACTGCAGCAGCGCCACGGGGGTCTCGTTGCCGATGTTGTAGATCCGGTAGGGCGCCACGCCGCTGCTGCCCGTCTCGGGGTGATCGCCGGACCATTGCGGATCACGCAGGGGCGGGCGGTCCAGCGTGCGCAGCACGCCTTCCACGATGTCGTCGACGTAGGTGAAGCTGCGCGTGTGCCGCCCGTGGTTGAACACCCGGATCGGCTCGCCGGCCAGGATCGCGCGCGTGAACAGGAACAGCGCCATGTCCGGGCGGCCCCAGGGGCCGTACACGGTGAAGAAGCGCAGGCCGGTGCAGGGCAGGTCGTAGAGGTGCGCGTAACTGTGCGCCATCTGCTCGTTGGCTTTCTTCGACGCGGCGTACAGCGTCAGCGGATGCTCGGTGGGCTGCCGTTCCGAGAACGGCATATGGGTATCCGCGCCGTAGACGGAACTGGTGGAGGCGAAGACCAAATGATCCACGCCGTGGTGGCGGCAGCCTTCCAGCACATGGAGGAAACCGGTGACGTTGCTGGACATGTAGACATGCGGGTGCGTGGCCGCGTGGCGAACACCGGCCTGCGCGGCCAGGTGCACCACGCGCTGCGGCCGGTACGTGGCGAACACCGCCTCCATCGCCGTCCGGTCGGAGAGGTCCGCGTGCACGTGCGTATAGCGCGGATGGTCGCCGAAGCGGGCCAGTCGCGCCTTCTTCAGCTCCACGTCGTAATAGTCGGACAGGTTGTCCAGGCCGATCACCTCGTCGCCGCGGGCCAGCAGCCGCATGGCCACGTGCGAGCCGATGAAGCCCGCCGTGCCGGTCACCAGAACCTTCACAGGCGGCCGTCCACCGCAGCGCGCGGCAGCACGTACTTCACGTCGTAGACCACGCAGGCGGCCTTGCCGAAGGCGCGGATGCCTTCCACGCCCCACGCGACGAACTCCCGGTGGGCCACGGCTACCACGACGGCGTCGTAACTGCCCTGTGCGGGCGCCTCCACCGGCACGATGTCGTACTCGTGGCGCGCCTCGTCGGCACGCACCCAGGGATCGTGCACGTCCACGTCCACGCCGTAGCCTTGCAGGCCGGCGACGATATCGACCACGCGGGTGTTGCGCAGGTCCGGGCAATTCTCCTTGAACGCCAGCCCGAGGATCAGCACCCGCGCGTGCACGGGGTTGATGCCCTTGCGCACCATCAGGCGGATGACTTCGCCGGCGATGTACGGGCCCATGCCGTCGTTGGTGCGGCGCCCGGCCAGGATCACGTCCGGGTGGTGGCCGACCTGCTGCGCCTTGTGGGTGAGGTAGTAGGGATCGACGCTGATGCAGTGGCCACCGACCAGGCCCGGGCGGAACGGCAGGAAATTCCACTTCGTTCCGGCGGCTTCGAGCACTTCCAGCGTATCGATGCCCAGTCGGTTGAACAGGATGGCAAGGTCGTTGACCAGGGCGATGTTGAGGTCGCGCTGCGTGTTCTCGATGACCTTGGCCGCCTCGGCCACCTTCAGCGAGCTGGCCCGGTGCGTGCCGGCGGCGATCACCGACCGATAGAGCGCATCCACCGTATCGGCGGTAGCCGGGGTCGACCCGGAAGTGACCTTGAGAATATCGGTCACCCGGTGGGTCTTGTCGCCGGGATTGATCCGCTCCGGGCTGTAGCCGACGAAGAAATCCTCGTTGAACACCAGGCCGGACACTGTCGCGAGGATGGGAACGCACACTTCTTCGGTGCACCCGGGGTAGACGGTGGACTCATAGACCACGATGTCGCCGCGCTTGAGCACCTTGCCCAGGCATTCGCTGGCCATGCGCAGCGGATGCAGGTCGGGCCGGCGTGCCTCGTCGATCGGCGTGGGTACGGTCACGATGTAGATGGTGCAGTCTGCCAGGTCGCCGGGGGTGTCTGAAAACCGCAGCCGTGTCGCGGTGGCCAGTTCGTCGGCATCCACTTCCCGCGTGCTGTCACGGCCTGCGCGAAGTTCATCGATGCGGCGGGAGTGGATGTCGAATCCGAGGGTGGCGTATCGCTTGCCGAATTCCACGGCGAGCGGCAGGCCGACGTAGCCCAGGCCCACCACGCCGATGCGGGCGCTTTGCAGAAGGTCGCAAGGCAACGCCGTGGCTTCGGCGGCAGGTCGTGTATCGTGCGGCGGCTCGCTCGCGGCGATATCGGCCCGTGTTCGGCTTGCGGTATCCATGTAAGCGTCCATCCCCATGCGTGGCCCGGAAAACCCCATGACGGGGGCGACGAAAGGGTAGCAACGCACCCCCGGCTTGCCTGTATGGCTTACGTGGGTGGACAAATGGCCGATGCCGTCAGGCTGAACGGATCGCTAGCGCGGTAGCGATTGTTGTGTGAAGCAAGCGTTTACAAGGCACGGTCACCGCGATATCTTGCCCTTGGTCCCATCGATAGCCGGTGGGCATATGACTACAGCACCCATCTGGTCCACTCATGTCCGCGCGAAGCTATCTGGGCTCAGTGCGCGTGGCCTTGCTGGACGACCATGCGCTCGTCCTCAAAGGGCTGGCCGCGCAACTGGAGACGTCCCCCTCCATCGCCATCCTCGGCAGCTTTTCGAGCAGCCGGCCTTTCCGTGCGTTGCTGGCGGAGCAGCCGGTCGACGTCGTGCTGATCGATTACTCACTCGCTTTCGACGACATCGACGGCGTCGCCCTGATCCGCCTGCTGCGCGCCGGTTACCCAAGGCTGAAGATCCTGGTGGTCTCCGCGCATGACGAAGGCCTGGTGGTACACAGCCTGTTGCAGGCCGGTGCGGATGGTTTCGTCGCCAAGAGCCAGGACCCGGGCGTGCTGGTGCAGGCGATCGACGCGGTGATGACCAACCGCGTGTACCTGCCGCCGCGGCGGGCGGGCGGTTCTGCCGAGACCAGCCTGGTCAAGCTGTCGCCGCGCGAGTGGGAGGTGGTGCGCTGCCTGCTGGACGGCATGAAGGTATCGCAGATCGCCGAGAAGTTCGGCCGCAGCATGAAGACCATCAGCGCACAGAAATCGGCGGCGTTCCGCAAGCTCGACATCAAATCAGACAATGCGCTGTACAAGATGGAGGATTACATCCGCGCATTGGGTACCGATCCTCCATGATGCGACGGATCGCATGGACCCTCGCTGGCTGCCTGTGTGCGGCGCTGGCGATCGCACAGGACGTGCCCGACGCTGAAGCGCAGCGTCGCTGGGTCGGTGCGCATCCCGTGCTGCGCATCGCGCTAGACCCCCAGCTACGCGCCGACGTCGGTGCCGGCAACGCGAATCCGCTGGTCAATGGATACCTTGCGCTGTCGGCGCGCCAGGCGGGGATGCGCTTCGAAACGGTGCGAACGGCCTCGTGGGCGGAGTCGGTCGCCGCTTTCAAGGCGCATCGGGTCGACGTGCTGCCTTCCACCTCCGATCGCCTGCTCACCGCCGACCTGGGCACATCCGCGCTGCTTTCCTCGCCGTTCTATGTCGGTCGCACGCTGATCGTCACGCGGACGGTGGGGCCGGCCACGATGGACCTTTGGCACCTGCAGGGCCGCACGGTGGCCTTCAAGGGCGGTGGCCAGTACGAGGCCTGGCTGCAGCGCGAGCACCCCTCGATCACGCGGCTGCCCCTGGCGGACATCCACCAGATCCTGGCGGCGGTGGAGAGCGGCATCGCGGATGCGGCCATCGGTATCGACGTGGCCTACTACCCCATCGTTCGCCGCGACTACGCGCAGAGCCTGCGCGTGGCGGGCACGGTGCCGGAGATGGCGGTGTCGGTGCGCGTGGCCGTGCAGCGCGACGAGCCGGTGCTGCTGACGATCCTGGAACAGAGCATGCGCGGCCTGTCCACGGCCGACAACGAGGCGGTGATCGAGCGCTGGCTGGAGACCGCCTACCTGCGCGCGCCGACGTGGTCGCAGGTGCTGACCACCTATCGCGTCGAAATCGGCCTGGGCGCTGCCCTGGTCGCGGCGTTGGTGTTCGCGCTGTGGCAGCTGCGCCGCGCCCAGCTGGCATCGCGGCGTGGCGAGCAGCAGAAGACGATGCTGCTGGCGGTGATGAGCCACGAAGTACGCAATGCGGTCAACGCGGTGACGTCGTCGATCGACCTGATGGCGCGACAGCCGCAGGACGGGCCCCAGCGCGACCTGCTGGCCATTGCGCAGGTCAGCAGCCGCAACCTGCAGAACCTGCTCAAGAGTGCGCTCGATTACACCCGCTCCGAGGTCGAAGGCTTCACCCCCGATCCAGTGCCCTGCGACGTGCAGGCCGTGGCGCGCGAGGCCATCGCCTCGCAGCGGCTGGCCATCGAGGCCAAGGGCCTGGAGGTTCGACTGGACTTGCCGATGGGGCCGTTGCCCTGGCTGCTGGTCGACGAGGTGCGCGTGCGGCAGCTGCTGGAAAACCTGTTCGCCAACGCGGTGAAATTCACCGAACGCGGGCATGTCGGCATCGCGCTGTGGCAGGGCGCCGGTGACGATGCCGATGGTGTCCGCCGCCTGGTCATCGAGGTGTTCGACACCGGCATCGGCGTGTCGTCGAGTCGCCAGCGGCAGTTGTTCGTGCCGTTCGCCCAGGCACGCGGACGCCTTGACGTACGCCTGGGCGGCACCGGGCTGGGCCTGGCGATATGCCGCGACATCGCCACCCATCTCGGTGGTCGCCTGGAGTTCAACAGCGAAGCCGGCGTGGGCACCGCCGTGCGCGTCGAGTTGCCGACCAGCCTCGTGCCGACCACGACACCCGTGCCGGCCACCGGCGCCGGCGACGAGCGCTCGCCCGAACGGGCTGGCGGCATCGTGCTGCTGGTGGAGGACCATCCGGCCAACCGGCAGATCATCGCGGCGCAGTTGAAGTTCCTCGGCTACGCCACGGAGGCCGTGGATCACGGGCAGGCCGCCATCGATACGTTCGTGCCGGGTCGTTTCATCGGGGTACTGCTCGATTGTGAGCTGCCCGACATGCAGGGCTACGATATCGCCGCCGAACTGCGCGCCCGTGAGATCGAGGCGGGTGTGGCACCGACGCGCTTCGTCGCCATCTCGGCCAACCAGGGCGTGGAACACGTACGGCGCTGTGCCCAAAGCGGCATCGACACGGTGCTGGGCAAGCCGCTGTCGCTGGATGCGCTGAAGACGGCCCTGGCGACACCCGTGCGAACGCCGGCGGAGCAGGGCGACGATGCCCCGGCCACCGCCGACGCGCTGCATGCGACCTTCCGCGACGAAACCCGCCACGACCTCGATGTCATTCGTCGAGCCCTGGCCGATGGCGAACTGTCCCTTGCGCGACATCACGTCCATCGCGTGCGTGGCGCGGCGCTGGTGTGCGGTGTCGATGCGATCGAGGCGTTGGCCGGCGACCTGGAGGACACGCTCGATGCCGGAGGCGGCCTCGACGAGGCGCAACCGTTGATCGAGGCGATCGGCCGGCACCTGCGCTGACGTGACCCGCCCGTGTCGCGTTCTTGCAGGGGTCGACCTAGCCGGGTGACGCGGCCGACCCGGCCAGCAGCCCACCGTCGATGTTCACTTCCGTTCCGGTGACATAGGTGGCTTCATCCGAGGCGAGCATCGCGACGATGGCAGCGACTTCATCGGGCATGCCGAACCGTTTCAGCGGCGTGTCCGCGACCAACGCCTGCATCCGGGCGTCCCGGTCGGGACCGTGCCCCAACATGGGTTCCCAGATCGGCGTAAGGATGGCCGCCGGGTGCACGGAGTTGCAGCGAATTTGCCAGCCCTGTTGGGCACAATAAAGCGCGACCGTCTTGCTGTGGTTGCGGATCGCGGCTTTCGACGAGGCGTAAGCCGCCGCACCGGCGATGCCGACCAGGCCCGAACGCGAGGATATGTTGATGATCGAACCCGTTCCCGCGCCCTTCATGGTACCGATGGCGTAACGGCAACCGAGGAAGGTGCCGTCGAGGTTCACCCGGTGAACCTCCCTCCAGTCTGCAAGGCTGGCGTGCTCCGGGTCGTGCGGCACCATGCCCACTTCGAATCCCGTGACGCCGGCATTGTTGACCACCACATCGGCGACGGGAACGAGCCCGGCCAGGCGCGACCAGTCGGTTTCCTCGCGTACGTCGAGGGGTTCGAAGCGACAGCCGATCTCGGCCGCCGCGGCGGCTCCGGTCGCGTTGTCGATATCGGTGAGGATGACGATGGCGCCCTCGTCATGGAAACGTGCGGCGATGGCGCGGCCGATGCCACGTGCCGCGCCGGTGACGACGCATGTCTTGTTGTTCAGTCGATGCATGATGTCCTCGAAAACAAAGTCCAGTCGACGGATCGCTCCGTTGGCGCGATTGTTTTTCCGCTTCAGCGGTGACGCTGGATCATGGCTTCGACTCCTGGTAACACGACGATGCTAAGCCATCGCCATAACGGCCGCAATTCGCGGATTGGTCCACTTCGAGTCCACTCCAGCTCGGATCGCGCAGGCAAGCGAGAGGATCACTACGCCCTTTAAACGCCGCCTGGCGTACCAATGTCTGCTTTCGCGTTCCTCGTCCTCATCCAAGGAGTCATACGATGGCAACCGTTCAAGCAAGCGCAAGCGGTACGTTCAGGATCGGCGGCGACCTCGAGGTCAACCGCCTCGGTTTCGGTGCCATGCGCATCACCGGCAAGGGCATCTGGGGTGAGCCTGCCGACGCGGCCAAGGCCAAAGCCACGCTGGCCCGGTTGCCGGAACGGGGCGTCAACCTGATCGACACGGCCGACAGCTACGGGCCGTACGTCAGTGAAGACCTGATCCGTGAGGTGCTGCACCCGTACAAGGGGCTGGTGATCGCGACCAAGGGTGGGCTGACGCGCCATGGTCCCGACGTGTGGGCCCCGGTGGGGCGGCCGGAATACCTGCGCCAGTGCGTACTGATGAGCCTGCGCCGCCTGGGCGTGGAGCGCATCGACCTCTGGCAGCTGCACCGCATCGATGCCAAGGTGCCTCGCGATGAGCAGTTCGGCGTGATCCGCGACATGCAGAACGAAGGCCTCATCCGCCACGTCGGCCTGTCGGAGGTCAATGTCGAGGAGATCGAAGCCGCCGCGCCGTTCTTCAAGGTGGCCACCGTGCAGAACCTCTACAACCTCGGCAACCGGAAGAGCGAAGCCGTGCTTGACTATGCGGAGAAGCACGGTATCGGTTTCATCCCCTGGTATCCGCTGGCGGCCGGCGAACTGGCGAAGGAGGGCTCGGTGCTGTCGAAAATCGCCCAGAAGCTCGGCGCCACCACCGGCCAGGTCGCCATCGCCTGGCTGCTCAAGCGCTCACCGGTCATGCTGCCGATCCCTGGCACCGGCGACCCCGGGCACCTGGAGGACAACGTCAATGGCGCCGCCCTCGACCTGTCCCAGGAAGACTTCAAAGCCCTGGAACACGCCGTAAAAACCCCTTAAACACCCGGTGAACCCGGTGAACCCCCGGTATCCGCCCGGTATCCGCCCGGTATCCGCCCGGTATCCGCCCGGTACCGCCGTAGGAGCCCACGATGTGGGCGAACCCTCACGGTCCGCCCAACGAACGAAGCCATGCAACACGTCCACGCCGGCGTTTCCGCGCTTTGAACGAAGCGGCTCTGAAGCGTTTTAAAAGCGCTTCAAAGCCCGCCCGATCAAGTCCAAAAACGCTCGCCCGTGCGGAACGCGCCGCCTCACCCGCCGTGGTTACGTCGAGGGTTCGCCCACATCGTGGGCTCCTACGATGTTGTCGCGCTATCGCACCACGTTGCAGTCGCACGATGTGGCGGCGTTGTCGCACGACGTGCCAGCGTTGCCGCGCGCATCAGTGCAGCTTTACCGGTGGCAGTGTGGTGTTGCGCAGCCAGTCGGCCAGCCATAGGGCCGTGGCGCGCGGCCAGCCGTGCAGGGTCGCGCGGTGCATCTGCTGCAAGGATACATAGGCCATCTTCGCCAGCCAGCCGCGCATGGGAATGACCGAGGTGCGGCCCGAAGGCAGTTCACCCGTCGCCTGGCGGACACCCAGCGACACCAGCGTGCCCTTGGCGTGATACACGAACGGCGGGGGCACGTCGCCGCGTGCGACGGCCGCCAGCGCTTTCGCAAGATAGTTTGCCTGCTGGTGCGCAGCCTGTGCCGTGGGCGGAACGCTGCGCTGGTCGGTCGTCGTGGCGTAGGCGCAGTCGCCCATGGCATAGATACCCTCGACGCCTTTCGCCGCCAGCCGCTCGTCGACGACGATGCGCTTGTCGCGCGACAGTTCGAAGTGGCCCAGGCGCTCGACCATGTCCTGCCCGGTGACGCCCGCGGCCCAGACGCGGATATCGCAAGGCACCACGCTGCCGTCCGACAGGTGAAACCCATCGGCTTCGACGGCACTCACGCCCACGCCCAGTCGTAGCGTGACATGCATGTCTTCCAGCACGCGCTGTGCCGACGCGGAGGTGTGCGGATCGACGGCCGGCAGTACCCGATCCGCCATGTCCATCAACGTGACATCCAGTTTCGAGGCGGAATCCAGGCCACCGTAACGATGCATGTCGTTGAACGCGTGGTGCAGTTCCGCTGCCAGTTCCACGCCGGTGGCGCCCGCGCCGACGATGCCGACCCGGATCCGTTTGTCCGGGTCGCCGGCGCTGCGCAGGGCGAGCGCGAGGATCTTCCGGCGCAGTGCGATCGCCTGCGCGGGACTGTCCAGCATGTCGCAGTGATCGAGCACCCCCGGGGTGCCGAAGTCGTTCACGCGGCTGCCGAAGGCCAGTACCAGCGTGTCGTAGCCCAGCGAGCGCGGCGGCAGGATCAGCTCGTCCGTGTTGGGCAGGTGCACCGCATCCAGGTCGATCGTGCGGCTTGCGGCATCCAGCCCACGCAGCGCACCGGGCTCGAAGCGGTAGCCGTGGGCCTGGCCGTGGGCGAGGAACGGCACGGCTTCCTCGCCGTCGCCGAGCAGGCCGGCGGCCAGTTCGTGCAGGCGGGGCTTCCAGAAGTGGCTGGCATCGCGATCGACCAGGGCAACGTCGAAGGTGCGCTGTCTGCCGAGCCGCGTGGCCAGTTCGATACCGGCGGCGCCGCCGCCGACGATGACGACGCGGTGCGCGCCGGTCCGTGAGGTTGGGGTCATGGGAATGTCTCCGTAACAGGCTGCCCGCAGCTTACCGAGCGGATCGTTCTCGGCTTGCGAAGACACGCCCCGTCCTGTAAATAAAACCGATGACCGCCTCCATCCTCCTTCGACGACGACCTGCCGGCTGATTGCCGCCGAGCCCGCAGCGCGCCTGCGCCGCCCGTCATAGTCGTTGGAGAACCCCGATGTGCCTGTCCCCCGCGGCGTCCGTCGACGCCCTGCTTTCCGTTGCCTTCGTTTCGCTGGACCTGCCTGCCACGCAGGCCCGGGCCGTACCGGCGAGCCGCCCCGATCTCGGTGATTTCCAGTGCAACGGCGCGTTCTCGGCCGCCGCGGCGACGGGCCGTTCGCCCCGGGATACGGCCGAAGCCCTGGCCGCCTGCCTGCGCGCGCATGCCATGTTCGACCGGGTGAGTGTCACCGGCGCCGGCTTCATCAACCTGCGTCTTGCCGACGCTTTCATCGCGGAACGCCTCGCCGCGATGGCCGCCGACCCGCGGCTGGGCGTGGCCGACGAGGGCAGGGGCCGTGAGGTGATCCTCGATTTCGGCGGTCCCAACGTGGCCAAGCCGCTCCACGTCGGCCACCTGCGTTCGCTGGTGCTGGGCGAAAGCCTGCGCCGGATACATGCGGCACTGGGCTGGCGCACCCACGCGGATGCGCACCTGGGCGACTGGGGTCTGCAGATGGGCATGCTGAGTGCCGCGATCCGGCGGCTCGATCCGGGATTGCCCTTCTTCCGTACCGGAGCGACGTCTCCCTTCCCAGCGCAGGCGCCGGTGACGCTGGACGCCCTGGAGCGGCTTTACCCGGACGCCGCGGCCGCGTGCCGCAGCGATCCTGCGCGCATGGCCGAAGCCAGGGCCGACACCGCCGCGCTGCAGGCCGGCGACGCGGGCCTGATGGCCCTGTGGCGGTCGTTACGCGCGCTCAGCCTCGCCGCGCAGGTCGAGGACTTCGCCATGCTGGGCGTCCACTTCGACGCGCTGGACGGCGAGAGCGACGTGCGCGACGCCGTGGCGCCGCTGGTGCAGCGGCTGCTCGATGCGGGTGTGGCACACCATAGCGAGGGTGCGGTGGTCGTGGATGTGGCACGCGCCGACGATACCGTCGTGGTGCCGCCGTTGCTGCTGGCCAAGCGCGACGGTGCCGCGCTGTATGCCACTACCGACCTGGCCACGCTGGAGGCACGGGCATCGCGCCCCGACCTTGCGCGCGTGGTCTACGTCGTCGACCAGCGGCAGGCGTTGCATTTCGAGCAGGTGTTTCGCGCCGCGCGCAAGGCGGGTATCGGCGACCACCTCGAGCTGGTGCATGTCGGCTTCGGCACGGTCAACGGCACGGACGGCAAGCCGTTCCGCACACGCGATGGTGGCGTGGCCCGGCTGGCCGACCTGCTCGAAGCGGCGATGGTGCGCGCCGGCGAGCGCCTGGATGCCGCGGGCTACGGCACGCAAGGGGACGACGCGCAGCACGCGACGCTGGCACGGCAGGTCGGTATCGCCGCCGTGCGTTTCGCCGACCTCTCCGGCGATCGCCTCTCTGGCTATGTCTTCGATACGCAGCGGATGGTCGCATTCGAGGGGCGTACCGGCCCCTACCTGCAATACGCCTGCGTGCGCATGCGCGCGCTGCTTGCGCGCGCCTCCGATGCCGCGGCCGGACCCGCCACTCCGGTGCTGGCGTTGGAGCGCGACCTGGCGCTGGCTTGCCTGTCGTTCGGCGATGCCGTGGCGGAAGCCTGCCTGACCTGCCAACCCGGTGTGTTGGCGGCCTTCGCCCATGCCCTGGCGCAGCGGTTCAGCCGGTTCTACGCGGAGTGCCCGGTGCTGGCTGAGCCGGATGGGGCCACACGCGCCTCACGCCTTGCCTTGTGCGTGCTGACCGAGCGCGTGCTGGCACGCAGCCTCCACCTGCTGGGCATCGAGGTGCCTGCGCGAATGTAGTTCGGCCGGTGTGGCGGGGCGGATCGCCGCAGGCGGCGCGCACATCGCGTCCGCGCGCACGCGGGCTGCTACCGTCCCGGCACGTCATGGCCGAGGAAGGACCTGCCGACATGCCCGATCCGTTCCCACTCGCGTCGAGCCACGGATGCGCCACCTGCGGACTGCACGACGTGTGCCTGCCCGCGGGCGTCCGCGGCGAGGCGCTGGCGCGCGTGGACCGCCTGACGCGCGACCGCCGCACCGTGTCGCGCGGCGAGACCCTGTTCCGCCAGGGTCAATCGTTCCATGCGCTGTATGTGCTGCGATCCGGCGCCACGCGCAGCACGATCGCCGACGCCGACGGCGCGCAGCAGGTGATCGGGTTCGGCCTGCCGGGCGATATCCTGGGCGTGGACGGCTTGCTCGACGATACGCACCGCACCGAGGCTGTGGCGCTGGAGCGCAGCACGGTCTGCGAGGTGCCGTTCGCCAGGATGGAGGCTGTCTTTACTGAGGTTCCGTCGTTGCACCGGCGCATGCTGCGTGTGCTGGGCAGCGAGGTGGCGGCCGACCAGGCGCACCTGGTTGCCATGGGCCGGCCGTCGGCCGTGGAGCGCGTGGCCCTGTTTCTGGACGGCTTGCTCGAGCGTCAACACCGTATCTCACGACAGTCCGATTGCCTGCGCTTGCCCATGTCGCGTGCCGATATTGCCAGTTACCTCGGTCTGGCGGTGGAAACGGTCAGTCGCACGTTGGGGCGCATGGAAGAGGCCGGCTGGCTGATCGCCAGCGGACGCACGCTGCGCATCCTGGACAGGGCCATGCTTGCCTCGGGCAGGCCGGTGTCGATATCGGACCAAAATTTGATCGGGGTCAGTAACCGGCCGGCGCGGTGCGCCTAACCTGCCCGGGACGGCCGATCGAGGCCGAAGCCCGTGATCCAAGGAGTTTCCCATGCGTCACCCTATCTCTATCGCGCTCGCCGGCCTGGTCTGCCTGTCACCTATGGCTGGCGCCACCGCGCAATCGGTCGACAACCCGTGGATCGTGCATGTCGGTGCGCACCGCGTCGATCCCACTTCCGACAACGGCCACCTGGCCGGCATGAAGGCGAGCGTCGGCAGCAGCACGCGGCCCACCTTCAGCGTCGAATACCTGTTCACGCCGGCGTGGAGCGTGGAGCTGCTGGCGGCGCTGCCGTTCGAGCACGACGTCCGCCTGTCCGGCCAGCGCGCGGTCAGCGTGAAGCAGCTGCCGCCGGTGCTCGGCGTCAACTACCGCTTCCTCGTCGGGCAGCCGGTCTCGCCGTTCGTCGGCGTCGGCGTGAATTACACGCGTTTCTACGACGCCAGCGGCCACAACGCGTTGCAGGGCGCCAACGTGGACCTGGCCAGCAGTTGGGGCATCGCATGGCATGGCGGCATCGACATCGCACTGGACCCGCGCTGGACGTTCACCGTGGATGCCCGCTACATGGACATCGACAGCCGCGTGAAGGTCGGCGGTGCACGGGTGGGCACGGCGCACATCGATCCGTGGGTGTACGGCGTGAGCGCCGGTTACCGCTTCTGAGGGGAGCCGCTGTGCCTATGACACGTCATGCCATGGATGGCGTGGCATCCTCCGGAACGTCCTCGGTCCCGGCCGTCGGTTCGTCGTTACCGGTCAACCGACGCATCAGCGATACCGTATCCACCAGCAGCACGGTCCCGTGCTCGGCGGATTCGACCACCTGGTGCATGTCCTTCCTCAGTTCGGCGTCCATGTGCGTCGCGACCAGGGAAGGCACGGTGATCTTCTCGGCCGGATCGATGCTTACGATGCTTTCTACCGAATCGACCTCCAGGCCATACGTGTGCCCCTCGTGCCGCACGACCAGGATCTTTCGCTGTTCCGCATCCTGCATCGGCCCCATGCCGTAATGGCTGCGCAGGTCGATCACGGCAATCAGCGCCTTGCCGACGTTGAGCACGCCGCTCACGTGGGCTGGCGTACCCGGTGGCCTGACCAGGGCATCATGCGATTCGATGACCTCGCTGACTTCATCGATCCGGACCGCCATGAGCCGGTCCAGCCGGAACGTCAGCCAGGTCTCGCGGACCCGCTGGCGACGTATTTCGGTACGACGTGTCTGGTCGTCGGCCACCAGGTACAGGTCGTGATGACCCTTGGCAAGGTGCGCCAGGTGCGTGTCGGCGAACAGGGCGGCGGTGTCGATCATGGTCAGGTCGCCGGCATCCGCGTCCGCGGCATCGCGTCGGTTGATACAGCTGGCGAACAGGCCCGTCTGCCCACGGATGGCCGGCATCGGCAAGAGTTGCCGATCCGTGTAGCTGACGATGCTGTCGATGTCGTCGACCAATAGACCGAGGTAGAGCGCATCGTTGCGCAGCACGACCACACGACGCATATCCTCGAAGTCGGATGCCTGGGGTGGGGCGGCGGCGCAGCTGTCCAGGCCCAGAAAGGCGGCAAGATCGACCACCGGCACGGGGCGCCCGCGCAGGTCGAGCCATCCGAGGCACGTGGCATCGGACAGCACCGAGTGCTCCAGCGACGGCAGCCGGACGATCTCGTGAATGGTCTCCATGGGCAGCGCCATGTGACGACTGTCCACATGGAAGGAAATCGCCTTGCGAATCCTGTTTGCGGCGCGCTGCTGCCGTGCCTGCCGGGCAAGATGGGTGCTGACCGTCCGAGGTATGCCAGGGAGGTGAACGAGTGCCTCCGACGACAGCATCTGGACGATGCGATCGTCCAGGTGGAACGCGCCCTCGATCAGACCGGGTGCATCGCTGTCGCGTTGGAAAGGCACGATCTGCGTGCCCGCCATGCGCAGCATGTCGCCGGTACGATCGAAGCCGATGCCAAGCAACGCCCCGTTCGACTCGATGACCGCGACCCGGCTTTCGCCTTGCTCGATGCTCACCGGAAGGCCCAGGTACCGGCCCAGGTGCAGCACCGGGATCATCATGCCTCTGAGCATGAACAGGCCGGCGACGTAGTCTGGTGCCGTCGGTACCCGGGTGATGGCCTGGGGAAAGCCCACCACTTCCTGCAAGGTGTCGATGGGCAGCGCCAGTTCGAATTCACCCAGGTGGAACGTCCCGAACAGCTGCATGTCGTGACGGGTGCCGGGTGCGACATCAGGCAACGGATTGTCCATGGGAAGGGCCTTTAGATGATGCGGTCGAAAGTACGTACGACGTAGTCTTGCGTATCGCAGTGGATGCTGAGCTGGCGGCCGGCGTTGCCACCGATCTCCGTGTGGATGATGCGGATGCCCGCTTCGTTCAGCAGCTTCTGCGCCATCCGGGTATTGAGTTCGCCGATGCTTCCGTGCGTGGCAGGCGGCATGTGTTTCATCATGAACGCCCCTCCGGCGATAACGGCGACCAGCTGCGGGTAGTCCTGCGGTGTCGCTTCCAGCAATCCCAGCAGGGAAGGGATGGCATCGGTCACGTATTTCGCGGAGGGGCCTTCCGAGGCCGTCGCGGATTCCGGCAGCAGGCAATGGGCAAGCGCCGATATTCGCCGCTGCCGCCACAGGATGCCGATCCCCACACACGAGCCCAACGTACTACGCAGAACTTTCGCGCCACGGTCGGCCCGGACTTCGCACATGCCGACGTAGACGTCCTGGGCGGTCATTCCGGTGGTTTCGCATTTCGATAGATGAGCGGCTGCTGGTAGGCGAATCCCGTTGCGATCCGATGAAGCGACTCCGACTCGCCGATCACCAGCACCGCGTCGGACGTCATCGAATGCCGCACGTTTTCCACGACGGCTTCCTGTCCCGCCTCGTCGAAATAGATCAGCACGTTGCGCAGCAGCACCAGGTCGAAGCGGGTGGGCTCGGGCCAGTGCCGATAAAGATTATGCTGGCGGAAGGTGATGTGGTTCCTCAATGACGGCACCGCGCGTAACGTATCCGCATGGCGTTCGAAGTACTTCTTCGCCATCTCCGGCCGGTTCTTGTTCAGCCCTTCCGCGTTCCGGCCGGCGTAGGTTCCAGCCACGCCGACATCGAGCACGCCCTGGCCGATATCGGTACCCAGGATGCGGTACTGGAAATCCCGATGCGTTCGCTGGAACTCTTCGGCCAGCATGGCCAGCGAGTAGGCCTCCTCGCCGGTCGACGCCGCGGCCGACCAGATGTTCATCGTCCTGCCGGCATGCGTGGTGTACCAGTTCGGGAAGAAATCGTCGGCGAGATACTGCCAGATACGCGGCGTGCGGAAGAACGAGGTCTCATTGGTCGTGACCAGGTCGATGAAGCGCGCCACTTCCTGCGTCGAACTGTCCAGCACGGTGAGGTAGTCGTCATAGCCGGGCAGGTCAAGCTGCTGCAGGCGCCGACGAAGGCGTCCGTGCAGCAGCGTCCACTTGCGCTCGGCCATGACGATACCCGTATGCCGGCGTACCTGGGCAAACAGGGCTTCACGGGTGGCGGGACCGACGATGGCTTCGGTATCGAACATGGCGCGTCAGGTGGCGAAGTTGTTGACAGTGGCACTCAACTCGCCTGCGCCTTCCTTCAGTCCACCGCACGCCCGGGCGATATCGTCACACGTCGCCGCCGTCTTTTCGGTTTCCTCGGCGATATGTTGCACGGCCGTGGCGACTTCCCGCGCAGCAACGGCCTGTTCCTCGGCGCCGCAGGAGATTTCCGACATGGCCTGCGTCGTGTTCACCACGCCGAACAGGATCTTGTCGAACGCGGCCGAGGCTTCTTTCGATATCTGGCTGCCCTGCGAGACACGCTTGGTGGACTCGGCGATCAGCTTGGAAATCTCCTTGGCGGCCTGCGAGGAACGTTCGGCGAGCTTGCGCACCTCGTCGGCGACCACGGAGAAGCCCAGGCCGTGCTCGCCCGCGCGTGCCGCTTCGATGGCCGCGTTGAAGGCCAGCAGGTTGGTCTGGCTGGCGATTTCGCCGATCACCTTGCTGATGTCGCCGATGTCTTCCGACGACTTGTTGATCAGATCCATCGACTCGATGGATTTTTCCAGTGCCTTGGCGCCGCGCTCGGCTTCCTGCTGCGTGTCCTTGGCCAGCCGGTCGGCGCTCTGCGCGTTGCTGGCAATGGAACTGATGGACGCGGTCAGCTCTTCGATGGTGGCGTTCATTTCCTCCACCGTCGCCCCCAGCAGCTGGGCGCCGGCGGCCATGTCGTTGGACTGCTGGGCGATCTGGGTCGACGCGGACGAGAAATCCTCGGCACGCCGCTTGACCAGCTCTTCCAGCTCACCCTGGAACGTGACGTCGGCGGCGAACTTCACGATCTTCTGCAGCTTGCCGTTGCCGTCGTAGATGGGGTTATAGCTGGCCTGCAACCAGACCCGGCGGCCGCCCTTGGCCAGCCGGCGGTAACGACCGGAGTCGAATTCACCACGGCGCAACCGTTCCCAGAACGCCGCGTATTCCGGGCTCGACGTATAGGCGTCGTCACACAGCTTGCGATGGTGCTGGCCGATGAGCTCGTCTGCCGTGTAACCGACCACAGCCAGAAAATTGGCGTTGGCGGCGATCACGTGACCGCCGAGGTCGAACTCGATCACGGCCTGGGACTTGTCCAGCGCGGTCATCTTGCCGTCCAGTTCCGCGGACCTGTCCACCAGCGTGGTGATCTCGGTGGCGAACTTGACGACCTTGTATGGCTTGCCCTCGGCAGTGAAGACGGGGTTGTAGGAGGCACTGAGCCAGACCTCACGGCCGTCTGCGCCGATACGCTTGAACTCGCCGACCTCGGGCTTCCCGGCGGAAAGGCGCTGCCAGAACGTCGCGTAATCGTCGCTGGCGGCGAAAGCGGGCTCACAGAACAGACGATGGTGTTTCCCGACCACGGCATCGGAGGTGTAACCGAGCACGTCCAGGAAATTCTGGTTGGCGGTCAGAACCGTGCCGTGCAGGTCGAACTCGATGATGGCCTGGACACGATGCAGCGCGTCGTTCATCGCCTTCAGGTCGTTCAGTTCCAGCGTCTCGCTCGCGTTCGTGCCCATGACGTCTCTCGATCTGTGTGAGTAGACGTTTTATCGCCTCAAAATCGGCAAACTTGAGCTTGTTTTTGCGTGACCGGCCTTCACATGGATCAAATGCAGGGTCATAGGTGAAAGCAAAGCCATGTGAAGGCGCTGATGGGTTCGGCTTGGGGGCAGGCCCGGCGACAAGATCCGGATGGCACGCGGCGACCTCGGTGGGCAGGATGGCACCGTGCCCACCACCGGAAAAAGTCCCATGGTCTTTCGCATCCGCGGTCTCGATCCCGCGCCCTTTGTTCCCTATTACGGCCTCGACGACGCTTCACTGGCCGCACAAGGCGCGCTGCGCGTCATCGCCACCGACGACACGGGCTACCCCGAGCGCGTCGAACTACGCGCGGCGCACCGGGGTGAGACCCTGCTGCTGCTCAACTACGAACACCAGCCGATCGCCGGTCCGTATCGCGCCAGCCACGCGATCTTCGTGCGCGAAGGCGCCACGCAGGCCTATGACGCCGTGGATGAGGTGCCGGAGGTGATGCGTGTGCGGCAGCTTTCGTTGCGCGGCTTCGATGCGCGCGGACACATCGCCCAGGCCCTGCTCGTGGCCGGCACGCAGGTGACGGAGGCGGTGCGGCAGCTGTTCGCCAACGATGCCGTTCGCTATATCCACGCGCACTACGCGGCGTACGGTTGCTACGCTGCACGCCTCGACCGCATCGCCTCCGCGGAGGCCTAGAGCTTGTAGTTGATCCCGAACATCACCGTGCGCCCGTAGGTATCGAACTCCAGCGGCCGGGCCACCTTCACGCCGCTGGGCAGGCTGAGGATCTGCTGGGTCTTCATCGGCGAATCGGTAAGGTTGTTGACCTGCAGGAGGATCGACAGCCCGTTCCACGTCCCGTGGTCGAAGGCGTAGCCGAGCTGCAAGTCGGTCTGCTTGTCGGCCAGCACCTGGGTGTAGCCCAACTGGTCGAACAGGGCCACGGCCTCGCCGGTGAACGACGAACGGTAACGCTCGGCGACACGCACCGACCAGCCGTACTTTTCGTAGTAGAGCGCCAGGTTGGCGACCTTCCTCGACAGGCCGGGCAGGGTGGAGGGACTGCCGGGGATACTGGACACCGCGCTCACCGGCAGCGTGCTGTTGGTCAGCGAGAAGTTGGCCTGCACGCCGAAACCGTCGAGGGCCCGCGAGACCAGCCCGCCTTCCAGTGAGCCGGATAGCTCCAGGCCCTGCATCTTGCCGCCGGTGCCGTTCTCCGGCCGGGTGAACGAGCCCCGTGTGCTGGTCGGCACCAGGGTGGGGGTGTCGTTCGTGTAGCCCGAGAAGTCGTAGTCCAGGGTGGTCTGATTGTAGATGTAGTTCAGCAGGTTCTTGTTGAATACCGCGACGGCCACGTAGCTGGCCGTGCCGAAGTATTTTTCCCACGACAGGTCCGCGCCCACCGCGATATACGGCTTCAGCTTCGGGTTGCCGCCGCTGCCCGACCACAGCACCTGGCCCGCGGCCGGGCCTTCGGTCACCTGTGCGACACCCGCGGAGGTCGCCACCTTCTCGTCGTCGATGCGTCCGCGCGCCATGGTCTTGGCCAGGCCGAAGCGCAGGAACTGTTTGTCGGACACTTCGGCGGCGAGGTTCAGGCTGGGCAGCACCTTGCTGTACTTCGTGCCGTCGGAGATACGACCGACCAGGGTGTTACCGTTGGTCTGCAAGGCGTCGGACGACTGGTCGGTCTTCACCGCCTGTACGCCGACGTTGCCGCGCAACGGCACGTCACCCACGTTGGTGTCGATGTTGAACTTGACGTAGGCGACGGGAACCTTTTCTTCCACCGTGTAGTTGCGGCTGAAGTCGCCCTGGCCATTGCGCTGGGTCTTGTAGAACTGGCTGTTGAGCGCGCGCACCACGTCGTAGTTGACCACGCCGGGAAAACCGCCGTAGCTGAGGTCCGTGATGCCACTGAGCACCGAGGGATCGATGGGCGCGGCAAAGCCGGGCAGGTAGTCTGCGGCCGTGGAGCCGTTGCCGTTGAGCCAGGCGAAATAGACATCCGCCTGCTTGGTCTTGGTGCGGTCGGAGTAGTTCACGCCGACGTTGACGTCGCTGAAGATCCAGCCCACGGGATGGCTGACTTCCAGGCGGAAGGCCTTGATCGTGTCCTTCTGCTTGTCGAACTCCTCGCGACCGTTGTAACCGTAGTTGTTGGGGTCGGTGAAGAACATGGCAGACGGGTCGGCGAAGTTCACGCCGGGTCGGAAGTCCGGGAAATGCTCGTGCACCGGCGTGGCAAAGTCCGTCGACGAGGTGGCCTGGTCGGGCAGGCCGGCGAACAGGTAGGCGTCGTGAAGGTTCTTCTTCGCCGTGGAATACGACAGGTCGGCCGTGAGTGCCCAACCGTTGCCGAAGTCGTACTGGTTGTTCCACCCGGCGGAGAACAGCTTGTCGTGCTCGCGGGTGTAGTCGTTCTGCAGCACCGACTTCAGGCCGTCGATGTGGCCCGTGGTGACGATGGGGTAGGGCAGTGCCGGTACGACGCCGACGTTGGAATAGGAAATGCCGTCGCCGGCCTCGTACGGGCTGCTCGACCACTGCGCGCCGTTGAGGAAGGTTTTCTGGTTGAACGTGGAGTAGTACAGATCCAGGGTGGAGTGGTAGTGGTCGTCCGGTGCCCACTCCAGCACGGTCATCAAGCCGTTGCGCAGCTGCTTTTCGGATTTGGCACGCAATTGCCCACCTTCCTGCGACAGCACGCCGTCCGGCAACCCGGGCGTGCGCCGCACACCCTGGGATTCGATGCCCTGCGGCCCGTTGTCGACGCTCCACCACCAGGCCTGGTACTGCTTTTCCTGCACCGGCGAATCCAGCTGCGCCACGCCGACCGCCAGGCCCAGGGTGTGGTCGAAGAACTGGTCGATGTACGAGAAGCTGGCCCGGTGGCCGGCATCGCCCACGCCCGAACCATGGTTGAGGCTGCCGTTGGAATTGGCCTCGCCACGCAGGTTCGCGGCAAAGGTGCGCTTGGGCAGGTCCAGCGGCTTGATGGTGTGCAGGTCCACCGTGCCGGAAAGGCCCTGGCCGATCAGGCTGGCGTCGGGTGTCTTGTAGACGGCCGCGCCGCTGATCAGTTCGGACGGGTACTGGTCGAAATCGACGCCGCGGTTCTCGCCGATTGTGGCCTGTTCACGGCCGTTGAGCGTGGTGCCGGCGAAGTCCGGCGACAGGCCGCGAATGGAGATCTGGTTGGCGCGTCCGTCCACACGCTGCGTGGCCAGGCCGGAAAGGCGGGCCAGGCTCTCCGCGATACTGCTGTCGGGCAGCTTGCCGATGTCCTCGGCCGAGATGGCCTCGATGATGTTGTTCGAATTGAGCTTGGCCTTCAGCGCACTCTGGATGCTGCCCTGGATACCGGTGACCACCACGGCGTCGAGATTGCTCGCCGCATCCGGATTGGCGGGACGCTTGTCCTTGTTCTTGTCCTTGTCCGCATCGGTGCGCTTCGGTGGCACGGCATTTGCCGATTTCGCGTCTGTGCCGGCGGCGGCCGGCGTGGCCTCCTGCGCAGTTGCAAGATCGGCACCGAGCAAGGCGAACGCGGCGGCGCACGCCATCACGAGCGGGCGGTGGGTGAGCGGCAAGACACGGCCCTGCGTCTGTCGACGATTCATCGAAGTCCCTGCATATGCGATTGAGTGGACGATGCTCCCCATACCGCATCGCGGCGCGAGAATGCGCGACCCTCGGCGACGTGTCATCGTGCATCGCAGCACGGGCCAGGTCGACCGCCGCGTGGCCCCGATCGCCCGTGGTGCGTCGCAACATGCCGTGGCATATGCATTTTTGGCCGTTGACGCCGTTTTTACAGTGCGCTATATCTGCATCACGCGCATCGCATGCAACCCATGCCATCGCGTACTTTCCCGGCATCCTTGGGGTATGCCGGCACGCAGCTCGCGATGAATGACGGACAGACCGCTACGATGCGTCGCCCCGATTCCAACGATGAAAACGCCAGCTGCGCCTTCGCGCCCCGTCCGTTCGCGTACGTCAGGGCCGATGGCCATCCGATCCTCGCGCGGGCCAAACTCAGCGCGCTGCGTTCCCGCGGCAAGTGCGTCGCCGGCTATTCGCCGCCTCGCCTCTCCCTCTGATCCAAAAAAACTGATCTAAAAAATATCGCTGATCGGCACGTTCACCCGTCCGTCGTGATGCCGTCGCACGTCCGCTGATGCAGGCGTGGGCGTCGTGTCACGTACCGTCCGCGCGACGAACCCGCTGGTCAGTCTGTACGCGCAGGGCGCGGCGTTACGCCGTGCCTGTTTCCAAGGCACTTTCAGGGTGGGGGTGGGTCGTGGGTATCGATAAGGTTTACAGCAAGAAGTATCTGGCGCTGGCCGTGTGTGCCGTGTTGTCCAGCAGCGTGTTCGCACAGGATGCCGCACCGGCTGCCAAGCCACCTGCGAAACCGGCCGCCACGGATGCGCAGGGCGCCCCGGCCAAGCCGGACAAGGCCGTGCAGATGAAGGCGCTGAGCGTGGTGGCCAACCGCTACGACGCCACCGACATGCGGATGGACGCCATCAACACGGTGGACGTGTTGTCCGCCGCCGATCTGCAGCGCACCGCGGTGCATAACGTCGCCGAGGCGCTGGGCCTGATGTCGGGCGTCAACGTAACCACCACGGGCTCCGGTTATTTCGGTGGCATCGACGGCGCGGCCCGCGGCGAAGGCATGTTCACCTCGGTGCGCGGCCTGCCGTCGGAATACAACGTCAACCTGGTCAACGGCAGCAACGTCGCCCAGGGCATGCCGTACAGCCGTAGCGTCCAGCTGAGCCTGCTGCCGCCCACGGGCCTGCAGACCATCGTGCTCAACAAGACCTCCACGGCGGACATGGATGGTGACGCCATCGGCGGCACCATCGACTTCCGCACGCCCAGCGCCTTCGACTACAAGAAGGATTTCAGCGGCAGCGTCACTGCCAGCGGTCGTGTGGAAAGCCGTGCGCGCGATTACGGCGGCAGCGGCCTGGGCAGCGGCCTGGCCGGTGAACTGCAGGGCAAGTTCGGTGAGCGCAAGCAGTTCGGCATCTACGTCAGCGGCTACTACGACTACCGCAACATCGCCAACAGCGAGATCGGCGCGGCGGAAAGCGCGTCCAACGACGGCTCGTGGGCGTTCCTGCATGCCACGGCGACCGGTGCCAGCGCCCCCGGGTACGACCCGGCGCGCAACCTCACCAGCCTGGGTACCAACGTGGGTATCGCCTCGGGCTTCGAGCGCCGCTACGGCGGCAACATATCGTTCGACTGGTACGTGGACCCGTCGCTCATGGCCTATGCGCGCATGACCTATGCCTACGCGCTGACCGAGCAGAACACCACCTACAGCCAGTTGCTGCCTCAGAACGTCACCTATGTGCCGTCGGCCACGGCGGGCGAATACACGCCCAATATCGGGCGGATCGCCAACCGTTTCTGGTTCGAGACCAACCCGGAGCGCGCCGACCTCGCGACCATCCAGCTGGGTGCGGACAAGACCGCCGGCGGCTGGACCATCTCGCCCAACGTGTTCTGGAGCATCGGCCGCAACGACCGCCCGGCGCACGTCGAGATCGACGGCCGCGAGGACAAGTACTCGCAGGACAACTTCGCCTACAACCGCAGTTCGCTGCTGCGCTACGGCGGCAACGGGTTCCCGTATCCCGTGCTGACGCCGGGCCTGTTGAACTCGGTGAACAACCTGCAGAACATGTATGCGAACGACTACGGCGAGGTGACCGACATCCGCTCCGGACAGAAGCGCGGCGGTGCCAAGCTGGACCTGCGCTACGATTTCGACGGCGGTTCGCTGCAGTCGATCAAGTTCGGCGTGAAGTACAGCGACAGCGCGCGCGAGTTCACCAACCGCGACTATTCCACCGGCGGCATCAACGACGGCACCACCACGCTGGACGACCTGGGCATCATCAAGGGGTACTACAACCAGATCTTCCCGGGCAAGTTCGCCTGGCGCACGCCCAACGTGAGTCGCGCGGCCGTGGCGGCGCTGATCGACGGGCACGTGCAGCCCTCGGACCTGGACACCTGCAGCCAGCTGGACTTCAACAACTACAACTGCGACACGATGCGCGGTACGGAGGCGGTCACCGCGGCGTACGGCATGGCGACCTTCCAGAACGGCCCGTGGGAAGTCATCCCCGGTGTCCGCTTCGAGCACACGTCCATCCGCAACACCTTCTGGACGACGCCGCAGGATGCGGACGGCAACGAGCAGCCCGGCTTCTTTTCCAACAACCGCACGGTGTACAACGAGCCGCTGGGCAGCCTGTTCGTCAACTTCCGCCCCGATGGCAACATCGTCTACCGCGGTGCGATCTGGCAGAGCTATACGCGTCCGGCGTTCGTCCAGCTGGGTGGCGGCTCGCAGATCAACGTGTCCGACGGTGTCACCACGATCACCAGCGGCAACCCCAACCTGAAGCCGATCAAGGCCACCAACGTGGACCTGGGCGCGGAATGGACCACGCACAGCGGCGGTTACGTGTCGCTGTCCAGCTATTACAAGAAGCTGCGTGACTACATCTACGACAGCGGCGGCGGCCAGGCCAATCCCAACACGTCCGGGGTGGGCACGGTGCTGACCAAGACGCCAACGAACGGCGGCGACGGGCATGTCTATGGCCTGGAAGCCACCTACCGGCAGAAGTTCCAGTTCCTGCCGGAGCCGTTCGACGGCCTGGGCTTCAGCGTCAACGCCACGCGGCAGAACTCCAAGGTGGACCTGGGTCGCGAGGGCTTCGGCAACGAGCGCCTGCAGTCGGCACCGCAGCGCATGGCCAATGCGGAGCTGTTCTACGAGAAGGGCGGTTTCTCGCTCAACCTCAGCTACCACTACACCGGCTCGTACCTGTCCACGTATGACTACCTCAACCAGGGCGCGCCGTGGGACGACCTGTGGATCCGTCCGATCCGTCGCGTCGACCTGCATGCCGGTTACCTGCTGTCCAACGGGCTGCAGTTCGACCTGCAGGTCAGCAACCTGACCAAGCAGTACTCGTACTGGTCGCACATCGGGCGCAACAGCCTTGCCAACTCGGATATCGTCAATGCCGGCATGACCACCCTGTTCACCGTGAAGTACTCGTTCTGAGCATGCAGCGTCGCCAGTTCCTCGCGTTGTCGCTGCTCACTCCCCTGGCGTTCGCCGGGCGCGGGTGGGCGGCGTCGACCGGCGGCCGGGTGTCGGCGGTCGCGCCGGACGGAAAAAAGCACGCGTTCGGCTTTGGCCGGCGCCAGTTCCTGCTGGACGGCCGGCCGTTCCGCGTGCACAGCGGCGAGATGCACCCGGCGCGGATCGCCCGCGAGCATTGGCGGCACCGTATTCGCATGGCGCGGGCGATGGGCCTGAACACCGTGGCCCTGTATGTGATGTGGAACCACCACGAGCGCGAGCCGGGCGTGTTCGATTTCAGCAGCGACAACCGCGACATCGTCGCCTTCATCCGCCTGTGCGCGGAGGAGGGCATGTGGGTGTACCTGCGCCCCGGTCCGTATATCTGCGGCGAATGGACCAACGGCGGCCTGCCGGCGTGGCTGCTGCGCGACCCGGACACGCGCCTGCGCACACGCGACGATCCGCGTTACATGGCCGCGGTAAGCCGCTATATCTCCGCCCTGGCACCGCGGATCGCCCCTTTGATGGTCGGCGCTGGCGGCCCGGTACTCATGCTGCAGATCGAGAACGAATATTCGATGTTTGCCGACGATGTCGGCTACCTCGATGCGTTGCGCGACCTGTGGCGTGGGCACGGTATCGACGGACCGTTTTCCGTCTCCGACGGCTGGAAGGACCTGCAACGGCGCAAGGCCTATCCGGAGGGCACCGCGCTGGGCCTGGACGGTGCCGACGTGGCCGAACTGGTGAAGGGCAGGGGGTTTGCCGGCGAGTCGCCGGTGTGGCTGGGCGAGGGGTATCCGGGCTGGCTGACCCATTGGGGCGAGCCGGGCTTCGCCGAGAAGGATCTGGTGGAGCCGCTCCGCCGGGTGATGCAGGCGGGCTATTCGTTCAATCTCTATGTCGTCCACGGCGGCAGTAATTTCGGCCTGACCGCGGGCTCCAACGCGGAAGACGACGGGTCGCAGTTCCAGCCCGTCATCACCAGCTACGACTACGGCGCGCCGATCGACGAGCGCGGCAGCGCGACGCCGCAGTATCATCGTCTGCGCGAAGTGATCCGGCAGGCCACGAAGGTCGATCCCCCGGCGTTGCCGCCCGCACCACCCACGGCCACCTTCGCCACGGTCACCGCGCAGCCGTTTGCCTCGTTGTGGGACAACCTGCCGGGCGAGGCGGTGACCCTGCCGTCCCCCGGCCCGAACGAGATCCTGTTCGGGCAGGACCAGGGCATGGTGGTGTATCGCAAGCGCATCGCGTCGGCGGGCGTGCTGCGGCTGGAGAACGTGCGCGACTATGCGGTGGTGCATGTGGAGGGACGCGAGGCCGGCGTGGTGTCGCGCGTGGTGCATGCCTCGCTGAACGCGAGGCCCGACGTGACCTTGCCGGCGGTGCCTCCTGCCGGCGGCGTGCTGGAGATCCTCGTCGATACCTTCGGTCACATCAATTTTGGCCCGCGACTGGGCGATCACAAGGGACTGATCGGTCCCGTGTCGCTGGACGGTATGCCCCTGCACGATGTGCAGGCCTGGCCGCTGCCGCTGGACGATGCCTGGTTGCGCGGCCTGCGGCCGTTGCAGTCGCCGCCGCGGCGAGGCGGGGTGTTCTTCAGGGCCACCGTGGCGGTGGAGGCACCCGGCGACGTCTACATCGACGTGACGGGCTGGGCCAAGGGCTATCTCTGGGTCAACGGGCACCTGCTCGGGCGGTACTGGAACATCGGGCCGCAACAGCGGCTGTTCTGCCCGGGGCCGTGGTTGAACGCGGGCGCGAACGAGGTGCTGCTGCTGGACCTGCACCGGACGGAAGGCGCCGCCGTGGCCGCGGCGACCTCGCTGGCCGCGACGGCGGCCCTCACGCAGTCGCCCGCCGGGAGCACGGCATGAGCGCCGTCGGGCGTCTGCGCACGCCGGCAAGCGGCAGCCCCGCCGACGCGACGGGCGTGCCGCCGCGCGCGATCGGATTCTGGGGCGGCCTGTCGGCCAACGTGCTGAACATGATCGGCATCGGTCCGTTCGTCACGATTCCGCTGGCGCTGTCCGCGCTGGCCGGGCCATCGGTGCTGCTGGGCTGGATCGCCGGCGCGCTGCTGTGCCTGTGCGACGGGCTGGTCTGGGCGGAACTGGGTTCCACCATTCCCGAATCCGGCGGCCCCTACCACTACCTGCGCGAGGCCTACGGGCGCGACAAGGCCGGGCGCCTGTTCGGATTCCTGTACCTCTGGCAGACCCTGCTGACCGCGCCGCTGTCGATCGGCTCGGCGGCCGTGGGCTTCGCGCAGTACGCGGGCTTCCTGATCCCGTCGCTGGGCGACACCGGCCGCGCGCTGATCGCCGCGGGGTTGTGCCTGGTCAACACCGCGGTGCTCTACCGTCGGGTCGGGCAGATCCAGCGGCTGTCGGTATTCGTCAGCGCGATCGTGGTCGCGGCCTGCGCCTGGATCGTCTTCAGCGGCGTCACCCATTTCGACATGGCGGTGGCGCGCGGTTTCTTCGAAACGAAGGTGCCCTCGTCGCACGGCTTCTGGCTGGGCCTGGGCGCTGTGTCGCTGATCGCCGTCTACGATTACGGCGGCTACAACAACGTCTGCATGCTCGGCGGCGAAGTCCGGAACCCGCGGCGCACCATCCCAATGGCGGTGCTGGTCTCCATTCCGCTGGTGGCGGTGCTCTACATGGGCCTCAATCTGAGCATCCTGGGCGTGTTGCCCTGGGCGCAGGCCGCGCATTCCAAGGCGGTGGTGGCCGACTTCATGCAGGCGATCCACGGTCATACCGGTGGCACGCTGGCGGTGCTGCTGATCCTGCTGGCCAGCTGGGGCTCCGCATTGGTGGTGCTGCTGGGGTATTCGCGTGTGCCGTATGCGGCGGCGGCCGATGGCCAGTTCTTTCCCGTGTTCGCGCGGCTGCATCCGCGCGGGGGCTTTCCCACGGTGTCGCTGCTGTTCGTCGGCGCCACCTCCGCGGCGGCGTGTTTTCTCTCGCTGGAGCACCTGATCGCCACGTTGATGGTGACGCAGATCCTGTTCCAGTACATCGCGCAATGCTTCGCCGTGGTCGCCCTGCGGCGCCGGCGCGCCGCGCCGGATGTGTTCCGCATGCCGTTGTATCCGTTGCCGCTGGTGATCAGCGTCGTCGGCTGGCTCTACCTGGTAGCGACGGCGGAAACCTCGTCGATCGTGGCCGCCGTGGTGGCGGTGTTCGCCGGCACCCTTCTTTTCCTGTGGCAAGCACGGAGGACACAGACGTGGCCCTTTCTCCCTCGCTGAAATCGTGGGACGTGGCCGTGGTCGGCGAGATCTACGCCGATCATGTGTTCAGCGGCTTTCCCGCGTGGCCCGGTCCCGGCGAAGAGGTAATCGCGCAGCACTACGTGCGTGAACTCGGCGGCGGCACGGTCAACACCGCTTGCGCGCTCTCCCGCCTGGGTCGCCGCGTGCGCCTGATCGGCGTGATCGGCGATGCCGACCTCGACTGGTTCGAGGGTCGCCTGGCCGAGTTCGGCGTCGGCATGGACGGTATCCGCCTGGGCAGCGACGGCACCGGGATCACGGTCAGCGTATCCACCGTCGAGGACCGTTCGTTCTTCACCTACCCGGGCGTGAACCGCGCACTGCCCGAACTGCTGGCCACGGCCGAGATCGTCGCCGACCTGGCTGCGGCGCGGCACGTGCATTTCGCCATGCCATTGCCACGCGAGCTCGCCTCCACCCTGCTTCCGCTACTGCGTCAAGCCGGCTGCACCACGTCGCTGGACGTCGGCTACAGCCCGGACTGGCTGCGCGACCCGGCCAACCATGCCAGCTGCCGCGACGTCGACCTGTTCCTGCCCAATGAGAAAGAGGCCGCGCTGGTGGCTGGCAGCGATGCCCCCTCGGCCTATGAGGCCTGGTGCGCGTCGGTCGGCATCGGTCTGGCCGTCATGAAGCAGGGCGCCCAGGGTGCGTGGATCGCCGATGCGCGCGGCCTGCGCCGCGTACCGGCGCCGCGCATCGTGGCGGTCGATTCCACCGGCGCGGGCGACGCCTTCGATGCCGGCGTCATCGACGGCCTGCTCGACAACGAACCCATCGACGGCTGCGTCGAGCGTGGCTGCCTGTGCGGCGCCCTCTGCACGACCGCGCCCGGCGCCCTTGCATCGCTTCCCCATCCCACGCACTTGAGGACCCTCCGTGAGCAAACGTACGGATCGTAAGATCGCATTGATCGGAGGCGGCGGTGTCCGCTCTCCCCTGGTGGTGTTCGGCGTCAACGAGGCGGCCGAGGCACTCGGCGCGTCCGAGATGGTGCTGTACGACCCGGACCCGGCGCGCCTGCGCATCATGGTCGACCTGGGCAAGGCGGTGATCCGCCGGTTCGGCGGCGACCTGCGGTTACGCGGCGCCACCTCGCTGGAAGACACCATCGAAGGCGCCGATTTCGTGCTCAACAGCATCCGCATCGGCGGCATCGCCGGGCGCGCGGCGGATGAGCGCACCTCGATCGATCACGGTTACCCGGGCCAGGAAACCACCGGCCCCGCCGGCGTCGCCATGGCCCTGCGCACCATTCCCATCGCGATCGAGCAGGCGCGCCTGGTGGAACGGCTGAGCCCCGAGGCCTGGCTGGTCAATTTCACCAACCCCGCGGGGCTCATCACCCAGGCGGTCAGCGACCACAGCAAGGCCCGCATCGTCGGCATCTGCGACACGCCCACCGAGCTGTTCCACAACATCGCCCACGCCCTGGGCGAGCCTGCCGCGGACGTCGAGTGCGACTACGTCGGCCTCAACCACCTCGGCTGGGTGCGCGGCGTGCGCGTGCGTCGCGAGGACGTGCTCGACCGGCTGCTGGCCAGCGACGAACTGCTGCGCAAGCTGTACCTGGCGCCGCTGTTCGACTTCGACATGATCCGCACCCTGCGGCTGATCCCCACCGAATACCTGTTCTTCTACTACGAGCGGCAGCGCGCGCTGGTCAACCAGCGCAAGCAGGGCGGCAGCCGCGGCGGCGAGATCCAGCGACTCAACGACGAGCTGTTGTCCAGCCTCACCGCGCGCCTGGATGCCGGTGATGGCGACACGGCCGTGGATATCTACGCGGCTTACCTCAACCAGCGTTCCGGTTCGTACATGAAGCTGGAAGCCGAGGGCGGCTCGGCGTTCGACCAGGGGGTGAGCCTGCAGGGCGACCCGTTCCGCGTCGCCACGGGCTACCACCGCATCGCCATCGACGTGATGAGCGCGCTGACCGGCGCCAGACCGGCGCGTATCGTCGTCAACACACGCAACGGCGGTGCGCTTCCGGACCTGCCGGACAACGACATCGTCGAGATCGCCTCGGACATCTCGCTGGACTCGATCGTGCCGCGGCCCATCGCACCGCTGCCGGATGCGGTGAACGGCCTGGTGCGTTCGGTCAAGGCCTATGAGCGTGCGGCAATCGCCTCGGTGCTCAACGACCGTCGCCTCGAGGCACGCAAGGCCATGCTGATCCATCCGGCGATCGGCCAGTGGACCCCCTCGGGCGATCTGCTGGACGCCTTGCTGGGGCATGCGAACGAAGACGGCGAATGCCTGTGCCAGGGCCCGGTGCATCGCCACGCTTGAGCCGCTTCATCTTGCGCACACACGGCCTTCATTAGCTTTTGTCGGACTTTTTCCACCGGCAAAAGCCCTTGATCGATTCCAAAGCGAGCGAGCGCCTGGACGCACTCATGCAGGGCGGCGGTCGCCGCATCCTCGGTATCGCCGGCTTGCCGGGCGCGGGTAAGTCCACGCTCGTGGCGCAAATCCTCGAGCACGTCGGCCCCCATGCGGTCGGCGTGCCGATGGATGGTTTCCATCTGGCCAATGCGGAACTGGCCCGACTGGGCCGGGCGTCGCGCAAGGGTGCCCCCGATACCTTCGACGCCGCCGGCTACGTGGCGTTGCTGCGCCGGCTGCGCGACCCGGTGCCGGGCGAGATCGTCTACGCACCGGCTTTCCACCGCGAGATCGAGGAGCCCGTGGCCGGTGAGATCGCCGTGCCTTCCGATGCCCGGCTGATCGTCACCGAAGGCAACTACCTGCTGCTGGATGCGGATGGCTGGCAGGACGTGCATGGCCTGCTCGACGAGGTGTGGTTTGTCGACGTGGACGACGTCCAGCGTCGCGAGCAGCTGTTGCAGCGGCACATGCACTACGGGCGCACGCGGCAAGCGGCGCTCGACTGGATCGAACACACCGACGAACCCAACGGCCGCCGCATCGCGGCGACGGCGGGGCGTGCGGATTTCAATGTGCGGGTCAGCCTCGATGCGACCGCATGACATCGTTCGACGTGTAAGGAGACAGGCATGCAAGCGGTAAATCCCTCCAACGCCGACAGCGCCGGCGGCAGCACCGGCCTGGTCGTCGGTATCGCGGTGATCGCCGCGCTCGGCGGACTGCTGTTCGGCTACGACACCGGCGTGATCGGCGTCGCGCTCCTGGGCCTCGGCCGTGAGTTCGCAATGGACGACACGACCAAGCAGCTGGTCACGGGCGCGATCATCTTCGGCGCGCTGTTCGGCTGCCTCGGCACCGGCCCGTTGTCCGATCGCCTCGGTCGCCGGCGCATGGTCATCTTCGTGGGCGTGCTGTTCGCGCTGGGCTCGATCGCCTCGGCGATGTCGACGAGCGTGGAAATGCTGATCGCGTCACGTTTCCTGCTGGGCCTCTCGGCAGGCAGTTCCACGCAGATCATCCCGGTGTACATCGCGGAAGTATCGCCGCCCAAGCATCGCGGCAAGATGGTGGTGCTGTTCCAGTTCATGGTGGTGTTCGGCATCACCGTGGCCTATTTCACGGGTTTCTTCCTCGGTGAGCACTGGCGCTGGATGTTCGGCCTGGGCCTGGTGCCGGCGGTGATCCTGCTGGGTGGCATGGCCATCCTGCCCGAGAGCCCGCGCTGGCTGGTGACCAAGGGTCGCAAGCAGGAGGCGATCGACGTGCTGACCCGCGTGCGCGGCGACCGTGGCCTTGCCGAGCGCGAGGTGACCGAAATCGAGGGCGTGTCCGACAACCAGGAGACCGGCCGCTGGCGCGACCTGGCCAAGCCGTGGATCCGCCCGGCGGTGATCGTCGGTGCGAGCATCTCGATGTTTTCCCAGATCACCGGTAACAACGCGCTGATCTACTACGCCCCGACCATCCTCACCAAGGCCGGCTTCTCGGACAAGTGGGCCGTGCTGGGCACCGGCGGCAGCACCATTCTGGTCGTCATCATGACGGTCATCGGCAGCATCCTGGTCGACCGCATCGGCCGGCGTCGCTACCTGCTGTGGATGATCCCCGGCTCCATCGTGGCGCTGGTGGTCATGGGCATCCTGTTCGAAGGGCAGGGGCCGCAGACGGATCTCAGCCGCGTGCTGGTGGTGGCCTGCCTGGCCGCCTACCTGATGTTCAACTGCGGTGGCTTCGGCGTGTGCATCTGGCTGATCAATTCCGAGGTGTACCCGTTGTTCGTCCGCGGCAAGGGCGCCAGCCTGGGCGCCTTCAGCCACTGGTTCTTCGATCTGCTGGTGACGCTGAGCACGTTGTCGCTGGTGACCTGGCTGGGTGCCTCGCACACGTTCTGGCTGTACGCGGTGATTTCCCTGGGCGCGCTGGTGTTCATCTACTACATGGTGCCCGAGACGATGGGCAAGAGCCTGGAGCAGATCGAGCACGAACTGCGCGAGGAACGCTTCTACCCGTTCCAGCAGAAGCGCAGCAGGCATCGTTGATCCGACAGGGCCTTGCCCGCAAAAGCGCCCGGGCGTGATCCAGCATGGCGTGCCTCAACCCAAGGAACACCACGTCATGTTGAAACCCACCCTTATCGCGCTGTCGCTGGCACTGGCCTTGTCCCTGGCGCCGATGACGGCGATGGCCGCGGGTGACGACGCAGCTGCGGGCGTTCCCGCAGCTGCCGCAACGGGCGCCACGCCCGCCGCCGTGGGTACCGATGCACCGAAGGCCACCGGTGCGGCAGACCGGTCGGCCGTCTTGCAGGCCTCGCTGCAGTCGCTTGCAGACAAGGCCAGGCCCGCCCACTTCGGCATCATCGTGATGAACCTGGACGACAGCACCACGGCGCGGGTCGGCGACGACCGCGCCTACATGCTGATGAGCGTGTTCAAGGCGCCGGTCGCCGCCGCCGTGTTGCAGCGTGTGGACGCCGGCACGCTGCACCTGGACCAGACCGTGCACCTGACGCCCGCCGACGTGGTGGGCGGCGCCGCGGTACCGTCGATCGGCACGCGGGCGGCGAAAGGTGCCATCGATGTCACGTTGGCCGACCTGCTGTCGGCGTCGGTCTCGCAGAGCGACAACACGGCGGTGGACGCATTGCTCAAGCTGCTCGGCGGCGGCCCCACGGTCACGGCGTACCTCGACGGTAAAGGCGTCCATGGCATGCGCATCGACGTGGGCGAGCGGGAGATCGGTCACGTGTTCGACGGCCTGGCCGACGGCACAGTGGCCCCGGCACACGAGACCGCGCAGGCTAAGGATGCGCGGCTGCGTCGCGGCTACGAGGCTGCCATCGCCATGCCGCAGAACACCACCACGCTGGACGGCGCGGCCACGTTCCTGCGCAAGCTGCAGGCCGGCGAACTGCTGTCGCCCGTTTCGACGCGCTATCTGCTGTCCCTGATGCAGGCCCAGGTCGTGCCCACGCGTATCCGCGCCGGCCTGCCGGCGGGCTTCAGCATCGCTGATAAGACCGGTACCGGATCGAGTTACGGCAAGCGCATCGCCGCCTGGAACGACATGGCCATCGTGACCGCGCCCAACGGCAAGCGCGCCATCGTAGCCGCCTTCCTGCGCGATACCACGTCGACGGACGATGAGCGTGCCGCCTGGTTCAGGGAACTGGGCGCGCTGGTTGCGGCGCAGTTGCGGTAACGCCCAGGCCCGATAAAGCCCCGACGTCCGACCACGCCACATGCCACACGCCGGATCGCGGCGCGTGGCATGTCGACTTACCTCAGGCCTTGATGAAGGCCAGCAGGTCCGGGTTGATGACATCCGCATGCAGGGTCAGCATGCCGTGCGGGTAGCCCTTGTAGAGCTTCAGCTGGGCGCCCGGAATGAGCTTGGCGGAAAGCACGCCCGCATCCTCGTAGGGCACGATCTGGTCGTCGTCACCGTGCATGACCAGCGTGGGTACGGTGATGGCCTTGAGGTCGTCGGTGAAGTCGGTTTCCGAGAACGCCTTGATGCAGTCGTAATGGGCCTTGATGCCGCCCATCATGCCCTGGCGCCACCAGTTGTCGACCACGCCGTCGAGCGTGGTCACGCCCGGGCGGTTGAAGCCGTAGAAGGGAATGGGCACCTCGCGGTAGAACTGCGCGCGGTTGTCCGCCAGCGACGTGCGGAAGCCGTCGAACACCGAGATGTCCAGGCCGCCGGGATTGGCCGGCGTCTTGATCATGATCGGCGGCACCGCGCTGACCAGCACGGCCTTGGCCACACGGCCCTTGCCGTGACGCGCCACGTAGCGCGCCACTTCGCCGCCGCCGGTGGAATGGCCGATGTGCACGGCGTCCTTCAGGTCCAGGTGCGCGGCCAGTTCGGCCACGTCGGCCGCGTAGGTGTCCATGTCGTTGCCGGTCGCCGTCTGCGACGAACGCCCGTGGCCCCGGCGGTCATGCGCGATGACGCGAAAACCGTGGGCGAGGAAGAACATCATCTGCGCGTCCCAGTCGTCCGCACTCAGCGGCCAACCGTGGTGGAAGACGACCGGCTGGCCGGTGCCCCAGTCCTTGTAGTAGATCTGCGTGCCGTCTCGCGTCGTGATGAATGACATAGCGTTGGCCTTCTTCGGTTCCGGGAGGGAAGCTGAAGGGTAACGCGGACGCCCGCATGTGCGCGTGTACGCCCGCAACCGCACGTAGACGCCCGCGTCGGCTCGCGTACACCCGTGTCGGCGCGGGCGCTCCTACCGGGCGGGATCGGCGGGAACGGTGTGATCGGCGGTGTCGGTGAGGGCAGCGGGAAAATCCCCCAAACGCACCCGGAGGTAAACCGGACGGTCGCCGAGGTTGAGGCCGTAGTCGGTCTCGTCGCCGTTCCACCAGCGGCGGGACACCCAGGCGTCGTCACGGTACCCGCCTTCCTCCACGCGCAGCAGCTGGCCCATGCGGCCGTCCTGGCGGCTGCGTTCGAACTCCACGCGCGCGTGGAAGCCGACCAGCAGGTACTCGTTGTTGCCCAGCGGCAGCAGCAGGATGTGGCCATCCGCGGTGGGATTGCCCGGCAGTTCCGACGGCGCGTCGCCCCACGCCGGGGCGCCGTAGGACACATGGGCCGTCCAGCCATCGCCCAGCGCGATGTCCGTTTTCGGTTGGCCGCGTTGCTCCACGGCGGCCCTGAGGGTGCCCTTGAACGCGGCGTCGGCGACCAGGCCCTGGATGGGGCCGAGCAGGGCGAAGTTGCGTGCGTGTGCTTCGGTGGCGGCCTTGCGTTCCGCGGTGTCGGCGGCGTGGTCCACGCCGAAGATCGAGAAACCCACGCCGCCCTGCGCGAGCACGTGGAACAGGTAGGGCGCGTTGCCGGCGTCGTAGCCGGTCTCGGAGATCCACGGCGGGTTGTCGGGGCGGGTGTACTGGCCGACCACCTTGGTGAACTCGTGGTAGTCGGTGCTGTAAAGGTCGGTGCCGATCAGGTCGATGTGCGGTGCACTGGCCTTCCAGGTGTCCAGCACATTCCAGGTGGCGCCGCCGCTGGGATAGTCGTAGCCGGGCATGTGCTTGCCCTTGTAGCGCAGCCACGTGTTGACGTACATCGGCAGCGCGTAGCGCGCCTTGCCGCTGGCCGCAACCTGATCGATGTAGCGCGCGATGCCGTAGGCGTTGAACTGCTCGTCGGCATCGGCACCAAAGGTCGCCGTCCAGGTGCGGCCGGGCGGCCGGTGCAGGGCCTGCGCCAGTGCCTCGGGCACCGGCGCGGCGAACGCGCGCTCCGCTGCCGGGGAGTGGTCGCGGATGGCACCGATGCTGCCGGGCTCGTTTTCCACCTGCACCATGATCACGGTGTGGCGATCGCCGTCCACCTTGCGCAGGTGGTCCATGAGGGCGGCAAACGCGGCCTGGTCCGCGTGCAGGTTGGCATCGGCGTAGGGCGAGAGATCCTCCAGCGGCGTGCCGTGTTCGTCCAGCGCCCGCGGGTAGCGGGCGGGATCGGCCTTCATCCATTCCGGCACGTAGTGCATCTGGCCGTTCTTCCAGCTGCCGAACCAGAGCACCACCAGGTGCAGGCCGTGCGCTCGGGCGCCGGCAATCAGCGCGTCGAGGTTAGCCGTGTCGTAGCGTCCCCGGGAGGGCTCGAATTGTTCCCAGTAGACCGGCGCCTCCAGGGTGTTCGGATGCAGCGCGAGCACCTCGTCCCACACCTCGGGCAGGATGGCGGGCCATGCGCTGGAGTTATGCAGCTGCACGGCCAGCACCGTGTAGGGCTTGCCGTCCACCTGCAGCGCGTGGCGTCCGTTTGCATGCACCACCTGGGGCAGCTGCGCGGCGAGCGCCGGTGCGCTGGCCAGGACCAGGGCACCCGCCAGGGCGACGGCCCGCGCCGAGGCGAAGGCACGCACGCGGCCCGGCAGGCGGATCAAAACGACACCGTGGCGCGCATCCAGTAATAGCGGCCCAGCAGGTCGTAGGTGGCGACGTCGGTATTGGCGTTGGTCACGTTATTGGCGAAATACAGCGGCGGTTGCTTGTCGGCCAGGTTGTCGACACCGAGCTCGAAGCGCGTGTGCCAGGGTTCGACCTTATAGGCAACCTGCACGTTGTGGTAGACGTACGCGCCGATCTTGCGCTCGATGCCCGGCAGGGCGGCATCCGCCGAAAGCCCCTGGGTGAGGTCGCTGCTGCCGATCTGCGTGCGGCCGACATAGCGCAGCCGCCACGAGGCGCTGAAGTTGCCCATCGACCAGTTCAGCGTGCCCAGGCCGCGCCAGCGGGGGAAATTGCCGTAGGAATAGGTGTAGATGCCGGCGTTGTGGATCACCACCGAATGCGGGTCGGTGGTATCGGGGTTGATGTCGTATCGCTTCACGTAGGTGCCGTTGAGCGAGGCGGCGAACTTGCCGTAGGCCGTTTCGGGAAAGCGATACGCCAGGCCGACATCGGTGCCGGCCGCCCACAGCTTGCCGAGGTTGACGGTGGGCTCGGCCACGTAGTTGATGGTGCCGTTGCCGTTGCGATGCACCAGCGCACAGAACGCGCTGGCCGGATTGGCGTAGCACTGGTTCAGCACCGTTTGCGCCGACACCTGGGAGATCGTGTCCTTGAGGTTGATCTTCCAGCTGTCCACGCTGAAGGACAGGCCGTCCAGCCAGTGCGGATCGTAGACCAGGCCGATGTCGTACGAGCGCCCGGTTTCCGGCTTGAGCTGGTAGCCGGCCAGCACCGAGCCCGACGCCTTGCCCGACACCTGGCCGTCGGCCTGGCGGTAGGAGCCATCGGTAGGCACGTTGGCGCAGGCCACGTCATGCCCCCCGGTGTAGCCGTTGCACGGGTCGTTGGCGGTGGCCGAATCGCCGGCTACGCCCGCGTACAGTTCGCTGGTGTTGGGTGCACGGAACACCTGCGAGACCGTACCACGCAACAGCAGGTCATCCAGCGGACGCCATTCCAGCGCCACCTTGCTGTTGGTCTTGCTGCCCACCGTGCTGTAGTCGGACCAGCGCGAGCCCAGCGTCAGGTTGAGCGAGCGGATGCCCGGCAGGTCGGACAGCAGGGGCACCAGCGCCTCCGCATAGGCTTCCTTGACGTTGAAACCGCCGGCCAGCGTGGAAGCGCAGAACTCGATCACCCCGCACAGTCCGTTCTCGTCGCCGGTCCACAGCGGGTCGGCCTGCGTGGAGGTGCTCTCCTTGCGATAGGACACGCCGGTGGCGAGGCTCACCGTGCCGGCGGGCAGGTCGAAGAGGTTGCCGTTGGCATTGGCTTCCCACTGCTTCACGGTGTAGACGCTGCTGACCGTCGGGTTGACGATCATCGACTGCAACGTGGCCAGGCTGGACGGCGCGTTGAGGTTGAAGATGTCCAGCGGCGTGCAGCCGGCAACCGCGTTGCCGGCGCTGCCGCAGCGCACGGTGCCGTCGGTATCGCGGAACGACGGCCCCACCGCCTGGTTGAACTGCGCATAGTCCAGGAAGCCGTTGTTGCGCGATATCTGGCGCACGCGGCCGTAGTTGATATCGGTGGACCATTGCCAGGTGCTGTCGCCGAACGCGCCGCGCAACCCCGGGTTCACCTGCAGGTTGTACGTGTTGTACTGGTAGCTGCGGTTGCCCAGCACCGTGGCGCGCGTGTTGAGGTCGTTGTACGACGTGCCCGTGGCGCGGTCGGTGCCGAAGTTCACGCCGAACGGGTTGTACACGCTGGCGGAGGACACCAGGAAATTGTCGCCGTTGGCGAACACGGGGATCGGCGCGATCACCGACGACGACTTGGTCTTGCTGAAATAGGCGTTGACGTAGCCCTGCACCGAGGGCGTGAACTGGTATTTGCCCAGGACGAAGGCGTTCGTGCGCTTCTGCGGCGTCTGCAACAGGTTGTAGGGCTGGTAGTTGTACGAATCGCTGCCGTGGTAGCAGTGGAAATCGCCGGGGCCCGGCTGCCCGGTCACGCCGGGGTTGAGGGTGACGCGCGAGCAGCCGGACGCGGCGGCCAGCGCCGTGGAGGCGTCGGAGCCGTCGTTGAAATTGACCGAGCCGCCGGGCGTGGCGGATGAGCCCTGCTTCACCGGGACGCCGTCCGTCAGGTACAAGGCATCTTTCGAGTACGGACGCGCGGCCGCCGATACGGCGTCGATGTCGCTGTACGACAGCCCGGCGATGACGCTGTAGTTGCTGCCGGTGTGCCCGGCGGTCAGTGCGAAGTTCCGCCGGTTGCCGTCGCTGCGCTTGCTGGTGCCGAAGTCGCTGGACAGCTGCACGCCGTCGAAGTGGTCGCGCAGGATGAAGTTGACCACGCCGCCGATGGCATCCGAGCCATACACGGCCGAGGCACCGTCGCTGAGCACCTCGACGCGCTCGATCATGCTCGCCGGAATGGCGTTGACATCGTTGTAGGCCAGGCGCACGCCATTGACCAGGATCAGCGTGCGCTTGTCGCCCAGGCCACGCAGCGACACCGTGGAGGCGCCGGTGCCGCCGCCGCTGTTGGTATTGGGATTGGTCGCGTTGCCAGCGATGGAAGGCAACTCCTGGACCAGGTCGCCCAGCGTCGGCTTGCCGGTGGCCTCGATGGCGGCGCGATCCAGCGTCACCACGGGATTGGCCGTCTCGGTGTCCACGCGGCGGATGCGGGACCCCGTGACGGTCACCGCGTCGAGTGTTTTCGCCTCGGTGGCGCTGGCGTCCTTCGGGGTGTCCTGCGCCTGCGAGGTGGCGCAGGTTCCCAGTAGCGCCAGCGCGATCGCGGCCTGCAACGTCGTGCCGACGAGCCGCGCGGAAAACCCCGGACAGGAGGAGCGGTCGGACCTGGTGCGATGGCGTGGATACATGGCGTTCCTCGGGGCGGTGGCGAAAAGGTGCACGAAGCCGTCGAACGGTCCGTGGACCGGTCGGGGTGGGTGGAATGCGTGGTGGCCTTGAAGCTCAGGTGGCGCCGGGGGCGGCGCCTTCGGTTTGCCAGTACACGGCGTAACGCTCGCCCTGGATCGTATTCAGCGGTGCCACGTCGATCACGCCGTGCCGGGTGGTGGCGCGGTAGGTGAGCGGGGTGTCCGTCGGCACCAGCCACGCCAGTGGATGCGCATCGTCCGGCGCGATCTGCGGTGCGGGCTGGGGTTTGGGTTCGGGTGACGGACCCGATTCGTAGCGGCCGTACTGCTGATCGTGCGTGAGGCCCTTCGATCCCAGCCGCGCCGCCAGCACGATTGGACCGATCGTCACCGCCTGCAACGTGTCATCGCCGGGCAGGGTCACGCTGCGCAGCGCCATGGGCAGCGTGAGCGACACGCGGTCGCCCGTCTGCCAGGTGCGCCGCAGGGTGAGGTAGCTGCCCGGGGACGCAAAGGTGTCCAGGGCTTCACCGTTCACCTCGACGCGCGCGCCCGGGGCGATCCACGAGGGGATGCGCAGGTTGAGGGCGATGTCGCGCGGCTGCTTCAGCGTGAACCGGAAATGCGTGGCCGCTTCGCGGGGGAAACTGGTGTCCTGGCGCAGGGTCAGGCCCATCTCGGGCCAGTCCAGCTCGGACGGGATGAACAGGTTGACGTGCAGCGCGTCGTCGTCGCGGAAATAGATCGCGTCGTTGAAGCGGGCGAACTCCTCCGCGCCGCTGCCGGTGCAGCACCAGAACGAGTCCATGGGCGAGTTGTAGAACTTCGCGCCACCGGGCTGCAGTGAGTAGTAATAAAGCTTCATGCCCTGGGCGTCCTGCGTGCCCAGGCGGGCGTTGTAGAGGTTGCGCTCGTAGTAGTCGAAGGCGCGCGGATCGCCGCTCCAGGCGTAGACATGCCGCGTGAGCTTGAGCAGGTTGTAGGCCACGCAGCATTCCGCCGCGTACAAGCCCAGCTGGTCCTTCAGGTCACCCGGGCCGGTTTTCCAGAATTCGTCGTTGCTGGAGCCGCCGGTGGCGTAGGTGCGGTTCTGCGTCACCGTTTCCCAGAAGAATTCCGCGATGCGCCGGTAGCGCGGTTCGCCGGTCAGCTCATACCGGCGTGCCGCGCCTATCACCTTGGGGATCTGCGTGTTGCTGTGCAGGCCCTTCAGTTCGTCGCGATGCGAGGCCAGCGGATCGAACAGCGACACCTGGTCGAACCGGTGCGCGGCATCCAGGTAGCGGGTGTCGCCGGTGATGGCGTACAGGTCCGCCATCGATTCGTTCATGCCGCCGTATTCGGTCTTGAGGATGTGCGCGATGTCCGTATCGGAGAACCCGTTCAGCCAGCGCACGGTCCAGTTGCCGATGCCCCTGGCGACGGCAAGGGCCTGCGTGTTGCCGGCCAGCCGGTACATGTCGAGCATGCCGGCCTGGATCTTGTGCACCGTGTAGAACGGCGCCCAGACCTTCTGGCCGGCGCTCAGCCGGTCGAAGAACGATTCGGGGAAGGCGCTGAGGTAGCCGTTGGGTCGCTGGCAACCGGCCAGGATGCCGACCAGTTCATCGCCTCGCGCCTTCAGCGTGGCATCGCCATGCGCGGACCAAGCGATGGCGGCCGCCGAGAGGTAATGCCCACCGGTGAAATGGCCGCGCAGTTCGCAATCGGGTTTTTCCCAGCCGCCCAGCGGCTTCGCGGTGGAAGGCTGGCCGGCCTGTATACGGAAACTGTGCGCCAGGCGGTCCACGGGCAGGCTGTGCAGGTAATCGAGGTTGATCGCCGCGGCTCGGCTGAAATCGCTGTCCAGCAGGCGGACCTGATTCAGCGCGAAAGGCTGCATCCGGCATACCGGTTTTTCGCGTGCGGCCACGGCGGTCGCGCTGGCCGGGTCGGCGGTATCGAAGGCCTGCAACCGCGGCGCGGCCAAGGCGCTGGCGAGTGCGATGGCACCCGTTTTCAGAAATCGCCTGCGTTCGTCCGATTCGTGCATGTCGCCCCCACCACGTGGCCGCCGCGCATCAGGCCCGGCGTACCCGCGCACCCCCCGATGCGCGCTTTCATCGTGACGTCACGCACCGGCAGCGTCTTGTGTCATTTACAAGACGCCGGTGCGGCATCCTGCATAGCCTCGGGTCACGTGAAGGCCAGCGTGACCTCGATCCGCTGCCCGGGACGGCCGTGCAGGCGGATGTGCTCGCCGCGCAGGTCGCCGACCGGTACGGCGGCACCGTCGACCCGCACCGCGCCACGCGTTGCCTGTGGCGGCGTGCGCAGCGTGACCCACACTTCCTTCGGCGTCGCTGCGTCGGGCAGCACGACCGTGGCGGCCAGCGTACCCGCGCTGCGTAGCAGTTGCAGGCTGCACCGTCCCCACCGTGTCGGCGCTGCATCGAAGGACAGCGCATGGTTCCCGGCCCACCAGGCATGCGGCACGGCGCGGCCCAGGTGCAAGGTGTCACCCGCGCTGTCGTCGTGGACGAAGGCCCAGCGCAGCAGGAGAGGAATCGTCATCTGCGCCGGCATGCAGAACAGCGGCATGCCGCCGGCGATATCGGTGACCTCGCCGGCGGTCCAGCTGCCGGGCGTATGCCCGTGGTAGCGGTGCGCGTAGAGGAACAGCAGGTATTCGTCCACGCGATCCAGGCGCAGCAGCTGCTGCGCGTAGCCGTAAGAGATGAAACCGAGGATATCGCGGCTCTTCGGGTCCACCGGGCCGATGTTGGCCACGACACCCAGGCTGGTCGCCCCGTGGCCGCGCATCGCGTCGATCACCCGGTGCGCCAGGTCGTCAGGCAGCACATCGGCCTGCAACAGCTCCGCATAGGCGCGGTGCGGCCATTGCTGCTCGCTGGGATGTTCGGCGGCGAGTGCCTCGCGGAAGGTACGCTTCACGCCGGGCAACGGCGGCACGTAAGGCGGCTTGAGGTCGTGGCGCACGCTGGCGCGCACACTGGCCACCAGCCGCTCGCGCAGGGCGGTGGCGCGCGTCGTCCAATGCGACGCGGTGGCGATGTCGCCCGGTGCGATACGTGACCATGCGCCGGCCAGATCGGTGAGTCCGCGCACGGCCAGCGCGCTGTTGGCGAAGTACGGCTGCCACCACAGCATGGGATCGGGGAACAGGCAGGCGTCGGACTCGTTCCAGCCGTGGATGAGGCCATGGCCGGGGTCGCCGGCGGGGAGTGTCAGTGACGCATCATGCAGTTCCAGCAGGATGGCCGCGGTGGCCTGGATCTTCGCGCGGTGCTTGCGGCACAGCGCCACGTCGCCCGTGTAGGCCACGTATCGCGCGATCAGCGAAAGCGTGAGGCCGAACTGGCCCATCTCCGCGCCGCGCATGTTGATCATGCCGTCGGGCTGGACGAAATCGGTGAAATAGCCGTCGAACACCGCAGCGGCCTGGGCGAAGCGACCCCATTCCAGGTTGGCGTAGAGCGAACTGGTGAAGGTGTCCTGGAAGCCGTCGTACTCGTTGCCGTAGTAGTCGCGATCCACCGCGCCGTACTTGGGATAGGTGCCCTCCGGCCGTACGACCAGCTCGCGCGCGAACGCGTAGCGCGCCATGTCCGCCCAGCCGGGGGCCGGTATCGTCGCCACCGCCATGTCGGCCAGTTCGGCATGCCAGCGGTCGTGGAAGCGCAGCAACGCGGCGTGGAACGCATCGGCGGTGGGAGCCTGCCTTCGCGGCGGGCAGGCCGGGTAGCTGTGCCCGTAGACGACACCGGTCATCGCGCCACGTTCGACGAGCGCCGTGCGATGCCAGGTCTGCACCACGAAGCGATCCGTGGCATCCACGTCGGCGAAGACGATCACGTCGTACCAGCGCTCCGCATCGATCGGCACGACCTTGTGCACCGCCGGCAGCCAGCCACCGAGCAGGCCTTCGCGACGGCGGGCCACTTTCTTCGGGTCGTGCAGGTCGGCGAAGGCCTGGTCGGCGTGGTAGCCGCGCGTGCTGCCGGAGGTGTAGACCGGCATCGTGTCCAGGCACTGGCGGGTGCCGACGAAGGTCGTCCACGGCAGGCGGCCGTAATAGTCCTCCGGGTTAAGCACCGAGGCCGGCGGCGGCGCGGCCCGCCGCACCTGGTCTTCGTCGGGCTGCCCCTTGGCCAGCAGGCGGTCGGCGAGCAGGTCGGGGCCGGCGACCGCGATCTCGGCCAGTGCGAGGCCGAGGTACGGCTTGTCGGACTCGTCCCAGGTGGCCTCGGTCCGCTTGCCGATCACCACGGCGTGCGTGCCGTCGGTGAGCACGAGGTCGCCATCCGTGTGGCGCAGGTTCTCCAGCACGCGCCACGTGCGATCGCCGTCGCGGAAGGTCGCCACGGGCGCGAAGCCGTCGAGGGACACGCCAGGCAAGGGCACCCGCGCGGCGGGTGGTGGGGCACCGGTGGTGGGAGAGACGGGTGCCGCGCCGGTATCGCCGCGCCACAGCGCTTCGGCCGACAGGGGTGCGAGGCCGGCCGCCGCGCTGGCGGCGGCGAGGGTGCGCAGGAAGTCGCGGCGCGCCATCGGCGAGCGGTCGGGGTCACTCATCGTCGTCGTCCAGGGCAAGCGCGGAAGCGGGCAGGCCTGTGCAGGCACCCCAGTAGTAGATGGCCACGGACGCCACCAGCACCACGACGGAATCCCAGGGATGGGGCAGGCTGCCGTTGCCGCCGAACGTACCCAGCGCGGACGCGGCGATGATGACGACATAGAAGCCGATCAGCCATGCCGCCGAGCGCACCTGCTGGGCGAGCAGCGCGCGGGGTGCGCCCGTGGCGCGCTTGACCAGTAAATACCCGGCGAACATGGCGATCTGCAGGCCGAGCAGCCACGACACCGTGCTCCAGCCGGACCAGTAGACGATCAGTCCGGCCACGGCGAACGACACGGGCCCGATGACGGCGAAGCCACGCACGCGGAACGGGCGTTCGAGTGCCGGCGCGCTGCGGCGCAGCGCCGCGACGGTGACCGGGGCCACCGCGTAGCTGAGTACCAGCGCGGCCGAGACCACCTGGATCAGCGCCTCCCACGAGGGAAACGGCAGCGTCCAGAAGATGGACAGGGCCAGGGTCAGCCACAAGGCCGGCCGTGGGATGCCCGAGGCGCGGTCGATCCGTGTGAGCGCCGGGAAGAAGCCACCGCTGCGGGCCCAGCCGTAGACGATGCGCGGTGTGGCGTTCATGTAGATGTTGCCCGTGCCGCTGGGCGAGATCACCGCGTCGCAGACCACCAGCGTGGCCAGCCAGCCGAAGCCGAGCGCCAGCGCGATGTCGTGGTAGGGCAGGGCGAACGCCTTGTCCATGCCGCTCCAGCCGCCGGCCAGCATTTCGGTGGGAATGCCACCCAGGAACGCCAGCTGCAGCAGCACGTAGATCACGGTGGACAGCACCACGGAAAGGATCAGCGCGATGGGAATGGTGCGCTGGGGATCGCGTACCTCGCTGGCCACCGAGACGATGGGCGTGAGACCCAGGTAGGCGAAGATGATGCCGCCGGCGGATACCGCGGCTTCCACGCCGGACAGGCCGTTGGGGGCGAGGCCGTGGATGCTCAGGTTGGCGGGATGGAAGTGGGTCAGCAGCATCACGATGACCAGCACGGGCACCACGAACTTGAACACGCTGATGATGTTGTTGGCCTTGGCGAAGGTTTTCACGCTGTAGTAGTTGAGCGCGAAGAACAGCAGCAGCAAGGCCAGCTGCACGAACCAGCCCAGCACGCTGGCATGCGTGCTGCCGGGCACGTTCAGCGCGGGCAGCCAGGCGGCGGCGTATTGCCGGCAGGCCACGGTCTCGATGGCGATCAGGCTGGAGAAGGCGATGAGCGTGATGAAGCCCATCAAGGCGCCCAGCAGGGCGCCGTGCGAGTACTCGGGATAGCGCACGGCACCGCCCGCGCGGGGCAACGCGGCGCCGAGTTCGCAGTAGACCAGGCCCAGCAGCAGCACCGCGGCGCCACCGATCAGCCAGGAGACGATGCCCGCCGGGCCGGCCAGCGCGGCCACATGGCCGGCCGCGAACAGCCAGCCGGAGCCGAAGATCGCGCCCAGCCCGATGAAGGTCAGGTCGACCAGGGTGAGGCGCTTGTGGAAGTGACCCTGGGTGTCGTTCGGCATGTCGCTCATGGACGTGGCGCTCCCGCGGTGGATGCGTAGGGCGACTTGCCGCCGCCGGCGATGAAGGCATCGATCCGCTGGTTCAGCACGGGCAGCGGCACGGAGCCGGTGGACAGCACGGTGTCGTGGAAGGCACGGATGTCGAAGCGTTCACCCAGCGCCTTCGTCGCCCGCGCACGCCCCTCGCGGATGGCCATCTCGCCCAGGTAATACGACAGCGCCTGGCCCGGCCACGCGATATAGCGATCCACCTCGGTGTCGATCTCGTGCTCGGCCAGCGCGGTGTTGTCCCGCAGGTACTGGCGCGCCTGCTCGCGCGTCCAGTGCAGGTGATGGATGCCGGTGTCCACGACCAGTCGTGCCGCACGCCACGCCTGGTAACTGAGGTAACCGAAGCGCTCGTACGGCGTGTGGTAGATGCCCATCTCCTGGCCCAGGTATTCGCAATACAGCGCCCAGCCTTCGCCATAGGCGGAGATGAAACCGTAGCGACGATAGTCCGGCAGGCCGGTGGTCTCGGCGGCCAGCGGCATCTGCAGGGCGTGCCCCGGCGAGGATTCGTGCAGGGTCAGCGCCGGCAGCGAATACAGGGGCCGCGAAGGCAGGTTGTACGTGTTGACCAGATAAATCCCCGGGCCGCCGCGGCCGCCCGTATAGATCGGCGCGAGGTCGGCGGGCACCGGTTTGATCGCGAAACGGCGGCGCGGCAGCAGCCCGATGTAGTCGCCGACCACGGCATCCACTTCCTTGGCGATCCACGCGGCGTCTTTCAGCAGCTCGTCCGGCGTCTTGGCGTAGAACTGCGGGTCGGTACGCAGGAAATGCAGGAATTCAGGGAAGGTGCCCTTGAAGTTCGCCTCGCGCATCACCGCCAGCATCTGGCCGTGGATATCGGCCATCTCCTTCAGGCCCAGCGCGTGGATCTCGTCCGGGCTCTTGTCCAGCGTGGTGTATTCGAGGATCTGCGAACGGTAGAAGGCCACGCCGTCAGGCAGGTCCTCGGCGGCCAGCCCGTCGCGCGCTGCCGGGTAATACTCGTTGCGCATGAAAGCCAGCAGGTGGGCGTATGCGGGTCGCACCTGGGTCTCTATCGCCTTCTTCGCCTCGTCGCGCAACCGGGCCTGTTCCGCCGCGGGGATGGTCGGCGACATCTTGAGGAACGGCGTATAGAACAGGTTCGCTTCACCCGCGGCATCGGCCACGCTGCGGATGCCGTCGTACTGGCTGGCCACCACGAGTTTCGGCTGGCTGAAACCGCGCGCCAGGCCCAGGCGCATGGCCGCCGTTTCCTCGTCGAAGTAACGCGGCACGTCGCGCAGGCGGGCCAGGTAATGACGGTACGACGCGGCATCGGTGAATGTGGCGCGCGCACTGAAACCCAGGTTGCTCCAGAACGCGGAGTCCGCGTTGAAGGGCATCTGCCAGGTATGGAAGCGCTGGTCGGCCAGCAGCACCTCCACCTGTTGCCGGTACACGGCGTAATTGGTCGGATCCTCGCCGGTCAGCCTCGCAGGGTCGACGCCCTGCAACTGCGTGAGCACGTCGCTCCAGTAGCGTTCGCGCGTGGCCTGCGTGGCGGCGTCCACCCGCGGCAGGTGATCCGACGGTGCCGCCGGTCCGTTCTCGTCGTCGGCACCGGCGAACTGCGCCTGCCGCCACGTGTATTCGCGCGTGGCGATATCGCGGAAACGTCGGCCCACGTCCTCGGCGTGTGTCGGGGTAGCGAGGGCCGCCATGCCGAGCAGGCAGGCGATACCGACGAGGGAACGGGACATGGCGACTCTCCGGTCAATGAGGGGTGGATGCCGCCTTGACGGTGGCGATCCAGGCATCGGTGCGCGCGTCCAGCAGTTCCAGCGGCATGGCGCCACCGGACAGCATCTGGTCGTGGAACGCGCGGATGTCGAACGCGGGGCCCAGCGCCTTTTCCGCGCGCTGGCGCAGTTCGAGGAATTTCAGCTGGCCCAGCTTGTAGCCCAGCGCCTGCCCGGGCCAGGCGATGTAACGATCGGTCTCGGCCTGCATGCTGGGCTCGTCTTCCGCCGGGTGGGCGTGGAAGAAGTCGATCATCTGCTGGCGCGTCCAGTGCAGCGCATGCACGCCGGTGTCGAGCACGAGTCGATCGGCGCGCAGCAGATCGCCGCTGAGACGGCCATAGTCGTTGTACGGATCCTTGTAGAAGCCCGCTTCCCTGGCCAGCTTCTCGGCATACAGCGCCCACCCCTCGATATAGGCGTTGTACGCGGCCTGCTGGCGGAACGGCGGCAACGGCAGGCCCTGCGCGATCGAGATCTGCAGGTGATGGCCCGGCACGCCCTCGTGGTAGGCGGTGTCTTCGATGGTGTACAGCGTGCGCTGCGCGAAGTCGCCGGTGTTGACGAAGACCACGCCGGGGCGTTTGCCGTCCGGCGTGCCCTGGTGGTATTCGGCGCCGGGCGCATCCTTCTCGCGATACGCCTCCACCGCCTGCACCTTCAGCGCCGTGGTCGGCAGGTGGCCGAACAGCTTCGGCAGTTCCGGCTGCATGCCGGCGATGTAGCCGCGGTAAAGGTCCAGGATCTGCTCGCGCGAGGTGGCGTAGCGTTTCGGGTCCTTGACGATCGCGGCGCGGAACGCGGGCAGGTCGGCGTAACCCAGCTGGTGCGCGATGGCGGTCATCTCGCCCTCGATGCGCTTGACCTCGTCCAGGCCGATCTGGTGGATACGCTGCGGGTCCAGGTCGGTGGTGGTCTGCGTGTGGATGGCGAAGCGGTAGCGCGCCTCGCCGTCGGGCAGCGACCAGATGCCTTCCTGCGTGCGCCCGTGCGGCGCGTAATCGTTGGCGACGAAGTCAGCCAGCTTGCGGTACGCGGGACGCACCTGTTCGTCCACGGCCGCGAGGATGGCCTGCTTCAGCCGTGCCTTGTCCTTCGCCGACATGCTGGCAGGCATAGCGTCCAGCGGCTGGCCGAACACGTTGGCCGCGCCGGCCGGTTCGGCGATCTGCCGTGCCTGCACGGCCACCTTTTCCAGCAGGTAGCGCGGCTGCATCAGCCCGTCCGTCATGCCTTGCCGCGACGCGGCGATCAGCTGGTCGATAACACGGGGAATGGCCTTCAGTCGCACCAGGTACTGGTCGTAATGCTGCGTGGAGTCGAACGGGATGGTCGGCACGAATCCGGGCAGTTGCAGCTGCACACCGCCCAGCTGGTCCAGCGGCATCTCGTGGTTCTTCAGGCGGATCGCCTCCAGGCGATCCTTCAGTTCGCGCACGGCCATGGCCTGACTGAGGCGGCGCTGCTCGTCCAGCTTCGCGACGTCCACCGCCTCGAAGCGGCGCAGGAATGCCGCGGTGGCCTTGCCGTCCACGGCCACATGGGCCAGCGAATAATCCGTCCAGCGGTCGTTGTAGCGATAGTCGCCGATGGTGGTGGCCAGCTCCGGGCTTTCCTTCAGCTGGTAGGCCCAGCGTTCGGAGACCAGGGCATCGAACGCCTTGGCCGGACCGGTCGGCGCCTCGGCCGCATGGGCGGGAACAGCGGTCGCGGCGATCAGGCACGCGAGCAACACGCCGCGAGCGGCCGGGAAACGAGTCATGCGATACCCCCTTCGGTGGAACGTCACGCAAACGGTTGGTCGATCGACGGCGACGGCGCGGTGAACCAGGCGCCGCCGTCCTCGGTCACGTAGAAATGATCCTCGAGACGGATGCCGAAGCGCCCCGGGATGACGATCATCGGTTCGTCGCTGCAGCAGTTGCCGGGCGCAAGCGGCGCCTGGTTGCCACGCACCAGATAGGGTGCCTCGTGGATGGCCATGCCGCAGCCGTGTCCGGTGCGGTGGGGCAAGCCGGGCAGGCGATAATCCGGCCCCAGGCCGCCGGCCTCGATCACGCGACGCGCGGCCGCGTCGACATCGGCACAGGCCACGCCGGGCCGTACCGCGTCGAAGGCGGCCTGTTGCGCGGCGCGCTCCAGGTCCCAGATGCGCGACTGCTCGGCATCCGGGGTGCCGAAGACATAGGTGCGGGTGATGTCGGATTGGTAGCCCGCCACGCTGCACCCGGTGTCGATCAGCACCACCTGGTCCTGTTCGAGGTATTGCTCGCCGGGCACGCCATGCGGGAAGGACGTGGCCGTGCCGAACTGCACGATGCAGAAGGTGGACCCGTTGTCCGCGCCGAGCGCGCGATGCGCGGTGTCGATGAAGCGCTTCACCTCGCCCGCGGCAACGCCTTCGTGCAGCATGCCGGCGGCCAGGGCCTGCACTTTCAGCGTCATCGCCGTGGCCTGCTTCATCAGCCCCAGCTCGGCGGGCGACTTGCAGGCACGGCAGCCGTCGATCACCGGCGTGGCATCCACGATGTCGCGCGTACCTAGCGCGGCAGCCAGGCCGGAGAACACGCCGAAGGGTGCCGCCGGGTCGAGCGCCAGCGTGCGTGCGCCACGCGATGCCATGCACGAGGCAACCAGCGCGTGGGGATCCTCGTGTTCTTCCCAGAACAGCATCGGCAGCGGATGCGCCAGTTCGGCCTGCAACGAGCCTTCCTCGAAGGCCGGGCAGATCAGCACCGCATCGCCCTGCCTGGGCAGCAGCATGCCGACCAGGCGTTCCGTGGCGCCCCAGGGAATGCCGGTGAAATAACGCAACGACGTGCCGGCGGTGACCAGCAGCGCATCGGCTCCCGTGGCCTCCAGCAGGCGCTGCGCACGCGCCAGTCGGCCCAGGTATTCGTCGGTGCCGATGCGCGGGGCGAGCGCGGTCCACGGCGTGCACGCGGCGCGCGCACGTTCGATACCCAGGTGTCCGATCTGCGCGTTCATGCGTCGGCTCCCACGTCCGCGGTGGTCCAGCGACCGTCGATCCGGCGCTGCACGCCGCCGGGGTTGCGGTCGCGCAGGTTCACCGGCAGCAGCGCGTCGGGGACGTTGTCGTAGCTGTGCAGCGCGGTGAAGCGATGGATGGCCGCGGGCATGCCGACGGCCGTGAAGCCGGCATGGCTGGTAGCGGGGAAGGGCCCGCCATGGTTCATCGCGGCACTGACCGCCACGCCGGTGGGCATGCGGTTGGCGATGAGACGTCCCACGCGCGGCCGCAGGTGGCGTGCGATGGCTTGCCACAGCGCGTCGTCGCGGCCGTCGGCCGCCCGGTAGAGCGTGCCGGTGAGGTTGCCCTCGAACGCCTCGGCCACGCCAGCGAACGCCGCGTCGTCGTCGACGCGGACCAGCAGGCTGACCGGGCCGAATGCCTCGGCCTGCAGGGCGCGTGCATCCTTCAGGAACGCCTCGGCGTGTACGGTCAGCAGCGTCGGCTGGAAACGGTAGCCGGCGTCCTTGCCCGCGCTGCCGCCGGCGAGCACGGTCGCGCCGGCCGCGGTCAACCCGGCGACGGCCTGGGTCAGGCTGTCGAGGACACCCCGGGAAAACAGCGGCCGCGGCGCGGCTTCGGCGAAACGACGCGTGGCCGCGGCGACGAAGGCATCGCCGGCGGCGCCCGCCGGCACCACGACGATACCGGGATTGGTGCAGAACTGGCCGCTGCCCATGGTGCAGGAGGTGAAGAACGCCTCCGCCAGGGTGTCGGCCTGCTCGGCCAGCGCGCCGGGCAACAGGAACACCGGGTTGACGCTGGACATCTCCGCGTAGATGGACACGCCCGCGGCATCGGCGGCCTGCTTCAGGGCGAGGCCACCGGCACGGCTGCCGGTGAAGCCAATCGCGCCCAGGCGGGGATCGCCGGCCAGGGCCGCGCCCGTCGCGTTGTCGAAGTGATAGAGCATCTGCACCGACGCGGGCGGCAGGCCGGCCGCCTGCACGGCATCGCGCGCGATCTGCGCCAGCCGCCGCGATGTGGACGGGTGCGACGGATGCGCCTTGGCGATCACCGGGTTGCGGGCCGCGATGGCGGACGCGAAATCGCTGCCGGCCACGGCGTTGAAGGCGAACGGGAAGTTATTGGGCCCGAACACCAGCACCGGCTTGCCCAGCGGCGCGCGATGCGCACGCAGCCCGCTGGCGGTATCGATCGTGGCATCGCTCCATGCATGCTCGCGCACCGCACGCGCGGCCTGGCGCAACTGGCCGCTGGCGCGGGGCAGTTCCACCGAGCGCAGGCGTGGCTCCGCCGGCAACGCCGTCTCGGCGGCGGCCAGCGCGACCAGCGTCTCCGCATCGGCATCGATACCGTCGGCGTAGCGCTCGAGGAAATCGGCGATGCATTCCGGCGGCAGCGCCGCGAGGTCGGCGGCGACCGAAACGGCGGCCACGAGGGCCGCCTCCGTATCCGCCGCGCTACTGATCGGGAAAGCCGGCCCGATCGCTTCACCCCGCGTGGGGTCCTCGGCGCGGAACGTCCCGGTGGGCGCATCGGCCGCGCGCCACCGTCCGCCGATCAGTACCTGCGGCTGGTCGCTCATGGATCAGAGCCCCGGCCGGGTGGCGATCGCGTGGTCGATCACCTTCATGGCGTACTCGCGCTCGGCACCGACCACCGGCAGGCGCGGGGCGCGTACGGTTTCGCTGCCCATGCCCACGCGCGCCTGTACCAGCTTGATCAGCTGCACGAAGGTCGGCACCGTATCCAGGCGCAGCAGCGGCAGGAACCAGGCATACAGCGATTCCGCCGCCTTGGCGCCACCGTCGCGGGCCAGCTCGAACAGCTTCACCGATTCCGCCGGATACGCGTTGACCAGGCCGGCCACCCAGCCCACCGCACCCATGCTCACGCCTTCCACCAGCGCATCGTCCATGCCGACCAGCAGCTGGAGGCGATCGCCCACCAGCGCGCGGATGGCGGCGAAGCGACGCACGTCGCCCGAGGATTCCTTCACGGCCTGCAGGTTGGCGTGCTGGCCGGCCAGTTCGGCCATCTGCTCGGGGGTGAAATCGGTCTTGTAGGCCACCGGGTTGTTGTAGAGCATGCAGGGCAGGTCGGTCGCGGCGATCACGGCCTTGGCGTGCGCGCTCATCTCGCGCCAGTCGGTCGAGTACACGTACGGCGGCAGCACCATCAGGCCGGCACAGCCGATGGCCTTGGCTTCCTTGGCAAGGCGAACCGCCTCGTCGGTGGAGAGCGAGGCGATGCCCGGGATCACCGGTGCGCGGCCGTCGAGGGCCTTGACCAGCGTGCGCAGCACCGCCGTCTTGTCGTCGAAGCTCAGGGTGGCCGCTTCGCCCAGCGAACCGAGCGGCACGATGCCCTTGCAACCGGCGTCGATCATCTGCACGGCATGCCTGGCGAGGAAGTCATGGTCGATCTGGCCGTCGGCCGTGAACGGGGTGGTGATGGCGGGAAGGACGCCGTGCCAGAGGGATGCGTTGCTCATGTGGGTGTGCCTCTCAAGGTGAAGGTAGGGAACAGGGAAGGTCCGGCTCGCCCAGGGTGGACAGGCGGGCGGGAAAGAGCGGGGGGCGCGGATCGGTGCGGAAGCCATGGCCCAGTTCGGCGAGCGCGGCGCCGCAGATGCGGCCCTGGCACGCGCCCATGCCGCAGCGGGTGGCGAGTTTGGCGCTGCGTGCGTCGGCATGTGCGCGCACGGCGCCCAGCGTGACGTCCTCGCAGCGGCAGACCAGGGTGTCGTCGCGCGCCAGGTCGCGCACGCGCGGCGACAACGTGAAGTGCCGCTGCAGGTGCGCGGCAAACGCGCGGGCGTGATCGCGTCGGCGCAACAGTGCATCGGGCACGCGGGCACCGGCGGCGGCAAGCCCGGCGATCTCGCCCTCCAGGCGGGCGCTGTCGCGTCCGCCGATACCACAGCTTTCGCCGGCGGCGAAGGTGTCGTCACGGCTGGTGCGCTGGTAAGGGTCGACGACGATCCGTGGATGCACCTCGTTGTCGCCGACGCGCGTCGCGCAACCGAGTTGCCGGGCGAGGGCAAGGTCAGGCACCAGTCCGAAGCCGGCGGCCAGCACGTCGCACGCGACATGCCGCGTGCCGTGCCCGTCGTCGATATCGGCGGCCACCAGCGCCTGCTCGCCCACGGCGGCGGTGACCACGCTGCCGGTGTGATAGCCCACGCCGCGCAGCGACAGGCGCAGGGCGGCGGCCTGCGCGGCCTTGCCCGGCCAGCGCCAGAGCCCGCGGGCGAACGCGTTGATGGCGGTGGCCGGGGCCTGCTCGTGGATGCCCAGCACGATGGCGCCATGCCGGCGCGCGGTGGCTGCGGCGGCCAGCAGCAGCGGACCGCTGCCGGCGACCAGCACACGCCGTCCGCGCAGGGCCCAGCCCTGTTTCAGCAGCGCCTGCAGACCGCCGGCGCCGACCACGCCGGGCAGGGTCCAGCCGGGGAAGGGCAGCAGCAGCTCGCGGGCACCCGTGGCGACCACCAGTGAGTGGAAAGGCAGCAGGTAGCCGCGTCGCGGGTCCTGCAACAGCAACTGGCCGGGTTCCGCGGCGATCACCTGCGTCTCGGGCAGCCACGTCACGCCGCGCGTGGCCAGTGCGCCGTCGATGCTGCGCCGGGCCATGGCCGGGTAGCCGTACGCAATGTCCTGTCGCCACACTTGGCCGCCAGCCGCGGGCTGGCTGTCGATCAGGGCGACGCGATGCCCGTGCGCGGCGGCGGCGGTGGCCGCGGCCAGTCCGGCCGGGCCCGCACCCACAACGGCGATGTCGAAGCGGTCATGCATCGGTATCCACCCTCATGCCCTCGCGCACGGTGACCTGGCAGGCGCGTTGTTGCGCCAGGCCGTCGATGCCCACGCGGCACTCGAAACACACGCCCATGCCGCACACGGCGGCGCGATGCTGACCGCCGACCGAGCGGCGGAACGGGCGTTCCAGGCCGAGCAAGGCGGCGGCGACGCTGATCCGCTCCGGCACCTCGACCGGCAGGCCGTCGATCACGATGCGCACATGGCCGCTCATCGGACCACCCGCGCGGGATCGTAGGGCGAGGCATCGATGGCCGTGGGGCGCCCGAGCAGCTGGTCGATCAGCAGCTGCGCGCTGCCCAGCGAGGTGGTGACGCCCAGGCCCTCGTGCCCGGCGGCCACCCAGGTGTCGGCCATGCCGGGAACACGGCCGAGGTAGGGCAGGCCATCGACGCTCACCGGACGGAAACCGGTCCAGATGCGCACGGCCGACAGGTCGCGCAGGAAGGGCAGGAAACGGAAACTGCGCTGGAGCATGCGCTGCACCATGGCCATGGACACGCCGGCGTCGGCCGCATCGTATTCGCGCGACGAACCGATCAGGATCTGGCCGGTGGGACGCGGCTGCACGTTGAACGCCACGCTGGCCGCATCCGCACCGTGGGCGCTGTCCGCGTAGCCCAGTTCGAGCAGCTGGTGGGTCACCTTGCCGGCATAGCGGTCGGTGATCACCAGGTGGCCCTTGCGGGCCCGGATGGGTAGCGTCGGCAGCAGCTGTGGCAGGGCACACCCGGTCGCGACAAGAACGGGGCCGCGCAGCGTGCTGCCGTCGTGCAGCACCACCCCTTGCGGATAGAGGCTGGCGGCCGTCTGCCGGTGGAGCATGGCGCCCGCGCGCAGCGCACGATCGACCAGATGGCGCGCGACTGCCGGCGGATACACCACGGCTTCGTTCGGAATGCGCAGGCCGCCGGCCAGGCCGGGCGCCAGGGCGGGCTCGTGTTCGTAGAGCGCGCGGGCGTCCAGCGGCTCGGCCTGCACACCGGCCGCGAGGAGGCGACCGAGCTTGTCCGGGATGCGTGCCAGTTCGTCGTCGTTGCTGGCCACCCACAGGGTGCCGCAGCGGCTGAACTCCGCGCCCGGGAGGTTGGCGAAGGCGTCCCACAACCCCAGCGAATAGCGCGAGAGGGCGAATTCGGCCGGATCGTCGTCCATGGCGACCAGGTGGCCCATGGCCGCCGCGGTGGCGCCGCCGCCGATCGCGCCGGGCTCCACGATGGCGACATTGAGCCCGGCCGCGCTGGCCCGTTCGGCACAGGCGGCACCGACGATGCCGGCGCCGATCACGATCAGGTCGAACGTGCTCACGCGGCGCCGATACCCCAGGCCAGCGGGTCGGCCTCGTCGATCAGCAGGGTGCCTTGCATCGTGACATGGGCGCTGCCGGTAATCCGGGGCAACACACCGCGTTCGCCGTGCCGGTAGGTGGCCTCGAACACGCTGCCCAGGATGCCTGCCTGGTGCCAGACCTGGCCCGGATCGAGCTTGCCGTCGGCGGCCAGGCAGGCCACCTTAGCGCTGGTTCCGGTGCCGCACGGCGAGCGATCGTAGGCCATGCCCGGGCAGAGGACGAAGTTGCGTCCGTCGTTGCCGCCCTCGGGGTCGTGGCTGTTGAGTTCGATGTGGTCGATTTCCTGCCCGCCCGCACCGGTGACGCCGGCGTGCTCCAGGCTGGCGCGAATGGCTTCGGTATAGGCGGTGAGCCCGCGCTGGTTGGCCAGCGTGAGCGGCAGCGGCGTTTCGCCGGTGATGAAGAACCAGTTGCCGCCCCAGGCGACGTCACCGGTGATGCTGCCGTAGTCGGCGACATCGACCGACACGCTGCGGCGATGACGGTAGCTCTCGACGTTTTCGATGGCCACGCGGCCGTCGTCCAGCAGTTCGACGCCCACCATGCCCACCGGCGTTTCCAGGCGATGGCGCCCCGGGGTGATGCGGCCCAGGTGCTGCAACGTGCGCACCAGGCCGATGCTGCCGTGTCCGCACATGCCCAGGTAGCCGACGTTGTTGAAGAAGATCACTCCTGCACACGCGGTGGGATCGGTCGGCTCCAGCAGCAGGGCGCCCACCATGGTGTCCGAGCCGCGCGGTTCGCAGGCGATCGCCTGCCGCCAGGCATCGTGTTGCGCTCGCATGCGCTGCAGTCGCGCCGCCAGCGGGCCATCGCCCAGGTCGGGAAAACCGGAAAGGACCACGCGGGTCGGTTCGCCGCCGGTGTGGGAGTCGATGAATTCGATTCGATGCATGGGTCCATGCTCACCGGGCAGCCCCTGCGGCGTATAGAAAGCTTTGCCATGGGTAGATGCGGAATTTGGCATAATTGGCTACAAGTTCGGCAAACCGTGCCGGGAATGCCTGTTTACTTGGCTTTCCCGGTGCGAAGCGGTTTATGATGCATCGCGCCATGATCCAGACGGTCCTGAAACCCGTGCGCAGCTGTGCCGAAGGAGCATCCTTACCATGAAGATTTCCGCCGATGAACTGGAGCCGTTGTTCGATGCGCTGCCCGATGTCGTGTTCTTCGTCAAGGACACCGAAGGCCGGTACACGCACGCCAACCTCACCCTGGTCCGCCGTCTCGGCCTGAAGCAGCGCAGCGATGTGATCGGTCGCGGCGTCACCGAGCTGTTTCCCGCGCTCATGAGTGGGTCCTATGCCGCACAGGATCGTCGGGTGCTCACCGGCGAAGTGATCGAGAACCAGCTCGAGGTCCACATCTTCAGCAACCGGGCACCTGGCTGGTGCCTCACCTGCAAGCGACCGGTGTCCTCGCGCGGCGAGATCCGCGGCGTGATCGGCATCTCGCGCGATCTGGGCCTTCCCGACGGCAAGCATCCGACGTACGAGCGGCTGCGCCGCGTGCTCGGCTACATGCAGGAGCACTATGGCGAGGGCGTGCGAATTCCCGCGCTGGCCGAGCTGGCCGGGTTGTCGGTCGCGCAGCTGGAGCGGCATTTCCGCCGGGTGTTCCAGCTGACCCCGCAGCAGGTGCTCACCAAGTTGCGCATCGAAGCGGCCATGCGCCTGCTCGGCGGCGACGACAACGTCGCGGCCATCGGCATGGCCTGCGGCTTCGTGGACCAGAGCGCCTTCGCCCGGCAGTTCAAGGCCACCGTGGGCATGACCCCGAGCGAATACCGCGCCGTGGCGGCCCAGGCGGCACCGGCGCGCAACGCGCGGGGCGTAACGGCATCCACCTGACGTAGCGCGCGTCAGTCGGCCGGCTGGGCGTCCATCCAGTCCCGCATGAAGGTTTCCAGCGAGACGCGCGGTGGCGGCGTCAGTCCCGCCTCGCGCGCCATTTCCATCGCGGCTTTCAAAAACGCCTGCTTCGCCTGCGCGGAGGCCTGTCGTGCGGCTGCCTGCTTCTGGCGCAGCTGCACGGTGTGGGCTGACGGCTGGCCCGGGCGGGCGAACTTCTGGTAGCGGCGCAACTCGTCGGCCGCCAGCGCCGTGTCCGCGGCCGCCTTGTCCACGGCGGCACGCGCCGTGACGAGCTTCATGTACCACGCGCTCTGCGGGCGCGGGGTCGGTGGTGTGGTCATGGGGCGTCCTGTCGAAGGCGGCGCGTGAAGACCTCGCCGTGGCCGCTCAGCCATTGCGCGATGTCCTTGAGGATATGTTGGGACGGAAACACGCGGCCATGACAGGCCACGGTAATGGCCAGCGCGCCCAGGCCCAGCAGCAGCGCGGCGTGGCGACGTCGTGGCATCGGCAGCTCGGCACGAGGCGCCACGCCACGCACGAACCACACCATGACCGCGACGCCGAGCACGGCGCCGAGCACGACTTCCGACGGGCTGTGCACCTTCAGGGCCAGCCGCGACACGGCAACGGCCGCGCCGAGGCACGTGGCCAGCGCGATGGCGCCGCGGCGCACGAGCGGCGCCCCATCGCGTGCGAGCAAGGCGGCCAGCGACGGCCAGACCAGCAGCGCCAGCGTGGTATGCCCGCTGAAGCCCGTGTAGTCGAGTTCGGCGGGGCCGACGCCCCAGCCCATGAAGAGCAGCTTGGACAGACACACGATGCCGCCGGCGAACACGACCGCGCCCGCCCATCGCCGTGCATCGCGCACGCGCAACGGCGGCACCAGCAGGCAAATACCCGTCCAGGCGATCAGGGGGAGCAGCAGGGCGCTGTCGCCGAAGGCGGTGATGGCGTGCCACGGATTCATGCCATGCCTTCGCGTGTCGCTATCATGTCGGTTGCGTTCGTCGCCACGGCGTCGTCCAAGCCACGGAGTATCGCAGCACCCATGTTCGAACGGATACTGATCGTCTGCGTCGGCAACATCTGTCGTAGCCCCATCGCCGAGTACGTGCTGCGGGCGCGCCTGGGCGATGGCCATCGTACGCGGGTGGAAAGCGCGGGCCTGGGCGCGCTGGTCGGTCATCCCATGGACGCCACGGCGTGCCAGCTGCTGCACGAGCACGGCATCGACGGCGATGTGCATCGCGCGCGCCAGGTCGATCGTGCGCTGCTGCGGCCCTACGACCTCATCCTGGCGATGGAGAAGCGGCATGTGGCCGAGTTGGGGCGTATCGCGCCGGAGGTCAGCGGCAAGGTGTTCCTGCTCGATCGCTGGGGCGAGGGTCGCGACATTCCCGACCCCTATCGCCAGCAACGCGAAGCCTTCGAACATGTATACACACTGATCGACGCATCCGTTTCGGCATGGTTGCGCTATTTGTGACGCGTGTCGTGACGGGAGTCATTTTTCGGCACGTTCGCCTCCTGTAAGGTTTTCGATGCACCCCGGTCGTCCCCCTGTGGGCGCCGGCTCCACGGTCAGTGTTGTCCTGCATCGCTTCGGCCGCCCGCGCGCCGAAAACCGACCTCTACCCGACGGACCCGCCACTGATTTTGGAATGCCCCCTGACCCAACGCGCGAGCGTCGCGCCACGATTTCTGCATGCCGTCGTCTGCGCCCTGGCGCTTTGGCTGGTGGCCGGTTGCTCGACGGTATCGGTCGGCAGCGTCGAAAGCCTGCGTCTCGCGCTGCACGGCGATGCCGTGGATGCCACGCCGGCCTCCGTGGCCGCCTCGCCGTATTTCCAGTTGCAGGTGGATGCGCCGTCGGGACGGGCCATCCTCATCCTGGCGAACACGGCGCATGGCGTGCTCGGCTGGTACGGCGTGGGGCACGACATCGTGTTCACCCGTGACGGTCTGGTCACCCGCACGGTCGGCCTGCCGCAGAACCTCGATACCTCCGTGTTTCCCGGGGCCGATCCGTTCCACGAGGGCTTGCATCGCCTGCACGGCACCACGCGCTACACGCGCCGCATGGACTGGTCCCCGGGCTACCGTTACGGCGTCGTGCTGGACGGGCAGCTGGTGCCCGGGGGCCTGGAAGACGTGACGATCCTGGATACCGTGCGCCGGCTGCGGCGCGTGGATGAAACCCTGGTCGGGCAGGGGGTGCACCTGCACAACCGCTACTGGGTCGACCCCGCGGACGGCTTCATCTGGAAAAGCCGCCAGTACGTGGCCCCGGACTACCCGCTCGAGCTGGTCCAGTTGCGGCCGTATCGCGAGTCGGCCCCGTGAGGCGCTTCAGTTTGTCCGACCGATCTCTTGTCGTGCGGTGGGTGTTCGCCGTCGCTGTCGCTGTCGTTGTAGCGTTTGCTTTCGGCTCGGCGCAGGCGCAGGAGCCGCCTGCGCAGACGATACGGGTCACCGTCGACGGCGCCGTGGGGCATGCGGGTTCGGCCGTCTATCCGGCCGGCGCGCGACTGGCCGACGTGGCCCTGGCGGCGGATATCGCGCCCGATGCCTACCTGCTCGGCGCCGCCTGGTTGCAGCCGGGCCTGCGCCGCGAGCAGGTGCGCCTGCAGGCCGGCCTGGTCTACGAGCTGGGCGCGATTCGCCGCCAGGCCATGGCGCGAGGTGAGGACATCCTGTCGATGCGCGCCGCGGCGTTCCAGGCATGGCTCGCGGCGTTGCCGGTCACCGGCCGTCGCGTGCCGGTATCGCTGGACGCCGCGCGGCTGGAGGTCACCCCGGAAGACAACCTGCCGGTGCACGACGGCGACCGGCTGGTCTATCCGCGTCGCCCGGCGGACATTCGTGTGGTGGGCGCCCTGGACGCGCCCTGCCGGGTACCGCACGTGGCGCTGCAGGATGCCAGGAGCTACCTGCGAGCGTGCGCGGTATCGCCCGCCGCGGATCCGGACACGATCTTCGTGGTGCAACCCGATGGCGCCGTGTTCGCGCAGAACGTCGCCCTGTGGAACCGTGACGCGCCGCGTCCGCTGGCGCCGGGTGCATGGATCTACGTGCCCTTTAATCGCAAGGCGATCGCGGGCGCGGCGGACGACGCGTTCGATCGCGAGGTGGCGGCCTTCCTCGCTACGCAGTGGCCGGACGACGGGGTCCACCCGTAGTGCGCCTGGCTGCCGTTTCCCGCCGTGGGCTTCGCCGCGTCGCGTCGTACGGCGGCCGCGCCTTGCGGCTGGGTGTGCTGGCAGGCGTCGCCTCCGCAGCCGGCGCGCAGGAGGCCTACACGCAGAGCGACTTCGGCGGTGTCGGCCTGATGCAATCGCCGACTGCCCGGATGGCGCAGGAAGGCGAGTTCAGTTTCGTGCTCAGTCGCACCACGCCCTACACGAACTACAACGTCTCCCTGCAGCCGCTGCCGTGGCTGGAGGGCTCGTTCCGCTACACCAATGTCAGCAACCGGCCGTATGGCCCGACGTACTTGAGTGGCAGCCAGACCTACAAGGACAAGTCCATCGACGCCAAGGTGCGCCTTCGCGAAGAGAGCCGCTGGCTGCCCGCGGTGGCCGTGGGTGCCCGGGATATCGGCGGTACGGGGCTGTTTTCCAGCGAATACATCGTGGCCAGCAAGCGTGCGGGGCCGTTCGACTTCAGCCTGGGCCTCGCCTGGGGCTACATCGGCAACCGCGGCGACATCGCCAATCCGCTGGACTTCATCAGCGACAAGTTCGACACCCGCCCCAACAGCGGCACGGGGGCGACAGGTGCCCTCAGCATCAACAAGTTCCTGCGCGGGCGTCCCGGGTTCTTCGGCGGCGTGGAATATCGGTCGCCGTGGCGCTGGCTGGTGCTCAAGGCCGAACTCGACGGCAACGACTACAAGCACCAGCCGCAGAACAACAACCAGCCGCAGCGGTGGCCGGTCAACCTGGGCGCCGTGTTCCGCCTGAACGGCAACGTGGACCTCACGCTGGGCTACGAGCGCGGCCACGTCGGCACCGCCGCGATCAACCTGCACAGCAACCTGGCCACGCATGTGGACCCGCCTAAACTGTCCGACCCGAAGCCGGAGGCCGTGGCGTACACGAGCGTTCCCGTGCGGACCTCCCCGGAGCCGCAGGCCGCGCTACCGACCGCGCTGACGGGCGATAAGGCGGCGGCCGCCGGTGCGCCCGAGCCGGCGCGCCGCGCGCCCGCGCAGGTGGACTGGGCGGAGATGGCCAACGCGCTGGGCAACAACGCCGGGATCGATGTGCGCAGCATCGGCCGGCGCGGGTCCGAGCTGGTCATCCACGGGCAGCAGGATCGCTTCTTCTACGCGGCGGAAGGCGTGGGACGCGCGACGCGCATAGTCGACAACCGGGTGGACGGCACGATCGACTGGGTCACGGTGTCCGCCGAGCGCAGCGGGCTGGCCACCGTGGACACCAGCGTGCACCGGCCCCGCTTCCTCGAACTGCTCGATCACCGGCTGGACCTGTCCGACTTCCGCCGCAGCGTGGAACAGGACCCGGTGACGGCGCGGGACGAAGAGGTGCTGTACCGCGCGCCGCTGCGGCGCTTCACCGGCGGCACGTCGCTCGGCTACCAGCAGAACCTGGGCGGCCCGGACGCCTTCGTGCTGTACCAGGTGTATGCCGCGGCGTCGGGCACGTTCAACGTGACGCGTCACCTGTGGGTCGACGGCGTGCTCTCGGTCAACCTCGCCAACAACTACGACACCTTCCGCTACGACGCGCCGAGCAACCTGCCGCGCGTGCGCACCGACGTCCGCCGTTATCTCACCAGCTCCGATGTCACGGTGCCGAACCTGCAACTGACGGGCACGCGCAAACTGGGCCAGGATCTCTACGGACTGGCCTACGCCGGCATGCTGGAAAGCATGTACGGCGGCGCCGGTGGGGAAGTGCTCTACCGGCCATTCGGCCAGCACTGGGCCATCGGCGCGGACCTGAACTGGGTGAAGTCGCGCGGCTTCCGGCAGGACCTGTCGTTCCGCAAATATCACGTGATCACGGGCCAGGCCACGGGTTACCTCGATACCGGCTACCACAACGTCACCGTGGCGGTGAGCGTCGGGCGCTACCTGGCGGGGGACTGGGGTACCACGGTGGACGTGTCACGGCAGTTCGCCAACGGGACCCGGATGGGCGCCTATGCCACCATCACCAACAAGTCGGGCAGCGCCGGCTACGGCGAGGGCAGCTTCGACAAGGGCATCTACGTGTCCATTCCCTTCGACCTGCTGCTGCCGCGCTCGTCGCGCAACCGCGCCACCTTGTTGTGGCAGCCCCTGCAGCGTGACGGTGGCGCGCGCCTGAACAAGCGTTACACGCTTTACACGTTGACCAACGACCTGGACAGCGACCTGTTCGACAAGAACCTCGGCAGGATCGCCGAGTAGGGCGGGCCGGCGCACGGTGGCGCCGGCCCGCCCTGGTTCAACGTTGCAGCGAACGCCCGCGCCCGATGCCGTAGTACGCGATGCCGGCTTCCTCGACGGTGGCGGGATCGTAGAGGTTGCGACCGTCGAAGATCGCCGGCGTCTTCAGCATGGCCTTCACGCGGGCGAAATCCGGGCTGCGAAAGGCTTTCCACTCGGTCAGCAGCACCAGCACATCGGCGCCTTCCAGGGCGTCGTAGGCACCCTGGCACAGCACCAGGTCGTCCCGCTGGCCGTAGATGCGCGTGGTCTCGTCGCGGGCTTCCGGATCGAAGGCACGCACGCGCGCGCCCGCGTCCCACAGTGACTCCATCAGGCGACGGCTGGGTGCCTCGCGCATGTCGTCCGTGTTCGGCTTGAAGGCCAGGCCCCAAAGGGCGATCGTCTTGCCGGCGATGTCGCCCTCGAAGTGGCCCAGCAGGTGCTCGAACACGCGGTGTTTCTGCGCCGCGTTCACCGCCTCCACCATGGCCAGCAGCCGCGCGTCGTAGCCGTGGCCGCGCGCGATGCGTTCCAGCGCCTGCACGTCCTTGGGGAAGCACGATCCGCCGTAGCCGGCGCCGGGGTAGATGAAGTGATAGCCGATGCGCGGGTCCGCGCCGATGCCCTGGCGGACCAGCTCGACATCCGCACCCACACGCTCGGCGATGTTGGCGATCTCGTTCATGAAACTGATCTTCGTCGCCAGCATGGCGTTGGCGGCGTATTTGGTCAGTTCGGCGGAGCGTTCATCCATCACCACCATGCGGTCGTGGTTGCGGTTGAAGGGGGCGTACAACTTGCGCAGGCGGGCCACCGCGCGCTCGCTGGACGAGCCGACCACGATGCGATCCGGCCGGAGGCAATCCTCCACGGCATCGCCTTCCTTGAGGAACTCGGGATTGGAGACCACGTCGAAATCGATCGCCGCGCCACGCGCCGCCAGCGCATCCGCGATGGTCGCTCGGACGCGGTCGGCGGTGCCCACCGGCACGGTGGACTTGTTCACGACGACGGCGTAGTCGTCGATATGCTCGCCGATGGTGCGTGCCACGCTGAGCACGTATTTCATGTCCGCACTGCCGTCTTCGTCCGGCGGCGTGCCCACCGCGATGAAGATCAGTTCGCCGTGGGCCACGGCAGGCGCGGGATCGGTGGTGAAGTCCAGTTGCCCGGAGGCGTAGTTGCGCGTGACGATGGGTGCCAGGCCCGGCTCGTAGATAGGCACGATGCCTTGCCTGAGTCCTTCCACCTTGGCCTGGTCCACGTCCACGCACACCACGTGGTTGCCCATCTCGGCAAGGCAAGCGCCCGTAACCAGTCCCACGTAGCCCGTGCCGAATATTGTGACCTTCATGGATGTCCCTTCAGACGTCTGGATGGAGCGGAGCGGGCAGTGTCAGAGCTGGCTGGCCCGGTCCAGGTTGTATGTCGCGCTCGCCGCGTTGCTGACCAGGCCGGACAGCGGAAGCAGCTGGCTGATGAAGCGGTTCCAGCGGGTGATGCCGGCCGGTCCGACGAAGATGACGTCGCCCGGTTTGACCGAGAACTGCGCCGCCACGGCGAAGGCCGCGGGCGAGCTGTTGTCCAGCTGGTAGATGGTCGCGGGGGCTTTTTCCATGTCTTCCACGCCGCGGATGACGTACACCGATCGTCCGTTGGCGCTGCTCTGGTTGAGTCCGCCCGACCGGCCCAGTGCCTGCGTGAGCGTGAGGTCGCTGGTCTTGAACGAGATGGCCTGGGGCCGCAGCACCTCGCCGATCACGTAGGCCTCGTGGCGGTCGTTATAGGGCAGGTAGATACTGTCGCCGCCCTTCAGGTACACCTCCTTGCCGCCCTCGCGCGAGCGCGACAGCGCGTCCAGGTCGATGTGGTATTCGTGGTCGTCGCGGCGAAGCACCACGTCGGACAGGTCGGCCAGTTGCGCATTGACGCCGGCGCTGCCCACCGCTTGCGCGAGGGTCAGCGGCGTCACGGTGATGTTCTGCGGGTCGGTGCGCACGAACGCGCCACCGAGCGTCACCCGCTGGCTGGCGTACGCGATGATGCTGATATCGACCTGCGGCTTCTCCACGTATTTCGTCAGGCGATCGGTGATCGCCTGACGCAGCTCCTCGACGGTCAGCCCGGAGGCTTTCAGCAAGCCGACGTACGGATAGAACAGCGTGCCATCCGGCCGCACCATGCGGCCGTTGGCGCCGGTCTGCTGCTGCGAGCCTGCTGGCGAGGTGAGCTCGGGGTGTTCCCACACCGTGATGTAGAGCGAATCGCCGGGCCCGATGCGATAGGCATCGGGCTGGTAGGACGTGAGGGTGGGATCGATGGCAGGCGCGCTGGCCGTGGCACGATCCATCGCGATGAGCTTGGGTGTAATGGGCACCAGTTGGTACCGGCTACCCGTGGCGCTCTGCTTGTCGTTCAGTTCGCCGGTCTTCATGTGCTGGCCGGGCGCGAGGATGCAGCCATTGAGCAACAGGCAGCATCCCGCGGTACCCAGCGCAAGCCGCAGCCTCAACGCGTGCCGCCCGTGCCACCCGAGCCGCCGGTCCCCCCGGTGCCACCCGTGCCGCCCGTGCCGTCGTTGCCGGTGCCGCTGGTGTTGTTCGCGGCAGCGCCGGTGACGGCGCCCATGGCGGCGGTGCCGGGCCCGACGCGCGTCGGTGCGATTGCGCCGCGCGATGCCTCGCGCGCTTCATCGGGGCGCGCGACCCGCGGTGGCGTGGTGTCGGCGGGCCGTGCGTTCGGTGGGTTGGCCGGCGGTCGGTCGGTGCGTTGGCTCTGGGCCCAGGCAGGAATCGCGACGGCAAGTATCGCGCTGGCAAACAGCAGACGTCTCATGGTCGTCATCTCCGGTGATGTGAAGCGATGCATGTATGAATGCATGCATCGCGTAGGCAGGGTTATTCACTGCCAACTCGCAAGGAAGTGCAAGGTAATCGGCTGAACGTGCGTTATCGAAAATTCTTTTTGTGACACGACCCGCAAATCGCATGATCTTGCATTGCCGTCAAAATTCTGGCGGTGCAGCATGGGGTCATCGTTACACACACACTGCGAAGTGTTGAGTTGGCGGCCCCACGGGAATGTCGTGGGCCGACCGTCACGTGTTGGGCCGCTACGTGTCCCTGGAGGGGCAACGCGATCCCACGGGGGGCACGTACCTGGGCACGCCGATGAACCGGCGATCATCGCGTCGAAATAGGGTACCTGTCATGCAACTGTCCAAATTCAACGCGTTAGTGGATCTCGAACTTCGCGTAAGCGATCCCGTCTGCGCCGTGTCGGCCAGTTTCCTTGCCTACTACCTGCGCTTCGGCACGCTGGCGATGACCAGCCTGTATTCGGTGGCCCTCGTCATCCTCCTGTTGTCCACGCTGACGGCATCCGCCGTGTTCCGTGTCTATGAGCAGCCTATCGGGCAGCGTCCCATCGGCCAGTATTGGCGCATTGCAGCATCGTGGTCCATGGCGTTCGCCGTGCTGCTTGCATTGGGCTACCTGCTGAAGGTGAGCGAGTTGTATTCGCGCGGCTGGGTATCGCTGGCCTTCGTGCTCGGTCTCGCGTTCATGGCACTGGTTCGCCTCGTCGCTTACCGCGCAACCACCCGCCTGCACGAGCGTGGGGTGGGTATCAGCCGTTGCCTGCTGATCGGCGCGACTGACTCGGGCATCCATATGATCGAGCAGGTCGAAGCCAATCCCGCGCTGGGCATGAAGATCACCGCGTACGTGCGCACCAGTTACGACAACGGCGCCCCGGCGAACATCCCGATGGCCGGTTCGCTGCTGGAACTGGACGAGGTGCTGGCCTGCCGCGAATGGGACCAGGTGCTGGTGGCGCTGCCGGTCGGCGCCAACCGCGCCATCAACTACGTGCTGGACCGCATGGAACAACACGTCATGACGGTGAAATTCGTTCCCGACATGCTCGGTCGCCAGCTCATCAACCACCGCATGGAAGACGTGGCCGGCGTGCCACTGGTCACGCTGCGGGAAAGCCCGCTGCTGGGCAACGCATGGCTGTTGAAGGACATCGAGGACCGTGTCATCGCCGGCACCATCCTGCTGATGATCGCGCCGCTGATGCTCGCGTTGGCCGTGGGGGTGAAGCTGTCCAGTCCCGGTCCCGTCCTTTATCGCCAGCGCCGCGTCGGCCTGGACGGCAAGGAATTCGAGATGATGAAGTTCCGTTCCATGCCCGTGGACATGGAGAAGAACAAGGCCGTGCAGTGGGGCGGCGCACAGAACAAGACGGTGACGCGCTTCGGCCGCTTCATCCGGCAGACCAGCCTCGACGAGCTGCCGCAGTTCCTCAACGTACTGCGCGGCGACATGTCCATTGTGGGACCGCGCCCCGAGCGGCCGATGTTCGTGGAGAAGTTCAAGGGCGAGATCGCCGGCTACATGCACAAGCATATGGTCAAGGCGGGTATCACCGGCTGGGCCCAGATCAACGGCTGGCGTGGCGACACCGATCTGGTCAAGCGTATCCAGCATGATCTTTACTACATCAACCACTGGTCGCTGGCCTTCGACCTGCGCATCATCTTCCTCACCCTGTTCAAGGGCTTCGTGCACAGCGAGGCCGCTCCCGCATCCTCGGCACCGGGAAAGCCGGCCTTGCCGGCCGTCGCTCCCGCCGTGGAGGAATCGCGTTGATCGCGCTGCATCCGTCCTGCCATCCATCGCGCCGACCCGTGTCGTGCCGCTTGCCTCCCGAATCCGCCGGAATGATCGCTTGAAGCTCCTGATCTGCGGCGGGGCGGGCTATGTCGGCTCGCACATGGTGCGCTACCTCACCGGCCAGGGACACGAGGCGGTCGTCTACGACGATCTATCCACGGGTCACCGCCAGGCGGTGCCGCGCGAGGTCACCTTCGTCCATGGCGATATCGGCGATGCCGCACGCCTGGCGCGCGTGTTCGCCACCCAGCGCTTCGACGCGGTCATCCACTTCTGCGCCAAGTCGCTGGTGGGTGAATCCGTCGGCGAACCCTATGCCTACTACCGGAACAACGTGGCCAACACGCTGGTGCTTCTGGGCGCGATGCGCGAGGCAGAGGTGGATCGGCTGGTGTTTTCCTCCACGGCGGCGGTGTTCGGGCATCCGCAGGCCGAACGCATCGACGAGTCGCACCCGACCGCACCGATCAATCCCTACGGGCGGAGCAAGTTGATGATCGAGCACGTGCTGGCGGACGCAGCCAAGGCCTACGGGCTGCGCTCGGTCGCCTTGCGTTACTTCAATGCCGCGGGCGCCGATCCGCAAGGCACGATCGGTGAGGCGCACGAGCCGGAAACCCACCTGATCCCCAACGTGCTGAAGGCGGTGCTGGGGCAGGGCGCGGCTTTGAACGTGTTCGGCGACGATTACGCTACCCGCGACGGCACCTGCGTGCGCGACTACGTGCACGTGAACGACCTGGCCTCGGCGCACCTGCTGGCCATCGATTACCTGTCCGGGCAGCCCGGTGCCCATCGCTTCAACCTCGGCAACGGCGAAGGCTTCAGCGTGCGCGAGGTGATCGCCGCCGCCGAACGCGTGACAGGAAAGGCGGTACCGCACACCATCGCGCCACGGCGTGCGGGCGACCCGGCCACGCTGGTCGCCTCCAGCACGCTGGCCCGTACGGAACTGGGTTGGGAGCCGCGGGTGGTGGGTCTGGACGATATCCTGGCCAGCGCGTGGCGTTGGCACAGCGAGCCGGCGTTCGGGTAGCTCCCTAGGCTGCCAGCCGACCGATCCGCGCCAGCGCATCGGCTACTGGCTTGCCATCGACGAAGCACTCGCGAACCAGCGCGTTGACCTGGTCCAGCGTGGGACGGTAGCGGCGGAACCGCGCCAGCAGGGCGGCGTCACCCGCGAGCGCACGCATCCGCCCTGGCGCAGCATCCTGCGGCGTATCGGTATAGACGGCGTTGTCGCCCAGCCGGGTCTGGGTGGCCACGCCCATGTCCATGCCCGGCGACCGCGCCGCCACGATGATGTTGTCGTGGATGGCGGTGTCGTCGGGTACGCCTTGCCACCGCGTGGCCTTGAACACGGTGACTTCCGCTTCGGCGACGGGCTTGTCCGGGATGATGATGATGTTGTTGTAGATCCGGCTGCCGGCCACGGGGCCGGAGATGCGCAGCGAGGCACTGTCCGTGGCGCGCAGTGCATCGTTGATGCTGACGTTGAAGCGCACGACGGTGCCCGTGTTGCCCACGGCGGAGGCGTTGCGCCCGTCGTTGCACACCAGCGCCATGCCGCCGACGTTGTCGTGGCTGTAGTTGTACTGGATGACCGTGCCGCGGCAGTTGAAATCCGCGTCGTACGCCTGGCCGTCGGCATGGGCGCGGTGGTCGCTCACCTCGTTGTACTGGATCAGCGTGTCGTCGCAGTCGAACGGCCAGATGCCGGCGGCGGCTTCACCGCGTGGCAGGGCGCCGCACTGGCTGACCGTGTTGCGCTCCACGATCGCGCCGGTGCAGCCCTTGACCAGGATGGCGTCGCCGGGCACGCCGAGGAGGCGGTTGCCCCTGACCACCACGCCGGCGGCAAGGCCGGATCGGCGGCTGCCCGCGCCGAGGAAGAGAATGCCGTCGCGACCGCAGCGCTCGATGCGATTGCCCGCGATGGTGAGACCCTGGTAGCGGGTCGGGGTCTGCTTGCCCCCCGCCTGCACGAGGATGGCACTGCCACCGCCGTCCTTCTTGACCAGGCTGCCGTTGACGTCACGCAGGTACAGGCCTTCCAGCACGATGCCGTGCACCACGCCCGCATCCTGGTGGAACAGGTGCACGGCGGTCCGGCGTGGTGCGGGCTGCGCACCCGTATTGGATATCTCCAGGTGGCGCAGCTCCCAGTATTCGACGTTCTGCAGCCGCACCGTGGAGGGGCTGTCGCCGTCGGCGTGCAGATGGGGCAGGGCACCATCGCCATAGGCGTCCACCGTGACCGGCGCGCCGGCGCGGCCGGAGCCCTTCGGCAGGAAGGCGCCGGGGTAGTCGCCGCCACGACGGAACAGGATGCGGTCGCCGGGCCCGAAACGCGCCTGGTTCAGCCGTCGCAGGCTGCGCCAGGCCTGTGCGGGCGTCGAGCCGTCCCGGCCGTCGTCGCCATCGATCCCGTCGATATGGAACACGCGGCCCGAGGTGGCCGCGCGCAGCGGCGGCAGTGGCAGGAAGGCACAGGCGCCGGCGACCCAGGCCGAGCGGCGAAGAAAGGTGCGACGGTCCATGGTCATGCCCGCCTCAGCGCCGCTCGTCGAGCGTATAGCGATAGACCCCGCCGTGCTTCCGCAGCATGTAGGCGAAGCCGGCCAGGTGCTTCAGCGCGAGGCGCGAGAACTTGCGCGTGCGCCGCTTGTAGTCGTGCACGACGGAAATGCGCCGGCAGTAGTAGTTGCGCAGGCCCAGCTTGCGCGTGCGCACGCAGAACTCCGCATCCTCCGGGCCGAAGAAGATCCGGTCGTCGTAACCCATCAGCAGGGCGGCCACCTTTTTGGTGAAGGTCTGGTTGGCGCCCAGCACGTAGTCCACCTCGAGCGGATCGTCGGCATCGTCGAACGCGGTATCCACCATCAGGTGGCGGTCCAGTTCGCGCTGGACGAAGCCGAGCTTGCGCGTGGCCGGAATGCGGGCGGCGATGGGCTGGAAGAAGCGGGGAAACCGGCGGGTGGAATCCTGGCGCGTGCGGTCGACGTTGAGCAGTTCGAATCCCACCACGCCCGCGTCGGGGTGGGTCTGGAAGAACTCGTCGACGATGCTGCCGGGATCGGCGGTCAGGAAGATGGTGTCGTTGTCCAGCGTCATGCAATACCGGCCGCGGGCCAGGAACAGGCCGCGGTTGCGCGCGGGGCCCACGCCGTAGTTGCTGTCCAGCGGGAAATAGCGCACCTGCGGCAGCGTCGCGACGAATTCGGCGCTGCCGTCGCGTGAGCCGTTGTCCACGACGATCACCTCGTCGCGCTCGAAGTCCAGCTTGTCCATCAGCGAGAGCAGACAGCGTTGCAGGTTCTCCTTTTCGTTCCAGGTGATGATGACGATCGACAGGCGCACATCGGCCTCGCTCATGACGGTGCTCCAGCGTGGGGCGGGGTGGAAACGGGAGCCGGGGCGCTTGCGCGCATCGACGACGGGGTGATGACCGCGTTGGCCTTCACCACGAAATGGTCGGGGATGACCACCGGGCCGAAGATGCAGGCGCCGGTGCCGATGGTCACGTTGTCGCCGATCACGGGCGCCCCGTCGCCGGGAAAGCGGTTGCCGATGCATACCCGCGCGTAGAGGGTGCAGTTGGCGCCGATGGTGGTCTTGCCGTTCACGATGATGCCGAAGGCGTGGTAGATCACCAGCCCGGGACCGATGGTCGCGGTGGTCGGCAGGTAGCACTTGAAGACGAACTCGGCCAGTTTCTCCAGCACGCGCAGCGGTGCATGCAACGCCGTGCCGCGCGCGCCGGCCAGCAGCCGGTAGGTCAGGATGACCCAGAACGACTGGTCCAGCATCCACCAGGCCAGGCTGCGATACCCGGGCAGCGAGCGGAGCCGGCGTATGTCGGCGCGGAAAGCGTCAAGCATGGGAAGGGTCCATGGAAGGATCGGCGGTCGGTCGGCCGGAGAGCTGGGCGCGCACTTGCATGCGCCGTTTCGTTTCCGTGCGTTGCGCGGCGCGCCGCAGGTCGGCACGCGCGTAGAACATGCCCACGAAAAACCAGAAATAGGCCTCGTAGCCGCTGAACTCGATACAGGCCAGCATGAGGTAGCACAGCAGGAAGAACTTGATGTTGCGCTGCGCGCCCTCGGTACGGGTGAGCAGGATCTGCGCCGCCATGGCCAGGAACAGCAGCAACGACTGCACGCCACCTTCGAGCAGGAACTGCAGGTAGATGTTGTGGACGTTGTTCTCCACGAAGGTCAGCCCGGACAGTTGCTCCATCACCGGCACGCCGTTGCCCACCCCGTAACCGAGCAGGTTGTGCTCCAGGGCGGTACCCGCGCTGTTCCACAGGGCCAGGCGCCCGACGTTCTTGTGGGCCAGCTGGGTCTCGGCCTGGAGGTTGAAGCGGTCCAGCACCGGGATGTCGATCACCGACGAAAGCACCAGCCCGACCAGCAGCACGGCCATGGCCACGCCGAAAAACGTAAAGAAGTAATAGTGGCGGGACTTGCGCGCCTGGAAACAGGCGATGCCGATCGATACCGCGGTGCCGACCAGCCCGGCGCGCGACAGCATCATGCCGCTGGTCAGCAAGGCGATGCCGGCGGCGATCGGGTAGGCACGGGTGCCCAGCAGCAACAGGGAAAGCAGGGCCAGCAGGCTGGCTTCGATGTTGCGGCCGCCGGTGGACATGTACAGGATGCTGGAGGCGCCTTCGGTGCGCGCGTAGACCGCGCCCAGGCTGCCCGCGTACACCAGGTCGCGCAGGATGACGAAGGCGAGGCAGCAGCCCAGCATCCAGGTGAAGATCCGGCGCAGTTCCACGTCCTGCAGCTTGCGGCCGAAGACGACACCAAGGAAATACGATGCCGCCACGAACACGATCAGCGTGGAGCGCAGGCCGCCGCCGTAGGTGGCCCCGGCGGCCAGCGCGGTGGCCGCCATGGTGGCGATGAAGGCCGTGGCCGGATTGAGTTTCAGGTAACGCGCGGCGGGAAGGTAAAGCACCGGCATCAGCAGGAGCAGCAGGTGGTAGACGTTCACGTGCGACTTGCTGCTGGTGCTGTGGCCAAGCGGTATCTGCACGAACAGCATGGCCATCAGCACGATGGCGGCACCTCGGGTCTTGTGGATCGCGATGGCCATGCGCTCAGCCGATCGCCCGGCCGAAGAACTTGTGCAGCAACACCTTCAGCGTGGACTTGTAGCCGCCCAGCGACAGGTTGCGCACGATCTCGCGCAGCGGTGCGCGCTGGCCGCCGATGACGAACTGGATGTTGCGATGGTTGCGTTTCTGGTCGGCGCTCATCAGCCGGGCATGCTTGGCCAGGAAGCGCTCGCTGCCTTCGGCGCGCTTGCTGGAGTTGCGTATGCGCGCCCGCGAGCGGTCGTCGTCGACGAAGGACAGCACGGCCCGCGTGCGCAGGGCTGGGCCGAAGCGGTCGGCCAGGCGTATCCACATGTCGTAGTCCTGCCAGGACGGCATGGCCTCGTCGAAGCCGCCCAGCTCGCGCATCCGCGACAGTTCCGTCAGCACCTGGTTGCCGGCCAGGTTGGCGTAGAGCAGGGCGGGCAGCGCCAGGCGCTCGGTCGCGTTCAGCTCGGCCACGCCGTAGTGCCGGCCGCGCAACGCGGCGATCTGCGCCTCGTCCTGGAAATAGCGGAACCGGCTGCACACGAATGATACGTCGTGCCGGCGGTAGAGCTCGACCAGGCACGCGATGCGCTGCGGATGGAACAGGTCGTCGTCGTCCAGCCCGGTCACATAGGTGCCGGTGGCGTGCTCGATGCAGCGGTTGCGGGCACGGCAGGCACCCTGCGGCGTGTCGTTGCGCAGGTAGGTGAAGCGCCCCGGGTGGCGCTGCGCGTACGCGTCCACCACCTCGGCGGTGTCGTCGGTGGAGGCCTCGTCGCAGATCAGGATCTCGATCCGCGGGTAGCTCTGCGCCAGCACCGAATCCACCGCGCGCCGCAGCAGGGCCGAGCGGTTGCGCGTGGGGATGTATACGCTCACCAGCGGCAGGGTGTCGGTCATGCGCGTACCGCCTGGAGCTGTCGATGGATCAGGATATGGCGGCTGTGCCAGATCACCCACGCGAGTGCCGGCGCGGCGAAGGCGAAACGCACGGCGCTGGCTGTCCAGCCGTCGCCCGGATACACCGCGACGGCCAGCATCAGGCACGCGTAGGGCACGACGCTGGCCATGACCCAGGCGTCGAAGAACTCGCGTGCCGTGGTCTGGATAAGCTTCGACGAGAAGAAGTAATACGAAAGCACCGTGGACAGCACCTGGCTGAGGGCGAGGGCGATCGCCATGATTTCCAGCGAGCGGGATGCCGCGCCCGCCACGCTCACCGCCAGCGTGATCCCGCAAATCCGCACATTCCAGCCGAATTCGATGTCCGAGCGGCCGCGGCTCTGGCTCAGGGCGCCGATCAGCGAGCCCAGCGGCCGCAGCATGCCGAACAGCAGCATCAGCGGGACCAGGCGCGCGACGCCGTCGTAGCGATGGCCGTAGAGGATCGAGACGGCGGGCGGCGCGAACACCGCCAGCATGATGAAGACCACGGCGCTGAAGATCGCCACGCCGCGCAATCCGACGAGGAAGATGCGGCGCAGGGCCTCGGGATCGTCCTGCACCGTGGCCAGCCGGGGCAGGGCCAGGCGTCCGGCCACGGGCATGATCAGCTTGGTCGGTTGCAGCACCAGTTCCTTGGCCAGCGAGTACACGCCCAGCGAGGACAGCCCGAGGAATTTGCCCAGGATGATCTGGTCGGCCTGGCTGCGCAGCTGGTTGATCACCTGTGAGCCGAGCTGGAAGGCGCCGTAACGAAGGGCCTCGCGCATGATGCCACGGTCGAAGGTGCGGCCCGGATGCCACTCGCGCTCGGACACGGCGAGGAAGCAGACAAGGCGCACCAGGCTGTTCACGATCATCGCGTACACGGCGGCCTCGATGGACGCCTGGAAGCCCAGCACCAGCACCAGCAGCGTGGCCAGCCCGCACAGCCGGCCGATCACTTCGATGCGGGCCAGGCGGGGCAGGCGGAACGCCTTGATCAGGCTGGCCTGGTACTGCGCCGCCACGCCCAGCAGGACGAAGTTCACCGTCGACAGGCGCAGCAGGTCGCCCAGCAGGTCGGACCGGTAGAAATAGGCCACCGCGTACGAGATCGCGAACAGCGTCGCCGCCGACGCCAGGCCCAGCCCCACGCTGATCATGAACAACGAGGTGCGCTGCGGGCGGCTGATGTCCTGCCGGTGGATCAGGTAACTGCTCAGGCCCATGTCCTGCAGCAGCGTGGCGATGGCGTTGACCACGTTGACCATGGCCAGCGCGCCCAGCATGTGTGCGTCGACGTGATGCGCGAGTACCGCGATCTGCAGCAGCTGGCTGCCCGCGCTCACCACGGTGGACCCGGCCGTCCACAGCGCATCGCGTCGTGCCGAGGTCATCGGGCTGCCTGCGCGTGCAGCTGCGCGGCAAGGCTGTCGTGCAGCCGGCGCTGGTCGAAGTGCGTCTCCACGGTGTGCCGGGCCTCGCGCGCGATGGCCGCCAGGTCGAAGTCGCCCGCCTGGATACGCGCCAGCACGTCCGCCAGCGCATCGACGTCGCGCTCGGGCACCAGCCAGCCGGAACGGCCATCCTCGATCAATTCGGGGATGCCGCTGTGCACCGTCGAAAGACACGGCACGCCGCTGGCCATGGCCTCCATCAGCGACACGGGGATGCCTTCCTGGTCGCCGTCGGCCGCGGTGACGCTGGGCAGCGCAAACACATCGGCACCACGCAGGGCTTGCTGCACATAGGTCGTGTCGCGACGGCCGAGGATATGGATGGCATCCTGCATGCCTTGCTCGTCGACGAAACGCCGGAGTGTCGTGTGCAGCGGGCCGTCGCCGATCACGTCCAGGTGCAGGGGAACACCGCGCCGCACCAGCTGGGCGACGGCCTCGCAGAGGTAGCGCACGCCCTTCTTTTCGACCAGGCGCGCCACGCACAGCAGGCGCAATTCGCGTCCGGGGGCCGGCGCGCCGTTCGTCGCCGGCGGCGCGTAACGGAATCCCTCCAGGTCCACGCCCATCCGGTGCACCTGGATCTTTTCAGCCGCGCAACCCAGAGCCTCCAGCTTGCCGCGCCAGCGCTGGCTGATCGGCAGCATCCGCTCACCATGCGCGAACAGGTGGCGATAGTCGGCCGCATGCCGCGCCAGCACGCTGTGCTGCGACAGATCGAAGCCGTGGAAGACGGTGTACAGCGGCCCTTCGATCAGACCGAGCGTGCGCAAGTGCGTGGCCAGCACGCCAGTCGGGCCGAAGTGGGCGACGATCGCCCGCGCCCGCAGAGGCGTAGGCAGGCGGCGTACCGCACCGGCCAGCACCAGGCTCTTCGCCGCGTGGCCGAAGCGGCGCACGGACAGCGCGCGCCGCACGCGGGCGCTGGGCAGACCGGGCAGCACGCGGCGCAGCCGCCGCAACAGCACCTGCCAGGAGGCCGACGCGCTGGCCGGGTGATCGAAGACGAAGGTCGCCCGTGCCATCAGGCCGCGCGTGTCCACGATGTCGCCGGGCACGGGGGCCGGCCCCCGGCTGATCGCGAGGATACGTACGTCGAACCCGCGGTCCAGCAGGCCGACGATCTGGTCGATGACGAAGGTTTCCGAATACCGTGGAAACTCGGCGAGGACGAACAGCACCGGCATGCTCAGGCTCCGATCCCCAGGGTGGCTAGCACGGATTCGCGTGCGAAGGCCTTTTCCCGCGCCGCCGCGATGGCCACGCGAGCGCGCAGCGTGTCGTCCCGCAACAGCGCCAGCACCTGGCTGCGCAGGCTGCCGTCGAGCAGGGCGGTGACCGGCACCGCCAGTTCGTCCACGCCCAGGCGCTTCATGATGCCCTCGGACTTGTGTTCGTAGTTGAGCGCCACCGACGGCGTGCCGAAGTTCATCGAGAGGATGGCGCTGTGCAGACGCGTGCCGATGGTCAGCACGCATGCACCCAGGCAACGGCCCAGGTCTACGTCGGTCAGCTCGTTCATTTCCACGTGGTAGGCCTCGGCGTGGCGCATGCGCGCACCGACGCGCAAGGCCACCATGCGGTCGTCCTTCGGGTAACCGTCGATCGCCGTGCAGGTGGAATACGCCACCACGCGGTAGCCTGCCTCGATCACCGCGTCCAGCAGGATGGCGAAGGCTTCCTCGTACTGCGCCTGGGTCACGCCCAGCCGCTTGTCGAACGGGGCCAGTTCGCGGAAGGTCACCGCGACGGTGGGCGGATCGGCGATGGCCACGGGTGCGCCTGGGTCCACCAGCCACGCGGTGTCCGACGTCCAGCGCAGCGTGTCCTGCGGGATGCCGTCCTCGGCCATGTAGCGCGCGCTCACTTCCTCGCGCAGGGCCAGCGCCTCGACGCGGCGCATGACATCCCGGGAAATGCGCCGGAAGAAGGGTTGCCGGAACGGCCCCACGCTGTGGCCGATCATGTAGACCGGCCGCCCGGCGAGAAGCGCGCAGATCGACTGGTCGTACTGGGTGGGGCCGTACAGGTCGACGAAGAACGATCCGCCCACCTGGATCACCAGGTCGTAGCCGGCCATCCACGCGATGGTGTCGCGATGGCGTTGCGGCAACGGTACCCAGCGCGCCCACCACCGGCCGGTGAGATGCGCATGCAGCAGGCGCGGCACGAGGCGACGCAGCAGCTGCGGGCGAAACCGGCCGAAGCGCTGGCTGGCCGCTTCGCGGTAATAAGCATCCAGTCCGTCGGGTAACAGCGGGCGGCCGAGCAGGTAGGCGGAGCTGGTCGGGAAGCGGCTGGTGACATCCACCTCGCAGCCCGGCAACGCGGCCGCCAGGCACTCCAGCAGCCCGCGCAGGATCGCGGCGTCACCGCGGTTCCCGCAAGTGTGGTTGCCGACGATCAGGATGCGTGACATGGGAACGCCTTCATGCGGGATCCGCCTGGTACTTGTAGTAGGCATAGGCGGAATAGCCGGCGGTGCGCCGCTCCACGGCGTTGAAGATGGCGCCCTTGAGTTCCACGCCGTTCTGCTCGAAGCGTTGCTTGGCCAGCGCCAGTTCGCGTTGCTTGTTCAGGCCGAAGCGCGCCACCAGCAGGCTGGTGCCGGCGTGGTGGCCGATGACCGCCGCGTCGGTTACCGCGAGGATCGGCGGCGTATCGATGATGATCAGGTCGTAGGCTGGGACGACGCTGGCAATGAACTGCGTGAAATGCGCATGCATCAGCAGTTCGGACGGGTTAGGCGGCACCTGCCCGCGGCTGATGAAGTGCACGTTCTCGGTCGGCCCCGGCTGTATGACGTCGGCCAGCGCGGCGCTGCCGACCAGCAGGTCCGACAGGCCGCGGCCGGTGCGCACGCCGAGCAGCTGGTGCAGCGTACCGCGACGCATGTCGCCGTCGACCAGCAGCACGCGTTGCCCGGCCTGCGCGATCACGGCGGCGAGATTGGCCGAGACGAAGGTCTTGCCGGCGAAGGGGCTGGAGCCGGTGATCATCAGGATGTTGTTCTTCGCCTCCAGTCGCGCGAAATGCAGGCTGGTACGCAGGCTGCGGATCGATTCGATGGCCAGGTCGGCAGGGTCGGCGATGGCCAGCAGCGGACCGTGCGCGGCGTGCGAGCGGCCGCGACGCAACATTCGCGTACCCTGGCCCGGGCTCAGCGGCACGGAGGCGTAGACGGGCAGGCCGAGGTCCTCGATCAGCGCGGGGTCCTCGATACCGCGGTTCAGTATCTGCCGCAGGAAAACGAAGGCCAGCGCGAGGAAGCCGCCGAGGAAGGTGACGACGATCACCACCAGCGCCTTGCGCGGCTGCACCGGCACGTTGGGATCCACCGCCGCACTGTCCACGATGCGCACGTTCCCCACCGTGCCGGCACGCGCGATATCCAGCTGCTGTGCCTGGTTGAGCAGGCTGGTGTAGGTGTTGCCGCTGACCTGCGTGTCACGATTCAGCTTGAGCAGCTCCTGCTGTGTGTCCGGCAAGTCGCCCACTTCCTTCTGCATCCGCGCCTTCTGGGCCTGCAACTGGCCCATCTGCTGTTGCAGCGCCTTGTACGCGGGGTGATCGTGGGTGAAGCGCCGTTCGATATCGGCCTCTTGCAGGTGAAGTTGCTGGAGGTTGTTCTCCACGGACACGATCTGGTCCAGCAACCCCTTGGTCTGCATGCTCAGGTCCACGGAGTGGGACTTCATCTGGAACGCGTTCATCGCCGCCTGGGCCTTGTCCAGGTCCTGGCGCACCTTGTGCAGCTGGTCCTTGACGAACTGCAGCTGGCTGGCGGCTTCCGCAGAATTGCGCTCGACGTTCTGCCGCACGTAGGCGTGCGTGACGTGCTCGAGCACCTGCCGCGCGAGATCGGGATCGGCGTTGTTGTAGGTCAGCCCGATGATTCCGGAGTCATTGCCCTGTTCCAGCGCAACGATATCGGACTGCAGTTTCGTCGTGGTCGTCAGCCGCGGCTGCACGATTACGTCGAAGCGGGTGCCCGGGTTGGCCACCAGCTGGCGGATCTGCAAGGTGACGCCCTTGCCGGTCACCGGCTGTCCCACCGCACCCTGGGCCACGCGGTTGCCGTCGTCGTCGTACAGGCTGAAGCGACCGCCGGCTTCGGCGCGCAACTCGAAGGTCGCGCTCATGCCCGGATCGGGCAAGGTCAGGCGGAAGATATCCACCAGTTCACCGCCCCAGCCGTAGCGGCTGAGACCGAAGCGCGGCTTGCCGGGCTGGCCGGGCTTGTGTCCGCGAGACAGATAGTTGCCGATCAGCGGCATGCGCCTCGGTTGCACCTGGACGTTCAGGCGCATGTCGTCCACGGTCTGTCCCACCACCAGTCGCGAGGTGATCAGAGCTATCTCGGTCACCGCCTGCGACGCACTGGTTCCCAGTGACTGCGACAGGTCGCTCAGGCCCGGCAGGCTGGGCGTTTTCTGTTCGACCTGCACCACCGCGGTCGCCTGGTAGATAGGCGTGGCGAGCACCGTATACAGCACCCCGGCCACGAAGAAGCAGCCGGTGATCGCCACGATCATCCACTTGTGATCCAGCAACGTGCCGAACAGCGCGTTGAGGTCGATGGTGTCGTCGTCGTGTGCCTGCTCAATCTTCGTCGTCATGCGGCGGCGTGGTTTCCTGGGTCATGAAGGGGACGCCTGGGCGTCTGCGTTGCACACCCGGTAAGCCGCTTCGACGGCGTGCGTCGATGGCATGTGCTTGGTCGCGTCAGGGCGAGTCACGTGTGTGATCGGCGCCGATGAGCTTTGAGCTTAGTCGCGCGGGGAGGGCACTCAAAGCGAGCGAGGTCGGTTTTGCGACATGCGTCAAGGAACCGTCGATTTGTGGCGGTGTGTTGCGTGACAGCATTATGTTTTTGTTAAATATTGGCGTAATTTATTGCACGAATATCTAATGAATCGTTCATTGGTTGGTCATTTCGCTTTTGGATTCATGGTTTTGGGTGTTTGGCTGGGGGTCGTGGGAATTGGCGGATTCGTTCCGGGGTCTTGCGGCGCAGCAAGAGCCATGGGGCTTGGAGCAAGAGCCGGCGGGTAGCCCCCTCGGTGCCACGCCTGCGGCGACCCGCTAGGGAAAGGCCGCATGCGCGGCCGTGTACCTGATTCGCGCACATCGTGCGCTCCTACCCGCGCCACATCCGGGTCGGGCTTCGAACGGGGGTTTCCGATTCGCCATCCATGGCTCAGCGGAAACGGCCGGCCGTCCTGGCCGGCCCCCTTCGGGCCTGATCTGTGCGAATCCCTCGCCTGCGGCTACCGGCCCCGAGGGGGCTACCCGCCGGCTCTTCCTTAAACTGAGGTGACGTGTTGGGCGAGCAGTGCGTGCGGGTGAACGTGCAGCGTTCGGGTACGGCGTCGCTGCTTCGTTGGCTTTTCGCCCACATCGTGGGCACCTGCCGCAAGGGTAGGCAGGTTGTTGTATATCCAATGCGTGATCTGCCGGCTGGGTAGGAGCGCACGCACGTGCGCGACCCCTCGACGGTGGGGATACTTATTTCTGGTGTGGTGTCAGCTCGGCCGTCGCAAAGCCAGCTATATCTACCTGCGGCCAATGCTGGCAGCATGAAAGCTAGTGTCAAAACACGTCAGGCGGCGTACTTAATGCGCGCAATCGGTATATTCATAGCCTTTGCAGGCATAGCGTTGAGCGCCGCATTTTTGTACGGGTTCGGCGGGGTACTGACTTGCGGTACATGGAATCTGGGTTGTCTTGTTTACGCGACCGTAACCGCCCTCGTCACGCAATCCTGCGCTGCTGTTGTCCTTTTCTCTAGCATTACCGCCACCAAGCCCGGATCGGCAGCCAGGTACATGTTTATATTGCTCGCGTCCGTTTGTAGCTTGCTCGCAATCGGCTGTCTCAGCGCCATTCTTCTCGTGGTAGCAAGGTAGTCGGTCTGCAAGGCGCGCTCCGCTCGCTCGCCATTCTTCGCTTCGCGCGCCTTGTCCTCGCGGGCCGCTCATGAAGCCTCTGATGAATTCCGCTGATCGCCGAATTGAGATGGATGACATCACTCAAGCCGAACTCGCGGCCCTTCCTTGACGGGTCGCCGCAGGCGTGGCCACGAGGGTGGCACCCGCCGGCTCTTGCTCCGAAGCATTCGGCGTCAACGCGCTGTTGGTTTTTCGCCCACATCGTGGGCTCCTACGGTTGCCTATGTGCAAATACGGCAGGAGGTGATGGTGGACTCATGCCGTTATCCGGCAGATAGCGCGGCGCGAAGCCATCTTCATGGCGTACCTGCCTGCATTTACCGATCGCAAGAACTTGCTGGTTGCAAAGCCGACGGTCTTCTTCGAAGAATGATCTGGGACACAGACCGGCACCCTGCAAGCATGCTGAGTGTGCTGGTCGAGGGGATCAGGGGCCACACAAACCATCGTTCCACGCTGTGACACGACGATCGCACTATCGAGAGCGACGACGTCATCGTTTGCACAGGAGCAAGCATGTCCACGAGTTCGAACGCGTCAGAAACCTTGTACGACGTGGTGGTCAACCAGGAGGGCCAGCACTCGATCTGGCCGGTGCCGAAGTCGCTGCCGCTGGGCTGGACGAAAGTCGGCGTACAGGGAACGAAGGCCTCGTGCCTTACCTATATCGGTGAAGCGTGGACCGACATGCGTCCGCGGTCGCTGGCTGTCGAGTCGAGGCATTAGCGGCTAGAACCGATCGATAGTGTGTTTCGGACGACCCGCACGGGTCGTCCGCGTGCCCCGGGGGGGGAGGGGAGTTGGCAGCACGGTCTGCGCTGCGTTCCAGGTCGATACGAATCGTCCGTGGGCGCAGGTGCAAGGATGGATGCGTCGCTCTTGAATACCGTATTTCTTTTTTCCGGCCAGGGCTCCCAGCACGTCGAGATGGGGCGGGAGCTGTACGAGGCCGATCGCTGCTTTCGTTCGACGATGCGTCATGCCGACCGGCTGTTCCGCGAACGGACCGGTGCGTCGGTGCTGGCGGTGCTGTTCGCGCAGGGTGTTGATGCGGATGTGCCGCTACAGCGCCTGCTGTACAGCCATGCCGCCATTTTCATGGTGGAGTATGCGCTGGCCACCAGCCTGATCGAACGCGGGCTGCGGGTCGATGCCGTGCTGGGCGCAAGCCTGGGTTCGTTCACGGCGGCGGCAGTGGCCGGATGGCTGGACCCGGACGACGCCCTGCTGGCCGTGGTGGAGCAGGCCCTTATCGTGGAAGCGCACGCGGAGCCGGGCTGCATGATCGCGGTGGTGGGTGAGCCGGCGCGATTCCTGGAGCCGGATGTGCTCGCCCTGTGCGAGCTTGGCGCGCGCAACTTCGCCACGCATTCCGTGCTTTCACTTCCCGCGCGGAACAGCGATGCGGTCGAGACGGCATTGCGTCGCCGCGGCCTGGCGTTCCAGCGGCTGCCGGTGGGGTTCGCCTTTCATTCGCGCTGGATCGACGCGGCGCGCGAACCGTACATGGCCTTCCTGCGCACGCTGCCGTACCGGCAAGGGCACGTTCCGCTGATGTGCTGCGCCCAGGGTGGCCATCTAGATGCGCCGTCGGCGGATCATTTCTGGGCGGTGGTGCGCGAACCCATTCGCCTGGCCGAGACCCTCGCGACGCTGCCGCCGCGGGACGACTACCGCTACATCGACGTCGGCCCCGCAGGGACGATGGCGACCTTCCTCAAATACCTGTTGCCCGCCGGTACGGCGTCCCGCGTGCACGCGGTGATGTCGCCCTTCGGCGGCGACCTCGCGCGCCTGGATGCCCTGGCGCCCGACACCCGAACCGTACGCATGCCGGAGCCAGACACGATGAAAGCGGTCATTTTTCCCGGGCAGGGATCGCAGTTCAGGGGCATGGGCAAGGACCTGTTCCCGTTGTATCCGGACGAGGTGCGCCGTGCGTCCGAGATCCTCGGCTACTCCGTCGAGGACCTGTGCCTCAACGACCGCGACGGCCTGCTGGCGAAGACGCAGTACACGCAGCCGGCGCTGTACGTGGTCAACGCGCTGCATTACTACCGCGAGCAGGCGTTGCAGGCCGATGGCGCGACAGGTCGGGCGCCGGCGTTCTTTGCCGGGCACAGCCTGGGCGAATACAACGCGCTGCATGCGGCCGGGGTGTTTTCGTTCGAGGACGGGCTGAGGCTGGTGAAGAAGCGGGGCGAGCTGATGGGGCGTGCCGGCGGCGGTGGCATGGCCGCCGTACTGGGCACCTCGGCCGGCCAGATCCGCGTCATGCTCCACGAGCACCGGCTGGACGGCGTCGATATCGCCAACCTCAACACGCCGACGCAGACGGTGATCGCGGGCGATCACGAGGCACTGGCCGCGGCCGCCGAGCTGTTCGCGACGCTGAAACTGCGCTGCGTGCCACTCAACGTCAGTGCGCCGTTCCACTCGCGGCACATGCAGCCGGTCGAGGCCGAGTTCGCCGATTACCTGAGCCAGTTCACCTTTGCCGCGCCCACCGCCACCGTGATCGCCAACGCCACGGCCCGGCCGTACGACGGTTCCGCCATCGCCCGGACGCTGGCCAGCCAGATCGCCAGCCCCGTGCAATGGGTGGATTCCATCCGCTACGTGATGGGCAAGGGCGACATCGAATTCCAGGAGATGGGCGCGAACATCCTGTCGAAGATGGTGCAGGAGATCCGCACCAAGGAAACGCCGATCCACGACGAACGGCGGGACACCGTGGTGCAGCCTGCGCCTGTGATGCCTGTGATGCCCGCGATGCCCGCGATGCCTTCGGCGGCCGATGGCGCGGATACCGGCGGTGTCGGTGACGACGGCCCCGATGGGCCGTTTCGCATCCGCGCCACGGCGCTGGGCAGCGAGGTGTTCCAGCGCCGCTTCGGCGTGCGCTACGCCTATATGACCGGTGCCATGTACCGCGGTGTCGCCTCCGCGGAGCTGGTGGTGCGCATGGGCCGCGCCGGTTTCCTCAGTTTCTTCGGTGCCGGTGGCCTGTCGCCGCAGACCATCGAGGCCAATATCGTGCGCATCCAGGCGGGACTGGACGCCGGGCAGCCGTACGGCATGAACCTGCTGGCGAACTACGAGAATCCGGCCCACGAGGAAGCGGTGGTCGACCTCTGCCTGCGCTACGGCATCCGCAACGTGGAGGCGGCGGCCTTCATGCAGATGACCCCGGCGCTGGTCCGGTTCCGGCTGCAGGGCTTGCGCCGCGATGCGAACGGCACGGTGGTGAGCGATCACCGCATCGTGGCCAAGGTGTCACGTCCCGAAGTGGCGCGGGCGTTCATGAGCCCGCCGCCGCCGGCGCTGGTGCAGCGCCTGCTGGACAAGGGTCAGGTGACGCCGGAGCAGGCGCAGTGGGCGCAAGCGTTGCCGGTCAGCTACGACATCTGCGTCGAGGCCGATTCCGGTGGCCACACCGACGGCGGCATCGCGGCCGTGATGCTGCCGCCGCTGTTGCGCTTGCGCGACGAGATGCAGGCGGCGCACGGCTACGCCGAGCCGATCTGCATGGGCCTGGCCGGTGGTATCGGTGGTCCCGAGGCCGCGGCTGCGGCGTTCCTGCTCGGCGCCGACTTCATCGCCACCGGTTCGATCAACCAGTGCACCGTGGAGTCGGGCATGAGCGCCGATGGCAAGGCGCTGTTGCAGGCGATGGACATCCAGGACACGGAATACGCGCCCGCCGGCGACATGTTCGAGATCGGCGCACAGGTTCAGGTGCTGAAGAAGTCGGTGTTCTTCCCGGCGCGGGCCAACAAGCTGCTGTCGCTCTACCGCCATCACGACAGCCTGGAGGACATCCCCGAGCGCACCCGGCAGCAGCTGGAAACCACGTTCTTCCACAAGAGCTTCGATGCGATCTGGCAGGAGACCTCGGCGTACTTCCGCTCCGTGGGTCGGGATCACGAGATCGCCAAGGCGGAGGCCAACGGCAAGCACAAGATGGCGCTGGTGTTCCGCTGGTACTTCGCCTACTGCACGCGCATCGCCATGGAGGGCAACGGCGACGACCGGGTGAACTACCAGATCCAGACGGGACCGGCGCTGGGCTCGTTCAACCAGTGGGTAAAGGGTACCGCGCTGGAACCGTGGACCGAACGCCATGTGGACGACATCGCCGTGCGGATCATGGATGCCGCTGCCGCTCACCTCACCCGCACCTTCAGCCGACTTCGTCGCTGAGTGAACCACCTTATCGCATGGGCACTTTCATGAACGTCGATATCGCCATCATCGGCATGGCCTGCCGCTTTCCCGGCGCCGCCGATTACGCGGCTTTCTGGGACAACCTGCGCCAGGGCGTGTCCAGCGTCGGCGAGGTGCCCGCGGGACGCTGGGATCGCGAGGCCTTCTACGCCGCCGACGGGCGCGAGCCTAACCGGTCGGTCAGCAAGTGGGGCGGCTTCATCGACGGCGTGGAGTATTTCGATGCCGATTTCTTCGGCATCTCCGCGCGCGAGGCGGCGGTCATGGACCCCCAGCAGCGCGTGATGCTGGAACAGGCATGGAACTGCCTGGAGGACGCCGGCTACGACGCTGCCGCGTTCAGCGGCACGCGTACCGGCGTCTACGTCGGCGTCTTCACTTTCGACTACCGCGATCACCTGAGCCGCGCGCTGGAGACGATCGAGGGCCATCTCGCCACGGGCACGCACACCGCGCTGATCCCCAACCGCATCTCGTATTTCCTCAACCTGCACGGGCCCAGCCTGCCCATCGACACGGCCTGTTCCAGTTCCCTGGTGGCCCTGCACAAGGCCGCGCACGCTATCCGCCGGGGCGAGTGCGAGCAGGCGCTGGTCGGCGGCGTCAGCGTGCTGTGCAGCCCCACGCATTTCATCTCGTTCTCCAAGACCGGCATGCTCTCGCCGGACGGCAGCTGCAAGAGTTTCGACGAGCGGGCCAACGGCTACGTGCGTGGCGAGGGCGCGGCCATGGTGCTGCTCAAGCCGCTGGACCGTGCCCTGCGCGACAACGATCGCATCGTTGGCGTGCTGCGCGGCACGGCGATGAACCACGGCGGCCACGCCCGCACGGTGACTTATCCCGGCTCGCTGGCCCAGTCGCACGTGATCGGCGACGCCCTGCGCGAGGCGGACATCGACGTGGCCAGCGTCGGCTATGTCGAGGCCCACGGCACCGGCACGCCCAAGGGGGATCCGATCGAGATCGAGGGGCTGAAGCTGGCCTTCTCGCGCGTGGCCGCGGATCGCGGTGAAGCGCCGGGCGAGGGCACTTGCGGGATCGGCAGCGTCAAGACCAACATCGGCCACCTGGAATCGGTGGCGGGACTGGCGGGCCTCATCAAGACCCTGCTGTGCATGAAGCACGAGGCCTTCCCGCCGCTGGTGCATTACCAGCGGCTCAATCCGCGGATCGACCTGTCCGGCAGCCCGTTTTTCATTGTCGACCAGGCACGGCCATGGCCCGTGCCGACCGATGCCAGCGGGGAAGCGATGCCGCGTCGCGCGGGCATCAGTTCATTCGGTTTCGGCGGCGTCAACGCGCACGTCATCGTCGAGGAACATGTGGACACGGCACCCGCGCCGGTGGCCGATGCCCGTCCGGCACTGATCGTGCTGTCGGCACGCACGGCACTGGCGCTGCGCGAGCGCGTCCGGCAACTGGTTGATGCGCTCACCGCGCACGAATCGCGCGACGCCGACCTGCATGACCTGGCCTACACGCTGCAACTCGGCCGGCACGCCATGGCGACGCGCCTGGCGACGGTGGTCGATTCGGTAGCGCTGCTGACCTCGCGACTGGAAGCATGGCTGGCTTCGTCCGCGGAGCGCGACGATGTGATGACGGGCGAGGTGCCGGTGGACGTCGCGACCACGGGCGACGAAACGTCCGGCAGCGAAACCCTGGCCGGGCACCTCGCCGGGGGCGACCTGGCGGCGGTGGCATCGGCCTGGGTGAAAGGCGGCACGGTCGACTGGACGCCGTTGTATGCCTCGGGTCCGCGGCGTCGCCTTGCCTTGCCTACGTATCCGTTCGCCCGGGAGCGTCATTGGGTGGATGCGAAGCCGGCCGCCACGGAGGCGATGCAGGCGGCGATCCATCCGCTGGTCCAGCGCAACACCTCCAACGCGTCGGGCTTGCGTTACTCCAGCCGGTTCACCGGTCGGGAGTTCTTCCTCGACGATCACCGTGTACGCGGCGAGCGGACCTTGCCCGCGGCGGCCCAGCTGGAGATGCTGCGCTGCGCCGCCGACCTCGCCAGTGCGTCATCCATCCGTTATCGCATCGAGGACGTGGTGTGGCTTCGCCCGTTTACCGTCGGCGACGCGCCGAAGGAACTGCATGTCGCGTTGTTCCCCGAAGCCCGCGGCGGTTTCAGCTTCGAGATCTACGACGACGGCGCCACCGGCGACGGTACCGTCTACACGCAGGGCGTGCTCGCCGTCGCCGAACATGGGGATGCGACCGACGACGTCCGCCATGACATCGAAGCGATTCGCCAGGCGTGCACGCGCTCGCATCGATCGGCCGCGGCATGCCATGCGCTGTTCGACCGGGTGGGATTGCAGTACGGGCCGGCGCATCGCAGCCTGGAGGAACTGTTCATCGGCGACGGCGTCGCACTGGCACGGATCGTCCTGCCGGCGACGATGATGTCGGGACGCGATGCCTATCTCCTGCATCCGGCCGTGCTCGACGCGGCGCTGCAGGCTGTCATCGCGGTGCAGGCGGATGACGCGGGCACATGGGACGGCGGAGCGCTGTCGTTGCCGTTCGCGCTGGCCTCGCTCGACGTGCGCGGCACGTGCAACGGCGATGGCTGGGCGGTGATTTGCCACCGCGCCGGTCGTGGTTCGGCCGCCTCCGTGGTGCAGGCGTTCGACGTGGACCTGTGCGATGCGCAAGGCACGGTGCTGGCACGGCTGGATGGCTTCTCCACGCGTACTGTCCCCGCGGCGATGGCGTCCGCTTCGACGCGCACGGCACTGTTCATGCCGACGTGGACGGAACCGTCCTCGGTGTCCACCGAGCCGGCCGCCTATGCACATCACACCGTCCTGGTTTGCCGGGATATGGCGTTGCCGGAACACGTTTCGACCGACCTGCAGGAGCACCTGCCCGAGGCGCGGATCATTGCGATCGACGACGACGCAGCGCTCGCGTCACGCTACGAAAGCGCGGCGGTCGCGTTGCTGGAACAGCTCCAGGGCGCCGTCACGCGGCCGGGACGGCACCTGATCCAACTGGTCGTCGCCGACCACGGCGCCGGGCAGCTCATGGCCGGCCTGGGCGGCATGCTGCGCACGGCGATGCGGGAGAACCCGCGGATCGTCGGCCAGGTGATCCGGCTCGGCTCGGCGGCGGACATCGTCCAGGCGATCGTCGAACATCGCAACGCGCCGGCCGGTGACAGCCGCTACCGCGATGGCATCCGTCAGGTGGCCGGGTGGTCCGAAGTGGCGACGCAGCCTGACGTCGCCTCGCCGTGGAAGGCGGGTGGCGTGTATCTCATCACCGGTGGCGCCGGTGGCCTGGGCGCGATCCTGGCGCGTGACATCGCCCGTGATGCCAGCAGTGCGACCCTGGTACTTACCGGGCGCTCGCCTGTCGGCGACACGGTGCAGGCGTTGCTCGCGGAACTGAAGGCATTGGGCGCGAGGGCGCTGTATCGCCCGCTCGACGTGGCCGATGCGGACGCCGTGTCGCACTTCGTGCGCGAGGTGGCTGCGACGCATGGCCTGCACGGCATCGTGCACGCCGCCGGGGTGTTGCGCGACGGCCTGCTGCCACGCAAGACGCGCGACGACCTGCACGACGTGCTGAGGGCGAAGGTGGCCGGCACGCTGCACCTGGACGAGGCCAGCCGCGACCTTCCGTTGGACTGCTTCATTTGTTTTGCCTCCACTTCGGGTGCCTTCGGCAACGTGGGTCAGGCCGATTACGCCGCCGCGAACGCCTTCATGGATGCCTTCGCGATCCAGCGCGCCGCGCAGGTGGCGGAGGGACGTCGCCACGGTCGCACGCTGGCCGTGGACTGGCCGCTGTGGGAGGAGGGTGGTATGCGCGTGGATGACGCCACGCGCGAGGCGATGACCGCGCAGACCGGCCTGGTGCCTTTGCGTACCGCCAGTGGCCTTGCCGCGCTCCGGCAGGCGATGGCGACGGCGTTGCCGCAGGTGGTGGTGGCCGAAGGCGCGATCGATCGCTTCGTGGCGAGCTGGTCGCCCCCTACGGCACCCGTGGCCGCATCGGTGCCGTCGTCTGTGGCGTCCACCGCGCTCCCGGCGTCGCCGACGGCGGACCATGCCGCAGCGGATCATGGGGATGCCACGGACGCCCTGCGCGACAAGGCCGAGCGTTACCTGGTCCGCCTGCTGTCGAGCACGCTGAAACGTCCCGCCCATAGCATCGATCCACGGGTGCGCATGGAGGCGTACGGCATCGATTCCATCCTCGTGATGGAACTGACCCGCGCGTTGGAGCCGGTGTTCGGGCCGCTGTCGAAGACGCTGTTGTTCGAGTACCAGACCCTGTCCGACCTGGCCGGCTACTTCCTGGGCGAGCACCGCGCCGCGCTGGTCGAGGCGCTGGGTGCGTCGGGCAACGTGACGGCCACTGCCACTGCTTCGGCGTCAGCGCCAGCCGTAACGAGTACCTCGGTTGCAGAGCCCATGTCCGGGGCGCCGAACGGTCCGGGGCAGAGCGCGGCGCACGACGAGTCGTTCACGCCGCCGATGCCCCGCCGCCCCCGCTTCGGTAGCGAGCCGCCGCGCACGCTGCCCACGGTGGACACCCCGGCAACGACGGAGATCGCCATCGTCGGCGTCGCCGGGCGCTATCCGCAGGCGGCCGACCTGGCCGCGTTCTGGGCCAACCTCAGCCAGGGCAGGGACAGCATCACCGAGATTCCGGCCGAGCGTTGGGACTATCGCCTCTACTACGACCCGGACCGCAACGCGGTCGGCAAGACCTACGGCAAGTGGGGCGGCTTCATCGACGGTATCGACCGTTTCGACCCGCTGTTCTTCAACATCGCCCCGCGCGAGGCGGAGCTGATGGATCCGCAGGAACGGCTGTTCCTGGAATGCGTGCATGCCACGCTGGAAGACGCCGGCTATACGCGCGAGAGCGTATCCAGCGACGGCAACGTCGGCGTCTTCGCCGGTGTGATGTACGAGGAATACCAGCTCTACGGTGCGCAGGCGCAGGCGCGCGGCCAGAACCTCGCCGTGTTCAACAGCCCGGCCTCGATCGCCAACCGGATCTCCTACTTCTGCGATTTCCACGGGCCCAGCATGGCGCTGGACACCATGTGCTCGTCGTCGCTGACGGCCATCCACCTGGCCTGCCAGGCGATCCAGCGCGGCGACTGCGCGGTGGCGATCGCCGGCGGCGTCAACGTGTCCGTCCATCCCAACAAGTACCTCATGCTGGCCCAGGGCCGTTTCATCTCAGGCAAGGGCCGTTGCGAGAGCTTCGGCGAAGGCGGCGAAGGCTACGTGCCGGGCGAGGGCGTTGGTGCAGTGCTGCTGAAGCCGCTGGCCGTAGCCATCGCCGACGGCGACCACATCCATGGCGTGATCCGTGCCACCGCGATCAACCACGGCGGCAAGAACAACGGCTACACCGTGCCCAATCCCAACGCCCAGGCGAAGGTGATCGAACGCGCGTTGCGCGCCGGCGGCGTGGATGCCCGCGCGATCAGTTACATCGAGGCGCATGGCACCGGTACCAGCCTGGGCGATCCCATCGAGATCGCCGGTCTGTCCAAGGCGTTCCGCGAGTGGACGCCGGACACCGGCTTTTGCGCGATCGGTTCGGCCAAATCCAACATCGGCCATTGCGAAAGCGCCGCGGGTATTGCTGGTGTCACCAAAGTGTTGTTGCAGCTGAAGCACCGGCAGCTGGCGCCGAGCCTGCATTCGGCCGTGCTGAATCCGAACATCGACTTCGCGCGCACGCCCTTCGTCGTGCAGCAGGACCTCGCCGCCTGGTCGCGTCCCGTGCTCGACGGGCACGAGCGTCCGCGGCTGGCCGGCGTGTCGTCGTTCGGTGCCGGCGGCGCCAACGCGCACGTGGTGATCGAGGAATACGTGGCTTCACCATCACTGGTGACCGCGGAACCGAGCGGTCCGGCGCTGGTGCTGCTGTCCGCGCGGCACGAGGATCGGCTGGTCGACCAGGTACGGCGCCTGCTGTCGGCCATCGACGACCAGCCGGACATGCGCCTGGATGAGCTTGCCTACACGCTGCAGGTCGGCCGCGAGGCCATGGACGAGCGCCTGGGTATCGTGGCGACCTCGCTGGCGGACCTGCGGGCGAAGCTGGCGGCATGCGTCGCCGGCGACATGGCGGTGGAGGATGTGTATCGCGGCCAGGTCAAGCCGAACAAGGACGCGCTGGCCCCACTGGCCGGCGACGACGACATGGCCACGCTGGCCGACGCGTGGATGGCGCGCGGCAAGTTCGGCAAGCTGCTGGACCTGTGGGTCAAGGGCGTGCCGTTCGACTGGCGACGCCTGTATGCGGAGCGGACGCCGCGACGCATCAGCCTGCCGACCTATCCCTTCGCCGGCGAACGCTACTGGATTCCCGTCGATACCGCCGCGCCCGCCGCTGCTGCCGTGGAAGCGCCGGTGCTGCATCCGCTGGTGCACCGGAACACCTCCGACATCGGCGGACTGCGCTTCAGCGCCGGCTTCACCGGTGCCGAATCCTTCTTTACCGATCACGTGATCCGCGGCGCACGCATGCTCCCCGGCGTGGCGCACCTGGAAATGGCACGCGCCGCGCTCCACGAGGCGGTCGACGACGGTCGCACCTGGGCCGTGCACAACATGGCGTGGCTGCGCCCGGTCGTCGACGACGGCGCCGGTGTATCGCTGCATGTCGCCCTGCACCCACAGACGGATGCCGCGATCGGCTTCGCCATCTACGCGGACGGCGAAAACGGCGACGCCTTGGTCCATAGCCAGGGCACGCTGGTCGCCGAGCCCGACGATGCGGATGCGGGTGTTACGCACGATCTTTCCGCCTGGCGCGCGACATGCAGGCTCGGCCACGGCGACGCGGCGGCCTGCTACGCGCGGCTGGAGCGGATGGGCCTGCAGTACGGGCCGGCGTTCCAGGGCGTGCGGGAGTGGTTCGTCGGCGAGGGACGGGTCCTTGCCCGGGTGGCCTTGCCGCCGTCGGCGACAATGGACGGCTACGGCCTGCCGCCGAGCCTGCTCGACGCGGCGCTGCAGGCAACCCTGGCGCTGCCGTCCACGTCGGCCGGCGACGCCACGACGCCGATGATTCCGTTCGCCCTGGGCGGCCTGCGGTTCCTGCGTGCGTGCAAGCCGGAGATGTGGGCGCTGGTGCGGTACAGCGAAGGCAGTGCGCCGGGTGATGCCGTGCCGCGGCTGGACATCGACCTCTGCGACACGGAGGGCGCGGTCTGCGTGCGACTGACCGGCCTCGGCCTGCGCGCGATGTCCGCCCCGGCTGCGGCTGCGGCTGCGGCTGCGGCTGCGGCGGATGCGGCGGCCACAGCCCACGCGGCCCATCGGGCCCATCCAGCCACTATGGTCGCTACGGCATCTGACGCCTCGGAAGCTACTGAGTCCGGCCTTCTCCTCTTGCAGCCGTCGTGGACGGCGGCTGCCGCGACCGCGGGCCACCGCGCGTTCGACGGTCATCTGATCGTGCTATGCGGCGTCGATGCGCAGGGCGTGCAGCAGGCGTGGCCCGACGCGACGCTGGTGGTGGCGGACAACACCGGCGACCTGGCGGAACGCTACGAGGTCGCCGCGACGCTGCTGCTTAAACAATTGCAGGTCCTGAACGGCCGCGGCGGCATGCAGCGGCTGCAACTGCTGGTGCCGGGCGACGGCGAAGGCCGGACCCTGGCGGGACTCGCCGGCATGGTGCGTACCGCACAGCGGGAAAACCCGCGTGTGCTGGGCCAGGTGATCGAGGTGATGGCCGGACAGGACGTGGTCGCGGCACTGCGGGAGAACCTCGGCGACACCGCGACGCACGTGCGTTACGTCGGCGGCGTGCGTGAAACGCTGGGCTGGCAGGAGTACACGCCCGTGGCGGAGGCCGCGGTGCCGTGGCGGGATCGCGGCGCTTACCTCATCACCGGCGGCGCCGGTGGCCTGGGCCTGATCGTGGCGCGCGAGATCGCCAGCCACGCGCGCAATCCGGTGCTGGTGCTGACCGGTCGCTCGGCGCCGGACGAGCGCATCCACGCATGCGTGCGCGAGCTGGAAACCCTCGGCGCGGTGGTCCGCTACCACGCGGTGGACGTCGGCGACGCGGCGGCGGTGGCGCACCTGGTGGCCAGCATCCCCGAGGAGTTCGAGCGCCTGGACGGCATCATCCACAGCGCCGGCGTGGTGCGTGACGCCTTCCTGGCCAGGAAGACACCGGCGCAACTGCGCGAGGTGCTTGCCGCGAAACTGCACGGCACGTTGAACCTCGATCATGCCAGCCGCGACATGGACCTGGACTGTTTCATCTGCTTCGCGTCCATCGCCGGTGTGCTCGGCAATGTGGGGCAGGCCGACTACGCCTGTGCGAACGCCTTCATGGATGCCTTCGCCCACGAGCGCAACCGTCGCGTCGCCAGGGGTGAGCGCCGGGGACACACGGTCTCGATCGACTGGCCGCTATGGGACGAAGGCGGCATGCAGGCGGACGCGGCCACCCGCGCGATGCTGGCCCGTCAGTGGGGCATGCAGCCGATGGCCAGCACTACCGGTGTGCAGGCCTTGCGCCAGGCGCTGGCGAGCGGGCTGGGCCAGGTGCTGGCGATCGAGGGCGACCTGGGCCGCATGCGCAGCGTGCTGATGGACGTGGCGCCCGTTGCCTCCGCTGTCGTCTCCGGCGAAGCGTCCGGCCAGCCTGTGCCCGACCTGCGCCGCGACGTGAAAAGGGCGCTGATGGAGGTGGTATCGGCACTCATCAAGGTGAGGCCGGGCGACCTGGACGGCGACACCGCGCTCAGCGAATACGGCTTCGATTCGATCTCGCTGACCGAGTTCGGCAACGTGCTGAACCAGCGCTACGGGCTGGACCTCACGCCGACGATCTTCTTCGAGTTTCCCACGCTGGATGGCCTGGCCGGTCATCTGGCCCGGGAGCATGCGGCGTTGCTTGCGCCGGTCTTCGCGCCCCGGTCGGCATCGCCGGCCGTGGCGGCTGTCCCGGCAGTGGCTGGAAGCGCGACGGTATCCGTGCCCGTGCCGCTGTCGTCCTTTCCGGCGCCGGACGCGATGCGCATGCCGACCCCGGCGCGCCGCGGTTTCGCGGCGACGACGGCGGCCCAGTCCCCCGCGCCGGAACGCACCCGCGAGCCGGTGGCGATCATCGGCATGAGTGGGCAGTTCCCGCACGCGCCGGACCTGGACAGCTTCTGGCGCAACCTGCGCGACGGTAAGGATTGCATCGACGCGATACCGGCGGGGCGTGACTGGCCGGACAGCCTGCGGGTGCAGGGTGGTTTCATCGACGGGATCGACGCGTTCGATCCGATGTTCTTCGGTATCTCGCCGCGCGAGGCCGAGCTGATGGACCCGCAGCAGCGGCTGATGATGATCCACATCTGGAAGGCGCTGGAAGACGCCGGCTACGCCGGTGGCGCCTTGTCCGGCAGCGACACGGCGATCTACGTCGGCACGATGCCCAGCGGATACGCCGCGCTGGCCGGTCGGGCCGGCATGGCGGTGGAGGGGTATTCGTCCACCGGCGCGGTCGCCTCGGTCGGCCCCAATCGCATGAGCTACTTCCTGGATTTCCACGGGGCGAGCGAGCCGGTGGAAACCGCATGCTCCAGCTCGCTGGTCGCGTTGCGCCGCGCGGTGCTGGCGATCGAGCGCGGCGAGTGCACGGTCGCGATCGCCGGTGGGGTGAACACCCTGGTCGATCCCGCGCTGCACGCCAGTTTCGACAAGGCCGGCATGCTCAGCGTGGACGGCCGCTGCAAGACGTTCTCGGCCGAAGCGAACGGTTACGTGCGTGGCGAGGGTGTCGGCATGCTGGTACTGAAATCGCTCTCGGCCGCCGAGCGCGACGGCGACGCCATCCATGGGTTAGTGCGTGGCACGGCCGAGAACCACGGTGGTCGCGCCAGTTCGCTCACCGCGCCGAACCCCACGGCACAGGCCGCGGTGATCCGCGACGCCTGGCGGCAGGCGGGGGTCAATCCGCGCAGCGTCACCTATATCGAGGCACACGGCACCGGCACGCCCCTGGGCGATCCCGTGGAAATCCGCGGTCTCAAGGCCGCTTTCGCGGAACTCTACGCGGATACGGGCGACGGCACGGTGGCCTCGGCGCATTGCGGGCTGGGTTCGGTGAAGACCAACATCGGCCACCTGGAACTGGCGGCCGGCGTGGCCGGCGTCATCAAGGTGCTGTTGCAGATGAAGCACCGCACGCTGGTGAAGAGCCTGCACGGCGATACCCTCAATCCGTACATCGATCTGTCCGGCACGCCGTTCTACCTGCTGCGCGACGCGCGCGAGTGGATCGCCCTGCGCGATGCGGACGGTCGTCCGCTGCCGCGCCGCGCGGGTGTCAGCTCGTTCGGCTTCGGCGGCGTCAATGCCCATGTGGTGCTCGAAGAATACGTTGCGCCCGCCCGGCGACCCGTCGTCGACGCACCGGTGGCCGTCTTGCTTTCCGCGCGCAGCGACGAGCGCCTGCGCGAGCAGGTGCAGGCGCTGCATGCGTTCGTCGACGATGCCCGCCTGTCGGGCGACATCGCCCTGGCGGACCTGGCGTATACGTTGCAGGTGGGGCGTGAGGCCATGGCGCACCGGCTCGGCTTCGTGGCCGGATCAGTCGCCGAGGTGCGCGACCAGCTGGCGCGCTACCTCGACGATGGTGCCGGCGGCATGCATCGCGCGGACGTCGGCGAGCATCGCGAGGCGATGGATGCCTTCGTGCCCGATATGGCGCTGCGCGGGCTCATGCGGCCCGCCATCGACCGGGCCGGCATGGACCGGCTTCTCGCCCTATGGGTCAAGGGATATGCCGTCGAATGGCCGGCCCTGTACGGCGAAGACAGGCCTGGTCGCGTGCACCTCCCCACCTACGCGTTCGCGCGGGAGCGCTACTGGGTGCCTGCTACCGGTTCGAGCGGATCCGGGGGGAAACCCCTGCATCCGCTGGTCCAGCGCAACGTGTCCACCCTGGATGGCGTGTCCTTCAGCAGCCATTTCGACGGCCACGAATTCTTCCTCGACGACCATCGGGTACGCGGTCGGCGCGTGCTGCCCGGCGTGGCGCACCTGGAGATGGCCCGCTTCGCGGCCACGGTGGCGGGCCGCACCGATGCGGCGGCAGGATGGCTGCGCCTGCACGACATCGTCTGGGCGCGCCCGGTCGGCGTGGGCGATGAGGGCGTGGAGCTGCACATCGCGTTGCAGGCCGGTCGCGGTGACGATGCCGGCTACGCGATCCGCTCGTCGCTGGCCGATGACGGCATCGTCTATGGCCATGGCGTGGTATCCCGTGTCCCTGGCCCCGCGCCGACGGTCGTGCTTTCGCTGGACGCGCTTCGGGCGCAGTGCGACCGCGAGCCGATGGACGCCGCGCGCTGCTATGCCGTGTTCGCGGCGATGGGCCTCGATTACGCTGCCGGCTTTCGCGGCCTGACGGAACTCCGGCTCGGCAAGCGCATGGCGCTGGCGCGGATCGACCTGCCGCCGTCGGTGCAGGGCACGCAGGCGGCGTATGGCCTGCATCCCAGCCTGCTCGACGGCGTGTTGCAGGCGTCGATCGGGCTGGTGATCGATATGGACGGCCCGCCGCCGGCGATGCTGCCCGTGGCGCTGGCTTCGCTGGATGTGCTCGGTCCGTGCCCGGATCGACTCTGGGCGATCGTAAGGCCGGCGGACGGTGTCGCCGGCGAGGATTCCTCGATCGTCGCGGACATCGACGTGTGCGATGCACAGGGCCTGGTGTGCCTGCGCTTGCGCGGACTGGTGTTCCGCGTAGTCGTGCCGAAATCGAAGCGCGGGCATGCGTATGTGGGCGGCGTAGCCGCAGACGCAGAGGTCGACGTCGTCGCTGCTGTCCCCCTCGATCCCGGTGCCGGTGCCGCGATCGGTGTCGCCATGGGCGCCGCTATCGAAGCGGGCGTCCACACGACGGGCTTAGACGTGTCGACGCTTGTCAGCGACGACACGACGGAGCGCGCCTTGCGCTATTTCGAGCGTTTCCTGTCGAAGGCGCTGAAGCTGCCGCTGCACCGCATCGATCGCCGGGCAAGGATGGAAACCTACGGGATCGATTCGTTGCTGGTGCTGGAACTGACGCGTGTCCTGGAAACCACCTTCGGGCCGCTGCCGAAAACCCTGTTCTTCGAGTACCAGACGCTGGCCGCCCTGAGCGACTATTTCGTGCGGCAGCATCCGGTCGCCATGGCCGGTCTGATCGGTGAGGCGCACGTGCCGCCTGCGGCGATGGCCGTGGCCGTGCCGCGTGCCATCCGGACCGCCGCGTCCCTGCCGTTCGCCGCGACGACCCCGCCAACCACCAACGCGCCCACGGTCGGCGACATCGCCATCGTGGGCGTGGCCGGCCGCTACCCCGGGGCCGATACGCTCGACGCGTTCTGGGCCAACCTCAGCCAGGGCCGGGACAGCATCACCGAGATCCCGGCCGATCGCTGGGACCACCGCCTGTATTTCGACGAGACGCGAGGCAAGGCCGGGAAGACCTACGGCAAGTGGGGCGGTTTCATCGACGGCGTGGACCGTTTCGACCCGCTGTTCTTCAACATTTCGCCGCGCGAAGCGATCCTGATGGACCCGCAGGAGCGCCTGTTCCTGGAGTGCGTGCACGCCACGCTGGAAGACGCCGGCTACACGCGGTACAACGTGGCGGAAGACGGCCGTGTCGGCGTCTTCGCCGGCGTGATGTACGAGGAATACCAGCTCTACGGTGCGCAGGAGCAGGCGCGCGGCCGCCCGCTCGCCGTGGCGGGCCACCCCGCGTCCATTGCCAACCGCGTTTCATATTTCTGCGATTTCCACGGCCCCAGCATGGCGCTTGACACCATGTGCTCGTCGTCGCTGACGGCGATTCACCTGGCCTGCCAGGCGATCCAGCGTGGCGATTGCGCGGTGGCCATCGCCGGCGGCGTCAATGTCTCCGTGCATCCCAACAAGTACCTGACCCTGGCCCAGGGCCGGTTCATCTCGGGCAAGGGCCGCTGCGAAAGCTTCGGCGAGGGCGGCGAAGGCTACGTACCGGGCGAGGGCGTGGGTGCCGTGCTGCTGAAGCCGCTGGCCCGCGCCGTCGCCGATGGCGACCACATCCACGGCGTGATCCGCGCCACCGCGGTCAACCATGGCGGCAGGACGCATGGCTACACGGTGCCCAATCCCAACGCGCAGGCCCAGGTGATCGAGCACGCCCTGCGCGCCGGCGGCGTGGATGCCCGTGGGATCAGTTACATCGAGGCGCACGGCACGGGCACCAGCCTGGGCGATCCCATCGAGATCGCCGGCTTGTCCAGGGCGTTCCGCGAGTGGACGCCCGACACCGGTTTCTGCGCGATCGGCTCGGCCAAATCCAATATCGGCCACTGCGAAAGCGCCGCGGGTATCGCGGGCGTCACCAAGGTGCTGTTGCAACTGAAGCATCGACAGCTGGCGCCGAGCCTGCACTCGTCCACGCTCAATCCCGATATCGATTTCGCGCGCACGCCCTTCGTCGTGCAGCAGGAGCTCGCCCCCTGGCACGCGCCGACCCTCGACGGCCGCGAAGCCGCACGTGTGGCAGGTGTCTCCTCGTTCGGGGCAGGTGGCGCGAACGCCCACGTGCTGATCGAGGAATACATCGCGCCCGAGCGCCCGGATACGGTGGCCGCGAACGCACCGCCAGCCATCGTCTTGCTGTCCGCACGAGACGAGGATCGCCTGCGCGAACGCGTGCAGGCGTTGCTCGACCACCTCGACGTCAACGAGGTGTCCCTGGCCGACCTCGCCCATACCTTGCAGGTGGGCCGTGAGGCGATGGACGAGCGACTCGGCCTGATCGTTTCCACGTTGGACGCGCTGCGCGCGAAGTTGTCCGCCTGGCTGGCCGGCGAGACCGGCATCGACGATCTTCACGGCGGCCAGGCCCGGCGCCACCAGGAGGCGCTGGCCGAGCTGGACGACGATGACGACATGGCCGCCACCGTGCGGGCGTGGCTCGACAAGGGCAAGTACGGCAAGCTGGTCGGGCTATGGGCGCGCGGCCTGGATGTGGATTGGGCTGCGCTGTATCCAGCGGGCTCACCGCGGCCGCATCGCATCGGACTGCCGACCTATCCGTTCGCGCGCGAGCGCTACTGGGTCGACCTCGGCCCGGCGACGCTGCCCGCGGGCACGGCACCGCTGCACCCGCTCGTGCATCGCAATACGTCCACGTTCGCGCAGCAGCGCTTCACGTCGCATTTCACCGGCGATGAGTTCTTCCTCGCCGGGCATGTCGTCCGTGGCGTCCGAATGCTGCCTGGCGTCGCGCAGCTGGAAATGGCCTACCACGCGGTAACCGAGGCGCTGGACGAGGCCGGCATCCTGTCGCTGCGCGATGTGCGCTGGACGCGCGCCGTCACGGTCGCCGACGAGCCGATCGACCTGCACATTGTCCTTGCCGTCGATGGCGATGCCATCCGCTTCGACATCGCGCGTGATGTCGACGGTGGTACCACGACCTTTGGGCATGGCACGGTGGAGGTCCATGCCGATGCGCCTCCTGCGGTGTTCCATGACCTTGACGCGCTCAGGCAACAGGCCACCCTGGGGCAGCTGGATGCGGATGCCTGCTATGCCTGGTTCGAACGCATGGGGCTGGACTACGGTCCCGGGTTGCGCGGCCTGCGCACGCTCCACATCGGCACGGACCAGCTGTTGGCGCGTATCGAACTGCCGTCGTCGCAACGCATGGACGGCTACACGCTGCACCCGGCGTTGCTGGATGCCGCGCTGCAATCCGTGGTCGGCCTGATGATCGCGGAGGACGCCAACGCCGAGCCGGCCCTGTGGCTGCCCGTGGCGCTGGACGGGCTGACCGTGCACGCGCCGCTTCCCTCGAACCTGTGGGGCGTGGTGCGTGCCGTGGCCAGCGCGGATGCCGGCACCCGGCGCTTCGACATCGACCTGTGCGACGACGCTGGCAGCGTCTGCGTCGGCCTGGCCGGCCTGGTCGTGCAGCCGGTGCCGGACGCGACGCCCGGAACTCGCCTGATGTTCGCCACCCCCGACTGGACCGAACGGTCGGCCCATGGAGCGGGGCTCGCGCCGAGGGCGTGGGCGCGGCATGTGGTGCTTGCCTGCGGCGTGGACGATGCGGCGCTGGCACGTGTGCGCCAGCGCCTTGCCGAGGCGACCTGCCTGGCGCTGCCTTCGACAGGAACCCTTGCCGGGGATTACGCCGCCGCTGCCGTGATGCTGCTGGAGCTTTTGCAGGCGCAGGACAGTACGTCGGGGCCGGCCTTGTTCCAGTTCGTGATCGCGGGGCAGGGCGACGCACGGACCATGAGCGGACTGGGTGGCATGTTGCGCACGGCCACGCTGGAGGACCCGGCCATCCACGGTCAGGTGATCGAGCTCGACGGCAGCGAGGATATCGCCCGCGTGCTCGACGAAAACCGCGACAGCACGGCGACGCGTATCCGCTACGTGGATGGATCGCGTCAGGAAGGCGGCTGGCTCGAGGCGGACGCCGCCATCGACGCCGCGCCTGTGTGGCGCAGCGGGGCGACCTACCTCATCACCGGCGGCGTCGGTGGCCTCGGGCTGATCTTCGCGCGCGACATCGCCACCCAGGCACCCGGGGCGACGTTGGTGCTGACCGGCCGTTCGGCACCGGGCGAGGCCACGCGTGAGTCGCTGGCATCGCTGGAGGCCATGGGTGTCACCGTGCGCTATCGCCAGCTGGACGTGGCCGATGCGGACGCCGTGGCGCGCTGCGTGCGCGAGACGGCGGCTGCCGATGGCCTGCATGGCATCGTGCACAGCGCGGGCGTGCTGCGCGACAGCTTCATCATGCGCAAGACGCACGAGGAACTGGCCGACGTGCTGCGTGCGAAGCTTGCCGGCACGCTCAACCTCGACGACGCCAGCCGCGATCTGCCGCTGGAATGCTTTATCTGTTTTTCGTCCATCGCGTCCGCCTTCGGCAACCTCGGCCAGGCCGACTACGCCGCCGCGAACGGCTTCATGGACGCGTTCGCGCAGCACCGCAACGACCTGGTCGCCCAGGGCCTCCGTGCCGGCCGCACCCTGTCGGTGAACTGGCCGCTGTGGGACGAGGGCGGCATGCAGGTCGGTGCCGCCACGCGGCGCTACCTCGCCCAGGAAACCGGCATGACACCGCTGCCGACCGCCGCGGGTTGCCGTGCGCTGGCCGGCGCATGGTCGCTCGGCGCGTCGCAGGTACTGGTGATGCAGGGCGATCCGGCGCGTTTGAGGACGCTGTTAGGCGACCAGGCACAGGCACCGACCGTTCACCCCGTCGCCGTGGCTCATGGACCAGCGCCCGCCGCGGCGGACGACCTGCGCGATCGCACGGTACGCCATCTCGTCCGCCTCCTTGCGACCACGCTGCGCCTGCCGCCGCACAAGGTCGATGCGGAGGCGCGCCTGGAGGCCTACGGCATCGACTCCGTGCTGACCCTGGAACTCACCGCCGAACTGGAGAAGACCTTCGGTGTGCTGCCGAAGACGCTGTTCTTCGAATACCAGAGCATCGCGACACTGGCTGGCTATTTCACGCGAGCCCATCGCGCCACGCTGGCGACGCTGTTCGGCAACACAGGCCAGACGAGCGAGACGGAAGCGCCGGGTGCTGCCGGTGCGGCCCGTGAGGTCGCCGCCACTCGTGCAGCCGACAGCGCCGTTCGCGCGGTCGGTGCCGCCGCGGCATCGGCGGTGCGGTTCGGGTCGCCGGCTCCGGTGGCCCCGGGCGCATCGCGCGTCGCACTGCGCCACCGCCATGGCGGCGTGGCTGCCGCCGCGGGCGCCGAGGCCGGTGTACCGGCGTTGGCCGAGGAAGGCATCGCCATCGTCGGCCTCGCCGGGCGCTACCCGCAAGCCGCCGACCTGGACGCCTTCTGGGCCAACCTCAGCCAGGGCAGGGACAGCATCACCGATATTCCGCTCGAACGCTGGGACCACACGCTCTACTTCGACGAGGATCGCAGCCGCGCCGGCAAGACGTACGGCAAATGGGGCGGCTTCATCGACGGCGTGGACCGTTTCGATGCGCGGTTCTTCCATATCTCGCCGCGCGAAGCGTCGCTGATGGACCCGCAGGAGCGTCTGTTCCTCGAATGCGCGTACGCCACCCTGGAGGATGCGGGCTACACGCCGGACAACGTGGCGACGGATCGCGACGTCGGCGTGTTCGTCGGTGTCATGTACGAGGAATACCAGCTGTACGGCGCGCAGGCCCAGGTACGCGGCGACGGTGTCGCCGTGGCGGGCAGTCCGGCGTCCATCGCCAACCGCGTATCCCACGTCTGCGATTTCAATGGCCCGAGCATGGCGCTGGACACCATGTGTTCCTCGTCGTTGACGGCCATTCACCTGGCCTGCGAAAGCCTGCTGCGTGGCGGTTGCTCCGTGGCGATCGCCGGCGGGGTCAACCTGTCGCTGCACCCGAACAAGTACCTCGTGCTCGCCCAGGGCCGTTTCATCTCGGGCAAGGGCCGCTGCGAAAGCTTCGGCGAAGGTGGCGACGGCTACGTGCCCGGGGAAGGCGTGGGCGCCGTGCTGTTGAAGCCGCTGGCCCGCGCGGTGGCCGATGGCGATCATATCTACGGTGTGATCCGCGGCACCGCGATCAATCACGGCGGCCGAACCCACGGCTATACCGTGCCCAATCCGAACGCGCAGGCGAGCGTGATCGAGCGTGCCCTGCGTGCGGCCGGCGTGGATGCGCGCGAGGTCAGCTATGTCGAGGCGCATGGCACGGGTACCCGTCTGGGCGACCCGATCGAGATCGCCGGCCTGGCGAAGGCCTTCCAGGCATGGACGGCGGATACCGGCTTCTGCGCGATCGGCTCGGCCAAGTCGAACATCGGCCATGCCGAGAGCGCCGCGGGTATCGCCGGCCTGACCAAGGTGCTGTTGCAGATGAAGCACCGGCAACTCGTGCCGAGCCTGCATTCGGCCGTGCTCAATCCCGCGATCGACTTCGGGCAGACGCCCTTCGTCGTCCAGCAGGAACTCGCGCCCTGGTCGCGGCCGGTCGTGAACGGCCGCGAGAAACGGCGGATCGCCGGCTTGTCCTCGTTCGGCGCAGGCGGCGCCAACGCGCACCTGGTGGTCGAGGAATACGAGGACACCAGGGCACACGAGGACGCCGCCACGCATGCGGCGAACCCGGCGGGCCCGGCCATGGTGCTGCTGTCCGCCCGCGACGAAGCGTGCCTGCGTGAACGCGCGCAGGCGCTGCTCGACCACCTGCGGACGAACGACGTCGATCTGCACGACCTGGCGTACACCCTGCAGGTCGGACGCGAGGCGATGGATGAGCGCCTGGCCTTGCTGGTGTCTTCCATGGGTGCCTTGCGCGAAAAGCTGGAAGCCTTCCTGGCCGGCGACGCATCGGTGGACGACCTGTACCGCGGCCAGGCCAGGCGCAACCGCGATGCGCTGGCCGCACTGGCCGGCGACGACGACATGGCCGGCACCGTGGCGACATGGCTCGCCCGGGGCAAGCATGCCCGGCTGCTCGACCTGTGGAGCAAGGGTATGTCGCTCGACTGGCCGCGCCTGCATGCCGCCGGTGGACGCCGGTCGCGACGGATCAGCCTGCCGACGTACCCGTTCGCGCGGGAGCGTCACTGGATCGACGTGGCCCCCCTCACCGAGCCCACGGAAAGCGTGACGGGCGCGGTGCCGGGCGGTGTCTTGCCAGCCGTGGCCGTCGCGTCCGTAGCGACAGCGATGCCACTCGCACCCGCGCCACGGATGACCTCGACGGCGGCGCATGCCGTGGACGTTCCCGTGCAGACACTACTTTTCCGCCCCCTGTGGCGAGCGGCCGATGCCACCGATACGGCCCCGACGGGGGAGGCGTTCACGTCACGCTTCGTCATGCTGTGCGGCTTCGACGAAACCACCGCCGCCCATCTGCGCGCACGTTTGCCGGGGCTCGCCTGCCTCTGCATCGACGATGCCGCGACGGACCTGCCAGGCGTCTTCGAGCGTGCGGCCATCGCCCTGCTGGAGGCGATCCAGGCGCGCATCGGCAAATCCGGACGGCACCTGATCCAGGTGGTCGTCCCCTTGGACAGCGACGGCGAAATCCTGGCGGGACTGGGCGGCATGCTGCGCACGGCGCAGCGCGAACACGAGCGGCTCGTCGGCCAGGTCGTCGCCGTTGCGTCCGGACCGGACGTGGGCGAGGCGATCGATAGGGCGCGGGATACCGGCGCCGCTCACGCACGCTACGTGCACGGCCGCTGCGAAGTGGCCGCGTGGGCCGAGCAGGACGTCGTGGCCGATGCCACGTCGCCGTGGAAGGATCGTGGTGTCTACCTCATCACTGGGGGCGCCGGCGGCCTGGGCCTGATCTTCGCCCACGCCATTGCGCGCGAGGTACGCCATCCGGTGCTGGTACTCACCGGTCGCACGCCGATGAACGATGCGATCAAGACACAGGTGCGCTCGCTGGAGACGCTGGGCGCCGTGGTGAGCTACCACGCCGTGGATGTCGCCGACGCCGAGGCCGTGACCACGCTGGTGCGCTCACTGCCCGAGACCTTCGAAAGCCTGGACGGCATCATCCACAGCGCGGGCGTGACCCGCGACAGCTACCTGGTCGCCAAGACACCGCAGCAGTTGCGCGAGGTGTTCGGCGCCAAGGTGGCCGGCCTGGTGAACCTGGACGAAGCCAGCGGCGACATGGCGCTGGACGTCTTCGTCGCCTTCGCGTCCATCGCCGGGGCGATCGGCAGCGTGGGGCAGGCCGACTACGCAGCGGCCAACGCGTTCATGGATGCCTTCGTCGAGCGTCGCACCGCACGCGTCGCGCTGGGCGAGCGGCAAGGCCGCAGCCTGTCGATCGACTGGCCGCTGTGGGCGGAGGGCGGCATGCAGGTGGATGCTGCCACACGCGACATGCTGGCCGGACAACTGGGCATGTACCCGCTGGACAGCGCGGCGGGCGTGGATGCGCTGCGCCAGGCATGGACCGGTGGCAACGATCGGTTGCTGGTGATCGCCGGCCATGCGCCGCGCCTGCGCGAAAGCCTGCTCGGCGACGCCTCGGCTTCCGTGACCGTGTCGGCATCGATGTCCGCACCGGTATCCGTTGCGGCAGCCGTGTCGGCATCGGCACACCTGCCTGCGCCCCCGGCAGCGGTGCTCGCCGAGCAGGTCGGGCAGGTGCTGGAAGGCATGGTCTCGCGCCTGATCGCCGTGCGACCGGAAGACCTCGACGGCGATACCACGTTCAGCGAATACGGATTCGATTCCGTCTCGCTGACGGAGTTCGGCAACGCGCTGAACACGCATTACGGACTGCGACTGACGCCGACGATCTTCTTCGAGCATTCGACCCTCGATGGTCTGGGCGCCTACCTCGTGCGCGAGCACGCCGCGGCCATCGCGTCCGTATCGCTCCCCTTGTCCACGGCCGCCATGGCCACCCCGGAGACCGCCGAACCGATGGCGCCGGCCGCACCTGCCGTCGCCACTCTCACCGACACGGCCATGGCACACGCGAGCGCCGCAGACGAGCCCATCGCCATCATCGGCATGAGCGGTCAGTTCCCGCAGGCCCGCGATATCGCCGCGTTCTGGGACAACCTGCGCGAAGGCAGGGACAGCATCGTCGAGGTTCCCCCCTCGCGCTGGGACTGGCGTGCGTGGTTCGGCGACCCGGCGCGCGAGCCGAACCGGACCAACATCACCCGGGGCGGCTTCATCGACGGTGTCGACGAATTCGATCCGATGTTCTTCGGTATCTCGCCGAAGGAAGCCGAACTGATGGATCCGCAGCAGCGGCTGATGATGATCCACGTGTGGAAGGCGCTCGAGGACGCCGGTTATGCCGGGCCGTCCCTGGCCGGCAGCGACACCGCCATCTTCGTCGGCACCGGATCGACGGGCTACGCCACGCTGGTGGCCCGCGCGGACCTCGGCGGACAGGCCTACGCCTCCACCGGCGGCGTGCCGTCGGTGGGGCCGAACCGGATCAGCTACCTGTTCGACTGGCACGGGCCCAGCGAACCGGTGGAGACCGCGTGCTCCAGTTCGTTGATCGCGCTGCATCGTGGCGTGCGGGCGATCCGCGCCGGCGATACGTCGGTCGCGGTCGTCGGTGGCGTGAATACCATCGTGACGCCGGAGGCGCACATCAGCTTCAGCAAGGCCGGCATGCTGAGCGAGGACGGTCGCTGCAAGACGTTCTCGGCCGATGCCGACGGCTACGTGCGCGGCGAGGGCGTCGCCATGCTGGTTTTGAAGCCCCTGTCTGCGGCGGAGCGCGACGGCGACACGATCCACGGCCTGGTGCGTGGCACCGCCGAAAACCACGGCGGCCACGCCAATTCGCTGACCGCACCCAATCCGGTCGCGCAGGCAGCGGTGATCCGCAAGGCCCAGCACCAGGCCGGCATCGATCCGCGGACGGTGACCTATGTGGAGGCACACGGTACCGGTACCCGCCTGGGCGATCCCGTGGAGATCCAGGGCCTGAAGGCCGCGTTCGGCGACGATACGGTAGCCGCGCCGTACTGCGGCCTGGGTTCGGTGAAAACCAACATCGGCCACCTCGAACTGGCCGCCGGCGTGGCCGGCGTGGTCAAGGTGCTGTTGCAGATGAAGCACCGCACGCTGGTGAAAAGCCTGCACAGCGACACGCTCAATCCGTACATCGACCTGGACGGCAGTCCCTTCTACGTCGTGCGCGAGGCCCGTCCCTGGGCCACCGTGAGCGACGCGCAGGGCCGGCCGTTGCCACGACGCGCCGGCGTGAGTTCGTTCGGCTTCGGCGGGGTCAACGCACACGTGGTACTGGAGGAATACGTCCCGGCGACGCCGAGGCCACCCATGGCACCGGCCGTACCCGCGATCGTCGTGCTTTCGGCACGCAACGAGGCCCGCCTGGCCGAACAGGTGCGTGCGTTGCAGGCTTTCGTCCTGCAAGGCGACGTCGACCTGGCCGACCTGGCCTATACGCTGCAGGTGGGGCGCGAGGCGATGGAGGCCCGGCTCGGCTTCGTCGCCGAGAGCATGGCGCATCTGCGCCAGACCCTGACCCTGCTGGCCGATGGCGCAAGCGTCGCGGGTGTCGTACAGGGCAGGGCGCTGCGCAACCGCGCGGCCCCGCCGGTCGTTTTCGACGGCGACAGGGGCATGCTGCTGCGGCAGTGGGTCGAGGGACGTGCGGTGGACTGGCGCACGCTGTACGGCACGGCGATGCCACGCCGCATCGGCCTGCCCACCTATCCGTTCGCCCGCGAGCGTCACTGGATAACCGTGGGCGCCGTCATCGACATGCGCCCTGCCACTGCCCCTGTCACTGCCGCCGTAGCCGACAGGGCAGCGGCGCCGGCCCAGGCCGACGACGAATGGCTGCTTGCGCCGGTGTGGGACGTGATGCTGGCTGCCGCTGTCGACGGTAGCGCCGCTAGCGCCGAACAACGCGTGGCGCTGCTCGGCGGTACGGACGCGCAGCGTGCGCTGCTCACCGCCCGCTGGCCGGGTGCGACGGTGCTGGCCACGCCCGAGGAGGCAGGCCATGCCACGTTCGATCACCTGGTCTGGATACTCCCCGGGGACACCGCGCCAGATCACGCGAACGACGACTTGACCGACGACGAGGCTCTGATCGCCGTCCAGCAGGACGGCGTGGTCACCGGCTTCCGCCTCGCCAAGGCCTTGCTCGGCCACGGCGCCGATGCGCGCGCGTTGCAGTGGACCGTGGTGACGTTCGGCACCCAGGCGGTGCATCGCAACGACGTGCCTGCGCCGGCCAGCGCCGGTGTGCATGGCTGGATCGGCGCGATGGCGCGGGAATACCCGCGCTGGCAGCTGCGCCTGATCGACCTGCCGGCTGGCGAACCGTGGCCCGTTGACACGATGTTCGACCTGCCGTGCGAACCCGCCGGGGCGGCATGCGCCTGGCGTCGTGGCCAGTGGCTGCGCCAGCGGCTTGCCCCCGTGGACGTCGATGCGACGGCGGCGGGCGAACTGCCGTGGCGGCCGGGTGGCGTCTACGTGGTCATCGGCGGCGCCGGCGGTATCGGACAGGCCTGGACCGAGCACATGGTGCGCACGTACGGAGCCCACGTGGTGTGGATCGGGCGCCGCGCCGCGGACGCCACGATCGAGCAGGCGCGACAGCGCATCGCTGCCGTCGGCCCGACCCCGTGGTACATCGCGGCGGATGCGTCCGACCGCCAGGCCCTGGCGCACGCCCGCGACGCGGTGCTGGCCCGCCATGGCGCCATCCACGGTGTCGTGCATGCGGCCATCGCCCTGCGCGACGGCAGCATCGCGCAGATGGACGAGGACGGCCTGCGCTCCGGGCTGGCGGCGAAGGTCGATGCCAGCGTGCGCATGGCCCAGGTGTTCGCCGGCCTCCCGCTGGACGTCATGCTGTTCTTCTCGTCGATGATCGGTTTCACGACGCCGGCGGGGCAGGCCGTCTATGCGGCCGGATGCCGCTTCAAGGACGCCTACGCGCTGCGCCTGGCCGCACGCCTGCCGTATCCGGTGAAGGTCATCGACTGGGGCTACTGGGGCAGCATCGGTACGGTGGCCTCGCCCATGTACCGCGAGCGCATGGCACGGCAGGGCATCGGCTCGATCGAGCCGGCCGACGGCATGCGTGCCCTGGATCGCCTGATGCGGACGCCCCTTGCACGACTGGGTTACGTCAAGGTGGTGCCCGGGCGCGAGACCGATGGCGGCGTGTTCGACCTCATCGGCGATACCCGGCTTCGTGTCGATGTCGCCACGTATTCTTCGGTGGCGGTGCCGGTCCCGGCTCTTGCCGCATCGGTCGGGTTCGCGGGCGATGCCGCCGCACTGGCGGCGGAGGGCGAGCAGATCGACCGCCTGTCGCTGGCGATCCTGCGCGCGGAGCTGCGGGCCCTGGGCCTGACGGATACGGCCAAGGCGGTCGCGTGGCATCCCCGCCATGCACGCTGGCTGGCCCACAGCCTGGACCGGGTCGCCCGTGCCGATGCGCTGGCCGGTGCCGATGCGACGCCGTCTTTAGCCGAGGCCTGGGCCACGTGGGACGCGCGCAAGGCGACATGGCTGGTCGAGGGCCACGTACGTCGTGCACAGGTCTGCCTGGTGGACGGGATGCTGCGCGCACTGCCGGCCATTCTCAGCGGCCAGGTGCAGGCCACGGCGGTGATGTTCCCCGAGTCGTCCATGCGCCTGGTCGAAGGCATCTACCAGGGCAATGCCGTGGCGGACCACTTCAACGACGTGCTCGGCCAGGCGGTGGCGGACTTCGTCGCCGCGCGTATCGCCGCCGACCCGACGGCCCGCCTGCGCATCCTCGAGATCGGCGCGGGGACCGGCGGCACCAGCGCGCGGCTGATGGCTCGCCTGGCGCCGCATGCCGCACACGTCGACACCTACTGCTACACCGACCTCTCGCGCGCCTTCCTGCTGCATGCGCAGGCCACCTACGGTCCGCACTACCCGTACCTGGACTACCGCCTGCTGGATATCGGCCGTCCGCTGGCGGGGCAGGGCATCGAGGCAGGTAGCTACGACCTGGTGGTCGCCACCAACGTGCTGCATGCCACGCCCGATATCCGCGAAAGCCTGCGCAACGCGAAAGCGCTGCTGCGTCCGCACGGCCTGCTGGCGTTGAACGAGCTCAGCAGCTGCGAGCTGTGGGCGCATCTCACCTTCGGCCTGCTGGACGGCTGGTGGCTGTACGAGGACGAGGCCCTGCGGATGCCCGGCTGTCCCAGCCTGTCGCCCGCGGGCTGGGCGACGGTGCTTGCCGAGGAAGGCTATGCCCCGGTGGCGTTCCCCGCGCAGGACAGCCACGCGCTGGGCCAGCAGGTGATCGTGGCCCGCAGTGACGGGATCACCCGGCAACGGCAGGTGCCGCGCGTGACTGCCTCGGCCGCTGTCGCCACGGCGAGCGTGACCGGTACGGTTCCACCGCTGGCCGTGGCCGCCGACAGGCCCGTTGCCGCTGGCCAAACCATGCACGCCGACGTCGCGCTGGCGGACAAGTGCAGGGCCGCCCTGCGCAAGCTGGTCGCAGCCAGCCTGAAGATGCCGGCGGGCAGTATCGAGACCGACATAGGACTGGACCGTTACGGCATGGACTCCATCCTGGTGCTGGAACTGACCCACGTATTGCGGGACACGTTCGAGGCACTGGGTATCGGCGAGGCGGTGACCACCACGCTGTTCTTCGAGCATCCGAGCATCGATGCGCTGGCCGACCACTTCATCGCGACCGAGCCGTCCGCGATGGCACGCTGGGTGGGCCTGCATCGCCCATCCGCGACGCATCGCGATGCAACGGAGGCCACAGACACCACGGACGGCGCGCCGCGGCGGATCGGCACGCGCCTGGCCGGCGACACCTTCGTGCTGGCCGACCACCAGGTCAACGGCGCGCGCGTGCTGCCCGGTGTCGTGCACATGGAGATGGCGCTGGCTGCCGCCCGCCAGGCGCTGGGGCGCAAGGTGCGCGGCCTGCGCAAGATCGTCTGGGCGCGGCCGCTGGTCGCCGACGAGAACGGCGTGACCGTGCATGTCGCCTGGTCCACCGATCGAAGCGGACGCGACGACTACACGATCGAGGCCGGCGACGACGCCACGGTGTACAGCCAGGGCAGCGCGGCACCCTCGGAAGCGCCGGTGGCCACCGTGCGACACGACCTGGACACGCTGCGCCGGGACTGCGCGCTGGCCCACGCCGACGCGGCACGATGCCAGGCCGTCTTCGCGCGCAAGGGGCTGCACTATGGACCCGGCTTCCGTGGCCTGGACGAGCTGTTCATCGGCGACGGCCGGGTGCTGGCGAAGATCTCGCTGCCGGTCTCCGTGGCGTCCACGCTGGACGACTACGTGCTTCATCCCAGCCTGCTCGACGCGGCCTTGCAGGCCGCGCTCGGCCTGCACCTGGGCACGGGCGACAACGACGATGACGTGGCGCTCGCGCTGCCGTTCGCGCTGGACGCCCTGGATGTGCTGGCGCCGTGCACGTCCCGGATGTGGGCCTTCGTCCGCTACAGCGATCCGGCGGGCCGCGACGGACCCGTGCAGTACCTCGACATCGACCTGTGCGACCCGACCGGCGCGGTTTGCGTGCGCCTGACCCGGCTCAGCCTGCGCCTTCTGGATATTCCACCGACACGTGACACGCCCACCGACCGGACCCTTCACGACATGAACGACACCACCGGCGTCACCGCATCCACTGGCCCCTCGCGCCTGCTTCGCGAACGGAGCGTCCTGCAGTTGAGGAAGCTGATCGCGAAGGGGTTATCCCTGCCGCTGGATGCCATCGGCGAGAACATCGGCTTCGACGAGTACGGCATCGATTCGATCCTGGTCATGGAACTGACCAACGCGCTGCGCGAGGCCTTCGGCGCCGAACACATCGGCACCACGCTATTCTTCGAGCACCGCGACATCGACAGCCTGGTCGAGCATTTCCTGCAGACCGATCCGGACGGGCTGCTGCGCTGGACCGGGCTCGCGGGAGCGGTCGCACCCGCACCGGCTGCGGCACCTGCACCCGCCGCGGTGCCCGTATCCGCTGCGACGCAGGCGAGCGAACAACCGGTCGGACCCTCGATACCGACGGCTCCCGCCACGACGACGCCCACGGCACCGGTCGTGCAGCGCGCCGCAGCCACCCCCGTGCACGCGCCGGCCCCCGTGGCGCCCTTCGACGTGGCGATCGTCGGCCTGTCCGGCCGCTATCCCGCGGCCGACGACGTGCACGGGTTCTGGGAGAACCTGGTGGCGGGCCGCAACTGCGTCACCGAAGTGCCGCCGGAACGCTGGGACCATGCGCGTTTCTTCGATGCCGCGAAGGGTGTGCCGGGCAAGACCTATACGCGCTGGGCCGGCCTCATCGACGGCGTGGATCGCTTCGACCGGCTGTTCTTCAACATCGCGCCGCGCGAGGCGCGGTTGATGAGCCCGCAGGAGCGGCTGTTCATGCAGGAGGTGCATGCCAGCATCGAGGATGCCGGCTACACCGCCGCGAACCTGCACACCAACCGGAAGATCGGCGTGTTCGTCGGGGTGACCAACGAGCACTACGCCACCGGCGCGCGGTTCTGGTCGATCGCCAACCGTATCTCGCACCTGTGCAACTTCCAGGGCCCGAGCATGGCGGTGGACACGGCCTGCTCGTCGTCCCTGACCGCCGTGCACCTGGCGATCGAGAGCCTGCGTAGCGGTGACAGCGAGGTGGCTATCGCCGGCGGCGTGAACCTGATCGTGGCGCCGACCCAGCTGATCGACCTGGCGTCGATGACCATGCTGGCCGCCGACGACAAGTGCAAGTCGTTCGCCGCCGACGGCGACGGCTTCGTCGATGCCGAAGCGGTGGGCGCGTTGGTGCTCAAGCCGCTGCACCGCGCCGTGGCCGACGGCGACCACGTCTATGGCGTCATCAAGGGCAGCGCGATCAACGCCGGCGGCAAGACCAACAGCTATCTGGTGCCCAGCCCGGCATTGCAGGCGCAACTGGTGGCCGATGCGCTGCGGCGCGCCGGCGTGGACGCCCGTTCGATCGGTTACGTGGAGGCGCAGGGCACCGGCAGCAGCCTGGGCGATCCCATCGAGATCGCCGGCCTGTCGAAGGCGTTCCGCCAGTGGACGGCGGACCGGCAGTTCTGCGCGATCGGCTCGGCCAAGTCGAACATCGGCCACAGCGAGAGCGCCAGCGGCTTTGTCGCGATCAGCAAGGTGCTGATGCAGATGAAGCACCGCACGCTGGTGCCCAGCCTGCACGCCGCCAGCCTCAACCCGAACATCCGCTTCGCCGACACGCCGTTCTTCGTCCAGCAGGCGCTGGGCCCGTGGACGCGTCCGACGCAGGAGATCGACGGCCGGCCGCACGAACTGCCGCGCCGGGCGGGTGTCTCGTCCTTCGGTGCCGGCGGTGCCAATGCGCACCTGGTGATCGAGGAATACATCGCCCCGCCCGAGGCCGCGCGGGCCATCGATGGCCCTGCGATGATCGTGCTTTCCGCACGCGATCCGGAGCGCCTGCAGGCGCGTGCGCGGCGGCTGCTGGCGGCGCTCGCGCCCGAACGCATCGAAGCGGAGGCGACGCTGGCCGATATCGCGTACACGCTGCAGGTCGGCCGCGAGGCGATGGAAGAACGACTGGCCTGGCTGGTCGAATCGGTGGACGAACTGCGCGCGAAGCTGGCCGCCTTCGTCGAAGGCGATGTCGACGGCGCCGAGGCCTACCGCGGCCAGGCACGGCGCAACGCCTTCGCGATGCTGGCCGACGACGAGGACATGCAGGTGGCCGTGCAGGCCTGGGTGGCCAAGGGCAAGTTCGGCAAGCTGCTGGACTTGTGGGTCAAGGGCTTCTCCTTCGACTGGAACGCCCTGTATGCCCACGGCCAGCTAAGTCCGCGCAGGATCAGCCTGCCGACCTATCCGTTCGCGCGCGAGCGTTGCTGGACCGACGTCCGCTACCCGGATGCGCCGGATGCACCGGGCGTGACGACGATGCACGCCGCGACGGCGGTGCCTGCCGCAACGGACCACGTCGGTCCCGTCCGCGAAGACGACGACATGGCGACCATGACGCGGATCTGGTGCGACCTGCTGGGTCGTCCGTCGGTGGCTGAGGACGACGACTTCTTCGAACTGGGCGGCCACTCGCTGCTGGGCACCCAGCTGGCGGCACGGATTCGTGACGAGTTCGGCGTAGACGTGCCGGTAAGCACGCTGCTGGAAGCACCGACCGTGACCGCGCTGCTCGCACGGATGCGCGGCATCGCCCCGATGCCGGCAGCGACGTCCGCGCCGCCGGCCACGACGGATGCCGCCGTCGACACGAACGGCCGCGCTGGCGGGGCAGACGAGAGCGAGGCGTTTCCGCTGTCGTTCGCCCAGCAGCGCCTGTGGTTCCTGGACCAGCTGGAAGGCCATAGCCCGACCTACAACATCCCGGCCGCGGTGCGCCTGAAGGGCAGTCTCGACGATCGCTCGCTGCAGGCGGCGCTCGACGATGTGGTGGCCCGCCACGATGCGCTGCGCGCGCGCTTCGAAAGCATCGACGGCTCGCCCGTGCAGCGCATCGCCAACGACGTGACGCTGGACTTCGTGCGCCACGACCTGCGCCAGCTGTCGCCGAAGGAACGCGACGTCAAGACCCGCTGGCTGATGCTGGACGAGGCACGCACGCCGTTCGACCTGCAGACCGGCCCCCTGGTCCGCAGCCGCCTGCTGCGTCTGGGCGAGCACGAACATCTGCTGCTGCTGACCATGCACCACATCGTCTCCGACGGCTGGTCGATGGGCATCGTGGTGCGCGAGCTGGGCATGCTGTACGCCGCGCACAGCACCGGCGCACCGGTGTCGCTGCCCGAGCTGCCCATGCGCTACGTGGACTTCGCCCGCTGGCAGCGCCAGTGGCTGAGCGGGGAGGTGCTGGATCGTCAGCTGGATTACTGGAAGCGTCAGCTGGCCGGCGCGCCCACGCTGCTGACCCTGCCCACCGACCGTCCGCGCCCGGCCCGGCAGGGGCAGGACGGCGCCGCGCTCGCCTACGCGCTGCCGACAGGGCTGAGCGCGCAGCTGAACGCACTCAGCCGGAAGTCGCAGAGCACGCTGTTCATGACCTTGTGCGCGGCGTTCAACGTGCTGCTGGCCCGCTATGCCGGGCAGAGCGACATCTGCATCGGCACGCCGATCGCCAACCGCAACCGCAGCGAGATCGAGGACCTGATCGGTTTCTTCGTCAACACGCTGGTGCTGCGCACGCAGGTGGACCTGTCGGCCGGCTTCACCGACCTGCTGAAGCAGGTGCGCACCACCACGCTGGATGCCTATGCACACCAGGACGTGCAGTTCGAACAACTGGTGGGCGCGGTGCAGCCCGAACGGCACACCAGCTACACGCCCCTGTTCCAGGTGATGCTGGTGCTGCAGAACTCGCCGATGAACCTGGCGCTGCCCGGCTTGCAGCTGGAGCTGGTGCCGCACGAGGTGGTCACGGCCAAGTTCGACATCACGCTCACGCTCACGGAAGGCCCGTCCGGCCTGCATGGCAGCTTCGAGTACAACACCGACCTGTTCGACGCCGGCACCATCGAGCGCATGGGCGTGCATTTCGGCAACCTGTTGCAGGCCATCGTGGACGAACCCACCCGCGCGCTGGGCGACCTTCCGATGATCGCGCCGGCGGAACGGAAGCGGTTGCTCTACGGCTTCAACGATACGGCAAAGGTCTACCCGCGCGTCGGACCGGCATCGCATACCCTGCAGCAGTTGTTCGAGGCGCAGGTGGCGCGCACGCCTGAGCAGGTCGCGGTGGTGTATGCGGGCGTCGCGCTCACCTACGCGGAACTCAACGCCCGCGCCAATCGCCTGGCCCGGCACCTGCGTGGCCTGGGCGTGGGGGCCGACACCCTGGTCGGCCTGTGCACCGAACGGTCGATCGAGATGATCGTCGGGCTGTACGCGATCCTCAAGGCCGGTGGCGCCTATGTGCCGCTGGACCCCACGTATCCGTCGGATCGCCTGGCCACGATCGTGGACGATGCCGCGCCGAAGGCGATCCTCACCCAGCGGCAGCACCGCGACGCGGTACCCCCGGTGGCCGGCCTGCCGGTGCTCTGCCTGGATGTCGACGATGCCCCGTGGGAGGGAAACGCGGACGGCGACCTGGATCACCGCACGCAGCCGGGACACCTGGCCTACGTGATCTACACCTCCGGTTCCACCGGCAAGCCGAAGGGGGTGGCGATCGACCATCGCGGCATCGTCAATCGCCTGCAATGGATGCAGGAGGCCTATCCGCTGACCGCCGCCGATCGCGTGCTGCAGAAAACCCCCTTCAGCTTCGATGTCTCGGTATGGGAGTTCTTCTGGCCGTTGCTGGAAGGGGCGACCCTGGTCGTGGCCCGTCCCGGCGGCCACCAGGACGTGGCCTACCTGGCCGGCATCATCGATGCGGAAGGGATCACCACGGCGCACTTCGTCCCGCCGATGCTGGACGTGTTCCTCAACGAGGTGGAGCCGGGCAGCGGCTGCTCGCTGCGCCAGGTGATGTGCAGCGGCCAGGCCCTGCCGCTGGAACTGCAGCAGCGTTTCTTCGCCACCTGGCAGCACGTGGCGCTGCATAACCTCTACGGACCCACCGAAGCCTCGGTGGACGTCACCTACTGGGCCTGCCGCAAGGACAGTCCGCTCAACTGCGTGCCCATCGGCTTGCCGATCGCCAACATCCAGATCCACATCCTGGACGACGCGCTGGAGCCGGTGCCGGTGGGTGTGGTCGGGCACCTGTACATCGCGGGCGTCGGCCTGGCGCGCGGCTACGTCAACCGGCCGGAACTGACCGCGCAGACCTTCATCCCCAATCCGTTCAGTGCCAGCCCCGGTGCGCGCATGTACCTCTCCGGCGACTTGGCGCGCTACCTGCCCGACGGCACCATCGACTACCTCGGGCGCAGCGACCACCAGGTCAAGATCCGCGGCCTGCGCATCGAACTCGGGGAAATCGAGGCGACGCTCGCAGCCATCGACGCGGTACGCGACGTAGTGGTCCTCGCGCGTGCCGACGAACGCGGCGTACCGCGGCTGGTGGCCTACCTGGTGGCCCACGACGAGGCGACCCTGCCGGACGCGGCGTCGCTGCGCGCGACCTTGTTGCGCACGCTACCCGACTACATGGTGCCGGAGTATTTCGTCACGCTGGCGGCGATGCCGCTGACCGCCAACGGCAAGGTCGATCGCAAGGCCCTGCCGGCGCCGGAGATGGTGCAGGACGAAGCGGCGCACGTCGCACCGCGCACGCCGACCGAGCAGCGTATCGCCGCGGTATGGGCCGATGTGCTGAAGGTGGAGAAGATCGGCGCGATGGACGACTTCTTCGAACTGGGCGGCCACTCGCTGCTGGCCACCCAGCTGGTGTCGCAGTTGCGCAAGCGACAGATCGCCGGCATCGAGTTGCGCGACCTGTTCGCCCACTCGACCCTGGGCGGGCTGGCCTCCTTCGTCGACGCCAGCCACGCCGGCGGACGCCACCCCAACCTGGTGCCGATCCGCGCGGAGGGCACGTCGACACCGCTGTTCCTGGTCCATCCGATCGGTGGCGGCGTGCAGTATGCGTTCGACCTGGCCCGTCAACTGGATTCGGACCAGCCGGTATTCGGCCTTGCGGCCACCGGGCTGGGGGAAGGCGAAACCCCGCTGGACACCATTGCCGGCATGGCCGACGCCTATGTGGACGCCATCCGCCAGGTGCAGCCGACGGGTCCCTACCAGCTGGCTGGGTGGTCGCTGGGCGGCATGATCGCCTACGACATGGCCCATCGCCTGGTCCAGGCCGGCGAGCGCGTGCGTTTCGTCGGTCTGATCGACACCGGGAGCCCCGCCATGCGCGCCCGTCTGCTCGCGGAGCACCCGGTACGCTCCGAGGCCTGCCGAGGCCTGCTGAACTGGATGCTCGACCTGCCGGCTGCCGTGGACGATCCGCGTCGGCATCCCGCGTTCGACGAGTTGATGGCACTGGCGGCGCGTGACGACCTTACCGGCATGATCGACGTGTGCCGGCGCGAAGCCTTGCTGCCGGACCACCTGGACACCGCGCAGGTACGGCGGACGGTGGCGCTCTACGGGGCCTCGGCACGCGCTGCGGACACCTATCGCGCGCCGGTCGCCGCCGGGCTGCCGGTGACCTTCTTCGCCGCCGGGCGCGGCGAGGGCGAGGAGGTGAGCCTGGGCTGGCGTGACCTGCTCGGCTCCTCGCTCGACATCGTCCGTATCGGCGGTACGCACCTGTCGATGGTGCGGCCGCCGCTGCTCGACCGCCTGGCGCGCGAGATCGCCGGCCGGATCGGCCACGTTTCCGCACCCGTCGCCCGCCCGGCCGCCAACCAGTGAACGCCTCCAGGACCGCCATGAACGACACACCCGCCCTGCAGTACTCGCGCGGCATCCAGGACCTGCCGGGCCCGAAGGGCCAGCCCTGGGTGGGCAACGCGCTGCAACTCAGCGGGCGGCAGATGCACCAGAAGTTCACCGCCTGGGTGCGCGAGTTCGGCCCGATGTTCCGCCTGGAGGTGTTCGGCAACCCCATCGTCATCGTCTCCGACGCGCCCACGGTACAGGCGGTGCTCAAGGAACGGCCCGAGGTGTTCCGGCGCAGCGGCAGCCTGAAGACGATCATGCAGGAGCTGGACATCCGCGGCGTGATCACCGCCGAGGGGGATGCCTGGCGCAAGCAGCGCAAGCTGGTGATGAGCGGGTTGAGCGCGGAGGTGATCCGCAACTTCTTCCCGACCATGCGCTTCATGACCGAACGCATGATGGACCGCTGGAAGCACCGGCTCGCCCAGGGCCTGCCGGTCGACTTGCGCCGGGACCTGAAGGCCATGGCGCTGGACGTGATCGTGGGCATCGCGATGGGCCACGACATCGATGCGGTCAACGACGAAGGCGGCCCGCTGCAGCGGAGCATCGATGCCATCTTCCAGCGGCTTGGCCAGCGCACCACGGCGGCGTTCCCGTACTGGCGCCATGTCCGGTTGCCGGTGGATCGCGCCGCCGACCGCGCGTCGGCGCAGATCGCAGCATCCGTGCAGGGCTTCGTCCGCGACGCCCGCGCGCGCATGGCGCAGCAGCGCCAGCTGCACGAGAAACCCGGCAACATGCTGGAAGCGATGATCGTCGCGGCGGAAGACCCGGCGTCCGGCTTCACCGACGAAGAGCTGATGGACAACGCGGTGCTCAGCGTCATCGGCGGCGAGGACACCACCGCCAACTCCATCGCCTGGATGCTCCACCTGCTGGCCCAGCATCCTGCGGCGGCCGCAGCGCTCACGGCGGAGGTGGACGCGGTGCTCGGCGAGGACACGCTCATCCGCGACTGGGAGCTGATGAAGCGCTTCGACTACCTGGAGGCCACCTTCAGCGAGGCGCAGCGCCTGCGCTCGGTGGCGCCGTATGTGGGGGTCACCAGCAACATCGATTGCGTGGTCGCGGACACGCTGATCCCGAAGAACACCGCCATCGTGGTGGCAACGGCGGGGGAGGGACTGGACGAAGGGCAGTTTCCCGATCCGGCCGCGTTCTCGCCGGAGCGCTGGATCTTCGAGCAGCGCCCGCCGCGCGAGCGGGACCCGGCGCGCAAGCTGTTTCCGTTCGGCAGCGGACCGCGGCTGTGCCCGGGTCGTTTTCTTGCGCTCACCGAGATCACCATGGTCGTCTCCATGATCCTGCGCAACTTCGAGCTGGAGCTGGACACGAAGGCGCCACCGGTGCGGGAGGTGCTCAATTTCTTCATGGCTCCCAGTTCGCTGCCGGTACGGATCAGGCTGCGCACGCCGCCGGGGGCTGCCCCGTGATCCCGGCGGCGCGCGAGTCCAACCTCGAGATCGCCCGGCGCATCCTGGGCGTGTCGCTGCCCCTGATGGGCTCGATGGTCGGCAACCTCATCATGATGCTGGTGGACCGGGTGTGCCTGGCACGGTATTCCAGCGAGACCCTGGCCGCGTCCGGCCCGGCGGTCTATACGGCCATGGCCATCATCGGTTTCTTCGCCGCGGTGGTGGGCTTCTCGCGCTCCTGCGTGGCCCAGGCCTTCGGCCGGTCCGGCCACGACGCCGCGGCCTACCAGGCGGCCGTCGGCATCGTCGTCGGCATCCTGTTCTCCGTCGCCTTGCTGCTGCTGGCGCCGCTGATGGCGATGATCCCGTCGCTGAGTCAGCGGCCGCCCGCCATCACCCACCTGGAATCGCAGTTCCTGTACTGGTCGGCGTATTTCGGCGCGGCGATGACCTTCAACATGGCGCTGTCGTCGTATTTCAACGGCATCGGCAAGACGCGCATCACGCTGGTGGCGGGGCTGCTCGGCCAGGTGGTCGGCATCGTGATGACCATCGGCCTGGTCTTCGGCCGCTTCGGCCTGCCCGAGCTGGGCATGCGTGGCTCGGCGCTGGGCACCCTGTGCGGCACGCTGGCGATCACCGCCTGCTATCTGCCGTATGTGCCGCGGCAGATATGGTCGACCCTGCGCGGGCTGGTGCGCACGCGCGGCGTTCCCCTGGCCGAGGTGGGGCCGCGACTGCGCAAGGGTGTGGCGCTGGGTGTGACGGCGGGCATCGGCAATTTCGGCAACGCCGCCTTCATCTGGATCATCGCCGGGCTGGGCGCCATCGCGCTGGCCGCCAACAACGTCAACCTGACGGTCAGCTACCTGGGCGTGATCCCGCTGCTGGGCCTGGGCATCGGCTGCAGCGTGCTGTGCGGCAATGCGCTGGGCAAGGACGAGTTCCACCAGGTGCCGCGGATCATCGCGGTGACGCTGGGCATCGAACTGGCGTACGTGGCGGTGATGTCCTTCTTCCAGATCGTGACCCCGGACGTGCTGCTGAATCCGTTCGGTCTGGCCGACAAGCCCGAGGCGATCCGGCAGGCCTCGGTCGCCACCTCACGGGTGTTGTGGACCTATTCGCTCGCCTTCGCCTTCTCGATGACCGGGCAGGCGGTGCTGGAGGCCTTCGGCATCACCCGCTTCCTGTTCATCACCCGGTTCGTGTTCATGTGGGGTCTGAGTATCCCCACGGTGTACCTGATGACCCTGGGCCACGTCGGCGATGCCGGGTTCCTGCCCACCTGCTGGATCGTGGGTTCCAGCTACGAGGCGGCCATCGGGGTGTTCTACTTCTGGCGGATCGCCGTGGCGGTGAGTAAACGGCAGAACGCGATCGTGCTGACCCGGGCACAGGCCTGACCGGGTTTCACCCGGATCATTCGCCCTGCACGCGGAAAGGACTACTCTCGGGGGTCAGGTGTGGATCATCCGCGCCGGGAGTGGCTCATGCTTAGCGTCGCGATGTTCATGGCGGGTCTATAGACCTCTTCCGGCGCAAGCGGACCCGGGTTGCCGCGGGCTCCGAGCGTGAGCCGGCCCTCCGGGCCGAGCTCTTCAATACCGAACAACTGGAAGCCTACGGCGCGCAACTGGCGACGCGGCACCGCGTAGCGGCCCATCGCTCCGCCGAATGGCTGCTGCCGCGGCTGGCCGACAACGAGACCGTCATCGTCGATGCCTGCCGTGGCCTGATGGCCGCCGGCAAGCGCGGCGAGGGCACCACGCCTGCGGGCGAGTGGCTGCTCGACAACCTCTACGTGATGGAAGAACACGTCCGCGCCGCGGAAAAGGATTTCCCCAAGGGTTACAGCCGTGAACTGCCGCAGCTCGACGGCGGACCGTCCAGCGGGCTGCCTCGGGTCTACGACATCGCCCTGGAGGTCATCTCCCACGGCGACGGCCGGATCGACGCGGCCGGACTGGCGCGCTTCCTCGACGCCTACCAGACGGTAGTGCCGCTCAGCCTCGGTGAGCTGTGGGCCGTGCCGATCATGCTGCGGCTGGCGCTGATCGAGAACCTGCGCCGCATCGCCGTTCGCGTGACGCTGGATCGCTCGCGCCGCCGCCGGGCCACGCGCTGGGCCGACGCGATGACGCGCATGGCCGCGGAGGATCCGAAGAACGTGGTGCTGGTGGTGGCGGACATGGCACGTTCGGCGCCGGTGATGAGCGCCCCGTTCGTCGCCGAGCTGGTGCGCCGCCTGCAAGGGCAGGGGCCGGCGCTGGCCATGCCGCTGGGCTGGGTGGAACAACGACTGGCCGAGTCGGGACGCAGCACCGATCACCTGGTCCAGGCGGAATCGCAGCAGCAAGCCATGCACCAGGTGTCGGTCGGCAACAGCATCGGCAGCCTGCGCTCGCTGGCCACGATCGACTGGCGCCATTTCGTCGAGGCGGCCAGCCTGGTGGAAAGCTGCCTGCGCGAGGACCCGGCCGGCATCTATCCGGCCATGGACTTCGCCAGCCGCGATCGCTACCGCCATGCGGTGGAGAAACTGTCGCGCACCGCGCGCATCGACGAGCGGACCGTGGCACGGCGCGCGATCGAGGCTGCTCAGGCGCCGGACGCGACGCCGGCCAACCTCGCCGCGCGACACGTGGGTTACCACCTGGTGGGCGCGGGACGCCCCGCGCTGGAACGCGCGCTGGGCGCTCGGCGCCGACTGGCCACGCGCTGCCGGCAGGCCTTCGACCGGGCGCCGTTCGCCTGGTCGCTGGTGGCCTTCCTCACGCTCACCGGTGCGTTGACGACCGCCTTGGTGGGTACCGCGGCGATCGGGCCCGCCTATGCATGGGAGCGGTCCTTGCTCGCGCTGGGCTGCATCGTCGTCGCCAGCCAGCTCGGCCTTAGCCTGCTGCACCTGATCGCCTCCTTGCTGACCGCCCCCGATTACCTGCCGCGCATGGACTACGAGGACGGCCTGCCCGACACCGCGCGCACGCTCGTGGCCGTGCCGACCCTGCTGGGCAGCCCGCAGGACGTGGACGACGTGGCGGAGGGGCTCGAGGTACGCTTCCTGGCCAATCGCGACGATGCCCTGCATTTCGCGCTGCTCACCGACTTCCCCGACGCCGATCAGGCGGTGATGCCCGGCGATGCGGCCATCCTCGCGCAGGCGACGCTCCGGATCGATGCGCTCAACGCAACGTACCCGTCCAGCGGTGCCGACCGCTTCTATCTCCTCCACCGGCCGCGCGAATGGAGCCCCACGCAGGGGCGCTGGATCGGTTTCGATCGCAAGCGCGGCAAGCTGGCCGCCCTCAATGCGCTGCTGCGCGGCGAAGGCGCCGGGCGTTTCCTGCTGATCGTGGGCCGGATCGCCGAACTGCACGCCGTGCGCTATGTCATCACGCTGGACACCGACACCCACCTGCCGCGCGACGCCGCGCACCAGTTGGTGGCCGCCATGGACCATCCGCTGAACCGCCCCGTGTTCGCCGCCGACAGCAACCGGGTGATCGCCGGGTACAGCCTGATGCAGCCGCGCGTGGGCATCGCGCTGCCGGCGCAGGCGCGCTCGGCCTATGCGCGCCTCTACGGCGCGGACGCCGGCGTCGATCCCTACACGCGCGCGGTATCGGACGTGTACCAGGATCTGTTCCACGAGGGCTCGTTCACCGGCAAGGGCATCTACGACGTGGATGCGTTCGAGCGCGCCATGGCCGGGCGGCTGAAGGACGAGCGCGTGCTCAGCCACGACCTCATCGAAGGCTGCTTCGTCCGCTCGGCGCTGCTGAGCGACGTGCTGGTGTTCGAGGAAATCCCCGAGCGCTATGCCGACGACAGCGTGCGCCGGCATCGCTGGATGCGCGGCGACTGGCAGCTGCTGCCATGGTTGCTGCCCACGGTGCCCAGCCCGCACGGGTGGGTGGCCAACGACCTGAGCCCGCTGTCGCGTTGGAAGCTGTTCGACAACCTGCGCCGCAGCCTGGTCGCCCCGGCCACGCTGGCGCTGCTGGTAGCCGGCTGGCTGTGGGTCGCGCCGGTGCTGACCTGGACCGTGGCGATCCTCGCGATGATGGTGATGCCGGTGCTGTTGCAGGTGCTGATGGACGCCGCGCGCAAGCCGCACGACGTCGCCTGGCAGCAGCACGCCAGCGTGCAGTCGCGTGCGGCGGGCGAACACGCGCTGCGACTCGGCCTGGCGATCGCCTGGCTGCCGCACGAGGCGCGCCTGAGCGTCGATGCGATCGTTCGGTCGCTGTGGCGCGTATGCGTCAGCCGCAGGCACCTGCTCGAATGGCGCTCGTCCGCCGATGTGGAACGACAGGGCCGCGGCACGCGGCAGATTCCCTGGCGCGCGCTGTGGGCCGGACCGGTCGCTGCCATCGCGCTGACCGTGCTGCTGGCCCTGGTGCGGCCGTCGGCCTTGCCGATCGCCTTGCCCTGGCTGCTGGCCTGGCTGGCGTCGCCACCACTGGCCTGGTGGATCAGCCGGGCGCAGGTGAGCAAGCCGTTCGCGCCCAGCGAGGCCGATCACGCCTTCCTGCGGCTGCTGGCGCGGCGCACGTGGGCCTTCTTCGAAACGCACATGGGCCCGTACGACCACTGGCTGCCACCGGACAACGTGCAGATGGCACCGTCGGCGCAACTGGCCCGGCGCACGTCGCCGACCAACATGGGCCTGGGCCTGCTGTCCGGACTGGCCGCCTACGACTTCGGTTACCTCGGTGCCGGCGCCCTGGCGCAACGGCTGGCGAACACGCTGGCCACCATGCAGGGGCTCGAACGGCATCGCGGCCATTTCTACAACTGGTACGACACCGCCACGCTGGCGCCGATGCGTCCGCTGTACGTCTCCAGCGTGGACAGCGGCAACCTGGCCGGCCACCTGTTGACCCTGCAACGCGGCCTGCTCGACGTCGCCCAGGCCCCGGTGTTCCGCAACGCGTCCATCGCCGGGTTGCGCGACACCGTGGCACTGCTGGCGCAGGCCACGGACGAAGGCCACCGTGCACCGCTGACCGCGTGGGCCAGCGAGCTGGCGGCCGCCATGCCGGCCCCGCCGGCATGCATGCGCGACGTGCTCGCGTTCGTCACCGTGCAGCAGGAGCGGCTGCGCGAGGTAACCGCCCAGGCACCCGACACCGTATCTTTCGGCGACGACGAAGGCGTCTTCTGGCTTTCGCGGTTGACCCTGCTGTGCGACGAGCTGCACGAAGAGGCGAGCCTCTGGTACGACGCGGCCACCGACGGCCAGGCCATTCCCACGCTGGCGGAACGGGCGGCGAACACGGCCGATGCCGCGCAGGCTGACCGTGCCACGGCACGCCTGCGGGCCCTGGAGGCCACGGCCTCGCTGGCCGGCGAACTGGCCGTGATGGACCACGCGTTCCTCTACGACGCCCATCGCCGCCTGCTGTCGATCGGTTTCGATGTCGAACGGCGCACGCTGGACGCGTCGTTCTACGACTTGCTGGCCTCCGAAGCGCGCCTGACCACGTTCGTGGCCATCGCCCAGGGCCAGCTGCCTCAGGAGAGCTGGTTCTCGCTCGGCCGGCTGCTCACCAGCACCGGCGGCTCGCCCGTGCTGCTGTCGTGGACCGGGTCGATGTTCGAATACCTCATGCCCATGCTGGTCATGCCGACGTACGAAGGCAGCCTGCTGGAGCAGACCTGCCGCGCCGCGGTGGCGCGGCAGATCGAATACGGCCGGCAACGCAACCTGCCGTGGGGCGTGTCCGAATCCGGCTACCACGCGGTCGATGCGCAGATGACCTACCAGTATCGCGCTTTCGGCGTGCCGGGCCTGGGCCTGAAACGTGGGCTGGGCGAGGACCTGGTGGTGGCGCCGTATGCGTCGGTGCTGGCCCTGATGGTGGCGCCCGCCGCGGCTACCGACAACCTGCGGCGGCTCGCGCGTGCCGGCCTGGCCGGCCGCTTCGGCCTGTATGAAGCGGTCGATTACACGCCCTCGCGCCTTCCCCCGGGCCAGGAGTCCGCCGTGGTGCGGCAGTACATGGCGCACCACCAGGGCATGTCGCTGCTGGCGATCGGTCACGTGCTGCTGGACCGGCCGATGCAGAAGCGCTTCGAGTCGGACCCGCGCATGATGGCGACCAGCCTGCTGTTGCAGGAGCGCGTGCCGCGCATGGCCTCCGAATACCTGCACACGGCGGGCCTGGGCGAAGTGGCGACGGCACCGGCCTTGCCGGAAGCCCGCCTGCGCCTGTTCACCGACCCCGACCGGCCGCGCCCGGCCGTGCAGCTGCTGTCCAACGGCCGTTACCACGTCATGGTCAGCAGCGCCGGCGGCGGCTACAGCCGGCGCGACGGCATGGCCGTCACGCGCTGGCGCGAGGACATCACGCGCGACAGCGACGGCATGTTCTGCTACATCCGCGATCCGGAATCGGGCGATGTCTGGTCCACGGCGTACCAGCCGGTGGCGCGCAACACCGATCGCTTCGAGGCGATCTTCGCCGAGTCGCGCGCGGAGTTCCGCGTGCGCCAGCGCGGCTTTGAAACGCATACCGAGATCGTGGTGTCGCCCGAGGACGATATCGAACTCCGGCGCACGCGCATCACCAACCGTGGCAACACGCGGCGCACGGTCGAGCTGACCAGCTACGCGGAAGTGGTGCTGGCCGACCCGCGCGGCGACGCGGCGCACCCGGCCTTCAGCAAGCTGTTCGTCACCACCGAGATCGTGCCGGCCATGCAGGCGCTGCTGTGCACCCGCCGGCCGCGCTCGGCGGACGAGGCACCGCCGTCGATGTGCCACATGGTCGCGGTGCACGATGCGGACGTGGATGCGATCTCGTACGAGACCGACCGCGCGCGCTTCATCGGACGCGGTCGCAGTACGGCGAGCCCCGTGGCGATGGATGCCGGTCACGATGCGCTCTCCGGTGGCCACGGCGCGGTGCTGGACCCGATCGTCGCCATCCGCGTGCGGATCACCCTCGATCCGGAACAGAGCGCCACGCTCGATTTCGTGACCGGCGTGGCCGACACGCGCCCGGGGTGCCTGCGCCTGATCGAGAAGTATCGCGATCGTTACCTGGCCGACCGTACGTTCGACCTGGCCTGGACCCGCAGCCAGGTGCTGCTGCGCCAGGCCAACGCCACGCTGGTGGACGCGCAGCTCTACGAGCACATGGCGACGTCCATCCTGTACCCGAACCTCGCCCTGCGCGCCGAGCCGGAGCTGATCGCGGCCAACCGGCGCGGCCAGTCGGGGCTGTGGGGGCAGGCGGTCTCGGGCGACCTGCCCATCGTGCTGCTGCGCATCGGCGATATCGCGCGACTGGACATCGCGCGCGAGCTGGTCCGTGCCGCGGCGTACTGGCGGCAGCGCGGGCTGACCGTGGACCTGGTGATCTGGAACGAGGACAGCACGGGTTACCGGCAGACGCTGCACGATGCGCTGACCGGCCTGCTGGCCACCGGTGCGGAAACCAACCTGCTGGACCGCCCCGGCGGCGTGTTCATCCGTGCCGCGCAGTCGTTGTCCCACGAGGACCGCCTGGTGATGGAGGCCAGCGCCTGCATCGTGGTGGTGGACACCCTGGGGTCGCTGCACGAGCAGATGGAGCGACACCGTATCGGTGAGCGTGCCGCGGCCGCCGAGCCGGCCTGGCCGGCGCGCAGGCGTCCCGCCCCGGTGCCGGCGGTGCCCGTCTCGGCAGCCTTTTCCGCCGACGGCACGGAATACGTCATCACCCTGGCACCCGGTGCCACCACGCCCGCGCCCTGGTGCAACGTGCTGGCCAATCCGTCGTTCGGCAGCGTGGTCTCGGAAAGCGGCAGTGCCTACACCTGGGCGGAGAACGCCCATGGTTGCCGTCTGACGCCGTGGCAGAACGATCCGGTCGAGGATGCCTGCGGCGAGGCGATCTACCTGCGCGACGAAGCCACCGGGCACACCTGGTGCCCGACCCCGTTGCCGATGCGCGGTGAAGGCACATACACCACGCGCCACGGCTTCGGCTACAGCGTGTTCGAGCACACGGAAGGCTCGTTGTCGTCGCGCCTGGAGGTCTTCGTGGCGCTGGATGCGTCGGTGAAGTTCCAGGTGCTGCGCCTGACCAACGACGGTGCCGACGCACGGCGGCTGTCGATCACCGCCTATGTGGAATGGCTGCTCGGCGACGTGCGCGAGAAGAGTGCCATGCACGTGGTCACCGAGATCGATCCGTCGACGGGCGCGCTGTTCGCGCGCAATGCGTACAACAGCGAGTTCCCCGATCGCGTCGCGTTCCTCGATGTGGAAGACGCGGAGCGCGACGTCGGCGGCGACCGTACCGGCTTCCTCGGCCGCAATGGGCACACCGGTGGCCCCCTGGGCATGCGCCGTGCCGGCTGGCATAACCGCGTCGGCGCGGGGCTGGATCCCTGCGGCGTGCTGCGTTCGACGATCACCCTGGCACCGGGTGAATCGCGCGACGTGGTGATCCGCCTGGGCATGGGCGTGGACGAGGTGGACGCGCGCGGCCTGGTACTGCGCTTCCGCGACGACGGCTCGGCGGCACGCGCGCTGGCCGCCGTGCGCGAGCACTGGCGGCAGACGCTCGGCGCGGTGCAGGTCAGCACGCCCGATGCGGCGACCGACCGTTTCGCCAACGGCTGGCTGCTCTACCAGACCATCGCCGCGCGGCTGTGGGCGCGCAGCGGCTACTACCAGTCCGGTGGCGCCATCGGTTTCCGCGACCAGTTGCAGGACTCCATGGCCACCCAGCACGCGGCACCGGCCATGGCCCGGGCGCAACTGCTGATATGCGCGGCGCACCAGTTCGCCGAGGGCGACGTGATGCACTGGTGGCACCCGCCCGGCGACCGCGGCGTGCGTACCACCTGCTCGGACGACTACCTGTGGTTGCCGCTGGCGACCAGCCGATACGTCCAGGCCAGTGCCGACACCGGCGTACTGGACGAGTCCATCGAGTACATCGAAGGCCGTACGCTGCGACATGGCGAGGAATCCTGGTACGACCAGGCCCGTCCGTCCGGCCAGCGTGCCACGCTGTACGCGCACTGCGTGCGCGCCATCGAGCACGCCATGCCACGGGGCCGGCACGGCCTGCCGCTGATGGGCGGCGGCGACTGGAACGACGGGATGAACAAGGTCGGCGAAGGCGGGCAGGGCGAGAGCGTCTGGCTGGGCTTCTTCCTCGTCCATGTGCTGCGCGAGTTCGCGGTCACCGCGCGAGGCCACGGCGACGCACCGTTCGCCGGGCGCTGCCTGGCGGAAGCCGATACGTTGTCACGGGCGCTCGACGCCGAGGCCTGGGACGGCGACTGGTACCGCCGCGCCTGGTTCGACGACGGCACGCCACTGGGGTCCGCCGCCAACGACGAGTGCCGCATCGATGCGATCGCGCAGAGCTGGTCCGTGCTGTCCGGCGTGGCCGGCACCGAGCGGCGCGAGCAGGCCATGGCCTCGCTGGATCGGCACCTGGTGCTGGAGGACCCCGGCATGATCCGGCTGCTCGATCCGCCGTTCGACCGGTCGGCCATGGACCCGGGCTACATCAAGGGCTACGTGCCGGGTGTGCGCGAAAACGGCGGCCAGTACACGCACGCCGCGGTGTGGGCGGCCATGGCCTTCGCGCAGATGGGACGCCATGAGCGCGCGTGGGAACTGGTGAAGATGATCCATCCGGCCAGCCACACGGGCGACGCGCAGGCGATCGATCGCTACAAGGTCGAGCCCTATGTCATCGCGGCGGATGTGTATTCCGTGCCGCCCCATGTGGGGCGCGGCGGCTGGAGCTGGTACACGGGTTCCGCCGGCTGGATGTACCGCCTGCTGGTGGAAACGCTGCTGGGCCTCCGTCGCGAGGGCGATCGGCTGTGGATCGCACCGCGCGTGCCCGCGGCGTGGCCCGGCTATGGCATGCGCTATCGCCACGGCGGGTCCGGCTATGTCATCGCGCTGCGCCCTGCGGCCGACGGGGAGGCCGGCAGCCTTCACGTCGACGGCATCCTGGTCGCCGACGGGGCCATACCGCTGGTCGACGATGGCACGGAGCACCGGGTAGAGGTGGTGTACCTGCGGCACTGACGGCAAGCTAACGCGGGAAGGCGCAGCGTAGGGGTTGCCGGGGCACGCCCGGCGGCCAAGGAGTGCCACGCTCATGTCCAAGCGCCCCGACCATCCATCACCCGAGCCCCAGCTGCGCGAGGATCGCACCAGCGCCTACAACGTCGCCGCGGCCACGCATCCCGGTGCCTGCGTCGTACGCGTAGTGGACGCGTCCGGTGCCTGCGTGCCGCGTAACGATGCCGCCAAGGTGGCACCTGCCTCCCGGCCGTCGCACCCGGCAAAGCGCACCTGAGCCTCGCCGCCGGTCGCGTCAGGCCTCGTCGGCGGCGACCTTGCGCGTCCCCAGGCGCGCATAAAGCATCACCACCAGCGGCGTAAGCACCAGCAGGATGTTGCTGCGCCCTGGCCACCACATCGCCAGGATGCCCGAGAGCAGGGCCATCGACGGCATCGCCAGGCTGCGACGACGCAGCACGGCCACGGTGTCGTCACTCACATCCGGCGCCAGGAAGGGTGGCCGCAATGCCTTGCGTACCAGCCGGTACTGCAGCAGACCGGCGATGAGCAGGCTGGTCGCGTAGAACACTTCCGGCACGCGTTCCACGGGGTGGGCACTCATCAACGCCGTGGAGAACGGTGTGAAGGCGATGGCCATCAGCAGGAACAGGTTCGGCCACACGATGGATGGGTCGTAGTGGCGCAACAGGCCGAACACGCGATGGTGAGCCGCCCAGACCGCGCCCACGACGACGAAGCTGAGGAAGAAGCCGGCCAGCTGGGGTATCAGTTCCACCAGGGCCTCCAGCCACGCCGCATCGCTGGACGCCGCCGGATGCGGCACGTGCACCTCGATGATCAGCAGCGTGATGGCGATGGCGAATACCGCATCCGAAAAAAACGTCAGCCGCTCCAGCTGCTGATCCTGGCCATGCTCCGACATCCCCACCCCTCGTTATGATCCCGGCGCGATGATCGCCCGTCACGGGTATGCATGGGAAGGGCGCGCAGCAGACATGGCCTAGACACGACGCGGACCAGCATGGCCCGTGCGTCATCCATCCGATCCATCCAGGGAGACCCTCGATCATGCATTCCCGCGTCGTGTCGCAGCGAAACGTGGTGGCCACCACGCTCTATGGCCTGCTCAATCCCATCCCCTTCGGCTGCTTCGTCGCCGCCCTGATCTTCGATGCGACCTATGCCCACACCGGCGTCCTGCTGTGGATCAAGGGTGCCGCGTGGCTGATCGTGTTCGGCCTGCTGTTCGCTATCGTTCCCCGGCTGGTCAACCTGGTGCAGGTATGGATTACCTCACGCCATGCGCTATGGCGTGGTGCGCGTATCGATTTCTGGCTGAACCTGGTGGCGATCGTCGTGGCGATCGTCAACGCCTTCGTCCACACCCGCGACGCCTATGCCGCCGTACCGATGGGCGTCTGGCTGTCTGCCGTGACGGTGTTGCTGCTGGCCGTCGCCCATATCCTCGTCGCGGTGTACGCGAACGACCACGGAGTGATCGTCCATGACTAAGTCCTTCGCACTCAGCAGCCTTGCCCTGGCCTGCCTGGTCGGCCTCGCGGGATGCAGCGAAAAAGCCTCGCTGGCGCCGCCGGACCAGTCCGGCGCGGATCCTTCGCTGCCCGCGCCGCGGCACTTCCTCGTCCCGCCGATGCAGGTGCCCGACAAGGCCGGCTGGAAGCCGGGGCAGACCCCGCATGTGGCACCCGGTCTGGCCATCGAGGCCATCGCTACCGGCCTGATGCATCCGCGCCAGCTTTATACGCTGCCCAACGGCGACGTGCTGGTGGTGGAATCCAACGGCCCGGGCACCGAACCGGTCACCACGCCCAAGCAACTGATGGCGGGACTGGTCAAGGATCAATCCGGCAAGGGTGGCAAGGGCGGCAATCGCATCACCCTGTTGCGCCGGCAAGGGCAAGGGCAGGGCGCCTGGGAGAAACACGACTTCGTCGACGGGCTGAACTCGCCGTTCGGCGTGCAGCTGATCGGCAACACGCTGTACGTGGCCAACACCGACGGCATCGTCACCTTCCCGTATACGGAGGGCGAGACCCATATCGCCGCGGCGCCCACCGTGTTCGCCGACCTGCCCGACACGATCAACCATCACTGGACCAAGGCCCTGCAGGCGAACCCGGAGGGGACCAAGCTGTATGTCGGTGTCGGCTCCAACAGCAACATCACCGAGAACGGCCTGGACGTGGAATATCGCCGCGCGGACGTGCTCGAGGTGGACGTGGCCACGGGCGCCAGCCGGATCTACGCGGCGGGCCTGCGCAACCCCACGGGGCTGCAATGGGATCCGGTGGGCAACACGTTGTGGGCCATCGTCAACGAGCGCGACGAGATCGGTGCCGACCTGGTGCCCGATTACCTGACCTCGGTACGCCCGGGCGCCTTCTACGGCTGGCCGTACAGCTACTACGGCCAGCATGTGGATACCCGCGTCAAGCCGCAACGCCCCGACCTGGTGGCCAAGGCGATCCGGCCGGATTACGCCATCGGCTCGCACGTCGCGCCGCTGGGGCTGCTGCTGACCCAGGCCAACGCACTGCCGACGAAGTACCACAACGGCGCCTTCATCAGCGAGCACGGCAGCTGGGATCGCTCGCCACTGAGCGGCTACGAAGTGGTCTTCGTGCCGTTCCGGGATGGCAAGCCGCAGGGCAAGCCAGAGACCATCGTCAGCGGCTTCTATTCCGACGACCAGAAGCAACTCTACGGTGCTCCCGTGGGCATCGTGCAGGACAAGGACGGTGCGGTGCTGATCGCCGACGATGTGGGCGATACGGTGTGGCGGGTCACACCGGCGGCGCCCTGAGCCACATGCACTGGCCAGCGTTCAGAAGAACCTCACGTCGCTCCGGACGTCCGGAGCGACGTATTTCAGGCCCTGGCTGAACGACTGGCAGCGCCCAAACCCGTGAAATGGACGTCTATTTCACGGGTGCGAATGCTGCGATGCCGCATGGCGACGCGGTTCGCATGGACGTCCGTAACAGGGGCGTTACATGTCACCCGGACCTTCGCTGAATGCCGTCGCCAACCCGGGGTTGCCATCGCCACGCGGGGTCTTGCAAGTTCGGGGCGTCCCCACCGCCACCGGATTGCGTATGCCGATACAACAGCTGTCCCCCGATCGCACGGATAACGCCGACCCCACCGTCGGTCCTCCCGATCACATCGCTCCCGCGCTCGCCCAAGTGCGTCCGCATCTGCCGCTGATGCTCGTACTGGCGGTGTGCGCGACCGTCGTCGTCGCGGCCGACCCGCCGCGACGCATGGATCTGTTGATCGCCGAATGGTTCGGCAGCGCCGTCGCGCTGGGCATGGTGCCGTTGTTGCTGGTGCGTGGACTGCGCGTACGCAAGGTGGCCCCCGTGATGGCGCTGACCCTGGCGATGGCCGTGGCGCTTGCCCAGGGCCGTGACGACGACCCTGCCACCGAGGGTGGCCGTCCGTCGCCGCACACCCATCAGAACCGCCTGCCGACCGCATCCGACGGTTTCGGCGCGTACACCACGCCGCGCGCTGCCGCGCACAACAGCTGATCGTCACCCAGGAGGACACCCCGATGCTGGTTCCCGGTCATGCCCATGTGAGTCATCTTTCCCGCTATGTCGGCGTGCCGCTGCTCATCCTGTTCTGCTGGGATGTGCTGGTCACGGCCGCGTGGTATTGCACGCAGGCAGGGTGGGACAACTTTCCCGCCTTGCCGCTCACCCTGTTCGGCACCGCGGTAGCGATCTACCTGAGCTTCCGTAATGCCACCGCCTATGCGCGCTGGTGGGAGGCACGCACCCTGTGGGGAGCGATGGTCAACTGCTCGCGCACGCTGGTTCGCGATGCGTGGACGCTGCTGGGTGACGCCCGCGTGGCGCGTGAGATCTCCTATCGCCAGATCGCCTATGTGCACGCGTTGCGGCTGCACCTGCGCCGGCAGAAGGAGCGCGACGAACTGGTCGGCCTGTTGTCCGAGGAGGAGCTGGCCGACCTGGATACGGTAGCCAATGCGCCCAACGCGATCGCCTTGCGCACGGGCGCGCTGCTGAGCGATGCGGCTCCGGATTCGATCATCCGCGCCGCCTTCGCCCGCACGCTGGCCGAGATATCCAACGCGCAGGGCGGCATGGAGCGGATCAAGAACACGCCGTTGCCGCAGCAGTACTCCGTCTATCCGGTGGTATTCACGCACCTGTTCTGCGCGCTGCTGCCGTTCGGCCTGGTAGAGCAGCTGGGCCTGTACACCCCGCTGGGCTCGACGGTGGCCGGCGTGCTGTTCCTCGGCCTGCTGCAATCGGGCAACGACCTGCAGGACCCGTTCGAGAACGGCGTCAACGACGTGCCGATGACGGCCGTCACGCGCGGGATCGAGATCGACCTGCGTGATGGCATGCGTGAGGACCATCGCCTCAAGCCGTTCCCGATCGAGGCCGGCGTGCTCAAGTGAGTGGCAGCGCTCAGAAGCCGGGCGGCGCCGATACGCTGACGATGCGCAGGCAAAGACCCTCGTAGGCATCGAGATGGATGTCCAGCACGCCGTCCTCGCCGACGTCGCCTTCCAGCGTCTCGTTGAGCAGGTCCACGACCGGACCGGCGCCCACGTTCTCCAGCACCAGGCGCTCGTCGATCGGCTCGGCAGTGAAGTTCAGGGCGGTGATCTGCACGCCGCGTCCGGCGGGCAGGTCATGCAGCATCACCAGCAGGCCCGCGGCTTCCACGTCCGGAATGGGCCGCTGGTGGCCGCTGGCCAACCCGGTGGCATGGCGCACCGTGAGCACGCGGCGCACGCGGCTGGCGAACGAGGTGGTGTCTTCCAGCTGCGATTTCAGGCTGCCGTACAGCGTGCGTGCCAGGGGCAGCCCCTGGCCGGAGACGGTGGCTTCCGGGTCCAGCTCCATCAGGTCATACGCACCGCGATTGATCCAGCGCGTGTCACCGTCACCCATGAGCGAGGATACGTCGTCCACGGGCAGGGTGAGCGCACCGACGATGTCCCACCCGGAAATGGCGAACACGCCCGGCTGCAGCGCGTTGAACATCACCAGCAGGAGGTGCAGCTTGCGGATCTGCTCGATGTCCTCGGCGGACAGCGCGTCCAGGTCGCGCAGGCCCAGCACGGCCGCCGCCAGGCTGGCCGTGGTGCAGGCGATGCCGTTGGTGACGAAGCGCAGGTTGTACGGGGCGTGCTCGCCGCTGAGCCGCTCGTACATGGCCTCGCGGATCTGCTCGCGCAGCAGCGCGCCGGGCATGGTCTGCCCCTTGAAGAAGAACGGCGTGGTGGCGTGGGCGGTCCAGAAGTGGACCAGCTCCAGGGTCAGTTCGTCGTGGTTCTGCATCGCGTGGATCAGCGAGGCCGGGTCGATCCCGTGCTGGTGCACGGTGCGCAGCATCAGGCGCAGGAATTCGGTGTCGCCGGTGGCCAGGGCATGCTGCACGGCGGGACGGGTGATGAAGTCGTAGGACAAGTCCGCACCGCCGCGCGACATGGCCGCGATGTCGTCCACGGTGAGGTTCAGTTCCTGGAAGCTGAAGCCACCCGCCTTGCGCACCATGCCGGCGATGATCTGGTTGCCGGTGATCGACAGCGGATGGCTTTCCGACCAGGCCGGGCCGCCGGCGCGACGCTCGATGCCGAGGAAGCCGTTGGCATCCAGGCGCAGGCCACGCGCGCCCATCACGTCCAGGCTGTGCAGCGCGTCGCCGATCACCAGCTGCTGCGCAGCGAAGGAAGGATCGAGCCAGTTCAGTGCCGGCTGGCCTTCCTTGAAGTAGTGCAGGTACACCCAGCGGCGCGGCTTGCCGTCCACGCCGGTGACGATCGCCGTGGCGCTCCAGTCGGTATCCTTCACCCCCGGCTCGAGGAAGATCACCCGCTGCAGCTGGCCGACGATGTAGCCCTTGTCGTGCAGCGCGTCCACCGTGAGCGGCCCGAGGTTGATCGAGTCGCGGCCTTCCGGCACGTCCGGCAACAGCGTCCAGTCGTCCTCGCGGATCTCCACCATGTGGTACAGGCCGGGGTAGTCCCCATAGGCCATTTCCGCCAGGCGGAAGTCGGCGCCCTTGCCGGTATGCGACGGGATCACGTCGTCGATGACGATGCCGCTGAACACCGACGCCATACGCGCGATGTCGGAGAACTCGGCGCTGGTGCCGAACACGGGGTCGGTGTCCAGGCCGATACGGTCGAAATGCCCGTCGATGGTCGGCGTCTTCTCGCGTCCACGCAGGCCACCGGCCTCCTTGGTCGGGCCCACGTGCATGCCCTGCACGCCGAGTACCGAAAGCGCGTGCCACAAATCGTGCTCGCCTAGCGCCGACAGCACCGACTGCCCCGGGCGCGTCACCAGCGAGGCCGGATAGGCGGTGAACCACACCGAGGCCATCTCCGAGGCGCTACGCCCGCGGCTTTCCGCATACGGATACGCCCACAGGCGCGCCTGTCCGCCATAGAGCCTGGCGCGTTCGCGGGCTTTCTCCAGCATGGAGCGCTCGAGCAGCCATGCCACGTAGTCCTGGGAGTTGTCGGTCATCGGGGAAGGGGCGCTGGCGAGGAAGGTCGCGATGGTAGCGGATCGCGGTGCATAGGCGGTGTAGGAGCCGACGATGTCGGCGAAGCCCTCAGCGTTTCTAGGGCGAGGGAGGCCTTGGGTAACATGCGAGCGAGCGTTCCCGTCTACGAAGCGAATCTCGGTCTTATTCGCCGTAGACGCAGGATGATAGGCGCGACGCGGGGCGATGGATGGTGCCGCGTCTTCGCTTTGTTGGCTTTTCGCCCTCATCGTGGGCTCCTACGCCCTCGTTCTTTCCGGCGACGTGGCGGGTTCGCGCGTAATTACCATCGGTCTTTCGACCTAGGACGGGGTCGCGGCATCTGGGTATGGTGGCCGCGCACATTTCACTCGCCGACGGTCGCTCAAGGTATGCGTATTCCCCTCCTGTTCGGTGCCGGTGTCGCGCTTGCGACGGTGGCATGCACGCCCTCGACGCCGCCGGCACCGCCGCCGCTGACCGACCTGACCCGCAACTCCGGGGCGGCGCGTGCGCCCGAGCAGATGGCGGTGACCTTCGAGCATGCCGACCTCGGCATCCGCGTGGACCCGGTGCGGCACTGGATCGAAGGGGATGCCAGGCTGACCTTCGGGGTGACGGTACCGCTGCGCCGCATCGTGCTGGACCTGGATCGCAACCTGCCGATCGACCGTGTCGAGGTCGATGGCAAGGCACTGGCAAGCGCCGCCTGGCGCAATCCCGACGGACGACTGTCGATCGACCTGCCGCGGCCGCTGGAGAAGGGCGCGCGGACCACGGTGCGCGTGGTGTATCACGGTAGCCCGCATACGGCGGTGCACGCGCCGTGGGACGGCGGCTTCGTCTGGACGAAGGCGCCGAACGGCATGCCCTGGGTGGCGACCGCGGTGGAGGGCGAGGGCTGCGACCTGTTCTGGCCGTGCATCGATCACCCCATGGGCCGCCCGCAGGTGGTCGACGAGCACATTACGGTGCCGGCGCCGCTGGTGGCGGTGGGCAACGGCGTGGCCATGGGCATGGATGAGGCCGAGGGCAGGCGTACCTACCATTGGCGCAGCCACGATGTGAGCACCTACGGCGTGGCGCTCAACATCGGGCCGTATCGCGAATTGTCCGCGTCGTATCGCAGCCGGTTCGGCAATATCGTGCCGCTGCATTACTGGTACGTGGACGACGAGAGCCAGGCGAAGGCGTTGTTCGCGGAGTTTCCCGCCATGCTCGATTACCTCGAAAGCGCCGTCGGACCGTATCCGTTCGGCGGCGAGAAGATGGGCGTGGCCGAAACCCCGTTCAAGGGCATGGAACACCAGACGATCAACGCCTATGGCAACGCCTATGCGAAGAATGTCTACGGCTACGACGACCTGCTGCAGCACGAGCTGTCGCACGAGTGGTTCGGCAACCAGGTCACCAACGCCAACTGGGACGACATGTGGCTGCACGAGGCGTTCGCCACGTACATGCAGCCGCTGTACGCGGGATCGCTGGGCGGCAGCCAGGCCTACTTCGCCAGCCTGATGCAGCTGCGCGCGCGCATCGACAACAAGCATCCCATCGTGTCCGGCAAGCCGCGCCGCGAGGAAGACGCCTACGACGACACCCGCGGCGGCCCGGGGCAGGACATCTACAACAAGGGTGCGCTGATGCTGCACACCCTGCGCGGACTGATCGGCGACGAGGCGTTCTTCCGTGCGACCCGCGAGCTGGTCTACGGCACCGATCATCCGGTGCCTGGCCAGTTCGCGCCGCGCTACGCCACCACGAAGGATTTCATCGACATCGTGAACCGTGTGACGGGCCGTGACATGCGCTGGTTCTTCGACGTGTACCTCTACCAGGCGGCCCTGCCGGAGCTGAAGGTGGCGCGCGAGGGCCAGCAACTGCACCTCGCCTGGCAGGTGCCGGGCAAGGGTCCGTTCCCGCTGCCCGTGGAAGTCCGTGTCGGCGAGAACGTGGTGACGCTGCCGATGACCGCGGGACAGGGCGAGGTGACCCTACCGCCGGGCGCGATGTTCACGGTCGATCCCGCCTCCAAGCTCCTGCGCCGCGACCCGGCCATCGAGGCCTTCCAGGCGTATACCAGTAAGCACAAGGCGCCGAAGGCGTCGTAACGGTCATCGGCGATAGCAGCCATCGGCCGGGGTGGCCGTCGCTGCCGGGCACAGCACCGCTGCAAAGCCGCCGTCCTGCGGCACGTCGAAGGCGAGCGTGCCGTCCGCGGCGAGCGTCTGCGCACTGCGTGCCACGTCGCCCCGGTCATGGCCGTCGCGCACGATATCCGCATGCCACGGGCCCGTGCCGAGCGATGCCACCGGCACGGCCAGGCGCCGGGCAGGCCCCGCCGCGATCGCGCCGATGAACCAGCGGTCGCCGCTGCGCCGCGCGATGATCGCCTCCTGCCCAGGCGTGCCGGCGATCAGTTTCGTGTCGTCCCACACGGTGGGCACCTGGTTGAGGAAGGCGAGGGCGAGCGGACGACGCTCGTACGCTTCCGGCCGGTCGGCCAGATGCGTCCAGCCCGACTCGAAGACGATGGGTAGCGCCACTTCGTGCGCGATGCTGGCTTTCTGCGTCCCGGTGTCGAAGGCCACCGGCGTGTAATCCATGGAACCGACCACGTTGCGCGTGAAAGGCTGGATCGTGTTGCCGGCGACAGGCGGATCGTTCTCCGCGCCGCGCACGCCTTCCATCGTCATCAGGTGCGGCCAGGTGCGCGCCAGCCCGTGGGGGATGGTGGCGCCGTGGAAATTCACCATGAGGTGCAGGCGGGCGGTGTCGGCCAGGGTGTCGTCGTACCAGCGGAAGCGGGCCTGCGAGTCGGATTCCATGAAGTCGATCTTCACGCCCTTGACGCCCCAGCCCTTGATCCGGGTCAGCTCCGCCATACGCTTGCTCGACGTGTCCAGCTTCGACCAGTGGTACCAGAGCAGGATGTCCACGCCCTTGCCGTTCGCATAGCGCACCAGGTCGGGCACCCACGTGTCGCTCCAGCCTTCGTCGACGAGCACGTAAGGGATACGGTTTCGCGCGGCGAAATCGACATACGCCCGCTGACGCTGCACGTTCGAGGGGCTGTCGTGCTCGCTCAGCCACGACCAGGCCACGCGGCCGGGCCGTATCCACGCGGTGTCGTCGAAGCGTGCCGGGTCGGCCAGGTCGTCCACCAGGGTGGATGCGGTGACCGTGGCAAGATCGCCGGCGATCACCACGCGCCACGGGGTCACGCCCTGGCTGTCGACGCGGGGATCGGCAAGGGCGAGGGTATAGGTGCCGCTACCCGCGGCATGGACCAGGCGGCTGCCGTCGTAGCGGCCATCGGCATTGGCTTCGGTGACCAGGGCGTAGTGCCCGCCCAGGCGAAACAGCGAGGGGTACCCGTAGTCGCCGGCGGCTGCCGTGCCTGCCGTCGTCTGGATGCGTTCTTTTTCGTACTGGGGGCCGTATGGCAGCAGCCAGGCGGGCGAGTCGGCGGGGACGGCGAAGGCGGTGGCTTCACCGGTAACGGTGGCCTGGTGCACGCCGGGAAGTTCGTAGCGGAAGGCAATGCCATCGGGCGCCGTGCGCAGCACGACATCGAGCTGCTGGCCCATGGCGTTACGCAGTGCGTAACGGGTCTCGTCGAAGGTGGCCTCGCGCTGCAGGCGCTTGCCGGTGGTCATGCGGTAGTGCTCGACGATGCCGTGGTGTTCGGTGGTGCGCTGGAGGGTCAGCCCCTGGGTGAGATCGGCCGCGGTCGTCTTCAGGCCGAGTGCGATGGTGATCGGCAGGGCACTGCCGGGATCGCGCACCGTCAGCACGGGCCGACCGCCGTTCGCCACGGTGAGCGTCGCCTGCGGCGAGGCGGCCATCGCCGGCACGGCCAGGAAGAGGGAGAGTGCCGGCACGAGCCGGCGAACGCGTGACACGGGCGAAGCAGCCTGCATGCGGACATCCTCACGGCAACGAATACCGAGGGTTCCACAAAACACCGGCGTGCTCAATGCGCCGCCATCGCACCACGATCCCGTCCACGGCGTGTCGCGCCGTGGACGGGGCCTCGTCAGTGTTGCTTGTTGTATGCCTTCCAGGCCTTGGCCAGGTTAGCGGCGTTGACCGAGCCCAGGCCGGCGGCGAAGCTCCAGCCAGGCTGCGCGGGGTAGGCCTCCTTGTACTTCTTCGTGGTGATCGAGGTCAGTCCGTAGGGCCCCGTATAGGCATAGCAGTTGTCGGCACCCGTGGAACAGTTGGTCGAGATGCCGCCGCGGGTGATGTTGTGGAACACGCAACCGGCGGTGCCGGTGGCGCCCTTGTCGGCATCGCACGCGGCCAGCGTGGCGGGCGCCGCGCCGTCGGCGGTGCCGTACTCGTTTGCGGCCAGGGCATAGAGCGTGGTCGCCGCCACACCCTGCTTCCGGCGACCGGTGGACTGGTTCACCAGGGCCTGGATGGCCGCGAACATGGGCGATGCCAGCGACGTGCCACCGCTGCCGTCGGCTCCGTTGGGCAGGCCCGGCGCGCACAGCGCGCTGGAATCGCACGTCACCGCGTAGGTGACATTACCGTAGCTGCCGGCGAACAGGGCCACGTCAGGTATGTCGCGTGCCCCGTCCTTCGATGCGCCGTGCACCTTGGCCTGCCATGCCGGCTTCTCGTTGTACAACGCAGGCGCGCCACTGGAGCCTTCCGCCGTGAACGGCGTGTTGAAGCGGCCCAGTTTGGCGTACTGTGCCTGGCAGAATTTCACTGCGCTGGTATAGCCGTTGGCCTTGGCTGCCACGCCGTTGCCGCAGGACTCGTTCCACGGGATCTCGGGTACGTAGGACAACGCGCTGCCCAGCACGCTGTTCGGCTTGGCCGCGAAATACGTGGCCGTGGTCTTGTCCAGCACATCGGCCGTATCCGTGCCGCCCACCGCGGTAACGTATGGCGAGGTTGCCAGCGCATTGGCGCTGATGCCCAGCGTGATGAATGCCGACCCGTTGTAGCCCGTGTTCACGCCGGAATCGCCGGTGGAAACGAACACCGAGATGCCTTCGGCGGCGGCCTGCTGCCACATGCCGTCCAGGGCGATCTTGGTCGCGACGTCCACGTCCAGTTCGTCGAAACCGTAGCTGGCACTGATGATGTCCGGCCGGTCGGCGCCGTTGATGAGGTTGTTCGCCGCGGTGTACACGCCACCGAAGAAGTTGTTCGTGCCGGAGTCGTCGCAGGTGGCGACCTTCAGCGTGGCGCCGGGGGCCATGGCGGTGACCCATTCGGCGTCGAGCAGCGTTTCACCGGATTCCTCCTCGATACCGGCGCTGACGTTCGGGTCGATGCAGTTGGTGCTGGACAGGCCCGCTGCCGGCGGATTGACCAGGGCGTACGTACCGCCGTATTTCGCCAGGTCGAAGGTCTTGACGAAGTTGTCCCAGTCCGCCTTGGGCATGTCGGCGTCCTCCACCACGGCCACGGTGATGCCCTTGCCGGTGATGCCGGAGGCGATCAGCGGCGCGGTGCCGTACATGACGCTCATGTCGTACGGGGTCAGCAGCCGTATCGTGTCGTTGAACGGGAACAGCTGCGGGCTGGCCTTGGCCGTGGCCACATCGGCGGAGGTACCCGTGGCGGGTTTGCGGATGAAGCCCGTACCCGACGGATCGCGCGCGGCATGCACGAAAGGCGTGTGCTGCGCCTGCGGACGCAGGTCGGTCAGGCCGGCCACGCCTGCGACGACATCGCTCAAGGCCTTGGGAATCGTCACGTCGCCGGCGTTGGCCAGGTGCTGCTTCGCGTCCACCGCATAGTATTTTTCCTGCACGCCGAAGGCGTTGCGCACCTGCCCGGCGGAACCCGAGAAGTCGATCTGCATGCGGCTGGGATAGACACCGTTGACGGTGAAGCCCTGGGCCGTGAGGTAGGACACGGCGGTGGCGAGATCGGCGTCGGTGACGCCGAAGCTCTTGCCGAAGGCTTCCGGCGTGAGCCAGCGACCGAAGCGGGCGGAGGATGGGTCGTTCTGCTCGGCGATCACCTTCTTCAAGGCGGCTTCGCGCTTCGCGCTGCGCTTGAGCACGAGCTGCAGGTGGTTCATCGGCAGGTCGTCGGTGGCGACGGAGGTCGCGGCGACGGCATCGACCAGCGGGATGTGGCTCCCGGCAATGGCAACACGTTGACGGGCATCGACCGCCTGCGTGATCCGTGGTGCCTCCGTGGTGTCGATATCGGCGACCGCGGACGCGGCGGTTTGCGAGAATACGGCGGCAGGTGCTGAAAGCGCGCACAGGACAGCCGCGCACAGCAACGACTTGCGATACGTCATGGATCGTCTCCCTCGAGTTTTGTGGTTCCCCTGTTTGTCGTGCGCGAAAGCTTCGGCACCGCCTTCGCCGACGCGGACCGGCCGCGTCTTCCCAAGGCAAATGGTTGCCCGGGAATGAGCCGAGCGTATTCCCTTGTAACGCGATTGAAAAGTGCGCTGGATCGCAAAAGACGCACAGACGTCTATACGTCTATGCGCTTTCTCATGCGTGAAAGATACAATGAAGCAAGTTATTGCGATCCGGGCGTCGTTGCGCGCCACGGATCGCAATAACCTGAGGCTCGGATCAGGCCGCTTCGAGGCGGAACACGTCCACCGCGGTGCGCAGCAACTGTGCCTGTTCGGCCATGGATCGCGAGGCGGCCGTGCATTGCTCGACCAGCGCGGCATTCTGCTGGGTCACCTGGTCCATCTGCGTCACCGCGCGATTGACCTGCTCGATACCCGAGGCCTGCTCCTGCGACGCCGCGGAGATGCCGGTCATGACGCCGGACACCTGGTACACCGCGGTGACCACGCCCTCGATCGTCGATCCCGCCTCGGCGACCATGGACGAACCCTCGGCGACCCGCTCCATCGACGCGTCGATCAGGCCGCGGATCTCCTTCGCGGCGGTAGCGCTGCGCTGTGCCAGCGAACGCACCTCGCTGGCCACCACGGCGAAGCCACGGCCATGCTCGCCGGCACGGGCCGCTTCCACGGCGGCGTTCAGCGACAGGATGTTGGTCTGGAAGGCGAGCGAATCGATGACGCCGACGATGTCACCGACGCGGGCGGAGCTGCTCGATATGCCCTCCATCGTGTCCACCACGCGTGCGACGGCTTCGCCACCGCGCTTGGCCGTCGCCGAGGCGGTGCCGGCGAGGGTCGTACCCAGCATGGCGTTGTCGGTGTTCTCGCGCACGGCGGCGGTCAGTTGCTCCATGCTCGCGGCGGTTTCCTCCAGCGAGGCGGCCTGTTCCTCGGTGCGCTGGGAAAGGTCGGAGTTGCCCTGAGAGATCTGTTCCGCGGCAATGGCGATGGAGTGGCTGGACTGCTTGATGCCGGTAACGATGCCGCAGAGGTGGTCGCGCATCGTGGCGATGGAATGCAGCAGGCTCGACGAATCGTCGGCCTTCAGGTCCACGCGCACGGTGAGGTCGCCATCGGCGATGCGGCGGACCACTTCCGCGGCGTAGATCGGTTCCCCGCCCAGGGCGCGGTACAGGCGGCGCCCCGTCCACACGCCGACGCCGGCGCCGATCAGCAGGCCACCCGTGGCGATGCCGAGCAGGGTGCGCCACAACAGTGCATAGCGCTCGCGCGAGCCCTGGTATTCGCTGGAGGCCACGTCGATCTGCAACGTGCGCAGGGCGTCCAGGTGCGACAGGGTGCGCGGCAGCAGGACATCGACCGAGGCGTGCAGCAGCTTGTCGGCGCCGGCGGTGTCGCCGGCCTCCAGGGCCTTGCGGGTCGCGGCGAAGCCCTGGCTTTCCAGCGTTTCGTACGAGGCATGGAAGGCTTCGGCCAGTTTCCGTTCGTCAGGCGTCCAGTACGTGGCCGCGTAGGTTTTCCACTGCGCCTCCAGCGTGCCGCGATGCGAAAGACTGGCAGCCACCGCATCGCGAGCCGGGAACCGCGAGGGGTCCAGTGCGGCCCGTGACAGCTGGGCCGCCTCGTCGCGCAGGCGATCGCTCACGATCGACAGCTGCTGGATGCAGACCGTGCGGTCCTCGTAGACGGTGCGCAGTGCCTCGCCCGTCGCCGAGAGGGCGTAGAGCCCGGACGCGCAGGTCGCCACCATCGCCAGGGCGAGTCCACCCGCGAGGATCGCCAATTGTGCCTTGACGCTTAACGTTGCCATTTTTGCTCATCGGTAGTCGGTGCTTCCTCGTCAGCGGCCACGACGAGCCGATCTGGAGTAAAAATTTGGCAAAATTGAGCTTTCAGAAACTTCTGTTCATATATGAGCGTGTTTGGTGAGGATAAGGTGAGTGATCGCCCGGCGCTCCTGAAAGGTCATGCCATGTTCGATTCGCTACCGCGCCGCCCCGTGGTCCGTAGCCGCGCCGCCTTCGCTGCCGCCGCGTGCCTGGGTCTGGCACTGGTGACCCCCACGGTGGTGGCCGAGCCGGGCGACGCATGCCACGCCGTGGTGAGTCGCGACTTCGTCGCCGATCCCTCGCCGACGGCCGCAAGCCACGCCGGCACCCTCGTCGATACCCCGCACGGACTGGTGGCGGCATGGTTCGGTGGCAAGCAGGAGCGCGATCCCAGCGTGGTTATCTGGCTGGCACGACGCGACGCGAAGGGATGGACGCCGCCACGGGAGGTCGCCACCGGCGTCCAGGCGGACGGATCGCGGCTGCCCACCTGGAACCCGGTGCTGTTCCGGTCGCGCGCGGGCAGCCTGATGCTGTTCTACAAGGTGGGCCCCGACCCGCAGCACTGGTGGGGCATGGTGATGACCTCTCGCGATGACGGCGCGCACTGGTCGGCGGCCCGCGCATTGCCGCCGGGCATCCTGGGACCGATCAAGGACAAGCCGGTGCAGCTGGCCGATGGGGCTATCGTCAGTCCGTCCAGCACGGAGCAGGGCGACTGGCATATCCATATGGAACGTTCCGACGACGAGGGCCGCACCTGGCAGCGCGAGCCCGACGTGGCCTCCGCAGGCATCGACGCGATCCAGCCCAGCCTGCTGGTGCATGGCGACGGTACGTTGCAGGCGATCGGCCGCACGAAGCAGGGGCGCCTGTTCGACACCCGCTCGCACGACGGTGGCCGACAGTGGTCGCCGCTGCGCCTGCTCGACATCGACAATCCCAACGCGGGGATCGACGCGGTGGCCCTGGCCGACGGGCGCTACCTGCTGGTCTACAACCCCACGCTGCCGGGCAAGGACTGGTGGGACGGTCGAGGAACCCTCGCTGTCGCCCTGAGTGCCGACGGGCACCACTGGAAGCGCGTCCTCACGCTGGAGGACCACCCCGGCAAGGAATACTCGTACCCCGCGATCATCCAGTCGGCGGACGGCCGCGTGCATGTGCTTTACACGTGGGAGCGATCGCACATGCGCCACGTCGTGATCGACCCCACGCGGCTCACGCCCGATGCGTGCTCCGGCGTAAATGTCCACGCCGAATAACGCCCCCTGAAAACCAAGCAGGCGCAATAACTTGCGACTTTTACGTAACGCTCATGTAACCGTTGTGTAAACGTTTACGCGATGTTAGAAGGTGAGGCGTCGGCCTTCACGGCGCCGGCAATCCCATTCACTTGCATCTCGTCCACGGGAGGGTCCCGTGCGCACGGGCATGCCGCTACAGGGGCCTTCCCATGCCGACATCGCCTTTCTCGCGTCGCCTTCCGCTGCACGCGCTGTGCCTCGCTCTCGCCGCCGCCGGCATGCCGGTCGCCTTCGCGCAGTCGACCACGGGCAGCCTGTTCGGCGACGTGCCCGTCGCGGCCGGCACGACGGTACGCGTGGAAAACCAGAGCGGTGTGAGTCGCGACCTGCCGGTGGATGCGAGTGGGCGGTACAAGTCGCCGGCGCTGCCGATCGGCACCTACAAGGTGACGCTGTTGCGGGACGGCAAGGTGCTGGACACGCGCGACAACGTGGCCGTGCGCGTCGGCAACGCGAGCGAGGTCTCGTTTTCCACCGGGACGGCGCAGGCCGCCACGCTCGACGGCGTGCAGGTGTCCGCCAACGCGACACCCCCGATCGATGTCGCCAGCGTCGATTCGCGTACCGTGATCGACGCGCAGCAGCTGGCGAAGCTGCCCCTGGGCCGTACCGCCGAACAGATCGCCCAGCTGGCCCCCGGCGTGGTCCCCAACAGCGGCGGCTTCACCAGCGACACCGGCAAGTCGCTGGTGAGCTTCGGCGGGTCGTCCGCCAACGCCAACGCGTACTACATCAACGGCTTCAACACGACGGACCCGCTGCAGGCCCTCGGCGGTATCACGCTGCCGTATGGCGCGATCGACCAGGAAGAGGTGTACACCGGCGGCTACAGCGCGCAGTACGGTCGCTCCGACGGCGGCGTGATCAACGCGGTGGGCAAGCGCGGTACCGATACCTGGCATTACGGGGTGCAGTTCCTCTGGGAGCCGCAGTTCGCCCGTGCCAAGGGCGCCAACAACTATTACGCCAGCGGCGTGCCGCAATCGGCCAAGGCCGGCAACCTGTATGCGTACAACCGCGACAACCGCAACGTCGACAGCACGGCGTCGGTCTATGCCGGCGGCCCGTTGATCAAGGACAAGCTCTACGTCTTCGCCGCGGCCGAAGTGGAGCGCCGTGACACGCAGACCGTGGCCAACGAGGAAGCCAGCAACTCGTTCGAGAAGTCGCGCAGCACCATGCCGCGCTGGTACACCAAGCTGGACTGGAACATCACCGACAGCAACATCCTCGAGCTGACCGGTGCCTCGGACAAGACCGAGAACCGCGGCAGCTACTACGATTACGATTACGTGGCCAAGCGACGCGGTGCCTTCGTCAACGATGCGGACCGGCAGAAGAACGGCGGCGACCTGTGGAGCGGCAAGTTCACCAGCTATATCACCGATGCGCTGACGCTCACGGCCGAGTACGGCAAGATGCACACGCAGGCCTACCAGGCACCGGCCAACTACGACGGCAGCCTGACCTACATCGACGGCGACGTGAACCAGAACCCGGCGCTCAACGGTGGGGTGCCCATCGGCAACGCGCAGACCACCGATGGCCTGAGCGATCCCAAGCGCGGCAACTTCACGACCAACACCCGGCTCGACCTTGCCTATGCGATCGGCGACCACACCATCAGCGTCGGTATCGACAACCTGACCGCCAAGGCCGCCAACCAGGGCAGCGAGTCGTCCGGCCCGGGTTACACCTGGTCGTACAGCCAGTCGCTGCCCAACGTGCCGATCAACTCGGATCTGGGCGTGGGTGCCACGGGTGACTTCCCGAACGGCGCGGACGGCTATTTCGTCCAGAAGAACACCTACAGCCAGATCGCCACGGTGCGCTCGACGCAGCGCGCGCAGTACGTCGAGGACAAGTGGCAGGTGAACGATCGGCTGCTGCTGCAGCTGGGCCTGCGCAACGACCAGTTCACCAACTACGATTCCGCCAGCCAGGCCTACATCACCCAGACCAAGCCGCAGTGGGCCCCACGCCTGGGCTTCAGCTGGGACGTGATGGGAGACGCCAGCTTCAAGGTGTACGGCAACGCAGGACGCTACTACCTCGGCCTGCCGCTGAACCCCGCACTCAATTCCGCGGCCGCCACGACCAACACCGTGCAGTACTACACCTATGGCGGGATCGCCGCCGACGGCACGCCCACCGGCCTGACCCCGATGTCCGGGCCGGTCTCCGGCCTGAACCTCTACGGCCAGCAGCCCGATCCCAAGGTGACCACCGCCAAGGGACTCACGGCGGAGAAGCAGGACGAATACATCCTCGGCTTTACCAAGACCGCGGGCCCCGAGTGGGTCTACGGCGCGAAGCTGATGTACCGCAACCTGCGCAACGCGATCGACGACTACTGCGACCGCAACGCCGTGCTGGCCAAGTCGGCGCAGCTGGGCTACGACGCGTCCACCAGCAACAGCTGCTTCCTGATCAACCCCGGCCGGGCCAACACGTTCACGCTCGTGGACGCCAGCGGCAACTACGTCGAGGTGCCGATGAGCAACGCGGAGCTCGGCTTCCCGAAGCTCAAGCGCCAGTACTACAGCCTGGAAACGCTGCTGGAGCATCCGTTCGACGGGCACTGGTACGCCAAGTTCGACTACGTGTTCTCGCGCAGCTACGGCAACACCGAGGGCCAGCTTCGTTCCGACGTCAGCCAGGCCAACGCATCCACCAGCTACGACTGGGACGGCGCGTCGATCATGCAGTTTGCGAACGGGCCGCAGAACAACGACCACACGCACCAGATCAAGCTCTACGGCTACTACCAGATCGATCCCGAGTGGCTGGTGTCGGCCAACCTGGCGATCATCTCCGGCAGCCCCCGGCACTGCCTCGGTTTCTACGGCGCCGACGGCACCGATCCGTTGTCGTACGGCAGCCTCTACCATTTCTGCAACGGCGAGCCGTCGCGTCCGGGCAAGCAGGGCCACCTGCCGTGGACCCGCCAGTTGGACATCGGCGCGACCTATAGCCCAGCGTTCGCGGACCACAAGCTGAGCTTCAGCGCGAACATCTTCAACCTGATGAACGAGCAGCGGCCGCTGCAGCTGTCTCCCTATAGCGAACTCAGCCCGCAGCTGACCAATCCGCTGTATCGCACGGTGACGATCCGCCAGCAGCCGCGTTACGCACGGCTCTCGGTCAGCTACGACTTCTGATCGTCACGCCACTGACGGCGACCAGTCCGGCGACGATGAAGCCCATGCCCACCCATTCGTTGGGCAGGGGCTTCTCGTCCAGCACCCACCATGCCATCAGCACGCTGAGCACGGGCACCGCCAGCGACGACATGGAGGCCAGCGCCGTGGGCAGGCGACGCACCGCCAGCAGCCAGAGCGTCCAGGCCAGGCTGGTGGCCAGGATGACCGAGTAGGCCAGCCCGGCGATGAACGCCGGGCTCCAGACCATGGTCCGTTGCGGGACGAGGAAGGCGACGACCGCCAGGGCCAGGGCGCCGAAGGTCATCTGCCATGCGGTGAAGGTCAGCGGATCGGGCTGGTGGCGCTGGAACATGCGCTTGCTGACCACCGTGCCCAGCGCCCAGCACATCCCGCCCAGCAGGGCCATGCCGGTGCTCAGCGGGTTGCCGAGACCGTGCCAGGGTGCGATGACGAAGACGAGTCCCGCCGCGGCCAGCGCCATGCCGATCCAGTGCCGGCGCTGTGGACGTTCGCCCAGCAACAGCCACGCGAGCAACACGGCCCAGAACGGCATGGCATAGGCCAGCAGCACCACGTGACCGGCGCCACCGGAGGTCAGGGCCCACTGGCCCAGTCCCTGGAACGCAGCGGTCTGGGCCAGCCCGGTGACGATCGTGCCGGCGAGCGGTGGCGGCGCCAGCGGCCGGCGCAGCACCAGCACGACGACGAAAAGCAGGGCGGCGCCCAGCGCGTAGCGCAACGCTGAGAAGTCGAACGGGCCGGCGTAGCGCATCGCCAGCTTCATCACGATCCAGCTGAACGCCCAGATGACGACGGTGGCGCCCAGTGCGACGACCGGACCCGAGGACGGCTTGGCCTCGCTCATGACAAACAACCCGCCCATTCAAACGGGCATAGTGGCCGATTCGCCCTCAGGTTGCACGGCGCCGTTTAAGCGGGCACGCAGCGCCAGGTGGCCTTGCCGTTGATCACACCGACGAACTCGGCGACCTGGCCCTCCGGGCACACCGGCGCATTGCGCGGGGCGTTGTCCGGGGTGGTCAGCTGGCGGGCGTCAACGGCGTGCGCGGAAGCGCCTGCCACGATCAGGACGAGGGCGGCGAGGGTGGTTTTCATGGGCGTTGTTCCCTGGGCGGTAACGATCGGAATGTCACGAAAGGCAGGCACCCATGCCGTGACCGGCGAGGATGCCTGCCTTTCGTGTACACCCCGGGTTGCCCGGGCGCAACGCATGGTCACTTGCGTTCACGTGTTGCTGCCGAAACGGCACATCCGGTCGCTCGGCAAGGGCATGCGACGTACTCAGTGGTGCTCGGGAATAAAGGTCACCCCACGGTTGATCCCGCACTCGTACGTGATCTCGGGTCCGAGCGGCGTATAGGTCGGCAGGGAATACATGAATGCCGTGAACGCGACGGTCTGGTCCGGCTTGACCTGGTAGCGGAGGAACTGCCACAACGGCTTGCCGTCCTGGCCGACGGTTTCATGCGCGTCGGAAAAACTGAAGACGCCATCCGGCGTCACGCGGTAGGCGCCGATCTTCAGGCCACCCTTCGTGGTGCCCGGCGCGGTCGTGGTACCGGTCGGCTTGCACTTGGTGAGGTCCACGGTGACGGCGATGTTCGCGCCGTTGTCTGCCGCTGTCTTCAATTCCTCCAGGCTGTAGATCGACGAGGGGGATTGCGCCATCGACGCGGAAATCGGCACGACCGCGGCCAGTGCCGCCAGGAGGGAGAGTCGCATGTTCATCATGGTGTGTTCCTCAACGGTGATGTCGTCGAAAAGAGTTACGATTCGTGATGCAATCGATTGTAATTGTCGATAAAGGTGTAGATTCGTCTCGTTTTCCCGCACGTATGCGCGTTGCCGTCCTGGATGTCCGCCCGCAGGTGAGTGCCCGCGACGGACGAATAGGATGCCTTCGACAAAGGACAAAAACGTGACGCATCTCACCTATCGGCATGTGCGCCGGCTGATCGCCCTGATCGTGGCGCTGGTCCTCGGGGCGGCCGCATCGATCCTCGTTGCCGTGTTCGTGCTGCTCCATGCAGGTGCCGCCACCACCGAAGGCGATGTCGCGGCCTCCGTCGCCTCGCCCGTGACGATCGCGCGCGATGCGGTGGGCGCGGTGACCATCGACGCAGCCAGCCGGGCGGACGCATCGTTCGCACTCGGCTTCGCGCATGCGCAGGACACGTTCTTCGCCATGGACCTCATGCGACGCAAGGCGGCCGGTGAGCTGGCGGCACTGGTCGGTCCCGCGGCTATCGACCTGGACAAGGACTATCGTCGCCATCGGCTGCGCGCGGTGGCCGAGCAGGCCTACCGGACGCTTCCCCCCGACCAGCGCGACCAGTTGCAGCACTACGCGGCGGGCGTGAACGCAGGCCTGGCCGGCCTGCGCGTGCGACCGTGGGAATACCTGGTGTTCCGGCAGGCGCCACAACCCTGGCGGCCCGAGGATTCCCTGCTGGTACTCGGCGCCATGTACCTCGAACTCAACGACGGCGGCCACAACGAGCGCAAACTGCGCCTGCTGCAACTGGACGCCGTGCTTCCGCCATCGGTCGTGGCCTTCCTCACCGCGCCCGATCCCACATGGGAAGCCGCGTTGGATGGTTCGGTGTCCAACGCGCCGCCCGTGCCGGACGCGTCGGTGTTCGTCCTGCCATCGCACACGGACGACGCGGTGGCGCTGGACCTGTCTTTCTCACCGCGGCAAGGGGCCGACATCGGCAGCAATGCGTTCGCCGTGGCCGGCACGAGTGCGTCCGACCCTGGCGCGCTGCTGGCGAACGACATGCACCTGAGCCTGGGCGTGCCGAACATCTGGTACCGCGCGACGCTTCGTTACGGGCAGGCCGACGCCAACGGCAAGGTTGTCGTGCGGCAGGTGGCCGGCCTTACCCTGCCGGGCACTCCCGCGCTGGTGACGGGCCAGAACGAACAGGTCGCCTGGGGCTTCACCAACAGCTACGCCGATGTGCAGGACTGGGTCGTCGTGCACACGACCGATCCGCAGGGCACGCGTTACCGGTCGCCGCAGGGTATCGAGGCCATGGTCTACAGGGACGAGGTGATCCAGGTACGCGGCGGCGCGTCCGTGCCGCTGCGTATCGCGGAAACGCGCTGGGGCCCGGTCATGGCGACGTCCGCGCAGGGCGAGCCGATGGCCCTGGCCTGGACCGGTGCCTCACCGCGCGCCTATAACCTGGCGATCATGCAGATGGAAGACGCGACGGACGTGCCCGCGGCACTCGATATCGCGCAACACGCCGGTCTGCCGTTGCAGAACGTCCTTGCCGCGGACCGGCAGGGGCACATCGGCTGGACGATTGCCGGCAACGCCATCCCGGTGCGAGGCACCGCTGGCTTCGCCAACCCCGCCGACTGGAGCGTATCCGGGGCAGGGTGGTCGGGATGGTTGGACGCGTCGCGGTATCCGTGGGTGGAGAACCCGCCGCAGGGGTATCTGTGGACGGCGAATAACCGCGCGGTCGGCGGTGCGTCCCTGGCGCTGCTGGGCAATGGGGGCTACAACCTGGGCGCCCGTGCCAGGCAGATCCGCGACGACCTTGCCGGCGGCCACCCCGCCACACCTGCCGCCATGCTGGCCATCCAGCGCGACGACCGCGCCGTGTTCCTCGCGCGATGGCAGGCGTTGATGCTTGAGGTCATCGACAAGGCGCGGGCCAGGCATGCCGACGAGGCCGGACTGGCCGCGCTGCACGATCGCGTCGCCCGGTGGGGGGCCAGCGCGGATGCGTCCAGCCCCGGCTATGGCGCCGTGCGACGTTTCCACGAAGAAGTGACTGCAAGGGTGCTGCGTCCCTTCGTGGCATTGGCTACCCGGCGCTTCAAGGATTTTGCGTGGCCCGAAGGTACCGCACCCGAGTACGCCGTCTGGCAGCTGATCCACGCACCGTCCTCATCGCACCTGCGCGACCCTCGCTATGCCAGCTGGGACGATCTTCTCGACGAGGCGTGCCTGGCGACGCTGCGCGACGTGGCGCAGGACGGCAAGGCCACCTGGGGCGACGAGAACGTGCTCAATCTGCGGCACCCCTTGTCGGGCGCCTTCCCGGGCATCGTTGCCCGGTTCCTCGACGCGCGCGCGCAGCCCCTGTCCGGCGACCGTGACATGCCGTTCGTCAGCGCGCCCCGGTTCGGCGCTTCGGAACGGATGGTGGCCGCGCCCGGTGACGCGGCACGCAGCCTGCTGCACATGCCCGGTGGCCAGACGGACCACCCGCTGGCATCGACCTACCTGGCCGGCACCGACGCCTGGCGGCTCGGCCAGCCGACGCCGTTGCAACCGGGCGTGGCGACGAGCACGTTTCGGCTGGTGCCGCTGCACTAGGTCCGAAAAACACGCATTATCCTGTTTCAATCGTCGGGGACAGGCTGCACATTGAGGGACTTTTGCTTGAGTACCTCATAGGTAGCGTCGTCCGGAAAATCGGTCAGGAGGAAACGGGGAGGGCAAAGGTCCGCACAGGGCACGGCAAGCTGCGGGATATGCGCTACGGCGTCTTCCCAGTCAATCGTCAGCAGTTCTCGCCGGACATCGCAGAACAGCAACAACTGGTCGCCCCGGGGCAGCAAGGTCTCGACGCCGCGAGTCCACTGTGCGGTACTGAAGATGCGCCCGGTATGGGTCTCCTCCGCGGCGCGATATGAGGCGACAAAGCGATCGGTCTGCTCTTTCTCGTGGATGGTTTCCAATACCTTCTTCTGTTCCCCGTACGCGCCGTCGAGGCGCCTGTAGCGCGCCAGCGACAGGCGGCGCGCCGTTTCAGGCGAAAGCGGTGTCTCGAAGGGAAGCCAGTTTCCATCGCGCAGCAGCAGAAACTGATCGCCCAGCGGTCGCGTGTCCTGCTCGAGCACATCCGCCGCGAGTGTAGCGATACGTTCGAGACCTTCCGCATCGAGGCTTCCCGTCACCAGCAGGTGGTTGCGCGAGGGAATGATCGCCACCGGCTCGCCATGCACATCCAGGCGGTGAATCATGTCGGTGAGCAGCAGTCGCGATGCATCGTAGATGTCGTTCCACGTGGATATCCAGACGCCGCCCTGCCGAGACATGCCCGACGGGTCCGTCCTGTCCCGCAGATTGTCGACGGCCTGGCGAAAGGCGGCATCGCGATCCAGGCCGGCTATCGCCAGCTGTCCTCGACCAACGGTCTGAGTCGCGCGTTCCGAATCCAGGACCAGTGCGACCGAGAGATTGTCCGTGAACGTTCGCGCGAGTGGTCCTGTGTCGGTCGATAAGTCGCCCGCGGCCCTGGCGTACAGCCGCATCCAGTCGAACATGGCGGTGTCACGGATGACCGGCATCAGGTTGGCGGCAATACCCTCGGCGCTATCATCCGCGAGGCCATGCGTCATGGAGAGCAGGTAGTGCTCGATGACCGCGCCGCGCTTCGCATGAGATGCGGCGAGGGCATCCCGATAGGCGTTATGGAGGTTCATCGTCCACGGCTTGCCTTCCGGCGAATCGAAATGGATCTGGAATGCCTTGTCGTCGTACCTGGCCGATAGCTGCGGTGAAAGCACGTGTGCCCGTTTCATCACCATGTCGGCAAAGCTATCCGGGCTCGGCTTGCGCATGAAGATATCGAGTAGGCCCATCGTGGTCGTCCGCGTTGAGTAATAAGATGAGGGTATCGCATGACAAGGCTTTTCATGGACAGACATAAAGCGATAACGACCTTACCGCTGCTGGGCATCGCCCTGTTGGCCGGTCTGGCTCACATGCTGACCAACGGGCAGTACGGATTCCATCGGGACGAATGGCAGTTCCTGAGCGATGCCCAGCACCTGGACTGGGGGTTCGTGCCATACCCGCCGCTGACACCCGCCGTGGAAGCCCTTGGCCTTAAGCTGTTCGGACTGTCGCTGGTGGGGTTGCGGCTATTCTCGGTGCTTGCGCAGATGCTGGTGATCGTCATCGCGGGGCTCATGGCGCGTGACCTCGGCGGTGGCCGACTGGCCCAGGTGTTTACCGCTATGGCGGTGGCGCTGTCTCCCGTGCCGATGTTCCAGGCGACCCAGTTCCAGTACTCGTCCTTCGACCTGCTCTGGTGGGTGCTGATCGCATGGTGCGTGATCCGTCTGCTGCGCGACGACGAGCCGCGCTGGTGGATCGCGATCGGCGTCGTCGCCGGCCTTGGCTTGCAGACCAAGTATTCCGTTGCCTTCCTGCTGGTCGGCGTACTCGTCGGCATGTTGCTGACAGATGCGCGCCGGTATATGAAAAGCGGGTGGTTCTGGGCAGGAGGTCTCGTCGCGCTCGCGATCGTCACGCCCAACCTGCTCTGGCTCGTGCGGCACGACTTCATTTCGTACCGATTCCTGCAGGGCATCCATGCACGGGATGTGCGCCTGGGTCGGGCTGACGGCTTCCTGCGCGACCAGTTCCTGCTCAATGTGAACCTGATCGCCGCACCCGTGTGGCTTGCGGGGTTGTACGCCTTCGCCACGAGCCGGCACCACCGCATGCTGGCATGGATGTATGCCGTGCCATTGCTCCTCTTCCTGCTCGCGAAAGGGCGTTTCTACTACGTGTCCGGCGCGTATCCCATGCTGCTGGCCATGGGGGCGGTGGTCGCGGAGAGTCGCCTGGGCAGCCTGCGCCCCCTGCATCGGCGGGGCGTCGTCGCGCTGGCGTTCGCCGCTTTGCTGGGATTGGGGGGATACGCGGCACTGCGCATCGTACCCATCGCATCGAGCGGCCCCTTACGCGACTACGCACTTCGTCACAACGCCGATCTACGCGAGGAGATCGGCTGGCCGGAGCTGGTCGCACAGGTCACCGCGATTCGCGACAGCCTGCCGCCGGCCGAGCAAGCGAACCTGGGCATCGCGGTGGGCAACTACGGTGAGTACGGCGCCATCGCGTTGCTCGGGCCGGCCTATCACCTGCCGGTACCTGTCACGACTATCAATTCCGGATGGCTGCGCGGCTACCCGGAACCCGCGCCATCCACGTACATCGTGCTGGGCAACTCGCTAGCGCGCGCTGAGGAAATACTCACGAAGTGCCGCGTGGCAGGCCGTAGCTCGAACAGGCTGGGCGTCGTCAATGAGGAGAGCAGAGATCACCCGGATATCCTTATTTGTGGCCCTTCGCGACTACCCCTAGATGAGCTGTGGAGGCGTGGCGCGGAGTTCGGCTGACGCGGCCTGCGAAAGGCAAAAGCAGCGAATTCTGCGTATCGCATGACATGGCGACGATTGGCAACATAACTTACGGCCTATATGCCGTTATTGCATAGGGCCGATAACCCCATCGAGTGCGACGTCCGTTGCATGGCTCTCGGGGGTGGATGTGAAAATTGGACTGCGTATCGTATTGACATCGGCGGCTTCGGTCGCCATTGCCCTGGCCGTGGGTGCCGTGGGTTTCTTCTCCACACGCCAGGCTACCGAAGGAGCCAACCGAATCTATTCGGATGCGCTGGTGCCTGTCACTCAGATCACCGAGGTTCGCCATTTCGTGACCCAGCAGCGTGGCGCGCTCAATCGCGCGTTGCTCCTCAACAAGCCGGATGCCGCCGCGGCGGCCAAGACCAAGATTGCCCAGATTCGCGCCGAAAGTGACACGGTCTGGCGCAGCTACTATGCGACGCAGAGCGAGAACCAGACGCTGCGCGAGATGGCCGACGCCTTCAATGCATCGCGTTCGGGTACGCGTCGTCAGGTCGATGCGATGCTGGAGATCCTGCCCACGGATCGTGCCGCCGCGATCGATCGCATGCTGAACGTCATCGCGCCGTCGATGGACAAGGATGCGGAGCTGATCGCTGCCCTCGTGGCCAAGAACCGCGACATGGCACGTGCCACGTACGACGCCGCAGTGGCGTCCGGCAAGCGATCGGCGGAGATCATGGCGGGTACGCTTCTGCTTGGTGCGGCCCTGGTCGCGATGGGCGGCTTCTTCCTGCGGCGCGCCGTCATGCGTCCACTGGTCGCGGCACGCGGTCTGGCCGTGCGTATCCGCGACGGCCACCTCGAGAACGAACTGGTCGTCACCGGTAATGACGAGCTCAGCGAGACCTTGCAGGCGCTGGCGGACATGGATACGCAGTTGTCCGCCATCGTGCGCAAGGTGCGGGAAAACGCGCAGCAGGTGAACAGCGCGGCCCGCGATATCTCGGCGGGTAACGACGATCTGTCCAACCGTACGCAGGAACAGGCCTCGTCGCTGGAAGAAACCGCCGCGTCGATGGAAGAAATGGCCGCGACGGTGAAGCAGAACGCCGAGGCGGCCGGGCATACCCGGCGCCTCACCGAAAAACTGCGTACCGACGCCACGAGCGGCCATGAGGTCGCCACGTCGGCGGTCGGCGCCATGGGCCGCATTGCGAAGGCCAGCAAGGATATCGGCGAGATCGCCGTGCTCATCGACGAAATCGCGTTCCAGACCAACCTGCTGGCGCTGAATGCGGCGGTCGAAGCGGCCCGCGCGGGCGAGCAGGGCCGTGGCTTCACCGTCGTGGCCAGCGAGGTCAGGTCGCTGGCCCAGCGCAGCGCGGCAGCGGCGAAGGACATCAAGCAGTTGATTTCTTCCACCCGTGACGAAGTCGCCGAAGGTGTCGGCCTGGTAGAGCACACGGGGCGTGCGCTGGCGGAGATCGCCACCGATGTCGCCAGGGTCTCGGGCCTGGTCGCGGAGATCGCGGCAGCCTCCGACGAGCAGTCCACCGGCGTGGAGCAGGTCAACCAGGCGGTGTCCGCACTGGACGAAGTAACACAGCAGAATGCGGCCCTGGTGGAAGAAGCCAGCGCGGCGAGCCGTACCGCGCTGGATGTCGCCGACGAACTGATGCGCCAGGTGTCGTTCTTCAAGCTTCGTGGTGATGCAAGCGAACTCGCATCGCAGCCAGCCAAAACCGCTCCGGTGGCTGCGACGCACGCCCCCGCACCGATCGTCGCACCGCGTCAGGCGGCCAGCCGCCCGATGATGACGACCCCGGCGCTGGCCTCTTCCTGGCAGGAGTTCTGACCGGACCGGTCAGAACGTCAGTGACACGCAGGGGCTTTCGCACGCAGCCGGTTCAATGGCTGTCGCGCGGAAGCCCCTTCGTCTGTGCGATCTGCTGGTACTTCTCGGCGCCTTCCAGGATGGCGCCGGTTTCCATCTGGCCGACCAGCGCCCGCTGGATTTCCTGCCAGGGGGTTTGTGATGCGGGGTACGGGTAGCCACCCGCCTCGACCAGCGCACGGCGGCGTTCGGCCAGTTCATCGTCCGGAATCAGCACGTCGGCCGTGCCCTTGCCCAGGTCGATGCGGACACGGTCGCCCGTGCGGATCAACGCGAGCCCGCCCATCACGGCGGCCTCCGGGCTGGCATTGAGGATGGACGGTGACCCGGACGTGCCGGACTGGCGCCCGTCGCCGATGCAGGGCAGGGCGTGCACGCCCTCGCGGATCAGGTAGGCCGGTGGACGCATGTTCACCACCTCCGCCGAACCCGGGTAGCCCACCGGGCCCGCGCCACGCATGAACAACAGCGTGTCCGTGGTGATGCCCAGCGACGGATCGTCGATGCGGTGGTGGTAATCCTCCGGACCGTCGAAGACCACCGCCGGGCCTTCGAAGGCTTCCGGGTCGTTGGGATCGCTGAGGTAACGTGCGCGGAACTCCGGGCTGATCACGCTGGTTTTCATGATCGCGCTGTCGAAAAGGTTGCCGCGCAGCACGATGAAGCCGGCATCTTCCTTGAGCGGTGTGGCGAAGGGACGGATGACGCGCTCGTCCTCGATCGTGGCATCGCGGCAGTTCTCGCCGATCGACTTGCCGTTGGCGGTTTTCGCGTCCGCGTGGATCAGGCCCTGCTTGAGCAGTTCGCCCACCACCGCTGGTACGCCACCCGCGTGATAGAAATCCTCGCCCAGGTATTCACCCGCCGGCTGCAGGTTGACCATCAGCGGCACCTTGTGGCCGTGCGTCTGCCAGTCGTCGATCGCCAGGTCTACGCCGATGTGGCGGGCGATGGCCGCGAGATGGATCGGCGCGTTGGTCGATCCGCCGATGGCCGAATTGACCACGATGGCATTGAGGAAGGCCTCGCGCGTGAGGATGTCCGACGGCTTCAGGTCCTCGGCGACCATCCCGACGATGCGCTTGCCGGTGAGATATGCGATTTCCTGGCGGTCGCGGTACGGCGCGGGGATGGCCGCGGCACCGGGCAGCTGCATGCCCAGCGCTTCGGCGAGGCTGTTCATCGTCGTCGCCGTGCCCATCGTGTTGCAGTAACCGGTGGACGGCGCGGACGAGGCGACCAGCTTGATGAAGCCTTCCTCGTTGATGGCGCCGGTGGCCAGCATCTCGCGCGCCCGCCACACGATGGTGCCCGAGCCCGTGCGCTCGCCCTTGTGCCAGCCGTTGAGCATCGGGCCCACCGACAAGGCGACCGCGGGGATGTTCACCGTGGCCGCCGCCATCAGGCAGGCTGGCGTGGTCTTGTCGCATCCGATGGTCAGCACCACGCCGTCGAGCGGATAGCCGTGCAGCACTTCGACCAGCGAGAGGTAGGCGAGGTTGCGATCGAGGCCCGCGGTGGGGCGCTTGCCGGTTTCCTGGATGGGATGCACCGGGAATTCCAGGGGGATGCCGCCGGCCTCGCGGATACCGTCGCGCACACGCTCGGCCAGCACCAGGTGGTGACGGTTGCAGGGCGACAGGTCGCTGCCCGTCTGGGCGATGCCGATGATCGGCTTGCCCGAACGCAGTTCTTCCAGCGACAGCCCGAAGTTGAGGTACCGCTCCAGGTACAGCGCGGTCATGTCGATGTTGTCCGGGTTGTCGAACCAGGCGCGCGAGCGAAGCGGAGGGGCGGTATGAGTCATGGCGAGCGGCGGTCTCTTCAGGAATCGGTGGACGGCTCGGCGCGGTGAGGGGCTCCGGCCAGCCGTTGACGCGCGATGGATGCGTCGATAGTCTATTACTCAGACAAGATAATCCATGAGTCAAGCGGCGGTAAAGGAATTTTCCGAACCCACGTTGTCTGGACGAATACCTCGGCACGGCCTGCGCGCAGTGCATTCACGAGTCGCCCCTTCAGATGACGCCATCATGCAGCATCCAACTGAAAGGGACCCCCCAGTGAACTCACGCAACCTGCTCCTCGGCCTCGCCACCGTCGGGTTCGCCTTCTCGCTCGCCGCCTGTTCCGGCGGCCGCGGCAACGGCGACACGGCCGCCGCCTCCGGCGACAACAAGGGCGCCCTCGTCGGCGTCGCCATGCCGACCAAGGTCTCCGAGCGCTGGATCAAGGACGGCAACGCGGTCAAGGAAGATCTGGAAAAGCTCGGCTACAAGGTGGACCTGGAATACGCCGACAACAAGATTCCGCAGCAGGTGCTGCAGGTCAGCAACATGATCACCAAGGGCGCCAAGGTGCTGGTGATCGCGTCGATCGACGGCGGCTCGCTGAGCGACCAGCTCGATGCCGCGGCCAAGGCCGGCATCAAGGTCATCTCCTACGATCGTCTGCTCACCGGCAGCAAGAACGTCGATTATTACGTGTCGTTCGACAACTACAAGGTCGGCGTCGACCAGGCCAACAGCCTGCTCACCGGCCTGGGCCTGCTGGGCGCGGACGGCAAGAAGACCGACAAGAAAGGCCCGCTCAACGTCGAGATCTTCGCCGGCAGCCCGGACGACAACAACGCCACGTTCTTCTACAACGGTGCGATGGATACCCTCAAGCCGTACATCGCCGATGGCAGCATCGTGGTGAAGAGCGGCCAGACCGGCTTCACCCAGGTCGCCACACTGCAGTGGGACCCGGCCACGGCCAAGGCGCGCATGCAGAACCTGGTGGCCAAGTCGTACTCGGCCGGCGCCAACCTCGACGGCGTGCTGTCGCCGTACGACGGCATGTCGATCGGCATCATCTCCGCGCTGCAGGGTGCCGGCTACGGCAATGCGTCCAAGCCGCTGCCGGTCATCACCGGTCAGGATGCCGAGGCCGCCTCGGTCAAGTCGATCATCGCCGGCCAGCAGTACTCCACGATCTACAAGGACACCCGCAAGCTGGCCGACCAGGCCGCGGTGATGGCCAACGACCTGCTCAGCGGCAAGAAGCCGGAAACCAACGACGACAAGACCTACAACAACAAGGTCGTGGTCGTGCCGACCTACCTGTTCCAGCCCACCGTGGTCACCAAGGCGAACTACCAGCAGGTGCTGGTGGACAGCGGTTACTACACGCCGGCGCAGCTGCAGTAAGTCCTGCCTGAGGATAGAGGATACGTGACCACCAACATTCTCGAGATGCAGGGCATCACGAAGACCTTCCCCGGCGTCAAGGCGTTGCAGAACGTGTCGCTCGGTGTCAAACGCGGCCATGTCCACGCCATCTGCGGCGAGAACGGTGCCGGCAAATCGACACTGATGAAGGTGCTCAGCGGGGTTTACCCCGCGGGCACCTTCGACGGGCAGATCGTCTTCGAAGGCGCGCCGGTAGACTTCAAGAGCATCAACGACTCCGAAGCCGCCGGCATCGTCATCATCCACCAGGAGCTCGCGCTCAGCCCGTACCTGTCCATCGCCGAGAACATCTTCCTCGGCAACGAACAGCAGAGCCACGGCTGGATCGACTGGAACAAGACCAACCTGGAAGCGGCCAAGCTGCTGGAACGGGTAGGCCTCAACAACAACCCGATCACCAAGATCACCGACCTGGGCGTGGGCCAGCAGCAACTCGTGGAGATCGCCAAGGCGTTGTCCAAGCGGGTCAAGCTGCTGATCCTCGATGAACCCACGGCGGCGCTCAATGATGCCGACTCCGCCCACCTGCTCGGCCTCATCAAGCAGCTGCAGGAACAGGGCATCACCTCGATCATCATCAGCCACAAGCTCAACGAAATCGAAGCGATCGCGGACGAGGTCACGATCATCCGCGACGGTCACGTGATCGAGACGCTGGACATGAGCGCGGGCGAAGTCACCGAGGAACGGATCATCAAGGGCATGGTCGGACGCGAGCTGGAAAGCCGCTATCCGGAGCACACGCCGACGATCGGCGACGAACTGCTGCGGATCGAGGGCTGGAACTGCTTCCACCCGATCGACGTCGACCGCCAGATCATCACCGATGCCGGCATCACCGTGCGCGCCGGCGAGATCGTCGGCATCGCCGGCCTGATGGGCGCGGGGCGCACCGAGCTGGCCATGAGCGTGTTCGGGCGCAGCTACGGCGTGAAGATCAGCGGCAAGGTGTTCAAGCGCGGCGTCGAGATCGACATGAGCACCGTACCCAAGGCGATCGCGAACGGCGTGGCCTATGCCACGGAAGACCGCAAGCGCTACGGGCTGAACCTCATCGACGACATCACCCGCAACACCTCGGGCTCGGCCCTGCACAAGCTGGCCAGTCTGTTCGGCTTCGTCGATGGCCACAAGGAAGCCACCGTGGCCGGCGAGTACCTGAAGAACCTCAACATCAAGGCGCCCGGTGTCGATGCCATCACCGGCAAGCTGTCGGGCGGTAACCAGCAGAAGGTGGTGCTGTCCAAATGGATGTATGCCGATCCCGACGTGCTGATCCTCGACGAACCCACCCGCGGCATCGATGTGGGTGCCAAGTACGAGATCTACGCCATCATCAACCGGCTCGCCGACGAGGGTAAGGGGATCATCATGATCTCGTCGGAACTCCCCGAGCTGCTCGGCGTCTGCGACCGCATCTACACCCTCGCCGAGGGGCGCGTCACCGCGGACATTCTACGATCCGAGGCGACCGCCGAGGTCCTTATGCAGCACATGACACGAGAACGGGAGAAGGTCGCCAGTGACAACGTCCAATGAAATGACGCCGCAGGGTGGCGGGGTAAGGAAGGCGCTGAGCTACCTGACCGGCCAGCTGAGGCAGGTCGGCCTGTTCAGCGCGCTGATCGTCATCGTGCTGTTCTTCCAGTTCGCCACCGACGGCATCACGCTTCGCCCGATCAACGTCTCCAACCTGGTCATCCAGAACAGCTACATCCTGATCCTGGCCATCGGCATGGTGATGATCATCATCGCCGGGCACATCGACCTGTCGGTAGGCTCGCTGGTGGCGTTCATCGGGGCCATGGCCGGGGTGATGATCACGCAGTGGCATATCCCGTGGCCGGCCGCCGTGGTGCTGTGCCTGGTCCTGGGTGGCCTGGTCGGTGCGTGGCAAGGCTTCTGGATCGCCTATTTCCGGATACCGGCCTTCATCGTCACCCTGGCGGGCATGCTGCTGTTCCGTGGCGCCGCGCAGATCGCGCTGCAGAACCAGCAGATCTCGCCGTTCCCGGAGGCGTTCCGCCGGATGGGCTCGGGCTTCCTGCCGGCCTTCGGCACCAGTGGCTACGAGCCGCTGACACTGGTGCTCGGCGGTGTCGCCGCCTTGGTGCTGCTGTACGGTTCGCTGCGGCAGCGGGCGGTGCGGCATCGGTATGGGCTGGAATCGGAGCCGCTGTGGTACTTCGTCCTCAAGCTGGCGTTCTCCGTGTTCCTGATCGCCTTCATGGCGTTCCTACTGGCCAGCTACAACGGTACCCCCATCGTGCTGGTGATCCTGGGCGTGCTGATCGTGGCCTATGCGGCGATCATGGCGCGGTCCGTGTTCGGCCGGCACGTGTACGCCATCGGCGGCAACCTCAGTGCCGCGGCGCTGTCGGGCGTGAAGACCAAGCGGGTGACATTCCTGCTGTTCGTGAACATGGGCGTGATCTCGGCCCTGGCCGGTCTGGTGTTCACCGCACAGCTCAACCTGGCCAGCCCCAGCGCCGGCACGGGCTTCGAGCTGGATGCCATCGCCGCCGTGTTCATCGGTGGCGCGGCGGTCACCGGCGGTATCGGCACGGTCACCGGCGCGATCATCGGCGGCCTGATCATCGGCCTGCTCAACAACGGTATGTCCATCCTCGGTGTGGGCACGGAATATCAGGCGCTGATCAAGGGCCTGGTATTGCTGGCCGCGGTGGCGTTCGACGTCTACAACAAGCGTCGCACCGGCGGTCGCTGAGGCGACGTTCCAGGAATGCCGTCTACCGGCAGTCGATGCCGCCCGCGCTCAGGGCTGCATCGACTGCTGGGTGTCTTCCAGCGCCAGTTCCACCAGCACCCGCATCGCCTCGCTGGCCGCCGTGGCATCGCCGTCGGCAATCGCCACCAGCACGCGACGGTGGTCGGGAATGGGGTTGCGGGGCAGGGCGCGCTGGCGATGCTTGAATTGCGTGGTCCAGCTGACCGCCGCGCAGATGCTCGCATTCAATACGATCAAGGCGTCGTTACCCGTGGCATGCAGGATCGCACTGTGGAAGTCGCGGTCGGCCATGCGGCCGGCGTCGGTGGCGAGCGTATGGCGGGTCATCCCGGCCAGGGCATCACGCATGGCCTTCAGGTCGTCCTTGCTGCGCCGTTCGGCGGCCAGCGCGGCGGCAGCGGGTTCGACGATGGCGCGCAGCTCGAACAGGCTGCGGATGAACGCCGTGTCCGGGCTGCCGGCAAACGCCCAACCCAGTACTTCCGGATCGAGCAGGTTCCAGCGGCTGCGCGGCAGCACGCGCGTGCCGGCCTTGGGCCGGCTCTCGACCAGCCCTTTCGCCGCCAGCGCCTGGATCGCCTCGCGATAGGCGCTGCGCGATACGTCCAGTTGCTCGGAAAACACCACCTCGCCGGAGAGCACGTCGCCCGGCAGGTATTCGCCCGCCAGGATGGCGGCGCCCAGCTTGTGCGCGATCGCGCCATACAGGCGCCGGCCCGTGCCACGCGGCTCGCGCGGTGCCTGGGTGTCCGCCTTGATCGGTGCTGTCGGCTTGGTGTTGCTCACGTGTTCATTCCTTCCCGTCCCTCGGCCGCCCGCCATTGCAAAAGCAGTATAACCGCCTTACCCTAATTGTCTGAGTAATTATCGCGGTGCAACATATGTCGAACGACGAAAAAACCGGTGTGACTCCCAACGCCTTTCGATCGGTGGATGCCGCGACGGGGCAGCCTTTCGGTAAGCCTTTCGCGTCGGATGGCGTCGATCGGGTCAGGGCGGCCTGCGCCGCGGCCGACGCCGCGTTCGATGTTTATCGTACGACAGATGCCGAGAGCCGGGCCGCCTTCCTCGAGCGCATCGCCGAGGAAATCGTGGCACTGGGCGACGAACTGATCGTCACGGCCATGCGCGAGAGCGGACTGCCGCGGCCGCGCCTGGAAGGCGAGCGTGGCCGCACCGTCGGCCAGCTGAAGCTGTTCGCTGGCGTGCTGCGCCGCGGTGGCTGGATGGGCCTGCGCATCGACCCGGCCACCGCGGCCGACGTGACGCCCGCGCGTGTCGACCTGCGCCTGCGCATGGTCCCGTTGGGCCCGGTGGCCGTATTCGGCGCCTCCAATTTCCCGCTCGCGTTCTCCACGGCCGGTGGGGACACCGCGTCCGCGCTGGCAGCGGGTTGCCCCGTGGTCGTCAAGGGCCACCCGGCGCATCCGGCGACCGGCGCCCTGGTCGCCTCGGCGATCCACACCGCGGTCGAAGCCTGTGGCCTGCCGGCGGGCGTGTTCGCCAACCTGACCGGTCCCGGGATCGAACTTGGCGCTGCCCTGGTCAAGGACCCCGCCATCACCGCCGTCGGTTTCACCGGCTCGCGCGCCGGCGGCCTCGCGCTGGTCAAACTGGCGCAGGAACGCGAGGTGCCCATCCCCGTGTACGCGGAGATGTCGAGCATCAATCCGGTGCTGCTGTTGCCCGAAGCGCTGCGTGCGCGCGGCGACGCGCTCGGTACGGCCTTCGTCGGTTCGTTGACCATGGGCGCGGGGCAGTTCTGCACCAACCCCGGCCTGTTGCTGGCCATCGAGGGTGAGGGCCTGGATGCGTTCGTCGCGGCTGCCGGTGGCGCCGTGTCGAAGGCCCCGGCGCAGACGATGCTCACCGGCGCGATCCACGGCGCGTACGAGCGCTCCGTCGACACGCTGCGGCAGAAGGACGAGGTCACCACCGTGGCGCAGGGTCTGCCCGGCGACGGTGCCAGCGCCGGAAGCGCCGCGTTGTTCGCTACCACGGGCAAGGCGTTCCTGGCCGACAAGGCGCTCGCACACGAAGTCTTCGGCGCCTCGTCGCTGTTGGTGCGCTGTGCCGACGAAGCCGAGCTGCAAGCGGTCGTCGCGGCCGCCGAAGGCCAGCTGACCATGACGCTGCATATGGACGAGGGCGACACGGCGCTGGCCGCGCGCCTGATCCCGCTGCTGGAGCGGAAGTGCGGACGCATCGTCGTCAACGGCTGGCCGACCGGCGTCGAGGTCACCCACGCCATGGTCCACGGCGGCCCGTTCCCGGCCACATCCGACGGACGATCCACCTCGGTGGGCAGCCTCGCCATCGATCGCTTCCTGCGCCCGGTGTCGTACCAGAACTTCGCGCAGGCCCTGCTGCCCGCCGCGCTGCGTGACGACGCCGGCCTGCCGCGCCTCGTCAACGGTGTCCCCGCCGCCTGATTCCCCGCGCCCCGTGTGCCCTGGAGAGACAACGCCATGACCTTGCGTCTTTTGCAACATCGTGCCGCGGACGGCACGCGCTCCGTGATCGCCGCGCGGGGTGACACCGCCGCGTTTGTTCCCGGCGTGGATAGCGTGCGCGCCCTGGCCAACCGCGCCATCGCCGCGGGCACCGACCTGGCAGGTGCCGTTGCGGCCTGCGGCGTCGGCGCCACGGTCGATATCGCGGCCGAACTGGCGGCCGGGCGCCTGCTCGCGCCGATCGATCACGCGGACCCGGCCCACCTGTTCATGACCGGCACGGGGTTGACCCACCTGGGTTCCGCGGAAGGACGCGACAAGATGCACCGCGAGGCCGCCGCCGCGGAGAAGCAGACCGACTCGATGCGCATCTTCCTCGAGGGCGTGGCAGGCGGAAAGCCCGCGGCCGGGCAGGTCGGCAGCCAGCCGGAGTGGTTCTACAAGGGCAACGGCCATGGCCTGGTCGGGCCGGGCGCAGCGCTCACGTCGCCCGCCTTTGCGAAGGACGGCGGCGAAGAACCCGAGCTGGCCGGCATCTACCTGATCGGTGACGACGGCACGCCGTTCCGGCTGGGCGTGTGCCTGGCCAACGAGTTCAGCGATCACGTGACGGAACGGCACAACTACCTCTGGCTGGCCCATTCCAAGCTGCGCCAGGCCGCGCTGGGGCCCGAGCTGCTGGTAGGGCCGCTGCCGGCGCAGATCCAGGGCAGCAGCCGCATCCATCGCGACGGTGCGGTGCTGTGGGAGAAGCCGTTCCTGTCCGGCGAAGAGAACATGTCGCACAGCTTCGCCAACCTCGAAGCGCATCACTTCAAATACGACGTGTTCCGCCAACCGGGTGACGTGCACGTGCATTTCTTCGGCACGGCCACGCTGTCGTTCTCGGAAGGCATCACGACGCAAGTGGGCGATGAATTCGAGATCGAGGCGGCGCCGTTCACCCTGCCGCTACGCAATGCGCTGGCGCAGGCCGACGCGCAGGCCGTGACCGTCAAGGCACTTTGACCGTGGCGCCTGTTCGCATCGCCGTCATCGGCTTGGGCAAGATCGCGCGCGACCAGCACCTGCCCGCGCTGGCGGGTAGCCCAGATTTCCAGCTGGTGGCGGTGGTCGATCCGGCGCTGCCTTCGGTGGAAGGCGTGACATCCTTCGACAGCCTCACGGCCTTGTTCCGCGACGGGCCGGCCGTAGATGCCGTCGTGCTGTGTACGCCGCCGCAGGTGCGGTACGCACTGGCCCGTGAAGCACTCCAGCACGGTGTACATGTGTTCCTCGAAAAGCCTCCCGGCGCCACGCTCGCGGAAGTCGCCGTGCTGGAACAGCGGGCGGAGGCGGGCGGCCTGACGCTGTTCGCCGGCTGGCATTCCCAGCATGCCGCGGGCGTCGAGCCGGCGCGCGAATGGCTGGCCACGCGGCGCATCGATCGTGTCGCGATCACCTGGCGGGAAGACGTGCGCGTCTGGCATCCCGGGCAGGAGTGGGTGTGGGAACCGGGTGGCCTGGGCGTGTTCGATCCGGGCATCAATGCCTTGTCGATCGCCACGCGCATCCTGCCCAACGGGTTTTTCCTCACCTCCGCCACGTTGTCGTTTCCCGCCAATCGCGCGGCGCCGATCGCGGCGGCGTTGCAGTTCGCCGACAGCGACGGCGTGCCGATCGCCATGGACCTGGACTGGCGACAGACCGGCCCACAGACGTGGGACATCGTGGTCGAAACCGATGGCGGGACACTGAAGCTCAGCAAAGGTGGCGATGTGCTCATCCTGCCGGATCAGACGCTGACGGCGGATGATCGCGAATATGCCGGCCTGTATGCGCGCTTCGCGACGTTGATTCGCGAACGGGGCAGGGACGTGGATACGCGGCCGTTGCGACTGGTGGCGGATGCGTTCCTCATCGGTCTGCAGGAGCGGGTAGAGCCCTTCGAATGGGCCGATCCATCCTGATGCGTGCGAGCCTCGATGCACCTTTCAGCCTGTCTCCAGGTTAAACGAGCTGTTAAATAATCCTTTGTTCTTGCCGATATCGCCTATTCGATAACGTAAGGCGAAGAAGGTGGTCATGGGTTTTTGGCGCAAAAGGGCAGGCAAGGCGGTCTCGGATATCCCGGTGATCGAGGTGGCATCGGTCGACGACCTGGACGTGGCGCGGGTTCAAAGTACCGACGATCTGGAAAAAACGCTCAGTGCGCTGGATGCATTGCAGAAACGCTTCGACCTGACCCGTCGCGTTTCCACGGACGGCCTCTGGGATATGGAGGCCGTGGGCGGCCAGGTGGATGCGTCGCAGCCGTTCTGGTGGTCGGACCCGTTCCGCGCCATGCTGGGTTTCCAGGACGAGAACGATTTCCCGAACGTGCTGGGCAGCTGGTCGAACCGGCTGCATCCCGAAGACCTGGAAAGCACGCTCGCTGCGTTTTCGGCCCACCTGTCCGATCGCTCGGGTAAGACCCCGTACGACGTTCGCTATCGACTGATGCTCAAGGACGGCAGCTACCGCTGGTTCCGCGCGAAGGGCGATTCCATCCGTCATCCCAATGGCGAGCCGATCCGGGTGGCGGGTTCGCTGAGCGACATCCACGACGAGCTGGCCCGCGACGCGGAACTGGACATCACGCTCACGCGATTCAACTTGTCGCGTGAAATGCTCAACGATGGGCTCTGGGACATGAGCGTCATCGCGGGCGATCCGGTCAATCCGCAGAACGCCTTCTGGTGGTCGCCGCAGTTCCGGCAACTGCTGGGATACACGAGCGTCGCGGAATTTCCGGATGTGCTGGACAGCTGGGCGTCGAAGCTGCATGCGGAAGACAAGGCCCGATCGTTGCAGGCGTTCGCGGATCACCTCAACGATACGACCGGGGCGACGGGCTTCGATATCGAATACCGGCTGCTGTGCAAGAACGGCGACTATCGCTGGTTCCGTGCCCGCGGGCAGACGAGCCGGGACGACCAAGGCATGCCGCTGCGCGCCGTGGGCGTGCTTACCGATATCCAGCCGGAAAAGGACCGCCTGGTGATGGAGGACGACCGGCAGTCCAAGCGCCTTGCCGCCAAGGCGGATGCGGATCGCATCGGCGAACTGGTCGCCGATATCCAGCTGATCGCGCACCAGACCAATATCGTGTCGTTGAATGCGACCATCGAGGCGGCGCGCCTCGGGCAGGAAGGCAAGGGCTTCGCCGTTATCGCCGACGAGATCCGGCGGCTTGCCCATACGACGCAGGACATCACGAAACACGTGGCGCACCTGCAGGAGTCCATCGCCCGGTCGGCCGACGCGGACGATCTCCAGCGTATCGAGGACTGAAGGCATCTGAGATGAAAGGCGGCGGCCGATGTATGGGCTCGGCCGCCGCCTGGGATGGGACCTTCGTCGCACCGGCGCGACGAAGGTCCGGCACACCGGCCTTAGTGCGTGGCCCAGAGTTTCTTCAGCAGGGTCACCTTGTCCGTACGCACCGATGACCAGTCGTCGTTGAGGATGCCACCGGTGTCGTTGCTGTTCGGATTCCACGACCAGTAGAAGCCGCCGTGGATGCCCTTGCCGATGAGGTAGTCGACCAGTGCGTTCTGCCACGTCACGTCCTGCGCACTGCCCTGGCCGTACTTTCCGCCGAATTCGCCCAGTAGCAACGCCTGGCCCGATGTCGCGAAGCGGCCGAAGTGCTGGTCCCAGATGGCCGGCATGTTGGCCGGGAAGTTCGACGCGCTGAAATACGACTGCATCGACACGTCGGGACCGTAGACATGCGGTGCCAGCAGCAGCCGGTCCGCCGGAATGTTTAGTGGCGTACACGAGAGGGGCTCCAGGTTCTCACCCCAGAAATGGCCGCCGCTGCTCGAGCAGCTGGGGTTCTCACTGATGCCCTCGACCACGATCAGCCACTTGGGTGCGACCTTCAGCACCGCGGCCGATGCGCGTTCGGCGGCGGTGTTCCAATCGGTTGCCGCGTTACCCGTGCCCCATGTGGCCGCGCCATGCGGTTCGTTCTTCAGATCGATGCCGATCACGCCCGGTACCGCGGCGTAACGCGTCGCGACCAGGGTGAGGTCGTCGATCCATTGTTGTTCGCTGTAGGACGACGTGTACCAGAGCTCGGATATGGCGTTGCAATCCGGCGTGTGATGGTCGAGCAGGACGTACATGCCGCGGCTGCTCAGCTCGTCGATCACTTTGTCCATCACCTGCAGTGAATTCAGGCCCTGCAGGTCCGGGTTGAGTCCGTAATCGATGCTACTTGGTGCCACTCCGCTCAAGGATTGCGGACAGAACGGCAGGCGCACGGCGTTGAAGCCCAGGCCCTGCATCTGCGTGATCATGTCCTTCCAGTTGCGTGCCCACAGGCCATGCACGGTGTGTACGTTGGTGTCGAAGCCGAACCAGTTGACGCCGCGTAACTGCACCGGGTTGCCGTTGTCGTCGACCACCTGGCCGTTCTTGATGGCATGGCTCCATACCGAACCGCTCGTTACCGCCAGCGCTGCGGCAAGCAGGCAGCGCGCCAGACAGGACTTTCTTGGCATCGACATGGTCTGTCTCCGAAGACGGCCCTCCCGGGAAGGGAAAGCCAAGGCCTGAACGCACGTGGCGTGTGGCGTGCATCATCGTGAGTGGATCGGTCGTGCGTTGTGACTGCGAGCACAGATGCAGGTTTCGTCCGAAAACGCGGTAGCGAATTCAGCGGCGCGTCACGGCAGGCGTTCGAAGGCGATCACCGGCTTTTCGCGGTAATCGCGCTCGTCGATCGGCTGATAGCCGAGCTTCTCGGCCACCCGAAGCGAACCGATATTCAGTGGATCGATGATGCACACCGTGCGTTGCGGGCCCTTCAGTCGCAGGAACCAACGAAGCGCTGCCTCCGCCGCCTCGGTCGCGTACCCCTTGCCATGGCTGTTCGCACCCAGAAGCCAGGCGCTTTCCGGATAGGGGTCGAAGTCGGTACCGAGATCGCGCTCGAAGTGCGCCGTGCCCGTCTCGCCGATGTATTCCCCGGTGGCCTTGCTGCGGATGGCGAACAGGCCATAACCGTACAGGCTCCAGTGGCCGACACTGCGCAGGAAACGCACCCAGCTCTCGGGACGTGGCGAAGGCCCCGCGCCGATAAACCGGTAGACCTCCGGTTGGGAGAGGATCGCGTGGAACGGTTCGAAGTCGTCGATGGTCGGGATGGACAGAGTGAGGCGGTCGGTTTCGATCATGCGATGTTCCCTGTGCATGCTGTCGCCCATGGGCGACGAACGAGGTGATGTCCGATGGCCGGCCAAAGCCGATGCCATCGCCGTGGTTGCCGATTATGCCGCGTATGCACCGCCGACCGCGCGTGCCTCCCTGGATGACTACCGGTGCCTGGGGCCAGGATTGCCGGCATGAGGGGGGCTTTATCCGGTGCCCCGGCGTCCCTATCTCGACAGACAGCGTTCCCGCCTTGTCCTTGCACTCGCCTGGTGCAGAAGAAGTCCGGGGGCATCCGCCTTCCGTCGATAGATAAAGGACGTCTCATGAATACCTCGCAGAAAATTGCACTCGTCACGGGTGCCACCCGTGGCATCGGCACTGAAACGGTGCGCCAGCTGGCCCAGGCCGGCGTACTGACGCTGCTGGCTGGCCGCGATGCCGGTCGTGCCAAGGCCGCTGCCGACAAGCTCGTGGCGGAAGGACTTTCCGTCGAACCGATCGTCCTGGATGTCACCAATACCGAAAGCATCGCCAAGGCCGTTGCCGAGGTCACGTCCCGGTTCGGCAAGCTCGATATCCTGGTGAACAACGCCGGCATCATGGTCGACGACATGAGCAAGGCGCCGTCCGAGCAGACGCTCGCCGTGTGGCGCGAGACCTTCGACACCAACGTGTTCGCTGTGGTGGAAGTCACGCAGGCGTTCCTGCCGCTGCTGAAGAAGGCGGATGCCGCACGCATCGTCAATGTGTCCAGCCAGCTGGGTTCGCTGGCCCTGCACGTGGATCCCAGCTCGCCAATCTATAGCTTCAAGGTGCCGGCCTACGATGCCTCGAAGACGGCTATCAACGCGTGGACCATCCATCTCGCGTACGAACTGCGCGACACCCCGATCAAGGTCAACGCGATCCATCCGGGTTACGTGCAGACGGACATGAACGGCGGGCAGGGCGAGATCGACGTGCCGACCGGCGCGAAGAGCAGCGTCAGCATGGCCCTTATCGGCGAAGACGGTCCGACCGGCAGCTTTACCTACCTCGGCCAGACGCTTCCCTGGTAAACGGCTCACCCACGCTTCTGGCTCATGAGGAAATGTCTATGACGACCTACGTGGTGTTTACCCGCGATCGCATCAAAGATGAAAACGAGTTCGCCACCTACGGGCAGCTCGCCGCCAAGGCGGGCGAGGGGCATCCGGCCACGCGGCTGGCTTTCTATGGCGAGGTGGAAACGTTGGAAGGCGATCCGGTCGACGGATCGGTGATCATCAGCTTCCCGACTAAGGCCGAGGCGCTGGCCTGGTACAACAGCCCGGCATACACCGCAGCGCGCGAGCACCGCTTCAAGGGAGCGGACTATCGGGTCTACATGGTCGAAGGCGTGTGACCCGAGTCGCCTGAACAGGCAGGGTCACGAGAGGCTTTTGCTTCGCGGAGGGCTGGCATCCTGCCGGCCCTTTGCCTTGCGTTGGTCGGTTACTGCTGGGGTGCCGCGGCCTGCTGGGCGGCGGCCGGGGCCTGTGCCTGCTGCTGATGGCGTTCCTGCGCGGCCAGCTTCTGGTTGTTGGCCTCGAGGTTCCACAGACTTGCGCTTTGTTCCGGCGTCTGGCCGATCGCCGTGTTCATGTCGACGCCGGAGACCTTTTTCAGCGGTGAGTTCAGGTCGCCCTGGACCGTGTACGCCGTCGAGCCGTCATTCGCCATGACCAGGTGGTCGATCCGGGTGAGGCCTTCGGCCTGTGCCTTCTGTGCAGCGGCGCCGGCCACGTTCTCACTGATGGCGTCGGGCGTGCGGCCCAGCTTCGCGTCCAGCTGGTGCACCTGCGCCAGTGCCTGTTCGTACAGGGCGTGGCCGGGGTGATCCTTGTCCTTCAGGCTTTCCATGGGCTGCTCGCGCGTCGCCGCCTTGAGCGCTTCCATGGTCTTCGGCCCGGCGATGCCGTCGGCGGTCAGACCGGCTTCGGTCTGGAAGCGCTTCAGCGCACCCTGGGTGTTGGGACCGAAGTCGCCATCGGGCGTCAGTGACTTGCCGTCGTTGCCCAGGTTGCCGTGCTTGTTGAGCATGGCCTGCAGCGCCGCCACGTCGGGCGAATGATCGTGCAAGCGTAGCGTACCGGCGCGCTGCACGTGGTCACCCGAGGCCTGGCTCGGATGATCGGCGGCGGATGCTGCCTTGCCCTTGTGTTCGACGGTCACGCCGTTTTCCTTGAGGACGCGATCGGCATCGGCGAGGACATCGAGCGACTCCTTCTCGTGCGCGATGCGCTTGGAAAGGCCCTTGTGCAGTTGGGGCGAACTGGCCCAGATATCCTTGACGTGCGCCGCCTTGTAATCCTGCACGGCATCGACGATGTCCTTGTCGCTGAGCTTGTCGAGCTGGTAGTCGTCGCCGAACTTCTCTTTCAGGCCCTTGGCGAAGATCTTCGGCGTCAGGTCGCGGGTCTGCACGGATGTGCTCCACACGGCATCCTGTACCGCCATGCCGCGGCCGGACAGGTCGATGCCGGCGGCTTTCAGCGCCTTGTCCTGCTCGTTGTAATGCGAGCGGCCGATGAAGTCTTTCTGGTCGGCACCGAAACCCGGATCGTTCTTGCCCAGCGCCTTCCACTTCTCGTCGAAGGCTGGGGTGGCGGGCGTCAGGCCCTTGAACTGGTCCTTATAGGCCGACTGGTCGAGGTATTCCTGCAGCGTGCCCATCTTCGTGGACAGCTGGAAGGACCCGTACGACACACCACCGTGATCGCCCTTGCCGGTGGATACCGCGCCGGGACCGGCCGCGCCGGATTCGTAACCGGCCGAGGTCTGGCCGAGGTGCCAGCTACCGGCGACGCGTTTTGCTTTATCGAGATCATCCGTCATGCGTATAACTCCTGGTTCACTATCGAAAACACCCGGCATGCCGCCGGGCACGGGTATTTATTTCTTCAGTCGGCCTTCCAGTTCCGTCGCACGCTCCGCCGTCTGCGTCAGCGCGCAATCGCCGGAGACGAGCAGGGCAGCCGTACCGCCATCCTTGTCGGGCGCGCACTTGGTGTCGCGTGCCTTGATCCAGGCGCGCTCCTCATCGCGGAGTGCCAGGCGGTCCTTGTCGGAAAGCGACTTGCGCAAGGCCTGGTAGGCGGTGTTCAACCGCTTGTCCTGGTAGTCGAATTCCTTGGCGAGACAGCTGTTCATCTTCACGGTGACGCCTTCGGAGGCATCCATGCAGGTGTCGAAGCCTGGCCGGAGGTGCTTGTCTGCGCTGGATGCGGCGGTCTCGTCGGCCTGCGCGGGGGCGACGAAGGCGCCGCCAAAGGCCATGACGAGCGCGGCCATGGTTGCCGCACGAAGGGAATATCGCGTCACTGCTGTGTTTCCTTGTGGTCCACCCGGACGCGCATCATACCGTGTCGTGCGCGGCAAGGCTTTGAGTTATTTCGTAAATCAGCTCGGATTCCTCGATACGGGAAGCCGCGCAGGGGGCGTCGCATCTGAAATCCGCTGCGTGATATCAGTCGAATCGCATGACCTGGAACACATTTCCCTCGGGGTCGCGGCCGTCGTACATTTCGTATGGAAACCCTTCATAACGCTTTAATTCGCCGACCTTGGTTCCCGCGGCCTGGAGCCTGGCGCGGTGGGCTGCGAGATCCGATGTGATGGCAAATACGAATTTGGTCGTTGGGCCGGCTCTTTCGTCCTGCATCGGCGATGTGAGGGAGTTCGCGGTGTTTCGAAACCTTGCACCCATCAGGTGAAGAGCTAGTTCGATGCCGCCGGCTTGTAAAACGACCCATTCGTTCTCGATTTCTTCAACGACGGGCAAGGCGAAGTGGGTGAGGTAGAACGACTTCATCGTTGCGATGTCGCGTACGTAGATGATGAGCCTTACCAAGGGGATAGACATAAGGATTGCCTTCGATGCGTCAACTCATGGTTTAGCGGGATAGGTTTTAAACGCCGTTGGGCCGTCGCCGTCTGGTTTGCGCGATGATTGGGCCGGGTTGTTCAAAGTTCCTGCTCTGGAATTCTACTGCATGAAGAAAACACGCCTTATCCTACTGCTCAGTACGGCCGGCCTTGTCGTTCCGGGTGCGGCTCTCAGTAGCGAGCTTCCCGGTGAGTGGAATCTTGCCGTCGAAAATCCTGAGCACCGTGTAGTCACCACGTTGACAGTGGAGTTCACCGATGAGCAGGCGGAGTCCTGCCTGGGCGGCGACTGGAAAACGGTGAAGGTCATTTCATCGACGACAGGAGACGAGGCTTTCTTCCCGAGGTCCGAGCCGCTCGCCTATCAGATAGAACAGGATCAACTCACCATAGGCCGCAACCAGATGTGCGATGCCTATTTGTTGCTTAAGGGTAAGCTCGGAGAGCCTCAGGTCAAGGGTGACTATTTCAGCTTTGGGATGGGGGGAAGCTTTCCGCTGGGCTACTTCGAGTTGAGTCGAGGTCGGTGAAGATCGATGGTGTGACGCATTTGATTGAGTCGGAGAAAAACGGGATGTGGGGTCTGGGGGAGCAACTTCACCGCGCATTGCGCGATCGCTTCGGCGAGCCGGGCCTGCTCCCGGCGGATGACTTCAGTCGTGCCCTGGGCGTGCTGGATGACGAAAGCCCGCTGGACAGCGCGGCAGTGAACGACCTAGGGCGCGGTCTGTTCCAGTCCGGGAACATGGAAGCCGCCGCGATCTGCCATGGCTATGCCGCTCGGGACGAGCGGGCACTGGGCGCGCGCGTCAACCTGGGGCAATGCGAGCTCGCCTTGGGCCGGACGGAGGCGGCGGCAGGCCATGCCGAGGACGTGTTGCGGCAATCGCCCGGCTTCGTGCCCGGCTGGCTGCTACGAGGCGCGGTGGCACTGCACGAGGCGCGATTCGCCGAGGCAGCGCAGGCCTATGCAACGGCGACGGAGCTGGCACCGGACCACGCGACGACCTGGTGGCACCTCGGCATGGCGAGTGAACGTGCAAACCAGGCGGAACGGGCGGTCCCGGCGTATCGACAGGCGTTCATGCTCCAGCCCGATCACCCGCGCCACCTCGCATCGCTGGTCGCCATGCAACGAAGGGTCTGCGACTGGACCGACCTGGACACCCTGGCGGCACGTCTGCGTGCCGCCGTCGCGGCGGGGACGATGACCATGCTGCCCATCGATTTCCTTGCCGAGGGTACGACGGCCGAGGAAGAGCGCGATTGCGCCGAACGGTATGCGTCGCGCTCGCCGGAGGGCATGGTCGACCGCCGCCCGGTGACCGCAGGCGATGGCATCCTTCGTATCGGCTTCGTGTCCGCCGGTTTCGGTGCGCATCCGACCTCCATCCTCGTACCGGCGGTGATCGAAGCCATGCGGCGACCGGGCGCGGAGATCCACCTGTTCGCCACCAGCGTCGCCGACGGCAGTGCACTGAGGGACCGGATGGAGAAGGCGGGCGACCTGTTCCACGACATGGCCTCGCTGCCTGCCCAGGCCGTCACCGAACGTATCCGCAGCCTGCGCATCGATGTCCTGGTCGATCTCGACGGCTATTGCCGTCTGCGCCGACCCGACGCGTTTGCCTTGCGTGCCGCGCCCGTGCAGATGGGGTGGCTCGGTTACCCGGGAACCACAGGCGCGTCGTTCATGGACTATGTGTTGGCGGATGCCTTCGTCGTCCCGCCGCAGAGCGAGCGTCACTACGCCGAGAGGGTGGTCCGGCTCCCCCGGTGCTACCAGGCCACCGATCCCACGCGGCACGTGGCCGACGTCCCATCGCGCCCGGAACTGGGCCTGCCGGAGGATGCGTTCGTCTTCGTCTGTTTCAACGCGTCGTTCAAGCTCAATCCGCGCAGCATGCAGCGGATGTTCCGCATCCTGCGGAGCGTGCAAGGCAGTGTCCTCTGGTTGATGACCCCGCCAGGGGACGGCAAGGTGCGGCTTGAGGCGGCCGCCGACAGGGCAGGCGTGTCCAGCGAACGCCTTATCTTCGCCCCCAAGTCCGACCATTCGATGTACCTGGGTCGCTACCGCCATGCCGACCTGTTCCTGGATACCGAGCAGTACAACGCGCATACGACGGCTTCCGACGCGCTGTGGGCGGGGTGTCCTGTGCTGACGCGACCCGGCGAGACGTTCGCCACCCGGGTCGCGGGCAGCATCAATCACTACCTGGGGATGGGCGATTTCAACGCCGACGAGGACGAGGCGTTCGTTGCCGCCGCCGTGCGCTATGCCGGGGACCCGGGATGGCAGGCGGACGCCCGCCGCCGGCTGGCCGTGGCACGGGGAGGTCCGGGCTTTTTCGATGCGCGGGGGTTTGCCGACGATTTCATGGCCCTGGCCCGACGCTTGGCGACCCATAACGCGGCCGGTGGCTCGCCGGGCGACTTTCCTCCGATGGTAAGCAAAAAATCGCCCTAAACTTTTACCCGCCATCCCTGGATTGATGTTCAAGGGTGGGCTGGAAGCATTCCGGCCCGCCATCGACATCCAATTCGGGGGAATGCAATGGTTGCTGTAATCGCAGGGAATGGCTTGGGTCTGGACAACGCGGCACTGGGCCAGCTCGGCCAGGTCCAGTCCGGTCAGGCGACCGTCGGGCAGGCCGGTGTCGGCCAGTACGTCAACATCGCCACGGGCAACCTGGTCCTCCAGGGGCGCGATGAAGGCATCGTCTTCGACGGCACCCAGCTCGATATCCTGCGTACCTATAACAGCCAGGGCAAGATGGCCGGGACCCACGGTTGGTCCTACGGTCCGTCGCGAAGCATCGGTGGGTTGACCGGCACGGTGAATACGGCCGGCAGCACGGTCACGCGTACCCAGGACGATGGCTCGACCGTGCTTTATGCCTACGACACCGTTCGCGGCGTCTATGTCAGCCAGAACGACGAGGGGACCGAGGATAACCTGGCGTGGACGGCTGCCAAGTCCACCTGGCAGTGGACCGACGGGCAGAGCCGCCAGACCGAGACGTACAACTCGACGGGCAAGATCACCGCGTTGAGCAACCCGGAAACGGGCGCCTCGTTCGCTTTCACCTATACGAGTAACCGGCTGACCTCGATCAAGGCGGCGAACGGCGACCTGCTGACGCTGGCCTACAACGCGTCGGGGCAACTGACCAGCGTGTCGCTGAAGGAAGTTCCCCCGGGGGCCACTGCGGCGATCACCCGGCAGCAGGCCGTCTACGCGTACGATGCGTCCGGCCGGCTGGCGTCCGTAACGACCACTCTCGCCTCGGATACCGCCACCAGCACGCTCAAGTACGTGACGCGCTATACCTACGACGGTACAAGCGACCGCATCGCCTCGATGGTGCAGGGCGACGGCACGACCGTGGGTTATACCTATGTCGCCGACGGCAACGGCACGTACCGTGTCAGCCAGATCGTGATGGGGACGGGCTCGGATGCCCAGACGATGGACTTCGGTTACACCGCGACGGCGACTACCGTGACCGACGCACTCGGTCATGCCTGGACCTACGAACACGACACGGCGGGTAACCTGACCGCGGTCGCCACGCCCGGCGCGGCGGGGCAGGTCGATCGTCAGTCCTACGCGTACGATGCGCACGGCAACCTGGCCTCCGCCACGGATGCGCTGGGTAACGTCACCCGCTATACCTACGATACGCACGGCAACCTGCTCACGGTGGTCGACGCACTCGGCGACACCGTCCGCTACACCTATACTTCGCACAACCAGGTGGCATCACGCACGACGTATGCCACGCCGGCGTCGAACGGCAGCGAGCCCACGGCGGCCAGCGATCCGTCCACGGCCTATTTCCTCTACGACAGCACGGACCGACTCGCCATGTCGCTGGATGCGGTCGGCAACGTGACCGAATACCAGTACGCCGCCTCGACCTTCGGGACGACCATACTGGCGTCGTCCTTGCAGCACCGTGGGGCGGTGTATCCCTCGGACGGAAACAACACACCCGAGTACCCGCCGACGATCGACTCGGTGCAGCACTGGCTGAACGACCCGGGTATCCAGGCCCTGCTGCCGCAGGCCGTCCGCGTGGATTTCAGTTACGACGTACGTGGCCAGGTTTCCGGCCAGACGCACTGGGATACGCTGGACGCCACCGGCAAGGGCGTCACCACGGCGGGAACCGCAACCACAACCACGACGTACGACGCGCACGGGCGCCTTTTGCAGACCGCCACCGTACGTCCGGCCGGCAACGAGATCACCAGCTACGCCTACGATGGGCTGGGTCGACTCGTGTCCGCCACCGATGCCGTGGGTAATCTCACCTCGTACGTCTACTTGGATAACAACAATACGGTCCAGGTCACGCGTGCCGATGGCCTGGTGACCACCCAGGTCCGTAACAGCGCTGGCCTGCTCATCAGTTCGATCGAATCGCCGACTGGCCAGTCGATCCTGACCACGCGGACGCTCTACGACGTCACCGGCCACGCGGTGGCCACCGTCGACGACAAGGGTGTCGCCACGTTCACCTTCTACGATGCGGCAGGTAACGTCACCGCATCGGTGGCCAGCACGAGAAAACTGACTGCCTACACCTACGATGCCCAGGGCAACCGGGTTCGCACCACCAGCTACGGCACGGCCGTCAACACGACGGGCTGGATCGTCAACGGTGCGTTGACCTCGGCGTTTCCCGGCGCGGCGCCGACACCGGCGACGGCCACCAGCGATCGGTCCTCGTGGTCCGTCCGCGACGCGCTCGGGCATGTCGTCGCCACGATCGACACGGCGGGGAAGGTCGTCACCAGCAGCTACGACAGTGTTGGCAACCAGACGTCCACCCTGGCCTACACGACCGCCCTGACGACCGACCAGATGGCGTCCCTGGGTACCAATCCGTCGCTGACGGACATCACGTCCAAGGTGACGGCATCGTCCACGGATAAGACCTCGCTGTTCGTCTACGACGGCGGCACGACGATGCTCGCCACGATCGATTCGACCGGCAAGGTCACGCTGAATACCTACGATGCGCAGAAGCATCTGGTCGCGGCTACGGTCGTCACCAAGTTACTCACCGCGGCACAGCTGCAAGGACTCGGCGCGAGCCCGAAGCTGGCCGACGTCCTGGCGGTGGTGACACGCGGCAGTAGCGACAAGACCTCGCTGTGGATCTACGATCCGGCGGGCCGCCTCGTCGCAACGGTCGACGTGAACCGCAAGGTCGCGCTCATGACCTACGACGCGATCGGTTCGCAGAGCGGTTCGACCGCCGTGACGACGGCGCTGACAGCGGCGCAGCTCACGACCTTGATGACGACGCCTACCCTGGTCACGCTCCAGGCGATGATGGTGACGGGCGACACTGGTACCACCGACCGTATTCTCTTCGATGCGGCGGGCAGGCCGGCGGGAACGGTCACCGGCGGCATCGCCACGATCGACAGCTACGACGCCGCCGGTTTCGTCACGGCCCACACTGTCTATTCGCCCCAGCTCACGTCCGCCCAGACCGCCCAGCTGGACGCCAACCCGACGCTGGCGACGTTGCAGTCGATCACGGGAAGCATGGGCTGGACCCGCTCGATCAACGTCTATGACTCGGCGCATCGCGTGGTCGGCAGCGTGGACGGTTCGGGCCATATCGTCCTGACCAACTACGACAGTGCGGGCCATCTTGCCTCGACCGTCGCTTATTACACCACTGCCGTCGGCCTGGCGGGCATCGGTACCGCGCCCACGCTGTCATCGCTGAAATCCACGGTTCGCGCCAGCGTCTACGATAGCTACACACTCAACGGGTACGACGCGCAGGGCAACCTCGCGGTGTCCGTGGACCATGGCGGTTACGTCGTTGCCTATGCCTACGACGCGAATGGTGTCCAGATCGGGACGAATCACTACAACCAGATCATCCCGTCATCGAAGTTGCCCGACCTGTTCGGCACGCCCACGGTCGCCCAGCTGCTGGCAGCGACGAAAGCCAGTGGTTTCGATTCGATCACCCTGAGCATCCCGACCGGTGACCCGAACGTCACGGTCGACATTACCCCCCAGTACGGGTACGACGCGTCCACGGGCAGTTACGGGTATGGCGGCGCGGTCACCGTGACCACGACCGACCCGGGCACGCATGTCACCGTCGCGGCGGTCTACAACCTGGGAGTCACGCATGGCCAGCTGCAGTCCCTTTTCAACCAGCCGTCTTACGCCACGCTGAAGTCGGTGCTGGGTTCGGCGACAGCGCAGGTTTCCGCGATAACGATCGGCGACGACCTGGGGCGCCCGCTGGCCCGCGTCAACGACTACGACGCGGAGATCTACACCTACGGAGGCGACGGAAGCGTCCTGTCCGACCGGGTCTATTCGAATATCTCCTACAATACGTTCCAGCAGGTCGTGGCGGACCCGCGCATGGCGACGTTGTTGCCGATGCTGCCGGGCGGCTACTACAACCAGTACGCCTACCAGGTCGTCAGCGCGGACGGACGCAGGAGCGTCAGCGTCGATCAGGGTGGTTCCGTGCATGTACAGACCACGGATGCCACGGGCCGTGTCGTGGCAACGATCGATTACGATTCCCTCTTGAGCCGGGCGGATTTCGACCAGCTCGGCATGACGCCCTCGCTGGCCGACATCGACGGCCTGATCGCGAGCCACGCCAGCGCGCATAACCGGATATCGGTCTACGCCAACGATGGCACGTTGTACGCCACGGTCGAGGACGGCGTCGCCACCGCCATGCAGCGGGATACGGCGGGTCAGGTCGTCCGTAGCACGCGCTTCGCCGTGGCGCTGACGACGGCGCAGATATACCGGCTGGCCTCGTCGCCCGACACGGGCACGCTATCGGGCATGCTGCAGGCGACCGTGGCGGACAACGTGACGTTGGTGGTCCGCGATTCCGACGAGCGCCCGGTACTATCCATCGGCAGCGAAGGCAACGTCACCTCGATCACCTACGATGCGGCCGGTCGTGTCCTCTCGACGACGGATTTCGCCAACCATCTTTCCGCGGCGGATCGCGCCGAACTGGGTTCGCAGCCGAGTGCAGCCGCCATCGTCGCGCGCATCGGTCACAGCGATGCCGACGCCATCGCGCTCAATTTCTACGATGCGAACGGCCGCCTCGTCGCGACCGTCGACGCCACGCATCGCGTCACCACGATCCAGTACGACGCCAATGGCCGGCGTATCGCCAGTACGGCGCACGACAAGCTCCTGACCGCCTTGCAGGTCCGCGAGCTGGCCTACGCCCCGTCACTCGACGCGGTCATGGCTGACCTGCGGCGACTGGCCGGTAACGTCCTCACGCAAACCCTGCACGACGCGGCCGGAAGGCCGTCGGCGACGATCGATGCCACCGGCAAGGTCGTCACCATGAGCTACGACGCGCGTGGCAACCTGACGGCGACGACGCGCTATGCCACGGCGTTGTCGACCGATCACGGCTTCATTCCTTCGATGGAAGCGTTGTACGCCGAGTTGCACAGCGCCGACGGGGACGTGACCACCCTCACCGTGTATGACGACGGCAATCGCCCGACGGCTACGGTCGACGGGACCGGGCACATCGCCGTCATGACCTACGACGCCGAGGGCAACCTGCTCAACAACGCGGTTTACTCGACGGTACTGACCCCGGCCCAGGTCGCGTCGCTCGGCCGTACGCCGTCGCTTGCGCAGCTGACCCAGCTCGTGGTCGGGCAGTCGACCCGGGTCATCTACGACGACGCAGGCCAGCCGATCGTCACGGTCGACGGCACGGGTGCGGCGACCTTCCTCTTCTACGATGCCGCGGGTCGCCTGAGCGGAACCATTGCGCCGGGTGGGGCGGTCACCGCGTACACCTACGATGCGGACGGTCACCGTATCGCGCAGACGCAGTACGCAACGCTCGTCTCGACGGCGGGCTGGATGCAATCCGGCTATCCGACCACCCAGCGCCCTATCGCCTTGCCCGTACCGGGCGCCGACGATGCGGATCGCCGGACCGACACGCTGTACGATGCCGCCGGTCGCGTATTCGCGACCATCGACGCCGTCGGCATGGTGACGCTGCTCGACCTGGACGGGGAAGGGCGGACGACACGTAGCACGTCGTTCGCCACGCCGGTGACGGGCGCCGCGCGCATCGCGGCGACCTCGGCAACCGATGCCGACGGGTTGCGCGCCCTGCTTCCCACGACGCCCGTCGACCGCGTTTCGCTGAACGTCTATGACGCCAGCGGCCGTGCGGTCGCATCGGTGGACAGCAACGGCACCATGGTGCTGCGGACCTTCGATGCGCAGGGCAACCTGACCGCGTCCCGCACCGGCATCGTCAGCCTTGACCCCGCGGCCCTTGGCGCGCTGGGCAAGGCGCCCACCTACGCCACCGTCCAGTCCGATTTCAATGCGTCGTGGGACGATGTTCCGTGGCAGGGATACTACGACGGTCAGGGCCGTATCGTCGCGTCCGTGGACGGCGAGGGCGAGGTCACGACCTGGCTCTACGACGACGCCCATCACACGGTGACGCAGACCCAGCATGCCACCCGACTGACCGACAGGACGGCGTTCTACCACGATCGCGCGGCAACCGAGGTGGCGTCCCTGGCGGCCGATCCGGCCGACCGTTCGACGATCACCGTCTACGACGGCATGGGACGCATCGTCTCGGTCACGGACCCATCCGGCGCCGTGACCACGCATCGTTACGACGCAGAGGGCAGGGAGACCCAGTGGCAATTGAGCGGCGGCGGCACGTTCGGTGGCGCCCATGGCTACGACATCTATGGCGACGTGACCTCGACCACCGACGGCAACGGCGAGGTGACCCGGTTCAGCTATGACGGGGCCGGCCGGGTGACGTCGCGAACCGACAGCAACGGATCGACCACCTGGTACTACTACGATGCCGCCGGCAACCTGTCGGCCCAGATCGAAGGCACCCCGGACGCGGCAGGTACCCTCAACGCGCGCGGCGAACTCACGACCTACGCGCACGACGCCTTCGGTCAGGTGGTTTCCACGACCACGGTTGCATCCTTCCTCCCGCTGCACCTGGCGAGCAACGCGGTGGGTGAGGGGTTCGACGCGGCCCGGGCCAGCCTGTCCGACGTACTTTCGGCCGCCGCCGTCGCGCCGTCGCCACTGACCGGTGCTAACCGGACGACCCGTGTCACCTATGACAGCAACGGTCATGTGACCTCCCGAACCGATGGCTCGGGGGTGGTCACGCGCTATGCATACGATGCTTTCGGCGGCCTGGTCCGTTCCGTCCGCGGCGGAGGCGACGCCGATCAGGTCACCACCTACCTGCGGGACAACAGCGGTGCGGTGATCTCCACGACGGAGGCCGCCGGTACCGCACAGGCACGAACCCGCTCGGTGACCTACGACGCGTTTGGCCGTGTCGCCACGTCCACGGACGCGACCGGCCACGTCGTCACCCATACTTACGATCGGGTGGGTCGCCAGGTCAGCGTTTCCGACGTCGTCGAAAACGGAGCCTCCTCGCGAACCACGTCCACGGTCTACGACGCATTCGGGCGCGTCATCACCAGCACCGATGCATTGGGCCACGCGACGACGTATGCCTACGACACCGCGACACGTGCCTCGACCGTGACGACGCCCGAGGGCGTCAGCATGACGTCCGTGGCGGATGCCATGGGTCACGTGGTCAGCGTAACGGACGGCGCGGGTGCCGTGACTCGCTACACCTACGACGGCGAGGGGCGCCTCGTTCACACGGTCGATCCACTCGGGAACGTCGAGGACACGACCTACACCGTGGGCGGCCTGTCGGTGCTGCACAAGGGACCGGGAGGAACCACCCAGGTAACGTACGACGTCGATGGCCGCGTGCTCTCACGGGTGACCGACGTCGGCGGGCTGGCCCTGACGACGAGCTATCGCTACGACGCCATGGGCCGCACGCTGAGCGTGACCGACCCTGCCGGCTCGGTCACGTTGTACAGCTACGATGTCGAGGGGCACGTGCTGTCCGAGTTGCGCGATGCCGGCGGCGTCAACCTCAGCACGTCGTACACGTACGACGCGCATGGAAACGTACTGACCGCCACGATCGGGGGTGGCGATGCCAAATCGGTGACCCGCTACCAGTACGACGTCCTGGACCGGCTGATCGCCAAAACGGTCGACCCGGACGGCCTGAACCTGACCTCCCGCTATGTGTACGACGCCCACGATCGCCTGATTGCCTCGACGGATCCCCAGGCGAACACGACGTACTGGAGCTACGACGATGCCGGTCGGCTGTCGTTCGTCTTTATGCCGGCGGGCCCCGACGGCGCTGGCATGGCGACGCTCACCCGATTCCTCTACGACGGCCTGGATCGGCTGACGCTCACCCGCCACTACGTGACGCTGACCAGGACTGACCTCGTCGCGTCTTATGTTGCCCAGGGCAAGGACATTCCCGACAGCGTGGCATCGGACGTCGACAGCCAGGTATGGTCGAGTGGCGATGCCGCAGCGTATTCCGTCTACGACGCCGACGGCCGCTTAGCGTTCAGCGTGGCGCAGGACGGCCACACGACGGAGTACCGCTACGATGCACTTGGCCGGCAGGTCGTCGTGCTCGAGTACGCCAACAACGTGCGCAGCAACGCCTGGTTTGGTATGGCATCCGAGATCGTCAGCGGGAAGGGCGCCAAGGCGGCCCTCGTCGATGAACTGGTCTCTGCCGGCAACCTCGACGGGAATGCACGCGTTACACGCACGGTCTACGACGCCGATGGTCGCCCGATCTACACGTTGAAGCGGAGCATGGTCGACGGCACGGAAGAGGCCATGATCACGCAGACGAACTACGGAGCGGACGGGCGGATATCGGCAACGGTGCGCTACGCCACCGCTATCCCGATGAATGTCCTCGGGGACGACGTGACCGCGGCGTCGATCGCCACGGCCTTGTCGGCCCATGAGGCGGCAGCCGACGTGCTGACCACGCGTTTCGTCTACGACGGCGCAGGTCGGACGACGGCGCAGATCGATCCCGATGGCGTTGCCAGCTTCACGTTCTACGATCGCCACGGCGACGTGGTGGCCACCGTCGACCGTGCGGGTACGGCCGTGCGTTATCTCCGGGATGGACTGGGCCGGGTGCTGACCACCCGGACCGGGTCGCGGACCGTCGACACGTCCACATGGCTCGCCACCGATGGCAGCCTGACCAGTGCCTACAGCCAGTTCAACGTCGTCTCCACCGAGTACTCCGATCACGGCGTGGTGAATACCTACGACGCGATGGGGCGGCTGTCGACGGTCCAGCACATGTCGGGAAGCTTTTCGTCCGATTCGGCGGGAGACGTGGCCACGTACGCCTACGACGCCGCCTCGCGACTCGTCTCTGTCAGCGACGTCGACAACAGTCACACCGAAGCAACGCGTGTCACCCGCTATTTCTACGACGCCGACGGTCGCCAGACCGGATCGCTCGACGCGGCCGGCTATCTGATGACGTATGCGTACGATGCGGCGGGAAATCGCGTGCGTACCACGGTCTATGCGGAAGCCGTCCTGGCGTCCCATCGAAACGCAGCGTCCCTCGCCGACCTGACGCCTGCGTCGACCGCAAGCGATCGCATCACTCGTACGTTCTACGATTATCGAAACCTGGTGATTGGTACTGTCGATGCGGCTGGCTATTACGAGGCGTTCGAACGCGACGTTCGTGGCGACGTCACGCGGCACACCCAGTGGGATGCTCCGGTCGACGCTGACTCCCGCGACGACCTCCACGCCATCGCCGTGAACTTCGCCGTGCGCGGCGTGCGTGGCTGGAGCAATTCGATCGATCGCGACGCGTTCGGTCGGGTCGTGGCGACGACCAATCTGGAAGGCACGACGAACCGTTACGCCTACGATGAATCCGGGAACCTGATCAGCACCACGCTGGCCGCCGGTACCGACGACGCGCGCACCACTACTTCCACCTACGATGCGCTTGGGCGGCTGACCAGCCAGACCGATGCCCTGGGCGCAACGACCCGCTTCACCTATGACGCGATGGGTCGCCTGGCACGTACCGAATCGCCCGAGGGCCACCTGAGCTGGACCATCTACGATGCGGCCGGTCGAATCCTTTACCTCGTTCGCGGACAGGCGGGTGCCGATGGAACGCCTAATACCGCGGGCGAACTGGTGGCTCGTCATTATGACGCTTTCGGTCAGCTGACCGATGAAGTCCGCTACGCGGATACGATCGTCGTCGATCCGCAGAACCCACCGACACGCGCCTCGATCGAGCATGCCTTGCCTTCGTGGAACTCGGCGACCGGCGATCAAGCCGGTTATACCTCCTACAATTACGACGCGGAAGGTAATCTCACGTATTCGAGCGACGGTTCGTTCGGTACGTCGTACCAGTACAACGCCTTCAACGAAATGAGTCAGACCAGCCATACCGAATATGACTCGGCGGTGACCTACTACCAACACGATGCCGTCGGTCACGTGGTCAACGTGATCGAGGCCCAGCCCAACGGATCGGGCTCCGGCGACTGGGGCAATGCCGGCGGCGGCAGCGTCTACGGCGACATCCTTCGCGAGCAGTACTGGACCTTCGACGCATTCGGCCAGGTAGCCACGCAGACCGACGGCAACGGCGTCGTCACGCAGTACGCCTTCGATGCGCGTGGCGAAGAGCTTACCCGTTCACGAACGGTGGACGGCCAGGTCCGCGTGACCGGTAAGACGTACGATTCCCGCGGCCGGGTCGTGGTCACTACCGATGCGCTCGGGTTACAGACGCACTACGAATACGACGACTACCATCGGACGATGGCCGTCACCGCGCCCGGCGGCTTGACCACCACCATCGCGCACAATCGCGAAGGGCAGACCATCGCCCTCACCGATCCGGCCGGTCGCAGCACGCAGTACGGGTACGATGCCGACGGCCATCTCACCAGCACAACCACCGCCGATGGCGTAGACACGCGCAGCTACGACAGCGAAGGAAACCTCTCGCTAACCGTCGATGCCAGCGGTCGCCGCATCGCCTACACCTACGATGCGGCCGGCCGGGTACTCACGCAGGTGGTCGATCCGCAGGGTCTTGCCTTGACCACGTCCACGCATTACAGCGCGCGTGGCCTGGCCATCAGCGTCACCGATCCCGCAGGCAGGGTGACGCACTACCAGCACGACAGCGCCGGCCGCATGACCCGGATGGCGGTTGCATCGGCGAGCGACCCTTCGTCCGATGTCCTGGACGAGACGTACAGCTACAACTACCTGGGCAAGCTGGCCAGCGAAGAACGCGAGACACGCCAGGGCGCGTTCAGCAGTTCCAAGACCTATGACGGCCTGGGCCGTATGGTCCAGGATTCGCCGATGGAGGGTCCAACGGTCGAGAATGCCTATGACGCCAATGGCAATCTCATTTCCACCCGTGTCGGCGACCAGCAGACGGTCAACTTCTACAACGAAGCGAACGAACTGATCGCCTCGGTGGAGAAGGTGGGGCAGGTATCGGACGGGACGGCCGTTGCAGGCTATGCCCAGCCGACGGGTGGCCGGGTCACGGTGTACACCCGCGATGCCGACGGTCGTCTTCTCGCCGCGACCGTTCGTGGTTCCTTGCTCGACTCGGGCAGTCTCGATCAACTGGGGTATTCCAGCCTGGGCGATACGCCGGCGAGCCGCAGTGCAAGGCTTGCGGCGTTGTCCGCACCCGGTCCGGCGGATCGCACGACCTACTCCGCCTACAATGCCGCGGGGCGCCTCGCGCTGACCATCACGCCTGCCGGCACGGTGACCGACTACACGTACGATGCCGACGGCAACGTCATCAAGCAGTTCGTCAACGCCCGTCCGTCGGCGTTCGCGCCTAACCAGTTCGCGGCGATAGCCGCCGGGCAGGCGGATCCGGATACGATCCTGTACTGGGTCTATGTCGTCCAGGACGCGCATCTGTCGCATGGCGACGTTCGGGTCTTCGACGATGCCGGACGTCTTCGCGTCGACTATCAGGGCGTCGGTCGTTACCAGGACTCCGCCACGTCCGTGCACGAGTACCGTTATGACGGTTCGGGCAACGTCATTGCCGATATCGTCTACCCTGGCACGACCACGGTCACCACCGACTACGCCACCGCGATGTCGAGCCTCGGCGCGCGCACGGACGGGTTGTCGACACGTACGATCTACGACGGTGCGGGCAGGGCGGTCTACATCATCTCGCCGACGGGCTTGGTGACCGCACATGGCTTCGATAGCGACGGTCGGCAGACATCGACCGTATCGTTCGCCCATCCCATCGCGCTCGATGGCGAACCGGACCTTCAGGCCGTGGCGAATGCCGTCGCCGCGGCGAATCCGTTGGCGACGGATCGTCGGACGACGACCACCGTGTACGATGAGCTGAATCGCGTCGTGGCGGTCTACGACGATGCCAGCGCCACGCCTGCCGATCAGTACACGTACGACGCGATGGGCCACAAGGCCTCGCACACCGATCGCGCCGGTCAGATCTGGTCGTACACCTACGACTACAGTGGTCACCTCAGCTCCGAAACCGGCCCGCAGGCCACGGCGACCTTCGTCGACGGAACCGGCCGGTTGACGACGAAGACCGGTCCGGTCGTCAAGCAATACAGCTACTCGGCGAATGGCTTCCTCCTTTCGCAAACCACCGGCGGCGACGGCAGCCCGCAGCGATACGTCGGCTACACTCGCGACCTGGAAGGCAACCTCATAGGCACCTACCAGGGCGTCGCGAACACGGGTGATATCGCTGTCGGCGACGTCGCGTACACGGGAGCCCCATCGTCCACGGCAGCGCAGCTGGATGTCTTCGGCAACGCGGTGGTGACCCGTAACGGGGCCGGGCTACTCAGCTACGCGGTCTACGACGCGGACGATCGACCGATCTACCAGGTCGATCCCGATGGCTATGTCACCCGTTACACCTACGACTCCCAGGGACGCCAGACCGAGCTTCGCCGGTACGCGCAGCGAATCGATCTGGGGCAGCTAGCCGGGTGGTCCAGCGGCACGCCGGTCACGCGCGCGCAAGTCGAGTCGATCCTGGTCGGTTCGGCACAGGACCGCCTCATCGCTACCACCTTCGACGCCGCTGGGCGCAAAGTGCGCGTCGAGCAGTCCGACGGCAACGGTTACGGCAGCAACGACGAGGTTACCACGTTCACCTACGACGGCTTTAACCACCTTACGACGCAGTCCGTGGTCGTCGGTGGCGGACGTACCGCCGTCACCTCGATGTTCTACGACGCTGATGGCCGCAAGACCATCCAGATGGACCCGGAAGCGTATGCGACCACCTGGACGTACGATGGCTTCGGCGAAGTGGTCTCCACGACGGAATGGGCCACCGCGCAAGCCTGGGACCCCTCGATGGGTCGCCCCGATCCGTCCGGCTTCGTGTCGAGCCAGCAGGATCGCATCAGCCTCACGCAATACGACGCCGCGGGTAGGAAGACCGCCGACTCCATCTCGCGTACCTACGTGGATGCGTCGGGTACGACCGTCCATGGGCTGGTCGAGACCGACTACGGCTACGACCTGCTTGGTCGCGTCACCACGATGACCTCGCAGGGTCGCACCATCGCGACGACCTACGATGCCTACGGCCGGACGCTGTCCATCACGGCACCCGAGCAGCGCGTGCTCGTCGACAACTGGAAGGACCTGCTGGCCACCGACGGCACGCTGACCCTTGCCAGCGACGCGCTCTATCGCTCGGCCTCGCAGGTGGTCTCCTATGGCTACGACTGGCTGGGCTATGCCACCGTCGAGACCCACGGCGCCACGGGCACCGCGGCCGGCGTCTCCACGGTGCGTCGCTACGACTACGCCGGCAACGTCATCGCCAGCGTCGTCCAGGCGGCCGGCGCGAAGCCGTCGTTCGAGGGCAACCCGAACGCGACGTTCAACACCTACGATACGTCGGGTCGTTTGACCGAGACGTTGTCCTACCTGGACCAGGAAGGCGGGACGCCATCCGAGGTCCGCACCCGGTACGCCTACGACGACGCGGGCCGTCTGGTCAGCACGATCGTATCGCGCGGCGGTGTCGTCGAGCACGCCAAGGTCGATGTATACGACGGCTTTGGCGAAGTGATCGCATCGGGTGATGGTGTATCCGTCACCGTGCAATCGACGTACGATAACGCCGGTCGTCTGCTCACCACCACTGATCCGAAGACCGGCGCCGTCACCTCGTACACCTATGACCTGGCCGGGCATCGGGTCTCGTCTCGTTCCCTGGTGACCGGCGGTGGCGATGCCGCCGTCACGAGCATCGCCTACGACCTGGACGGTAACGTCGTAAATCGCACGATGCGACGTGCCAGCGACAATGCCGTCGTCAGTTCGGTGACGGCTTCCTACGATCGGTGGGGCAATGTGCTTTCGTCGACGGATGCCCGGGGCGCGACCACCGGTTACACCTACGACGAGCGCAATCAATGGCTGAGCCGCACGGGACCGGCCGTGGCGGTGGTCGATGCCCATGGTGTATCGACGTGGACAACTACCACCAGCACCAACGGTTACGACGCGAACGGCGCGCTGGTGCGCAGCACCGACGAGAACGGCAATGTCACGCTGACGTTGCGCGACGCGGCGGGTGCCGTCGTCGGCATGGTGGACGGGGCGGGCGTTCGCGTCTGGACCGGCTACGACGCGCTGGGCAACGACGTTGCCGAACAGAGCGGAAGCGGCCACCTCACCTTCAAGGACCTCGACACCCAGGGGCATGTGATCCGCGAAGGCGACTTCGGTGACGACACGGGGTCCACGCGCGTGGCGACCTGGCGCCAGGTCTACGTGGTGGACCAGGCGGGCAACCGGCTCACCACGTACGACGGGCTGGGTGCGGCGTACCTGCAGGCAGGCGATACCGCCAACGCCGTGCTTCACGCCAACTTCTACGGCTACGACAGCCAGGGCCACGTGGTGTGGAGCCAGAGTGGCGTACAACGTGCCGCCACGCTCGCCAACCAGAACGCCGCCCCGGCACCGACCATCGCGCAGCCGCGCAACCTCGACTTCGAGCAAGGTGGCCTGGCCTGGTTCTCCGAGGCCGATGCCACCGCCGGCTGGACCTACGCCAACGGCACGGCGGTCTATAACGGCACGTCGCGCGACACCAGCATCCTGGTCAACCAGGACCGCGTGCCCGTCACCCCGGGAAAGCAGATCTCCGCCTGGGCCGACGTCGAATCCGTGGGCAATCACGGCGGCGCGGCCGTGGACCTGCGCTGGTTCGATGCCAACGACAACCCGATCGGCGACAGTGGCGGCAACATCCAGACCGTCGACGAGGGTCGCGGCATCTCGCGGGTCACCGGGACGGCACCCGCCGGTGCGGCCTACGCCCGGATGGGCGTGAGCGCGACCAACTACTCCGACCCCGACCGGCACATCACCGTCTATGGGACCGGTTGGGATTACTCCCCGCCGGTCGACCAGCTCTCCCCGGGACTGACCAACTCCATCTTCGTCGACCTGTCCAAGGACAGCTTCAGCCTACAGCCGCTCAATCCCGGCTTCGAGAACGGCGACAGCGGCTGGGACAAGACCGAAGGCTGGTCGATCATCCAGAGCAGCAACGCGGATGGCGGCAAGTGGGAGGCGGTGTACAAAGGCACCACGCCGCGGACGATGACCAACCAGAACCATGCGCCGGTCGTTCCCGGCCAGAGCATCACCGCCAAGGCCTCCATCGCCCTGGACAAGCCCAGCGGCAGTTCGCCGGCGGGCGCGGTGCTGTTGCTGTGGTTCGATGCCAACCACAACCTGATCGGCTACGACAGCAGCGACGCCATCACCAAGGGCGACCAGGGCCGCTACGCCGTGGTGTCGGTCACGGCGGTGGCGCCTAACGGTGCCGCCTACGCGACGGTCGGCCTCAGTGGCAATGGTGACGGTGACGGCGCCGCCGTGTTCGATTCGGTGGAGTGGGACTACAAGTACATTCCGGTCGCGCAGTCCGGCGGGTACATCAACCGCTTCACCTACGACCGCGACGGCAACCTGGTCGCGCAGATCGACGCCGACGGCAATATGCAGAGCTGGACGCGCGACGCGCAGGGCCGGGTGGTCCAGCACACCGACATGTCCGGTGCCACTTACCAGTACACGTACGACGGATCCAGCGGCCTGCTGGTATCGGAAAGCGACGACTGGGCGAGCAAGGCCCTGGCCGGTACGACCCGCCCCGGCTACGTGACCACCCCGGTGGGTACCGGCAACACGACCACCTACAGCTACAACGAAGCCGGGCAGGTCACGCTCATCGCGCACGGCGACGGCTCGTCGTACAGCTACACCTACGATGCCAACGGCAACCAGATCGAACAGCGGGCGTCGACGGTCGACGGCAACGGTGCGGCGGTCCAGACCCTGACCCGTACGACCTACGACAGCCATAACCGTATCGTGGAGGTCGATACCGACGACGGCACCGCGTCGATGAAGGAGACCTTCGCATACGACGCGGTCGGCAACCGACGCAACATCAGCGCGCTGGTGATTCGCCAGGGCGTCAGCACGGACAACGGCACGGTCTGGTACGACTACGACGGTGACAACCGGGTCACGGTGTCGGCGGGCCAGCTCAAGGACGGCACGATCGTCGTGGCCAGTACCGATACGTCCTATGCGCTGGGCTATGACGCCGACGGCAATGCCGCCACGCGCCTGACGATGGACCGTTACGGCACACTGCGCATCCAACAGAGCGTGTACGACGGCCGTCATCAGCTGGTGCGTGCCGACTATGCCAAGGTGGTGGGCGGCACCGATCAGGGCGTGGCCGAAACGCGCACCTACGACGCCGCCGGTCACGTCGTCACCGACAACCAGTACTACGCGCTGGGGACCACGGCCAACAAGCGCTACAACGCCAAGACCGACCCGGACAGCCCGTATTACATCGGCAACGGTGCGGGTAGCACGCCGGGCAACGACATCGGCGGCCGGCTCTCGACCGCGACGATCACCCGCTACGACACCTACGGCCGCCTCGCCGAAGAGCAGACCTTTGGTCACGATACGTACTGGGACGGCACCAACGGCGCGACCACGCCGGGCGCGGTGCCCGATGCCAACGCCACCAGCTATGCAGGCATGACCTTGCAGAACGCGGTGCTGTACCAGGGCACCGGTGGCAGCGCCGCGTACGATGCCATGGGCAACGTGGTGTTCTACCGGTACCAGAACAGCGCCAACCGGATCGACCAGTACACGGTCACGTACCTGAAAAAGGACGATTACCTGGAATCGGCCACCAGCGGCCAGAACATCTCCAACACGCCCAACGTGCGCCCGGCCACGGACGAGAGCTACTACAACGTCCGCGGCGAGCGTGTCGCGATCGCGCAGCACACCCAGTACGCCGGCGGCACGGTGGCCGACACGGTCCGCGTGTTCGCCTACGACGGCAACGGGCAGATCGTCAGCCGTCGCGACGGCACCGCCAGCGGCGACACCATCGACCAGGGCACCGGCACGGCGGCCGCGCAGCGCAACAACCACTTCGTCTACGTCAACGGCCAGCAAGTGGGCCATTACGACAACGACAAGTCCCTGGACGTGCTGAGTCAGGTCACCGCGTTCTCCAGCGGCAACAGCACGGGCGACTACGTGGTGCAGGAAGGGGACACGTTGAAGTCGATCGCGCAGGCGGTCTACGGCAACGCGAGCCTGTGGTACGTCATCGCCCAAGCCAATGCGCTGGGTGGCGACAACGAACTGGCCACGGGCCTGTCGCTGACGATCCCGGCGGTGACCACCAACCAGAACGATGCGACCACGTTCAAGCCGTACAACCCCAGCGAGATCCAGGGCAGCACCACGCCTAACCTGCCGGTGATCGCGCCGCCTCCGCCGCCGCCGAAGCAGCATTGCAACGTGGTGGCGACGATCATCGTGATCGCGGTGGTCGTGGCGGCCTCGTTCGTCGTCGGTCCGCTGGCCGCCGCTGCGTTGAACAGCACGCTGGCCGGAGTCGCGGTCGGCGCGGCCGCGGGTAGCGCCGCCGGTCAGCTGGCCGGCGATGCGCTGGGCACGCACCAGGGCTTTTCGCTGGGCGAGGTGTTCACGGCCGCGGCGACGGCCGTGGTCACCACGGGCGTGGGGCAGTACCTCAGCACGACGAGCGAGGCGGCCAGTGCGGCGCAAGCCGGCGAGAGCGTCTCGACGGCGACCGCCACGGCCGGCACGCTCAGTTTCGCGGGTCGTGCGATACAAGCCGCCGCCGGGTATGTGGCCCAGGACGTGGCCGGCAAGCTGGTGGGCCAGCATGAACACTTCAGCTGGGCGGGATTGGTGTCGAGCAGCCTTGCCGCGGGAGTAGGCGGCGAGTTCGGACCGACGCCGTCACAGATCCAGACGGGCCTCGTGAACGGTTCGGACTTGCAGATCGGTGCCGGGACCCTGGTGGCCGGCGTGGTCCAACGCGAGACGAGCCGTGCGCTGGGCGACGACCATGTACCGAGTCTGAAAAACATCGAGGAGCAGATCGTCGGCAACTATGTGGGCGCCGCGCTCGGAAGCCGTTTCGGCGGTGGATCCGAGGCAACTTTCGACCAGGATGCGCTGGAACAACGCGTCAACGGCGGGATCGCGATGGAGGAGGCGCGGCTTGGGGATGACATCGAGGGAAGTACGGGTGCGTCGCTGCGGGGGTACTTCGCTGCCACGAACGGCCAAGCCGCCAGTACGCTGGACACTGCCCTCAGTCAGATAGGGCTGACGCCGTCCGTTGGCGTTCCCGGCACCAACTTCGGCGTGTCATCGGGCAGTGTCTATCTAGGGGCTGACGTCTCACGCCCGGATACCTCGCTGAATCGCTATCTGGTCGCGCCCGACTCGCAGGAATACTGGGGTGGCAACGGACACGCGACCGCCGGTGACTTTTACGCGGTGAAGGGTTCTGCGCTTCCCGACCCGGAGAAGCCGTCCAACCGGATCGACTTCAGCAAATTCCCTGTCGACAATCGCCCGGTCGCACGTTCGCTGCCCCCGATCACCGGCGTGACCAGCATCATGCCGGATATCGGGGAGCCGGACACGACCTTCCAGATCGACGGCCCTTCGTTCGATACGTCTTTCGTCACCCACGCACCGGACTTGACGTCGGTTGATTCAACGAGTCCGGAGTACAACGCCTTCTTGGGTGGCGCAGCCCGTGCGGCGGGCTCGCTTGCCGGTATCGGTGAGTCCATCTACGACGTAGCTCGTGGCTTGACCAACGTGGGTGGCCTGCTGGGCTCGGCATACGTGGAACGTATCGCCGGACGAGGCGGAGTGAGCGATGCGCTCTTCAATGTCCATACCGACGCCTTCGACGGGGCGGCCGATCGTCTGGGTAGCGGCCTCGTGCAGCTCGGTAGCGCGGCGGCGGCATTTGCGCGACATCCGGTCGACCAGACAGCCAACTACGTGGGTCGTCTGAAGGGCGATCTGGACCATGCGGCTGCACTGAGCGATTCGACTCGGTATGCCGATCAGTTCGACTCGGGACGAGCGTTCGGCAAGTTGGCCGGTGAGGTCGCGATGGATATCGACGGCGGCACCGCGTTGGCCAAGGCAGGTATCGGCGTGAGCCGCGTGGCGGGGAGCTTCACTGCCGACGCGTTGTCGACGATGACGTACAGCCGTTCCACGGGTGTGACCTTCGAGGCCGGTTCCGGGCGTTTCGCGTTGCGTTCGCCGTTCTATCCGTTGGAAGGCTTCACGCCCACGTCGCTCAACACGCCCGTCGTGCTGCCGGTGGGGGTGCGCTCGCCTGTCGTGCGGCTGGCGGAAGATATTGTACCTGTTAACTTGACGGATATTGCTACACAGCCGACCGGGCCAGTTACTACGGCAGTAGGCTCACTTCGCTCTCTCGGTCTGAAAGATGCTCATCACGTAATACAAGACGCAGCCGTTCGTGATTTACCCGGTTACAACACGAGGCTTGCTCCCGGGGTACAACTGGAAGGTCCTTCGACTCTGGAAGGCTCTCAGCATTACAATGCTACTCAGGCGCAGCGAGTTATCGGGGGCGGTACATATGGTGCAGAACGTCAAATTGCTTATACTGCATTGATTGATGCTGGTTATACCGATGCTATGGCAAATCAGGCTCTTCGCGAAGCTGATCTGTACTTCAAAAGTATTGGGGTTACGACCGAAACACCTACCCGAATCCCTGGAAATCGTCGTTAGTAAGGAGAATGAGTGATGAACGAAAATATTGAATCTTCTGCTATTCAAGTCGCCAATCTTATTTCATGCGGAGAGTATGACCAGGCTCTGGGTTTTTGCTCGAGTTCTCGCCTTAAAGAGAGTGATTTGGATAAAGTTATTAAAGAATATGGTCGTACATTGGTAAAGGTAAAATTAGACGCCAATGATTTGGATATTGTATACGTTGATGGTAGTTCGCCGCCTGCTTGGTCCATCAGAGTGCCCTTGAATACCGTTGAAGAGGGTCGTTCGGACTTAACTCTTGAATTAACAGTGATAAAAAATCATGAAGGAAATTCAGTAGAACTTGATGATCTGCGAGTGCTATAAGTCGAGATCAGCTTGATCGGATTCCTTAAATAATTAAAAGCGTAACTTTCACGATAGGGATGGGGGCGAGGTCCAATACATATCCTGACCGCCTCCTTGAACGGCTCTGAGTTACAGGTGGGCGCCGGCATGCTGGTTGTCGACTTGGCCATAGTCACGCGGCGCTGAGGACACCACGTAACTGTCGCTCTACGACTATCGCAGCTCGCCGGGCGGCAATCTAAGCGCGTTCCAGAAAAGCGAATTGCTCTCCACCTTCGGCAGCAGACGTAACGCCGGCTTCGGTGGCGCGACCGACAGGCCTAGCGAGAACATCAGACCAGTCACGCCGCGGACGGATTCCGTCTGCCGCACGCGACAATGGCGTCGCGCAGTCGTGACGCCGAGAAGGGCTTGCCGTCAACCGCAGTGATCGTCAGGCCCTCGACGAGTCCCGCCTTGAAGGCGGGGCCTTCCCAAAGAACCTCGAGAACATGGCCTTTCGAATCGGTCTCGTGAAGTAGTAGGCGACAATTTGGAACACGACCATATACCATCGTTCGCGGCGATACGTGCGGCAGCAGAAATCGAAAATGGCGGCCCGTTGACGAAAGCGCAGCTTTCAAAGCTATATACTAGCGCGGTGGCAGTTGAAGTACCTCGTAATGTGCATTTGAGCGGAGCGACTTATGGTGGACGAAACACTTCTTTACAGATTGGTGCGGACGCGAAGAATCTTCGAGGTGCTATAGATCGAGATACCTCTGTGCTACGGAATAATTTGCTAAGTAGAGGCTATTCATCCGATGCGATTGCGGCAGCTATTCAGAAAATCTACGACAAGAATAGAGAGCTAGGAATTCGCTAATGAATGTTCATTGGGATGATTTTTTAGAAGCAGTTGGGTGTACTGAAGATTCACTGCAGATCACTAAGCTCGTAGAAAATTTAGGAGAGTTACCCGAGGTATCTTCGACTCACAGTGAGTACAATGATCCTGATGGCGAGACCAAGTTTTATCAATTCACGAAATCAGGGGTTGAACTCGGTTTTCGGTCTAGAAAGTTAAGCCATGCTCATTTTTTTTTAAAGCCTGACGAGGGCTATTCTTCTTATCAGGGGCCCCTCCCCAATACGATTTCCGTAACGTCTGATGTAGATAGTTTGTTCAGTTATTACGGAAATCCCGAAGTTGAAGGAGGTGGTAGTTTCGGCATATTGGGGTATGTAAGAAAGTGGGTGCGTTACGACTTTGTTACGTATGCTTTACGGTTTGAATTGTCTGACGAAGGTTTTTTGCAAAAAATAACCATTATTGGTAAATAATAATAATATGGGGTTTGATTTAAGGTTGTAGCAGCATAATTCTAGTCAATTACGCCGGTCGGGCGCGCTCCTTGCTTAACTAGCGCCCTGGAAAGTAGCGGATCGCACAGCAGGCCCAGCACTAATGGCTACGCTTCGGCGCTGACCGGTGGGGTTAGCTACGCCGGTAATGCGTTCATCGGCGGATCGACGTCCCCCCAATTTTGAGTAGCGGCCTGTTTTGAGTCCGAAATCGCTGTAACTGTTTTGCGTAGGCGGGCGTCAGTTCGCCCAATGATGTTGTCTACGCGGCCAGGCGGTATGTGAACGACGCCTCGTGTCACCAGGACATCAAGCGCACTGGATACGCTCGGCATGGAGCAGGCTTCTTCGGTGCAACGGGATTCGCCGGCGATTTCGTCGCCTTGGCGAAACGTATCGTCGATCGTGCGACAGAAACGCCTCCGTGACCGATACAGCCGTTCCTTGGGATCTTCGTTCTACCAGTATTCTGCAAACGACGAATGCTCCTTCGCTCCCGCCGACATATGCACCAACGCAATCGGCCTGCCAGCGGGACCGGGTTCCATAAATTCCTGCGTGATGGGATGACGTGTCGGCAGGCCCAAGTGGCACAGCCAATTGCAGATCGCGGGCAGGGCAGTCACGGGTAGCGAATGCGTGTGGATCGCTTCATTCAACGCCGTCTGGTCGCAGACAAGCATGCCTCGGGTTGCGCGTAGTCCTACGCGAAATGTGTCCGCCCAGGCCGTCCAATGAGGTCCGTCCGCGGTGATCGCGAAGACGCCTGCGTTGTAGTACGGCTGCCACGAGAGTCGCCGCGCGCTTTCGTTGCCAAAGTATGCGTGCAAACGGTCAGCCCGCCAGCGTGCGGATGACTCGGTGTGTCGGTACGCATGATGTACCTGCGGAACGATGGCCATGCCGCTGTGACGCGCCGCGTCGACGAGCCAGTCGATAACGATGGTGCGCTGGATGTGTATGTCTGCATCGAGCCAGATGTACACGTCGTAGCCGGGAAAATAGTCGCGCAGGAAGGGGCGCGCCGTCAGTGCGCGCAGGTGGGGTTGCGAGTGACGCAGCGAGTGACCTACGTCGAGGTCCCATCGTGGTTCGACCCTCTGCGAAAGCATGGGCGAGAGGTCCGCGATCGTGCATTCCGATAGACCCAGATCGACACAGGCGAGGTCGTAGCCGATGTCGCCTCGTGCGCTCCACAGTGCACCGACGAGTCGGCGCAGTGGTTTCGCGAAAGCCTCGTCTGCTCCGGTTACGACGATGACGCGCAGTGCTGGTGTCATGACGGGAGTGGCCAGGAGACGGCACCTGGTATCGATGGGTCGCGGACTTTATGACGTGGGAGGGCCATCGTTATTTCTTTTCCGAGACGGGTTCGTGGCGCGCTCGCGATCATCGCAGAGACGATCGATGCCTCGCTAGACCAGAAGTAAGGCCATGTCCTTGTTCGAGTGTGATTTTTTTGGCGCTCATAACAGGTGACGGAAAAGCTTGTAGGGGAAATCCTACAAAAAAACTGCTTGCTTCCTACACGAGATATTCACTAAATTCGCCTCCTCGTCAGGTCTCCGATTTTTCGGAGGTAGTTTTCGCAGGTGTCGCTCGTTGCCCGGGATGGGCACAAGGGGGCTTCGTGTTCTTCACATTTGTCGTTGCGCATTGCGATGCGCATCGCGGGCGGCTGCGCGCCGTTTTCGGAGACAGCGCATGGATCGTGTGACCCAGCTCGAGGGCTTCCTGAACCAGGATCCCACCAACCAAGCGCTTGCCCTGGACTACGTCGATGCACTGGTCGCAGCCGGCCGGGTGGATGACGCCCGTCATTTCCTCGAGGAAGCGCCACTTGCGTGGCTGGTCGAGCCTGCGTTCCTGTTTCGCGTCTCGCGCTGCGCCCTCGCCACGGCCGACTACGCCGCGGCCGTCGAGCCGTTGCGCACCATGCTCTCCCTGGGCGAGGAACATGTCGGCGTTCGCCACGACCTGGCTTACGCGCTGCTGGCCATGGGTGACTTGGCGGCCGCTGAGGACGTCCTTGCTCCGCTGGTTCCGCAGGCAGTGGCTGTGCCCGAGGTGGGTATCCTGCACGCACGGGTGTTGCAGCACCGGTTCGCCTACGACGATGCTGCGCTGATCCTCGAGGCAGTGGTCGCCGAGAACCCGGACAACGCATCCGCCTGGGGCCTGCTCGCCATGATCGAGGTCGACCGGGTAAGGCCAGATGTGGCGCGCTTTGCGGCCGGTATGGCGCTCGCCCTCGAACCCGCTCAGCCCGACGCCCTGACGGCTGTGGGCACGTTGGCGCTTTGGACGCACGATGCGGAGGCCTCGTACGCGGTCTTCGCGCAATTGCTGGCTACGCAGCCGCATCATGGCCGGGCGCTTGCCGGCGCCGGCGAAGCGCTGCTGCTACGGGGCGATGTCGAGGCGGCCCAGCCCTTGCTCGCCCGCGCCACGGCAGCCATGCCGGGTCACCTGGGCACATGGCACGCACGGGCCTGGGCGAACCTGCTCGCGGGCGACGTGGAGACCGCGAGCAGGTGCTTCGACGCGGCGTTGGACAAGGACCGCAACTTCGGTGAAACCCACGGTGGCCTTGCGCTCGTGCACGTGCTGCGTGGCGAGCAAGAGCAGGGCAGGCAGGCCATTCGCGTCGCCCTGCGCCTGGACGCCTCCGGACGCAATGCGCGTTACGCGCAAAGCCTGTTGTGGCGCGCCGAGGGCCGCGAACGCGAGGCGGAAGCCATGGTCGACGGGATCCTGGCCGAGGTTGGCATCGACACGGCGGGACGACCGACGGATTTCATCGCGCGCTTGCAGGCGCGGCTACAGGGCACGGCGCAGAACTGAGCATGGACGCGGATACCGGCATGCACCTGCTCGCGGAGACGTTGCTGACGGCGGCGAAGATATCCGCGCCCATCCTTATCGGGACGTTGGCGATCGGCCTGCTGATTTCCGTGTTCCAGGTGGTGACGCAGATCCAGGAAATGACGCTGACGTTCATTCCGAAGCTGGTGCTGGTCGTCGGCATGTTCCTGGTGCTGGGCTCGTGGATGATGTCGACGGTGGTCGAGTTCGCCCGGCACCTGATTATGATGGCCGGGGGCCTGGGGGGCACATGAACCAGGCGCTTTCCCTTGCCATCGTGGGCTGGTTGCTGGCCGGCGTCCGCTTCGCGCCGTTGCTGGTGGTGCCGGCGATGACGCCTTTCGCCTGGGCACCGCTGCACGTGCGCGTGTTGCTGCTGTTCGTCGTCTCTGCGCTGATGGCGGGCGTCGCTCCCTTGTCGTCCATGCCGCACGGCCTGGCGGCGGCGGTGTGTTCGGAGTTGCTCATCGGCGGTTGCTACGGGCTGGCGGTGATGCTGCCCATGGCGTCGCTGGGTTCCGCCGCGCGCCTGCTGGACGTGCAGGCTGGCCTGGCTGCATCCACGCTGTTCAACCCCAGCTTGCAGACCAACGACACCACGCTCGGCAGTGCGCTGGGCATGGCGGGAACGTTTGTGTTCTTCGCACTGGGATTCCACTTGCTGGTCTTGCGCAGCCTGGTGGCATCGGCGCGCTTCCTGCCGCTGGGTGCGGCGGAGCGCATGCCCTCCATCGAGCCGCTGTTCGCGATGCTCGGCTCGCAGTTCCTGCTGGGTCTGATGGTAGTGGTTCCGGTGGTGCTCGGGCTGTTCGTCGTCGACGTGTTCGTGGCGTTCGCCAGCCGGTCGATGCCGCAGGCCAATATCTATTTCCTCGCCTTGCCCTTGAAGGTCGCCGTCGTGCTGTTGCTGCTGGCCGCCTCGTTGCGTCTTGCGCCGGTGTTGATGGGTCGGCTGTTCCGCGATGCGCTGGACGGCGCCAATCACATGGTGGGTGGCTGAGATGGCCGACGACCAGCAGGACAAGACCGAGAAGCCGTCGCCGTTCCGGTTGCGCGAAGCGCGACAGAAGGGGCAGGCGGCCAAGAGTGCGGAGCTCGTCACGGTCATCACCATGGTCGTGTTCTGCGTGGCGTTCGTCAGCGCGCTTGGCGGGATCGCCGCGGCCTTCGCCCGTGCCACGCGCCAGTCCATAGCGATGGCTGGGGCTGGTCCGGCCTTCGGCGAGGGCCTGGCCCACTGGCTGGCGGCGGCGTTCGCACCCGCGTGGCAGGCGCTTTTGCCTTGCGTGTTTGCCCTGGCGATCGGCGCGGTCGCCGCGAACCTGTTGCAGACCGGATTCATGTTTTCCACCGACCCCTTGAGGCCCGATCCGTCCCGGTTGAATCCGGTCAAGGGACTGAAGCGGATCCTGTCGATGCGCACGCTGTGGGACCTGTTCCGCCTGGTGCTGAAGCTGGCGGTGCTCGGGGGCGTGGCGTACTGGCTGGTGGACGACCTGCGTACGTCATTGCTCACCAGCGCCACGCGTTCACCGGGCGACCTGCCGGCGACGTTCGGCAGCCTGTTTGCACGCGTGTGCAAATGGACGCTGGTGGTCATGGCCTTGATCGCGGTACTGGACCTGCTGTTCTCGCGACGCGAGTTCCTGCGCAAGCTGCGGATGAGCCGCCGTGACATGAAGGACGAGCACAAGCGCCACGAGGGCGATCCGGCGATCCGCTCGAAGCGTCGACGCCTGGCGCGCGAGCTGTCCAAGCGCGTGGCGTCGGTGGCCCGGGTCGGCGATGCCGATGTCGTCCTCACCAACCCCACCCACGTGGCCGTGGCCTTGCGCTATCGCAGCGGCACGATGCTGGCACCGGTCGTGCTGTCGAAGGGCGCGGGCTGGATGGCCGCGCGTATCCGCCGTGCCGCCGCGCGTCATGGCGTGCCGATGGTCCGGTCACCGGAGTTGGCCCGCGCCTTGTTCAAGGCCTGCGATATCGACGAGCCGATCCCGGCCGATCGCTTCACCGAGGTCGGCAAGGTCTATCGCTGGGTGATGGCGCGTCCTGGCCACAAGGTTCATGCCGCATGAATACGCTTCGCTACCTGCTGAAGGACAAGGGACAGCTGATCCTCGTCAGCGCCATGATCTTCATCCTGACGATCCTGTTCGTACCGGTGCCGCCGGGCCTGCTGGATTTCCTGCTGATCGTGAATTTCAGTGTGGCGCTGCTGGTCCTGCTCATCACGTTTCTGACCGATTCGCCGCTGAACTTCTCGACGTTTCCGTCGCTGCTGCTGATCGCCACGCTGTTCCGCCTGGCGCTGAACGTATCCGCGACCCGACTGATCCTCAACGGCGGCAACGCGGGCAAGGTTATCGGTGCGGTGGGTTCCTACGTAGTGGGTGGCAACTACGTCATCGGCCTGGTGGTGTTCCTGATCTTGGTGGTGGTCCAGTACGTCGTGGTGACCAGCGGTGCGCAGCGCGTGGCGGAAGTGGCCGCGCGTTTCACGCTCGACAGCATGCCTGGCAAGCAGATGAGCATCGACGCCGACATGAACATGGGCCTGATCGACGAGGCCGAGGCCCGTCGGCGCCGCTCGATGATCGAGCGTGAGGCCAATTTCTACGGTGCGATGGACGGTGCCACCAAATTCGTCAAGGGCGACGCAGTCGCGGGCATCATCATCCTTTTGATCGACATCGTCGGTGGCCTGTCCATCGGCATGCTCCAGCACGGCATGCCTTGGACCGAGGCCGTCCACCGATACACGCTGCTTACAGTGGGCGATGGCATCGTCACCCAGATCCCTTCGCTGGTCATCGCGGTGGCGACGGGCATCATCATCACCCGCGCCGCTTCCGATGCGGAGCTGGGCAGCGAGATCGCCAAGCAGGTGCTGTCCAATCCCCGCACCCTGTTGGTGGTGGGGATCACGCTATTCCTGGTCATGCTGTTGCCGGGCTTGCCCGCACTGCCGGTGCTGGCCGTGCTTGCCGGGCTCGGTTTCATGATCCACGTGGCGCGAAAGAAGGCCGGCGATACGCCTGAGGAAAGTAGCGCGTCCGAGCCGTCGAAGCCGGCGTCGGCCGAGGAAGACTTCTACAACAGCCTCGATATCGAGCCGCTGGAGATTCGCCTGGGTGCCGTCGTGGCGGAAACGTTCCGCTCGCGCACCACCGACATCAACGAGCGCGTGCAGAGCCTGCGCCGGCAGTTCGCGCTGGATTACGGGTTCGTGTTGCCCTCGATCATGACTCGCGAAGGTGCCCTCGGTACGGTGAGCGATCACCAGTACCAGGTGTTCCTGCACGGCAATCGCATCGGGCAGGGCGAACTGCATTTCGACGGTGTGCTCGCGATCAATCCCGGCGGGAGCCGGCCAAAGCTCGAAGGGCGCGAAACGCGCGATCCAGCCTACGGCCTGCCGGCGCAGTGGATCGCCCCGGATACACGCCAGTTCGCGCGCGGTGCGGGCTACACGCTGGTCGATCCGGATACGGTCCTGGTCACGCACCTCAACGAACTGGCCAAGCGGCATGCGGCCGAGTTGCTCAGTCGCGCGGAAGTGGAGCGTCTGTCGATCCGGCTCAAGGAACGCCAGTCCAGCCTGGTCGACGAGCTGGTGCCGGGGTTGATGAGCTACACGGATATACAGAAGGTGCTGCAGTGCCTGCTTCGCGAACTGGTCAGCATCCGCCAGCTCGAGACGATTTTCGAAACGCTCGCCGATGCCGCCAAGACGACCAAGAACGCGGAGGAACTGGCCGAGCGCGTGCGCGAACGGCTGGGCGCGACGATCTGCCAGCGTGCCAGTAACGACCAGGGCGAACTGCACGTGCTGACGCTCGCGCCGGAGTTCGAGCGGTCGATGCTGGTCTCGGCCCGGCAGCGCGAAGGGCACGGGCATGGGCTCCTCGTCGCCGATGCCTCGCAGCTGGATGGGTTCCTCGCCAGCCTGGCCCGGCAGTCCGACGCGATGCTGGGCAAGAGCCTCAGCCCGGTGCTGTTGTGCCCGGCCGCCTTGCGCCGACAACTGCGCTCGATGATCCAGCGTTCGCTGCCGCACATCGCGGTCATCGGCGTCAACGAACTTCCCGCCACGGTGATGGTGCGCGCTTTCGCCACCGTCAACCCCACGGCTACCTGAGATCGATAATGACCGACCCCATCGCATCCATTGCGCGTTACCTCAGTGCCGACGTCCGCTCGCTGGCGACCTTGAGCCAGAACGTCGCCAACCTGACCACGCCCGGCTATCGCGCCGTGCAGCGGGGCGAGGGCTTCGACGCGGCGCTCGGTACCGATACGAGCGTGGATCGTCACGACGGCGCGCTTATCCACACCGGCCGCCCGCTCGATCTCGCCTTGCAGGGACAGGGATTCTTCCAGGTCGCCGAGGGCGACCGCACCTTGCTGACGCGCAACGGCCAGTTCACGCTCGGTGCCGATGGCAGCGTCACCGACCCGCGAGGCCGTGTGCTGCTCGGCGAGAACGGACCGCTCTCGCTGCCGCAAGACGCCCTCACGATCGGTGAGGACGGCAACATTCGCGCCGCTGGCGAGGTCGTCGACCGGATCGCGCTGGTCGACGTACCCGCGGATGCCGGCCTGGACGTGGTCGGCGACGGCCTGTATGCGGCACCGGGCGGCAACGTCGTCGAGTCCACCGCGAAGATCGTGCAGGGCTCGCTGGAAGGATCGAACGTCGATCCCGGACACGAAATGGTTCGCCTGATGGAACTCACCCGCCACGCGGGCTCGGTCCAGCGCGCGATCGCAACCTATCACTCGGCGGTCATTTCCGGCATCGACGAGCTTGGCAAGGAATCCTGAGGAACATCCCATGATCGACGCACTCCACATCGCCGCCAGCGGCCTGACCTCGCAGCAACAGCAGATCGACGTCATCTCGAACAACCTCGCCAACATGCAGACGCCGGGCTACAAGCGTTCGCGCGTGGCCTTTGCCGATGTGTCGGCGATGACGCCCGCACAGGCACACGAAGGTCAGGCGACCAACGAGGTGGGTTCGGGTACCCGGATCACGTCCACCTCGCCGGTAATGATCGACGGCACGCTGCAACAGACCGACAACCCGCTGGACATCGCCATCCAGGGCAACGGCTTCCTCGAGGTCGAGGGTACCGATGGTGATCGCATCTACACTCGTGCGGGGCAGCTCAAGCTCGATACGGAGGGCTACCTGGCAACGGCGTCCGGGCTGCGCCTGTCGCAAGGCATCCAGATTCCGGCCGACGCTACGCACCTGGCCATCGCCTCCAATGGCGAGATCCGCGCGCAGTTGACTGGCGACAAGGACACCACCGTCATCGGCAACCTGGAACTGGCGGCGTTCGCGGCGCCCGAGGCACTGCGTTCGGTCGGAGGCAACAACTTCGCCGCGACGGATACCTCCGGCGACGCCACGGTAGGCAAGCCGGGCGAAGCGGGTTTCGGCACGCTCCACCAGGGCTACGTGGAAGGCTCCAACGTCGACCTGGTCGGCGAGATGTCCACGCTGGTCCTGGCCCAGCGCGCCTACCAGTTGAATGCGCGGGTGTTGCAGGCGTCCGACCAGATCCTCGACACGATCAACAACCTCAACCGATGAAACACGGGCTGTCCTTGCTGCTCGCACTGTGGCCGCTCGCGGTTATGGCGAACGATGTCCCGTCGACCGCCGACGCCATCGTCACGGCCGCGCGTGCGTCGATAGAAGCACGGCTGGGCGCGACGGCTGACGAGGCCTCGCTCGAGGTGACCGGTCGGCCAGCCGGTCCGTGGGCCGCGATGGACGCACGCACGGTGTTTCGCGCGGTTCCCGTCGTCGGGCGTTTTCCGCGCGAACGCTTCACGGTGGATGTGGCGCTCGTGCGAGCGGGCGTCGTGGTCGGCAAGGCCACCGTCGGTTTCGCGCTGCGCCTGCCATCGCAGGCATGGGTATATGGACACGATGGGCATACCCACGACGACGTGGATGCCCTGGCGCTGGAACGACGGACCGTGGATGCCGCCGGTGCACGTTCCGGATTCGTCATCGATCCCGCGTCACTCGATGGCTTGCGCCTGAAACGCTCGGTACGCCAGGGGCAGCCGGTATCGATGGCCGATTTCGAGCGCGTACCCGACGTGGACAACCGTCAGGCCGTGCGACTGAGGGCGTCGTTCGGCGACATCGTGCTGGAGAGTGCCGGCACGGCGTTGCGCGCGGGCAATCGCGGTGACGTGGTCACCGTGCAGATCGCCGGCGGGACCACGCCGGTCAAGGCGACCGTCATCGAACGGGGAGTGGCTGAACTTGTGCAATGAATCCTATCGACGGACGGGGTTTTTCGCCGTCCTGGTCGCCCTCTCGGCGCTTGCCCACGCGCAGGATCGTGGGCCCGGCATGATCGACCCGCGCTCCTACCATGGGCTGGCGGAAGATCGCCGCGCCTGGCGCATCGGCGACACCCTGACCGTACTGGTCGTGGAGACCTCGCGCGCCTCGGCGGCCGCCAATACCGATTCGTCCAACGACGTGCGGCTGGCAGGCAACGTTCGCGGTACGCGCGACGTGCACTCGGGTTCCATCGGTTTGTCCGGCAGCGATACCGGGGCCGGCCAGACGACGCGCTCGGGCGCGTTGCAGGCGCAGATCGCCGTACGCGTGGTCGGCGTCGACGATGTCGGCACGCTGCTGGTGCACGGCGAGCAATCGGTGGTGGTCAACGGCGAAACCCAGCGCATCGCGCTGAACGGCGCGGTACGGCCGGAAGACATCAGCTCGGGCAACACGATCCTGTCCAACCGCATCAGCGAAGCACGCATCGAGTTCACCGGTCGCGGCGACGTCAGCGCACCGCAGCGCCGCAGCATCATCTATCGGGTCACGAAATGGCTGGGTCTGCTATGAAGCGCTCCCTGATCGTCTTGCTCCTGGCGCTGGCCAGTAGCGTATCCCTGGCCCAGCAGACGTTCGTCGGCGTTCGCCTGAAGGAGATCGCACGCGCTGAAGGGGTGCAGGACAACGCCCTGATCGGCTACGGGTTGGTAGTGGGCCTGTCCGGTTCGGGCGACAGTTCGCGCAACCATGCCACCTTGCAGTCCGTGGGCAACACGCTCAGTCACTTCGGCATCAACGTCACGCCCGAAGACCTCAACAGCCGCAACGTGGCGGCGGTGATGGTGACCGCGACGTTACCGGCCTTCGCCGAACCGGGGCAGAAGCTCGATGCCTCGGTGGCGTCGATCGGCGATGCCCGCAGTCTGAGCGGGGGCACGCTGCTGCTCGCGCCGCTGGACGGTCCGGACGGCCAAGTCTATGCCCTGGCCCAGGGTGCCATCTCGACCGGCGGGTACAAGGTGCAGGCCTTCGGCAGTTCGGAGCAGAAGAACCATCCGACGGCCGGCAACGTGCCCGAAGGCGCCACCGTGCAGCGCGCGGCCCCCCTCGGCGCGCTCGGCGCTGGCGGCACGGTCAACGTCATCCTTATCCAGCCGGACTTCACCACCGCCAACCGGGTGGCGCAAGCAATCCGCCGTGCTCTGCCCGGCGTCGAAGCCAACCCGGCGCACGCCGGCAAGGTGGTCGTGAACTTCGGCAATGGGTCGTCCAGCGCGGTGCAGAACATTTCCGCGCTGGAAAACGTCATGGTCGAACCCGACCAGGTCGCGCGTGTCGTGGTGAACGAGCGCACGGGAACGGTCGTTTCCGGTGGCGACGTGCGCCTTGCAAGCGTCACCATCTCGCAAGGCGACCTTCGCGTGTCGATCAAGACGGATTACCTCGTTTCTCAGCCCGAAGGCGTCTACGTGGATCCCGGTCGCAACGTGCGTACGGCGGTCGTGCCCGAGTCTCGCATCCGTGTGGGCGAGGACGATGCGCGCATGGTCAACCTGCGCAACGGCGCCACGGTCGCCGACCTGATCGGTGCCCTGCGGTCGATCCACCTTTCCACGCGCGATGTCATCAGCGTCCTGCAGTCGATCAAGGCTGCCGGTGCGTTGCGCGGCGAACTCCTCATCCAGTAGCGGTCAGCAGCCATGACGATCAACAGTCTCACCATCGGTGCCGTCGGCCTCGCGCTGGACATCGCGCAGCGGGCCGCGGAAGTCGCCAGCCATAACGTCGCCCGGGCGAACATGCCCAACGCCCGGATCGAGCATGCGGATTTCGGCTCGGCCCTGTCCCTGCTCGATCGTGTCGCGCACGGCGACGACGTCTCGCCGGAGCGCCTGTCCCATGCCGACATAGGCACGACGACGACGCGGGCGGTATCCGATACCGATGCATCGAACAGCCTTGACGGGGAAGTGGCCGACATGGCGCTGGCCAGCGCGCACTTCCAGGCGTTGTCGGAGGCGTTGAACCGCCAGTTCGGCCTGATGACCATCGCGCTTTCCGGAGACCAGGTATGAGTACCGACGCCATCTTCGCGGTGACCCGGGCAGGGCTCGATTACGAGCGCGCACGCATGGAAGCGGCCAGCCGCCGCATCGCCACCGCCGACGTGCCGGTCGCGACACGTCGGGAAGCGCTGCGCGCGGCGGGCGAAACGGCCTTTGCCGAAAGTTTGCGCGACGCTCCCGCGAGCGACCTGGCCGCCAGCGCGGCGGGCGACGCGGCGGATGCCTCCGATGCCGTCGGGGGCGAATCGGCCGAGGGCGCGCTGCCCGGTGCGGACACGGTCCGCAACGTACTCGACCCGTCGTCTCCGCTGGCCGACGCCAACGGCATGACCGGATACCCCGATACCGACCTGGCGCAGGAGATGTCGACGCTGATGTCCGCACAGCGCGGCTACCAGGCCGATATCCGTGCGTTCAACGTCCTGCACGGGATGTTGCTCAAATCACTGACCATTGGAGGCCGTTGATCGTGATCGACGCCATTGCACCCCTTACTGCCATGCCGGACCTGGAGCGCCCCGCGCTCGTGTTGCCACCCGTCGACGCCGGTCGATCCTTCGCCACGATCGTGGGCGAGGGCGTCGGCAGCATCAATGGATCGGTCACGTCTGCCGACGCGGCCACCCGTGCACTCGCCGCCGGCAAGGACATTCCCGTCCACCAGGTGATGATCGCGCTGGAGGAAGCCCGTGCCGACATGCAACTGGTCGTGCAGGTGCGCAACCGCCTGCTCTCGGCGTACCACGACATCGTGACGATGCAGGTCTGACGACGCCATGGAACAGGCACGAAACCTCTGGAACACGTGGTCGCCACGCAAGCGCATGGCCCTGATCGGCGGCATTGCGTGCATCCTGCTGCTAGCCGGACTGATCGGCTGGTGGACCATGCGCACGCGCTACGAGACGCTCTTCGCGCAGCTGCGCGAGTCGGACGCTGCGGAAATCGCCACGGCGCTGGATGCCCTGCAGGTTCCGCACCGCTTCGCGGACGAAGGCAGCACGCTGCTGGTCCCCGCCGATGCGGTCTACGACACCCGCATGAAGCTGGTCGCGCAGGGCATACCGCACGGCGGCAGCGTGGGCTTTGAGACCTTCAAGGATTCCGACTTCGGCGTCACCGAATTCTCGCAGCGGGTGAACTACCAGCGCGCCATCCAGGGCGAACTGGAGCGGACCATCTCCGCGATCTCGGAAGTGGCCTCCGTGCGCGTGCACCTCACCTTGCGCCGCGCGGGCATGTTCGAGGCAGACGAATCGCCGGCGAAGGCATCCGTCACGCTCGCCACCCGGCCGGATCGTTCCCTCACTCCCCGGCAGGTCGCTGGCATCCAGAAGCTGGTGGCCTCAGCTGTCGACGGCTTGCAGCCGGAACACGTGGCGGTGATCGGCGCAGGTGGCGTACCGCTGTCGTCGGGTGCCGGCGGGGCAGGCGACCAGGGCGAGGAACAGGCTCGCGTGGAAGGCCGCCTGCGCCAGCGTGTGGATGCCATGCTTCGCGAGACGCTGGGAGACGATGCCGCTTACTCGGTGTCCGTGGACGTGCGACTCAACTACGACCGCGTCAAGCAGGTCAGCGACCGTCTGCTCGCCCAGGGCAAGGACGGCAACGGCCTGGTCATTCACCAGAAGAATTCATCGACCCACGCCGCCCCGGCCGCGGAGGGCGATCCCTCGCGCGCCGGTAGCGGCGACGCCGAGCTGGATTTCGCCCATGGCCGCGAGCAGGAAGAAATCGAGCGGGCCCCCGGTCGGGTCGAACGTATCAGCATCGGCGTACTGGTCCCTTACGGCACGGATACGGCGGTCGTTTCGCGCCTGGCCACGGTCATCAGTGCGGCAACGGGTCTGGATACCCAGCGCGGCGATCGCCTGGATATCGCGGCCGTCGGCGCGGTGCATCGTGCGGCACCGGCGGCTCCCGTCCGCGCCACGTCCAGCCCAACGGTTGCTCGTGCCGCGGTGACTGACGTCGGTATACCGGGCTGGGACGCACCATGGTGGGTTCAGGCTGCCCTGGGCGTGACGCTGGTCGTCGCGATGACCGGCGTCGGCTTTGCCGTGGGACGGGCGCGTCGGCGTGTCGCACGGTTGACCCTCGCCGAACGTGAGCGACTGCTCGCCGACGTGCAGACCTGGATCGGGGCACCGGAGCAACGATGATGACGCCGGGCACCCGTTACGCCGCGCTTCGCCTGGCCCGGTTGCACCCGGACGATCGGGCGTGGCTCCTTGCGCGGCTTCCCGCCGAGGTAGCCGAGGCCACGCATGCACTGTTGCGCATGCCAGGCGCCGCTCGGCTCGCGGAGGCGGCGCGCCACCTGGAACCGCCGGCCTGCGCTTCGATCGCCCCGGAACCAACACCCGTGCCGGTCACGGCGTCATTGGCGCTGCCTTTGCAGGCTCTCGCGACACTCGACGACGACTGGGTGTCGCTCTGGTTGACTGCCCACGATGGCGATGCGATGGAGCGCTACCTCGTGGAGGTCGACGTCCCACGCTGCCAGCGCGTCCTGACCGCCGCGGCGAAGCGACCGGCACCGTTGCCGCCGCGTCTGGCCGCCACCCTGACACGTTGGCCGCACGATAGCGGAGCGTCGGCATGAACTCGTCCGAATCCGCCGCCCGCCGCCTCGACGGCGCATCGATCAGCCATGGCCCCGGTCGCCGGCTGGGTGAGCATGCGGCACCGTCTCACCCTACCGACACGGAACTCGACCACCAGCTCGGGTTCGACCTCGGGTACCGCGACGGCATGGCGCGCGCGACCCACGAAGCGACGGCTTCCGCGGAGGAAGCTCGCCTGGCCTGGCAGGCCGAGGCACAGACGACACTCGACGAGGCCATCGCGGCCCTCGGGCGTGAACGAGAGACCTTGCAGACGGTTGCGGACGCCTGGCGCGCAAGGCTCGACGACGACCGTGCGTGGGCGGAGACACTGGTCGTGCAGGCGACGTATGCCGCTGTCGTCCGGTTCTTCGGCGAGCGGCATACAGCGGACGACCTGATCGGGCCGCTGTGCGCGGAAACGCTGCGCAAGCTACCGGATCGAGCCTTGCGCCTGCGCGTGTCGCCAAACGATGTCGATGCGGTGCGCGCGTGCGTGGGCGACACGCTGGTGGAAGCGGACGAACGACTCATCCCCTGCGCCTGCGAGGTCGACACGCCACGCGGACGCACCGTGGCCGGTATCGCCGAGCGCATGGACATCCTGCGCGACGGTTTGCTCCATCTGCTGGCCACCCGCGCGGACGGGGACGCATCGGTATGAACCTCAACGCCGCCCGCCTGCGCTCGGCCATGACCGCCCTTGCGCCCGGACATCGCGAAGGCGACGTCGTGGCCTGCAACGGCCTGGTCGTCGAAGCGATCGGACCGGACGCGCGGCTTGGCGAGGTCTGCGAACTGCGCGGGCCACATCGCGAGGGCGTGCTGCTGCTCCAGGTGATCGGCTTCCGCGACGGGCACGTACTCCTGATGCCGTTCGGTGCGACGACGGGCATCGCGGTCGGGGACCGCATCCGCGCCACCGGGAAGGAACTGCGCGTGCCTGTGGGAGACGCCTTGCTGGGCCGCGTCGTGGATGCCTTCGGCGTGCCGATCGACGGCCTGGGTGAGATCGCCACCGACACCTCCTGGCCGGTGCATCGCGCGCCCATCGATCCATTGAGCCGGCGGGACGACGATATCGTGCTGGAAACCGGCGTCCGTGTCGTCGATACGCTGTTGACGATGGGCAAGGGCCAGCGAGTCGGTGTCTTCGCCGGCTCCGGCGTGGGCAAGAGCACCTTGCTGGGCATGCTCGCGCGCCACGTGCAGGCCGACGTTATCGTGATCGGCCTGATCGGCGAGCGCGGTCGCGAAGTAGGCGACTTCATCCACCAGGTGCTGGGCGAAGACGGCATGCGCCGCGCGGTGGTCGTCGCGGCGACGTCCGACCAGCCGGCACTGGTCCGTGCGCATGCCACCCACGTGGCCCATGCCGTGGCGGAATATTTCCGCGACCAGGGCAAGGACGTCTTGCTGATGGTCGATTCGGTCACGCGTTTCGCGATGGCCCAGCGCGAGATCGGTCTCGCCGCTGGTGAACCGCCGACCTCGCGCGGCTATCCGCCGTCGGTATTCAATGCGTTGCCGAAGCTGACCGAGCGCGGCGGGGCGATCCAGGGACGCGGCTCGGTGTCCAGCGTCTACAGCGTGCTGGTCGAAGGCGACGACATGAACGAGCCGGTCGCCGACCATATGCGCGCCTTGCTCGACGGGCACGTGGTGCTCACACGCGAGCAGGCCAACCGGGGACAGTGGCCGGCGGTCGACCCGTTGCGCAGCGTCAGTCGCTGGATCAACCGCCTGACCACGCGCGAGGAACGCGCCATCGCGACCGACGTGCAACGCCTGTTCGCCGCGTACGAACAATCGCGTGACCTGGTCGATATGGGGGCGTGGCAGAAGGGCAGCAATCCAATGCTTGACCGCGCCGTCCGGCACGTGCCGTCGCTGGAAGCCTTCTTCCGCCAGGCGCCGGACGAAAGCCTTCGCCGCGACGACGGCTACGCCGCCCTCGTGCAGCTCCTGGCGGCCGACGAGGTCATCGCATGAAGCGCGATCGCGTCAGGCTTGCCGCGCGCATGGCGGCCATCGAAGCGTTCCGCGAAGAGCGCGAGCGGCAGGGCCTGGCCAGTGCCCGGCTCGAACTCGACCGCACGTGCCAGGACGTGGCCAGGGCGGAACACGCACTGGCTGATATCGAGCAACGGCGTGCCCTTGCCCTGGGTACGCGCCACGATGTCGGCACCTGGTTGCTCTATGGCGAGATCGCGGATGCCGCGGCGGGTGAACGTGACACGGCGATCGACCTGCAGGACGCAGCGGCCATCGTCGAAGGGCAGGCACGGCAGCGCTGGGCGGATGCGAAAGCGACGGCAACGTCGACCGACGACCGTGCCACCCGCCTGTCGAACCTGCACCTGACCGAGGTCGCCGCACGCGACGCGTCGGACCGTATCGACCTGTGGCTGGCTCGTCGGGGGGAATCCGCATGACCGGAATGCCTCTGCCGGGATCCGTGCCGTCGCCACCCGTAGTCGACGCACCTGCCGCTCGCCCGGTGGAGAAGCGCACGGATCGCGGCACGTTTGAAAAACACCTGGATACGCCCGCCAGGAATGCTCCCGGGCATGGCGTGTCCGACGCCCATGCCGCGCCGTCGCTACAGCCAGCGAACGCCGGTGCTCAGGCACCGATCGACCGGGTCGCGGCGGCGGCCCTCCTGCCCATGCCGTCGACCAGCGTCGAGTCCACCCTGGGCGCCGGCGCCACGATCTATCCGCAAGGGCTGCGCGTCATCGGTTACCTGTCGATGCTGGGGGTCCAGACGACACACGATCTATCCGCGGCATCGCCGTCGAGCGCGGACAACGCCGCCGCGATCGAACAGCGCGCCTCGATGCCCGGACAGGGATATGAGCTTGTGGGTGGCGAGACCGCCGGACGCTCCTTGCACTACGCGGTGGTATCGGCACCGATCGACGCGGATCGATCCACGATGCCCGGCGATGAGGGCACCACGGTTGACGCCACCGCAGCGGTAGACACGAGCCCCGCCGGCCGATGGCTGCGCCGTCGCCTGTCCGCAGCGATCGGTGAGTCGGGCACCACGCTGCGCCTGCGCGATTACCACCTGGCCGAAGGCGACATCCCCGCCGTGGTGGACACATTGCTTTCGCACGCCCGCCATGGCGGCTACGAGGTTTCCCGCATCGTCGTGAACGGTAGGGAAGTGTGGGCCGCCACGGGCGGCCCGTTGATGACCGCAGGAAAGGAAACGACATGACCGTCGACGCGATCGGCTCCGTGCTGGGAGGCGATGACAAGACCTCTGCCGGGGTCAAGAGCAAGGCCATCGACCAGCAGGATTTCATCAAGCTGTTCGTCAGTGAGTTGCAGTACCAAGATCCCATGCAGCCCCTGGACAACAGCCAGTTCCTCTTGCAGCTGTCGCAGTTCGAGAGCATCGCGTTATCCGGACAGACCAACCAGGGCATCCAGGACATGTTGACGATGAACTCGTCGGCCCAGTCGATCACCCTGCTGAACCACCCCGTCCAGGTGCTGGGTAGTGGCGGCGGCACGACCACCGGAAAGGTCACGGCGGTCGACTACACCACGGGTGGCGTGCAGCTCTCCGTCACCGACAGCAGCACCGGGGCCGTCGTGACCGGCGTGCGCATGTCGCAAATCCAGCTCATCCAGCCGTAAGGAATCGACCTATGTTCCAGGCCCTGTTCAACGGTCTGTCCGGCCTGTTCGGCTTCTCCAAGAGCCTCGATCAGATCGGCAGCAACATTTCCAACATGAATACGCCGGGGTATCGGGGACGCAGTGCGTTCTTCGAAAGCACCGGCGACGGTTCGGGTACGCAGCTCTCCCAGCAGTTCACCGACCTGTCCGAAGGCGATACGCAGCAGACCGGCACCGGAACCGATGTCGCGATCCGTGGCAAGGGCCTGTTCGTGCTGCACGACAAGGAAGGCAACACGTTCTACAGCCGGGCAGGGCACTTCCGTTTCGACGACACGGGAACGCTGATCGACGATACGACGGGCTACAAGGTCGAGTCCCTGAACAGCAGCGGCGCACTCTCGGATTTCAGCATCGACGGACTGACGACGTTGCCACCGACGCCCACCACCTCGATCACGTTTTCCGGCAACCTGGCGAAAACCGACACAACCAAGCAGGTGACCGGCCTGCAGGTCTACGATGCGGCAGGCGTGCTGCACACGCTGACCGCCACGTTCACGAACACCAATGCGGCTACGGCGAACAGCTGGTCGGTATCGTTCAAGGACGACACGGGGACCGTGGTCGGTACCGGCCAGCTTCGCTTCGACACCACCGGAGCCCTTACGCCGGGCTTCAGCGACGTAAGCCTGCACCTGTCATACAACGGCACGGCGCAGACCGTGGCGGTGTCCATGGGTACCGCAGGTACGTTCAGTGGCGTCACCCAGCTGAGCGGTACCGCGTCCAGCGTCGGCGGCAAGGTGGTCGACGGCCACGGCGTCCTGGGTATCTCCAATTCCACGTTCGACGACGATGGCGTATTGCAGATCACCTATTCGAATGGCGAGCAGAAGCAGGGGCCGCGGATAGCGCTCGCGACGGTCAGCGACGAACAGCGCCTGGATGCCTCGCGTGGCGCACTCTACACCGCGCCCGCCTCGCTCGAAGTACGACTGGGCAAGGCGAACGATGCGAATTTCGGCTCGATCCTCGGTGGCTCGCTCGAATTGTCGAATGTCGACCTCACCCGTGAGCTCACCCAGATGATCATCGTGCAGCGCGGCTACCAAGCCAGCTCGCGTGTGCTGACGGTCACCGATGGCATGTTGCGCGACCTGTACTCGAGCACCGGAGGCGGCGGTGGCTGAGCGTATCGGCTGGATCGGAAGCACTCGCCGCGAGGCGATCCGTCAACGGATCGCGGCGGTCGCCGCTACGTGGTGGCGCGAGTGGTCGTGCGTGGCCGACGGCGTGGTGACAGTGACCCTCGATGCCATGGACACGCATCCAGGCGCATACGCGATCGACGACGCGGGCTCGGTCGCTATCGAAAATGCAGCGGGAAATACCTTGCTGGCCGGTGCCTTGACGGCAACGTGTTCCGACCAAGGCAACCCGTTGGCACGTTTCGTGGGTGATGCCGCGATCGGCGATCTGCTGGCAATGCTTGCAGGTCAGTCCGGTCTCGAGCCCGGGTCGGCGGTGCTCGACGTGACCGCCCACGCCGCGCTTTGTAACGAGAAATACGGTGCCACGGGCTTCGTGCTGTCGGTCGGGCCGTTACAACTGCGCATCCGCTTGTCGCGTACGGCGGCGGACCGATGGGCGCCGTCACCGGGCACATCGTCGGCCCCGCTGGAAACCCGACAGGATGCAGCGAGCGATGCCCTCGCGCGGCTCGCCGCGACACTGGACCTGGGCGATATCGCGTTGTCCGAACTGGGCGGCTTACGGGCCGGCGACGTGCTGGTCACCCAGGCCCGCCTGGATACCGCGCCGCGGCTGAGCCTGATCGACGGCACGGGCGAATTCGTCGCTCGCGGCCACCTTGGCGAACGCGAGGGCCGCCGCGCCCTGCGACTCGTCTCCCCCCTGATATCCCTGGAGTGAATGCCATGAATTCCGTCCTTGTCGAGCCCTTGTTGCTCGAACCCCTGAGCCCGCCGGCCGAGACCACGGTGGGTGCGTCGATCGCCCCCGACCTGTCGATGGTGGGGCACGTCCGCGTGAAGCTGACGGCAGCCCTCGGTGAGGCCGACGTGCCGCTGTCCGAACTGTTCGACCTAAAGACCGGTCATATCGTCGAGCTGGACAGCCTGCTCGACCAGCCGATCACGCTTTCATTGAACGGAAAGCCCGTCGCCACAGCCCACCTGGTCGCGGTCGGCGACCACTTCGGCGTCCAGATCGTGAAGGTGCTCGCGCAGGTATGAGCGTCCCGACCGTGCCCGTGTCCTCGTCATCGACCGGCATTCCCTTCGGGCAGGGGCCGCAGCCGACCGTGGGCGGGTCCTTCGGTGGCATGGCCGTGGCGATCGTCCTGTTGGCGCTCGCGTATCTGGCGCTGTGGTACCTGCGTAGGCGTGGCGTCTTCGGCGGCGTGCCGTCAGTGTCGTCGCCCACGGCCGGCATGACCGTCGAGCAACGATTGCGGGTCAGTCCGACCTGCATGGCCTTCGTCCTGAAGGATGCCGATCGCCGCATGTTGCTGGTGGAGTCGCGTCACGGCGTGCACTTGCATGCACTGGGCCCCGACGGGGAGGGACGACCGTGAAGAAGACTTGTCTGTCGCTCGGTCTGGGTCTGCTCGCGCTGCTGCTGCCGTGGGCCGCGGGCGCCGACCCCTGGCAGGATGTGGCCGGGCAGAGCGATATCGCACCCGCACTGCGACAGGTCATGGTGCTGACGGCATTGTCGATGATCCCGGCCCTGCTGATCGCGATGACCTCGTTTACCCGCATCGTCATCGTGCTGTCGATGATCCGCAGTGCGTTGGGGCTGCAGCAGACACCGCCCAACGCGGTCATCATTACCTTGTCGCTGTTCCTCACCTTGTTCTCGATGGCACCCGTATTGCAATCGGCGAAGGAGCAGGGGCTCGATCCCTGGCTGGCGAAGACGACCGATACGGCGACGGCCGCTGCCGCGGGATTCCAGCCTTTCAAGCAATTCATGATCCGGCAGACGCGCGAGGGCGACCTACGCGCCGTCGTCGATATGGCGGGGGCACCGCAGCCGCGTTCGCTGGCGGACGTCCAGGCGTTGCACCTGATTCCCGCTTTCATGCTGAGCGAATTGCGTACGGCCTTTCAGATCGGTTTCGTGATCTTCCTGCCGTTCTTGCTGATCGACCTGGTCGTTGCGGCCATCCTGATGGCGCTCGGCATGATCATGGTGCCACCGGCGACGGTGAGCCTGCCGTTGAAGATCCTGCTCTTCCTGCTTATCAACGGCTGGGTGCTGGTGGCACAGGCGCTGCTGGGCAGCTACCGCCACTGACATGGCCGCCGTGCTCGCCGACCCGGCATTCGACTCCGTACCCTTCGACACCGCTGCCGGATGGCAACGCTGGAAAGCGGGTGACGGACAGGCGATCGATGCCCTGGTGAGCCACTATGCCTCGTGGGTTCGTGGCGTGGCGCGTAGCGTGTTCCTGCGCGTGCGCGGTCGCGGCGACGACTGGTCCGACTACGTCCAGAACGCGACCGTCGGCCTCCTGGAAGCCATGCGTGCCTTCGATCCCGAGCGCGGCATACCGTTCGAGCGTTTCGCCCATGCGCGTGTGCGGGGCGCCGTATTCAACGGCTTGCGTGCGCTGCGGCTGCTCTCGGCGGGCGTCCAGGCGCGACAGACCGACGACGGTACGGACGATCTCCTCGACCAGCCTTTCGACGATCCGGTGGAGCGCCTGCTGGCCATCGTGGCGGGGCTGGCGACGGGGCATGCCATGGCGATCCACGCCGAATGGGCCATGCAGGCCACGCATGAGACGCCCTACGAAGCCGCGCTTCGCAGCCAGCTGGGCGAGCGCCTGTCCGCATTGATGCGCAGGCTCACGCACAACGAACGCTCGGTGGTCGAGCTGCACTATGTGCAGCATTTACCCTTCGTGCAGATCGCCGACGTGCTCGGAGTGACCAAGGGCAGGGTGTCACAATTGCACCGTCAGGCGATGGAACGGCTACGCGAGCGTATGATGCACGACCGCTGGCAGATCAGTCTTTGAGCATGGATCCCCTCCGCCCCGACACCACGCGCATGATGACCGAAGCGCTCAGCGCGCTACGCAAGCCGGAAGCGCGAGGCCAGGCCTTCTCGACCGCCAGTGCACAGGCCGCGCAACCGCTGTCGTTGCGGCAGCGGTTGCGCGCCATCGTGGGCGATGCGCCGCATACGGAGCGGGACATGGATGCTCTGCGCCTGCCCTTGTTGCGATGCATCCTCGCCGAGCAGTGGGGGGATCGCGCCACGGACGACCCGCTATTCCATGAAATCCTCGCTGCCGTCGATCATGACATGCAGGGCCGCCCCGAGCTTCGGCATGTTCTTCACGAAGCGGTGCTGGCTCTGCTGAAAACGTAATATCGAAATTCACCCTAAACTTTTTCTGCAAATCATGGATTGACACTCTAGTACGCCGCGAAAGCGGCTTGGTCTGGCTGGGGTATCGATCATGGTTGCAGTGGTATCGGGTAACGGGCTCGGCCTGTTGAATGGATTCAGGCCGGGTGCGGGTGCCGCGGTTGGTAGCGGGTTGGTCGGGCAGGGTACCCAGTACCTCAACGCTGCCAATGGCCACCTTGTTCTGCAAGGTAGCGACGGTGGTCTCACCTTCGACGGCATGGCACTCTCCGACACCCGTACCTACAACAGCGCCGGGTCTGGGGTCGGCGGCAGTTGGTCCTTTGGATTCAGCCGCTCCATTGTCAACCTCACTGGCACAGCTAACCAGGCCGGAAGTACGGTGCAGCGACAGGCCGACGATGGCTCCCTGGTCAACTATTCATATGACGCCAATAGCGGCCTTTATACCGCCACGGATGAATCCGGCGCCATCGATACCCTGGCCTGGAACACGTCGTCCAACACGTGGACCTGGACAGCGGGGAGCAGCGGGCTGAAAGAAACCTACGACAACCAGGGGCTCCTGACCACGATTGCCGACCCGCGCTCCGGTGCGGTTTACAGCCTGGATTATGTCGATGGTCGACTGCACCAGGTGCGCGCCGGCGATGGCGATGCGCTCGTCTTTGGCTACGACGCTCAAGGCCGCCTGGCAAGCCTTTCCACCGTGTCGATCGCCCTGAACGGGATGGCGGCTGTCGACCGGCAGGCGGTGAGCTACGGTTACGATGCGCTGGGTCGGCTAAGCTCGGTTACCACCTCGCTGGTCGGTGATGACGGCAACCCCGCAGGCAGCTTCACCACCCGCTATACCTACGACGGCGATAGCATGCGCATGGCCTCCATGGCGCAGGACGATGGCCTGTCGGTAAGCTATAGCTATACCCTCGTCGATGGCCAGTACCACCTCAGCCGCGTGGCGGCAGCCATGAATGGCGAGCTTCAGAACGTCCAGGTCATGGACTACGCCACCACCACCGACAGCGGCCGCGCCTACCTGCTGACTACGGTATCGGATGGTGCGGGTCGGGGCTGGATTTACAAGACGGATGATAGCGGCCGGATTTTCAACATTACTTCGCCGGCGGTGGATGGTCAGCGCGAAGTAACGACTTATACCTACGATGCCCGGGGCAACGTGCTCACGGCCTACGACGCGACTGGCCGTGGCGTGACCTACACCTACGATGCGCATGGAAATCGCATCATGGAGGAAGATGCGGCAGGCGACACCGTGACACGCACGTTCGATGCCAGCAACCGCGTACTCACTGAGACAACATACCAGGCAGCCCATCCGGATGTTGCCTCCGTCGCCGCCACGTCGGCGAGCACTGTCCGCTACGTGTACGAAACCAATGGTCGCCTGCGTTACGTGATCGACGCCGCTGGGGACGTCACCCGCTACGACTACGACGATAACGGAGTGCTGAAAGTACAGTGGAAAGCGACCACCCGGACCTTCGACTTGACGGGTCTAACGCCGACCTCCGTGCCCACGCTCGGTACCATGGGGGGCTGGTGGAACGACAGTGATCCGGACAGGAGTGAGAAGATCACGTTCGATTATGACGCGCGCGGCCAGCTGATCGCCCGGGCGGATTATGTCCAGTCCAATTCGTGGAACGGGATCCAGATCACTAACTACATCCATGATGCCCGTGGGCTTCTGGTGCAGGAATCGACGGCTTACGGCACTGGTACGGTTACGAAAAGCTATGCCTATGACGGCCTGGGCCGCCAGATCGGCAGCGTCGACTCCTCAGGTCAACGCACCACATGGATATACGGTACGAATGGCCACGTTATCGTTACGACGACGGATGGTAACAGCGGCCAGTCCACGATCGCCAATCAGGCCTACGATGCTCGCGGCCAGTTGGTATCTTCGACAGTCTCGGCGTCGGATGGCAGCCTGTCACGAACGACACGCTTCGTGTACGACGCCTCCGGTGAGCTGGTTGCCACCCAGGCAGCAGATGGTGCGTCGAGCTTCCGCTTCTACGACGATGCCGGAAATCTGGCCGCAACCGTCGATCCGACAGGTGCCGTGACGCAATACGTTCGTGATGATGCTGGCCGTCTGCTCACGCAGATCCTGCGGGCAAACCTTGCCAATACTACCGGCTGGCTTGGCGACAACGGCGTGACCGTCGACGCATCGGCCTTGAACGTGGCAGTGTCCGCGCTCGACGCGATCACGCGCTATACATACGATAGCGCCGGCCGTGTCGAGACGATCACCGATCCTGCAGGTACCACGACGACCCAGACTTACGACGGTCTGTCGCATGTCGTCCGCACGGTGACGGGCACGGGAGACCAGGCGCGCATCGTGCGCCGCTTCTACGACGTGGCAGGGCGCGTGGTCGGCGTACTGGATGCGGAAGGTTACCTGACCGAGACCAGCTATACGCCAGCCAATGAAGTCGGGCAAGTGACCGAGTGGGCCAACCGTAGCCCGGCTGACAAGCTGGCCGATGGATCCTTGGATGACCTGCGTCCGGCGGCATCCTCCGCGGATCGTGTCACGCAGTACCGGTACGACGCCGCAGGTCGTCTCGGCGCCGTCATCGACGCGGCATCGTACGTCACGATCTACACGTACGACCCGGTTGCGCACACACGCACGACCACACGGTCGACCATCCCGCGCTCCGATTTCAGGACATATTCCACATGGAGCGTGCTAGGTGCCTATAACTACTGGCCCGCACAGACGGTCGACAAATACGACGGCGAGGATCGTCTGGTGTCGCATACCACCCAGGATGGAGTGGTCATCTCGTACGCCTACGACGGTGCCGGCAAGCTTCTTGCTGTCTCCGAGACCGAGGGCGCATCGACGGTTACCCGCGAAACGCGCCAATACGATCCGTTGGGTGAACTCATCCGCAGCACCGACTCCCTGGGAAGGGTAACGACGTACAGCTACGACGCCGCGGGGCGCGAAACAAGCCGCACGGAGCCGCTGGGTAATACGACGTGGACGGCCTACGACGCGGATGGCCGCGTGCGATTCGTTGCGCAGGGCTTTGCCGGTCCGGATGGCGCGGCAAATGCGCGAGTCGCGCTCACCGAGACGGCTTACGACGCATGGGGCCGCGTGGTGCGCACCACTGCCTACGCGAGCATGGCGAATCGCGGTGCGGGTTCGACGACCGACCTTGCTGAGCTCTCCACGCTGGCCGCCAGCGTGGCCGACCCCAAGTCGGACGCTACGGTGACGCACAGCTACGACGCCAAGGGACGCGTAGTCTCCACCACGGACGTGGCCGGCGGGGTCACGCATTATGACTACGACGCTTTCGATGACCTGACGGCGATTCAGGTCCCCAGCCGCGACGGCATCCCTCCGACCACGCTGCTGACCTACGATCATAGCGGCAAGGTGTTGGACAGGACAGACATCGCGGGCAACCTATCCCGCACCGCAGCGCATAACACCTACGACGCCTTCGGCGACTTATTGACATTGACGGATGCAAACGGCACGTCTACGGCATTTGCCTACAATGCGCTCGGCCGCCAGATATCCCGTACCGACGGTGTTGGCACGGAAAACTACCAGGCATCCATTACCTATGACTTCCTCGGTCGGGTATTGACCAGCACGGATGGCACGGGCCATACCACGTCTTACACCTTCGACGATAGCAATAGGGTAGTGACCGTCCGCTCAGGTGGCGGGGTAATAGTCACTCGCACCCAGGACCACGACGGTCACGTCGTTTCTGTAGGCGACAACGCTGGCAATACCACCCGTTATAGCTACGACACCGAAGGTCAGCTGGTTTCAACCACCGACGCCGACGGCGCGGTATCGACGACGGCACGGGACGAAGATGGCCACGTGGTTCTCGCGACGGATGCGGAAGGACGTAAGGTGGCACACACCTATGACGCCGCCGGACGCGAACTGACCGAGGTAGTCGATCCAGACGGATTGGCCCTCACGACGACCTGGACCTACGACGCCCTCGGGCGGCAGCTCTCTGTCTCGGATCCATCGGGGGTGGTCACACGTTACACCTATGGGACGACCGGTGCTGCGCTGACGGTGGTGCGCGACGCTACAGGCAACGCGACGATCGAGACCTACACCTACGATATCGACGGCCATGTGCTCACCTCGACGGTCAGTTCGCCCGGGGAAAGGTCGCAGGTGACGCGCTATCGCTATGACGGGTGGGGCCGGCTTGTTGAGCGCACAGCCGATGCGACCGGGCAGGCCCTGACCACTTCGTACGTGTATGACGTGGATAACAACGTCATCGCCACGTCGCAGCCAGATGGCACCACGACTTATGCGGCGTACGATGACCTCGGCCATCTGAGATATACGCTTGACTCAGCGGGCAAGCCTGGTGCCGGCATGGGTACGTTGACGCGCTACTGGCACGACGCACTGGGACAGCAAACCGCCGTGCGCTATTACGGAACCCTGGTCTCGATGTCCGAGGTGGCCGCCGACGTAGTGAACCGTCGGGATAGTACGACTCTGAATGCGACGTTCGCAGCCCTGGACGCCAGTGCCGCGACGGGGACGTTCGAAGAGACGCTGGACGTTTATGACGGTGACGGCCGGAAGGTCGTCGAATTTGGCCGAAATCATGAGCAGACTCGCTGGTTCTACCAGCCTGACGGTCGGCTAGATGCCGTCCTGGTCAATTCCCCACCCAGCCAGTCCAGCGCGACGGAAAGCGAGAAGGACGCTATCCGTAACGACACCAATGCGTTGACCAACGCGCAGTGGATGGGAAACGATTACGCGGGCACGTGGTATAGCCAGACGAGCTACGTCTACGATGCGGCAGGGCGGGTCATCTACCAGCTCGACAAAGGCGTCATCGATGGGTCTTCCGGCCAGACCGTCCACAGGAACACGTACGACGCAAGCGGGTTGCTGGTTGCCTCGACCGACTACACCACGGGCATCGGCGATCCCGCCGCTGGCATGACCGTCTCGACGATCGATGGCTACATGGCGGGCTCGGCGCAGAACTCACGTACGACGCGCTTCGTTTATGATTCGGCAGGCCGACAGGTAGCCCAGATCGATCCGGACGGTGTCGCGTCGTTTACATTCCGCGATGCGGACGGGCGCGTTACCGACACGATCGGCCGCGATGGCTCGTCGAACCATGTCTCTTACGATGCGCAAGGGCACGTCGTCGAGATGCGCATCGCCGCGACCCGCATCGATACGAGCGGTTGGCTCGATGACGGCGGTGTGCCGACATCGGCGATGACCTCGTACACCTACCGGGCGGCGGCCGATGACGATGTCACCCAGCATGCCTACGACGATCTCGGCCAGCTCGTGTCGACGCACCATGCAGGTGTCGAAACCTCCTACACCTACGATACGGCGGGCAAGCTGCTCAGCCAGGTCGCGCACGACCTGGCGCCGGGCGGCACGACCCGTACGACGCGCTATTTCTACGACGGTAACGGTCGCCAGGTGGCCGTCCTCGACCCGGATGGCTCGTTGCAGACGGTCGCCTATGACGTGGCCGGACGGGTCGTCGGCAGCCGGCGCTTTTCGACCCTGACCGATCCGGGCCTTCGCGACACGGGGACGCTGGCCGAGCTGACGCCCACGGCCAGCCCAGCCGACGCGGTCACCATCACGTTCTACGACGGTTACGGTCGCGCCGCGGGCCAACTGGATGCCGACGGCATTCTTGTCGTCGAGACGTTCGACGGGAGCGGCAGGGTCGTTTCCCGCACGCGCTATGCGGCCGCGGTAGCCGAAGACAGTCGCGGCAGCCTTGCCGCCGCAGTGGCGTCGCTGACGGCAGCGGGTGTCGGCTCGCAAACGGAGCAATGGGCGTATACCGCCGGGGGTGCGTTGATATCGCACATCGATGGCAACGGCCTGCGGACCACCTACGACGTCGATGCCCGGGGGTGGGTGACCGGTGTCCACCAGTTCGACGAGCGGGTGAACTACTACCGCCATGATGCCATGGGCCACGTCATCAGCGAGTCGACCAAGGTCGGTGTCTACCAGGCCGACCTCGTCGCGTCCGGCTCGTCCACCTACGACCTGATGGGGCGCCTTTCGTCGCATACCGACGGCGCCGGCAATACCACGTGGTATGTCTACGACGCGGCGGGGCATGTCGCCTTCAAGGTCGTCGGTGAGCGCGGTACCGACGGAACCCCGAACGGCAGCGCGGACGTCACCCAGTGGATCTACGACGCACAGGGTCGTCCGACCCGCGAGGTCGATTACAGCGCCTCGATCGATCCTTCCAGCCTTACCGGCATGACGTCCCCGGCAATCCTCGAAGCGCTAGCGGCGGTGCCTGCCAGTGCCGATCCGGATGGCGTAACTCTCTACACGTACGATGTCGCCGGCCATGTCACCCGGCTCGACCAGGGTGGGAATGTCACGACCTATGCGTACAACGGATTCGGTGAACTGGTCTCGCAGACGGAGCAGGGGGGCTTCCAGCGCACGACCGTCTACGAACGCGATGGATCGGGACGCGCCACCCGGACTTTCGTAACCGTCCCGTCGAGTACCGGCACCACCATCATTGCCGACGATCGCTGGACCTTCGACGGCCTGGGCCATGCGGTGATGCACACCGACCTGACCGGACATCTCGACACCTACGTATTCGATCCGTTGGGCGAGCAGCTTTCGCACTCGCTGACCGTGCAGGGTAGCCAGCGTACCGAGGCTGCGACCTACGACGGCTTGGGACGCACGCTGAGCGTGACCGACACCCAAGGTCTGGTCACGACCTACAGCTACGACGACACCAGGCACGAGATGACGATGACCTCGCCCGGCGGCCTGGTCACCGTCTCGGACTACAACGCCTGGGGCCAGCGGATACGGATGCAAGGTCCGGACGGGCAGGTCACCCAGTATCTCTACGACTACATGGGAAACCTCAGCGAGGTCGACTACCCCGACTCGACGAAGGAACTTCACGCCTGGGACTTGGCGCACCATCAGACGTCATTTACCGATGCAGGCGGCGTCCGCACGGACTACGCTTATGATGCGGCGGGCCGCGTGCTCACGGCCACCGTCGATCCGCTCGGATTGGCGCTGAAGACGACCACCCGCTACAGCGGTCGCGGCCTGGCGCTCACGGTGACCGATCCGCTCGGCATCGTTACCGCGCTTACACACGACGATCGAGGCAACGTCATCCGCATGCAGGTGACTCCGCTTCAGGGCATGGGTGGTGCCAGGGACATCCACTACGCCTACGACCGGGACGGCCATGCCGTCGACGAGGTCCACGAGGACGGCACCGAAGCCGTGCGCCAGTACGATGCCGCGGGCCACCTTGTGTTCGAGCAAGGCCTGACCGGGCCGTCCATCAGCTACCGCTATGACACGGCCGGAAACCTCGTCGAGAAATCGTCGGCGGGATTCAGCTCGATCTACGTCTACAACGAAGCAGGCGAAGTACTGTGGGAAGTCGACGACGTCGGCACCTCGTCGCTGGACCCGGCCGGGCTTGCTGCGCAGACGATACGTGGCGCAAGCGTTGTCCAGACCCACCGTGACGCACAGGGCAGGGTCGTTGGAACGACCCGCTACGCCACGCTGCTGTCCACCACGACCGTGGCCGAGCTCCGTGCAGGTGATGGCGATACGGTGGACGCGCGACTCGCGACACTTGCGGCGGTGGTGTCACCGTCGCCGGACGACCGCAGCGACTATCGATTCTTCGACGCGGCCGGCCGACTTGCCTTCACCATCGACGCGGAAGGAGGCGTGGTCGAATACCGCTACGACAACGCGGGACGCCTGCTCGACCAGATGACCTATGGTAGAGCGGTCGATATCCAAGGCAGCTTCGGCACGGCGCTTCGGCGCGGCGCCGCCAGCCTGCAGGATATTCGCGACGCCATCGTCGCCGCCGGTAACACGGATGACAATGCGCGGTGGGAACGCCATTACTACGATCGTCGTGGGAATCTGCGCTTCCTCGTCCAGTTCAACGGAGCCACGAACAACAGCGAACTCATCTTCATGTACACCTACGACGGTGCGGGACGCCTCGTGGGTGAAGGCCAGACACGGAGCCTCGATCGTGGCCATGCACTGAGCCAGGGTTCGTCCGAAGAACTCCTCAGCGAGATCAGCGCGGCGTCGTATCTTCACGATCACGTCTACGATGCCGCGGGACGCGAGATATACAGCGTCTCGGAGATGGGAGCGGTTACGCAGTACGATCGCGATGCCGACGGCAATGTCATCGCCAAAATCGTCTACAGCAACCGTATTCCACCCTATTCTTGGGACTTCAAGGGCGAAACCGCAGCCGCCAATCCGAACCCGGGCGATAGGTACACCACTTTCTACCAGTACGATGCGCAGGGTCGCGTCGTCAGCTCACATGATGACCTCAATCCTGGAGCCGTGAGCCACTACAGCTACGACGACCGTGGCAACAAGACATCGTATACCGATCCTTCCGGCAGTACCTGGACCTACGCCTACGATGGCCAGGGGCGACTTGCCGCCGAGACCGGACCCGCCGTTGCCCAGTCATGGTTTGACGACAATGGGGTTCTCCATACGGGGATGGGGTCGATCATCAAGTCGTACGCCTATGGCGACGACGGCCAGGTGCTGCGTGAAACGACCACGGGCATAGGCGGCTCCATCGCCTCGACGACCTACGTTCGCGATGCGCGTGGCAACATTCTCGAAAGCCACCAAGCCAGCGGCGGTGCTTACGATCCCGCCCAGGGGAAGATCGTCGATGCCGCGCCGGCTGCCATCACGACGGTAGCGCGCAACGCATTTGGTGAGGCTGTCGTCACCCGGGATGCGCTGGGTCAGTACAGCTACGTCGTCTACGATCACCAGGGCCGCGTCTCGTTCGACATCGACGCGGGAGGAGAAGTCACCGGATACGCGTACGACGCGTATGGCAATGTGACCAGCGTTACGCGCTACGCAACGGCTTTTGCTTTCGGTGCCGTTGGGCACGGCTGGACAGCAGGAACCGCTCTCGAGCCTGGGGATATCGATGCCGGGCTGGTCAGCAGCGGCGACGATCGTGCCGTGACGACAACGTACGATGCGTACGGCCGCAAGTTGAGCGTTGTGCTTGCCGAGGTCGATTTTGTCAGCGCCGATGGCGCGTCCGGTCGTGGCCGGCCGACGACCACCTACACGTACGACGCGAATGGGCGACTCGCGAGCGTGAATGTCCTGCGCCTGGCCGCCGATTCCGTCCATTATTCGGACACGTGGCAAACCACCACCCATCAATATGACAACGACGGCTTCGAGACCTCCACGGCGGGTATCGCCGGCGGCTATGTGAGCCGTACATTCGACGCGCTCGGGCACGTGCTTTCGGAAACGTACTACAACCCATGGGATGCTCAGAATCCTTCCGACTATCGGATAAATACCTATACCTACGACAAGGCCGGTAACCGCACCAGCGAAGCCACCAGCCGTACATCGGCGGATGCCCAGGGTAATCAGTCCAAGAATACGGCGACGACGTACTACGGCTATGACGCCATGGCCCGCGTGACGTCCGTTACGCGGGACGGCAGCACGATCACAACGGTGTATGACGCCCTGGGACGCATTGCGGAGGTGGATGCGCCGCCGGTCAAGATGCTCGTGTCCGACTGGAAAGAAAGGTTGGCCGCCGACCCAAGCCTTACCCTGGCAAGCGACACGCTCTACCAGGTCGGCTACGACATTGCCCGCTTTGGCTACGATGCCGCCGGGCGCAACATCGTGCAGACGCATACCGCTTCCAACGGTGCCCAGGGTTCCGACACCTACACCATCTACGACCATGCTGGAAACGCGGTCGCCACCTGGACCCAGGCGCAGGGCGGCTCTGCCGACCCATCCATTTCGACCGCTACCTACAACGCTTACGACGCCACCGGCCGCCTGCTGACCAGCACGCATTGGCAGGTCGGCATGGATGGCTCGCGCGGATTGGTTGTCACGCACCATCGCTACGACAGCAACGGCCACGAGGTTGAGAACTGGACGGTCGGTGCTACCGGCGTCACCGAGAGTCAGCGGGTCACCGCCTACAACGCGTTCGGCGAGGTAACGCAGACATCCAATGCGCTCGGCGTCCTCAGCGTCATGACGTACGACCACGCTGGCCGTGTCGCTACCCGCATCGACGGCGAAACCGGCGTGCTGCACCGCTATGGCTACAACCTCGGTGGAGACATCGAGACCGATACCACGCCGATAACGGGTGGTAACGATGACGTCGTCGGCCATTTGCGCCGCGATGCGAACGGCAACGTCGTCGAGCAGTGGTCCACCCTGGATGGCGTTATCCAGCCTGGCTTGATGGTGTACCAGTATGACGTATGGGGTAAGATCACCCTTTCGTACGATCTCGAGCACAAGTACCTCTACTATTCGTACGACGAGCTTGGCAACCTGATCCGGGAGCGAGAGCCGGGCGACTCGGTCATCGGTGCGAATGGCGTCAATACGGGCGCGCTCGTCGTCACGACCAAGGGCTATGACGCCGCCGGTAACCTGATCCGCGAAACGGACGGCAACGGCAACAGCACCACGTACGAGTACAACGCGGCCGGGCAGCTGCTGAAGATGCTCGATGGTGCAGGCGACGTCACGCTCTACGCGTACGATGCCATGGGCAATCGTGTGGCGACCGAGGTCGATGCCAGCGTCAACGCGCATGAGATCTCGTTCGTCGATGTCGATTTCCTGGGTCGGACGGTTCGCGAAGGGGACTTCGGCGCCGATGCCAACGGCACGCGCGCCGCTACCTGGCGACAGGCTTACGTCCTCGACCAGGCAGGCAACCGCCTGGTGACCTATGACGGCGTGGGTGCGGCCTTGCTCCAGGCCGGCGACACCACGGGTGCCGACAGGCGCGCGAACTATTACGTGTACGACAGTCAGAACCGGGTGATCTACACCCAGAACGGGGTACAACACGCGGCCACGGCCGAACACAACGGAAGGCTGTACTTCTCCGGCATGCCCACCGGCACCTTCGGCATGCAGCCGTTCAACCCTGATTTCGAGAACGGGGACAGCGGCTGGGACAAACTGCCGGGTTGGTCGATCATCCAGGGCACCAAACCCGCGAACGGAACCTGGGAAGGCGTCTACGACGGTACAGGCGCGTCGACCATGATCAACCAGAACCGTGCGCCGGTGGTATCGGGTCAGTCGATCACGGCCCAGGCGAGTATCGCGCTCTACAAGCCCGACGGTACGCATCCCGGTGGCGCGTTGTTGCTGATGTGGTTCGACGCCGCTGGCAACCTGCTGCGCTACGACAAAAGTAAGGAGATCGTCAACGGCGACCAGGGCGAGTACGAGGTCGTTTCCGTGACCGGTACGGCGCCCGACGGCGCGGCATACGCGACGATCGGCCTGAGCGGCAGCACCGATGGCAGTGGCGGCTCCGCGGTGTTCGACGCCGTGCAATGGAATTACCAGTTCCTGGTGCCCATGCCGGACGACAACACCGAGTACGGCAACCGGTCGGTCTATGATCTGAACGGCCATCTGTTGTCACAGACCGACGCCGACGGAAATACCCAGACGTGGCAGCGCGATGTCTATGGCCGTGCATTGGCGCACACGGACCTGTCGGGCGCTAGCTATCAATACGCCTACGACAAGGACACCGGCCTTCTGGTCAAGGAGACCGATAACTGGCAGTCCCAGATGACCGGAGCGTCGGCGCCGGCCTATGTGGGAGTGCGCCCGGTGTCGTCATCGTGGACGACCTACCAGTACACCGCGACCGGCATGATTGCGCGGATGGATCGTAGTGACGGCAGCTGGGCTACCTATGGCTATAACAGCCGTGGCCTCCTCAGCCAGGAAGACAACTCGGTCATCGACGGCGGTGGCCAGACGATAACCCAGCATCAAAGCATGCAGTACGACGGGCAGCGCCGTCTCATCAATGTCACCATCTACAACGACAGCCAATATCCGCTGCGCTGGGAAAACATCGGCTACGACGCCAACGGCAACCGGCGTCGTATTGTCACGGGCGGCACCGTGGGGGCGGACGATTCCGATGCCTGGTACGACTACGACGGCGCCAATCGCGTCACTGTGTCGGCGGGCAAGCTGGTCGATGGCGCGATTGTGCTGGATTCGGGTAGCACATCTTTTGGCCTGGCTTACGACGGCGCAGGCAACGTACGAGCGCGCTATACGCTCTCTGGCACGACCCAGCGTATCCAGCAGAACGTCTACGACTTGCGGAACGAACTGATTCGTTCCGACTACGCGGTGACTCTCAACACTAAGGAGGACAACGGTATAGCGGAGACGCGTACCTACGACGCCAACGGAAGCGTCATTACCGACGTACAGTACTACGCACGTGGCGCGCGTTCCAACGTGCGTTACAACCCCAAGACGGACCCGGACAGCCCGCAGTACCTCGATGGCGCCAGCCCGTCTCAGGGCAACGACATCGGTGGCCGCATCTACAACGCCACCATCAGCCGCTACGATGGCTTCGGGCGGTTGGCCACCCAGCAGACCTATGGCCATGCGGATTTCTGGGACGGTAGCGGGGGCGAAACGACGCCCGATCCGCTGCCCGCCGATGGCGCGACCCAGTGGAGTGGCATGACCCTGAAGAGCTCCGTGCTCTATCAGGGCCCGGGCGGTGTATCGGGCTACGACGCGATGGGTAATGCCGTTTTTTACCAGTACAAGACCGGTACGACGCGGACCGACCAGTACACGGTCAGCTACCTTAAGAAAGACACCTATCTCGAAGCGGCCACCATCGGCCAGAACTCGAGCAGCAACAGCGATGTGCGAACCGCGACGGACCAGAGCTACTACAACGCATTCGGCGATCGCATCGCCATCGTCCAGCACACCCAGTACGCCTACGGTACGGTCCAGGACCAGGTACGCCTGTTCGCCGCCGATGGGCGAGGGCAGATCATCAATCGCAGGGACGGTACCGCGAACGGCAGCACCATCGATCAGGGTAACAGCGCCGGCACGCAGACGCAGCACTACTACTACGTCAACGGTCAGCAGTACATCCACAGCAACGACGCCCGGCTCTTCGACGTAACGAGCCAGGTCACCGCTTTTTCCAGCGGAGATGGCTCGAGCAACTACGTGGTACAGCAGGGCGATTCGCTACGCACCATCGCCCAGGCCGTCTACGGCAACGCCAGCCTGTGGTATGTGGTGGCCCAGGCCAATGCGCTCAACGGCGACAACGACCTCACCGTCGGCCTGACCCTGACGATACCGTCGATCACCACGACCAAGAACGATTCGACGACGTTCAAGCCGTACAACCCCAGCGAGATCCAGGGCAGCACCACACCGAACCTGCCGGTGATCGCGCCGCCTCCGCCGCCGCCGAAGCAGCATTGCAATGTGGTGGCCGCGATAATCGTGATCGCCGTGACCGTGGTGGTCAGCTACTTTGCCGGTCCGGTGGCAGGCAACATCGCCGGGCAGCTGGTCGGCGATGCGCTGGGTACGCATCACGGGATCAGCCTGCAGGAAGTAGCGATTTCCGCCGTGGCTTCCGGGGCAGGGCAGTACGCCGACCAGTTCGTCAGCGGTGTCACCGGTTCGGCGGTGGCAGGTGGCGCAGCAGGTGCCGCCGCTAGCTACGGCGGTGCGGTAGCGACCGCGAAGGTGTTGAACGAGCCGACACACTTCAGCCTGGCGGGCCTTGTGGCCAGCGCAGCCGGTGGTGCTGCGGCGGCCCAGATCGGTCCGCTCTCCTATGACCAACTGGGCGGTGATGCGACAGCCGGACCGCTATCGTCGGCGGGGGCGTCGTTCACCCAGGCAGCGGTAACGCGCGAGGTGAGCGAGGCCCTGGGTGACCATCATGTGCAGAGCTGGCAGGACATCGTCGGTAACGCGATCGGTTCCGGCGTGGGTGCAGCGGTGCGTGATCGCCTGGTCAGTACCTACGCGGCGCCTTCCTCGCGCAATCAGGTAAAACTCGACGACAGGGTGGCAGCCAATCTGGCGGCCGAATCCTCGCGGGTAGCTAATGACATCGAAGGCACGACCGAAGCGAATCTAAGGGGGTATTTCGCGGCAGCCAACGGACAGGCTGCCAATACGCTGAACACTGCACTCAGTCAGATCGGGCTCGCGCCGGTGGTTGGCGTTCCTGGCACCAATTTCGGGGTGTCACCGGCAAATGCCTACCTGGGTGCGGACGTCTCTCGCCCGGATACCTCGCTAAATCGCTATCTGGTCGCCCCCGACTCGCAGGAATACTGGGGTGGCAACGGACACGCGACCGCCGGTGACTTTTACGCGGTGAAGGGTTCTGCGCTTCCCGACCCGGAGAAGCCGTCCAACCGGATCGACTTCAGCAAATTCCCTGTCGACAATCGCCCGGTCGCACGTTCGCTGCCCCCGATCACCGGCGTGACCAGCGTCATGCCGGATATCGGGGAGCCGGACACGACCTTCCAGATCGACGACCCTTCGTTTGATACGTCTTTCGTTACCCGTGCACCGGACTTGACGTCGGCTGATTCAACGAGTCCGAAGTACAACGCCTTCCTGGGCGGCGCAGCCCGTGCGGCGGGCTCGCTTGCCGGTATCGGTGAGTCCATCTACGACGTAGCTCGTGGCTTAACCAACGTGGGTGGCCTGCTGGGCTCGGCATACGTGGAACGTATCGCCGGACGAGACGGAGTGAGCGATGCGCTCTTCAATGTCCATACCGACGCCTTCGACGGGGCGGCCGATCGTCTGGGTAGCGGCCTCGTGCAGCTCGGTAGCGCGGCGGCGGCATTTGCGCGACATCCGGTCGACCAGACAGCCAACTACGTGGGTCGTCTGAAGGGCGATCTGGACCATGCGGCTGCACTGAGCGATTCGACTCGGTATGCCGATCAGTTCGACTCGGGACGAGCGTTCGGCAAGTTGGCCGGTGAGGTCGCGATGAATATCGACGGCGGCACCGCGTTGGCCAAGGCAGGTATCGGCGTGAGCCGCGTGGCGGGGAGCTTCACTGCCGACGCGTTGTCGACTATGACGTACAGCCGTTCCACGGGCGTGACCTTCGAAGCTGGTTCTGGGCGCTTCGCGTTGCGTTCGCCGTTCTATCCGTTGGAAGGCTTCACGCCCACGTCGATCAATACGCCCATCGTGCCGCCAGTGGGGGTGCGCTCGCCTGTCGTGCGGTTGGCGGACGACGTGGGGTCTGTTAACGTCACAGACAAAGCACCGACAGCAACGCAACTTCGTAATATGCCGGGCATTACTACAGTCAGCCGTGACCTTGAGCCTATCTCTGGAGCTTGGCTAGATGCCGGTAAGCCGACTCCAATTCCAGCTCAGGTCGGGCAGGCATTGGCCGGTAAGCGGTTCAATACTTTTGCCGATCTGAGGTCTGCGATTTGGGAAAATATTGGCAGCAACCCTGATCTAACGGCTGGATTCAGTCGTCGGAATATCGTCCAGATGCAGAATGGCTTTGCGCCGTTTGCGCCCTCAGAACATCTTAATGAAAGTGGTGCCTTTGGCCAGTCATTCAATCTTCACCATGAAGTGCCAATCTCTGAAGGCGGTTCTGTATATGATCTAAGTAACCTTCAGATTGTTTCGCCTAGGACTCACAATGACATTCACTATGGATCTGGACTGTGAAAAGTGATGAGGATAATGAAATGAGCGAGATGTCCAGTAGGGAAGACTTATTGGAAACGTTGAAGGTAATGGGCCAGCCAAAAAAACACGGACTTACTCAAGGTGATCTTGACCAGATACTGATCAACTTCTGCGCGAAATGTCCTGATCCGGTTCGGGCAAGGTGGCTCGTTGTGGAATGTCTTGATCCTATGACCGACGAAGAGCTTGTTGATCGCATACTAAATATGCCGATTCTTCCCATGGCTGATGTTCCAACTTCAGTAGTTCCAGCTGAACATCCCGCTAGAAAATCGGCTCAATAGTAAATCTAGGTACGACGACGGGTCGTCGTACCGCTACGCGTACGACGCCAACGGCACCCAGGTCCACCAGGAAGCGACCACCGTGGATGACGGCAACCGCGCGGTGCACACGTTCATCACGACCGCCTAAGACAGCCATAACCGCATCGTCCATGTCACCTCGGACGATGGTAGCCGCGTGCTGGGCGAGACGACCAGCTACGACGCGGTGGGCATCGCCGCCGCATCGTGGCGACGGTTACGGTTACTGTGGGCAGGACCGTGTCCTCGAGCACGACCTCCTGGTATGTCCACGATGGCGCCAACCGGGTCACGGTGTCCGATGGCGACCTGGTCGGCGGAGCGGCATCCATTGCCGGACGCAGCACCTCGTACGGCCTGGGTAACGACAGCGCGGGCAACGACAGCGTGCGCACGACCGTGTCCGGCACGGCGATCCTGGTCAAGCGCAGCGTGTACGACGAGCGCGGCCAGTTGAGCTGGGCCGACTAGGCGGTGGACATCACCGCCGGCGGCACCATGCGTGGCGTGGCCGAAACGCGCACCTACGACGCCGCCGGTCACGTCGTCACCGACAACCAGTACTACGCGCTGGGGACCACGGCCAACAAGCGCTACAACGCCAAGACCGACCCGGACAGCCCGTATTACATCGGCAACGGTGCGGGTGGCACGCCGGGCAACGACATCGGCGGCCGGCTCTCGACCGCGACGATCACCCGCTACGACACCTACGGTCGCCTCGCCGAAGAGCAGACCTTTGGTCACGATACGTACTGGGACGGCACCAACGGCGCGACCACGCCGGGCGCGGTGCCCGATGCCAACGCCACCAGCTATGCAGGCATGACCTTACAGAACGCGGTGCTGTACCAGGGCACCGGTGGCAGCGCCGCGTACGATGCCATGGGCAACGTGGTGTTCTACCGGTACCAGAACAGCGCCAACCGGATCGACCAGTACACGGTCACGTACCTGAAAAAGGACGATTACCTGGAATCGGCCACCAGCGGCCAGAACATCTCCAACACGCCCAACGTGCGCCCGGCCACGGACGAGAGCTACTACAACGTCCGCGGCGAGCGTGTCGCGATCGCGCAGCACACCCAGTACGCCGGCGGCACGGTGGCCGACACGGTCCGCGTGTTCGCCTACGACGGCAACGGGCAGATCGTCAGCCGTCGCGACGGCACCGCCAGCGGCGACACCATCGACCAGGGCACCGGCACGGCGGCCGCGCAGCGCAACAACCACTTCGTCTACGTCAACGGCCAGCAAGTGGGCCATCGACGTCCCCCCGCCTTCAGTAGCGGTCCGATCTTGAGTTCAGGATTAATGTAACTGTTTCGCGTAGGCAGCGGGAGTCAGTCCGCCGAGTCCTTTCTTCGGCCGTTCTTCGTTGTATTCCCGTCGCCAGTTTTCGATTTCGGTTCGGGCATGCAGCAGGCTGGGAAACCAGTGTTCGTTGAGGCATTCATCGCGAAGCCTTCCGTTGAATGATTCGATGTACGCGTTCTGATTCGGCTTGCCGGGCTCGATCAGGCGCAGCTGTACGCCGCCTTCGTGCGCCCATGCGACCATGGCCTTGCCACAGAATTCCTTTCCGTTATCGCTGCGAACGATCTTCGGCAGGCCCCGTATGACGGCCAGGCGATCCATGACACGCGTCACGCCGATACCTGATATCGCCCGCTCGATCTCGATGGCGACTGCCTCATGCGTGGCGTCATCGACGATCGTCAGGCACTTCAAGACGCGCCCTTCGGCGGTGCGGTCGAAAACGAAATCGATGGACCAAACCTCGTTCGCGGCCGCGGGCCGGAGCAGTGGCTGCCTGTCGGCCGGAGGCACCTTTTTCCGTTTCCGCCGGCGCACCTGCAGATTCGCCTTCTGGTACAGGCGCTCAACTCGCTTGTAATTGACCATCTGTCCGGCCTGGCGGAGTTTGAGGTAGATCATGCCGACGCCGTAGCGTTTATGGCGATTCGCCAGCGCGCAGATCATCTCGCGCAGCTCGACATTGGGGTCGGGCCGCGGCTCGTAGCGGTAAGCGCTTGCGCTCATGCCGGCGATCGCCAGCGACCTGCGCTCACTCAGTTCCTGGCCCATCAGATAGCGCACCAGCTCGCGCCGGTCCGGTGCGCTCACCATTTTTTTCGCAGAGCTTCCATGATGACCTCGTTCTCCAGAAGCTGCTCGGCAAGCAGCTTTTTAAGGCGTCCGTTCTCCGACTCCAGGTCCTTCAGCCGCTTGGCCTCGGGCACGCTCATGCCGCCGAACTTGCTTCGCCACAGGTAGTAAGAGGCTTCACTGAAGCCGTGCTTGCGGCACAGGTCCTTGACCGGCATGCCTGCCTCGACCTCGCGCAGGAAGCCAATGATCTGCTCTTCGGAAAAACGCTTCTTCACGTCCAATCTCCTTCTCGTGGGGGATTGAACTCGAAACCGGGGCGCTACTCAAATCTGGGGGGATGTCGGGCCATGCCTATTCGCGGGCTACCAGACGGTCGAGGAAATTACGGATCCGTAAGCCGATCTCTAGCCCATGCGATTCCAGAGCGAAATGCCCCGTGTCGTAGAAGTGCACCTCGGCATCGGGCAGATCGCGTTTGAAGGCCTCCGCACCTTGGGGCAGGAAGAAGGGATCGTGTTGGCCCCATACGGCGAGCAGGGCAGGCCGATGCGTGCGGAAGTAGGCCTGGAACTCCGGATACTTGGCTACGTTATTGCGATAGTCCAGGAACAGGTCCAGCTGTATGTCGTGGTTACCCGGCCGCGACACCTGCGCGAAGTCGAGTGCATAGGTCTCCGGTGCCACGAGCGACGGGTCGGGCACACCTTGGGTGTATTGCCACTTGATCGCCTCCAGGCTCAGGAACTCCCGCACCGCCTCGCGATTGGCATCGCTCGCGTCCTGCCAGTATTTCTGTATGGGATTCCATCCCTCGCTCAGGCCTTCCTCGTAGGCATTGCCATTCTGGGTCACGATGGCGGTGATGCGCTCCGGGTGCGCCGCCGCCAGACGCCAGCCGACGGGTGCGCCGTAATCAAACACCTGCATTGCATAACGCTCGAGGCCAAGTGCCCGGGTGAAAGCGTCCATCGTCGTCGCCAGACGATCGAAGGTGTATGCATAGGCCGCGTGCTCGGGCACCTCGGTCAACCCGAAGCCGGGCAGGTCGGGCGCGACGACGTGATAGCGATCGGCCAGCAGGGGAATCAGATTGCGGTACATGAAAGAGGACGTTGGGAAGCCGTGCAGCAGCAGGATCGTGGGGGCGGCGGGATCGCCTGCTTCCCGGTAGAACACCTTTACACCGTCTGCCTCGGCGTAGCGGTAGTGGACAGGCATCGGGGGACGCGGGTCGATTATGTCGTGTAGTTCGGTGGCGGCTGCTGAGGCAAGCGTTGCGAGGGGAGGATTTTGGCTGGACATCGGAGACTCCTGGGGTACTGAGGGATGTAACTTTAAAACGTGGTTTAAGAAAGTTACATCGGATCCCTGTAACTGGTCAATGTGTAATTTAGTGGTTACACTGGGCGCACCCTTCCTGGACGCAGCCCATGGCTACCTCCGTCATTCAAAGCGGCACTGCACCCCTGTTCCTCGGCGACGATCTCGCCCTCGACTTCATCAACAGCGCGTACGGTCCTTCGGGAGCCCGCATCGATCACTTCGAGGATCCGGAACGTACGTCGGCCTGGTTCGCGGCTGCCGGACTCGCGACGCCGGTAGCGGGCAGGGCGCGCGGCGCCCTATCGGCCGACGCGAGACAACTGCGCGACCATGCGCGCGATCTCGTGGAGCGGCGCAAACGAGGTGAGCGCGCCGACCCTGGCCTGCTCAACCGCGTGCTGGAGGCGGGAAGTGCCTATGCCACGCTGGACTGGCCTGCCGGCGACGTTCCCTCCATTGCCATGCATGAACGTGCGGAGGGCACGTCGGGACTGTTGCTGCCTGTGGCGAATGCGCTCGCTACGCTGCTTTCCACGGCGAACTTCGATCTCGTTCGAAAGTGTGAGAGCGACGAATGCACGCTGTGGTTCCACGACCGCACGCGCTCGCATCATCGTCGCTGGTGCAGCCAGGCGACGTGTGGCAACCGGATGAAGGTGGCCGCTTTTAGGGCGCGTAAGCGCGGGTAAACCGCGATGTTGGCCCTAATTAGGCAACGTTGCCCTCGCGCGGCAAGTCGACACTGGCAGGTGCGGGAGCCGCGTTGTAGGTTCGGCACATGCCGAACGTTCCGGATGTCCGTAGGCAGGGGAGTGCACCCAGACATCCATGAAGAAGGAACGTCTTATGAAGAAGCTGCTGATTGGATTCGTCTTGCTCACCGTCGCGTTGGCGACGCAGGCATCGACCGCGACGAAGATGCATGGCCCGCTACAGGGATTCTTCCCACCCTCCTGCCTGATCGGGCAGACGCTTGTCACCCACTATGACGCGAACGGGCGGATCACCGGCTACGAATGCGTCGGCACGCCTGATCCGAACGGGCGCTAATGGCGGCTACGGGGAATCGTTAGCCAGACGCGGCCTACGGCTCAGCGGCGGTGTCGATCGCCGCTGATCTTGTTAGCCTCGGCGTGCTGGTGGGCCATTCAGTCGTGCCGCATCCGGGCTTCTCGCACGCGCCGCGTCCGTCATCCGGACATGGCCTCGGCAATAAATATTTGTTCGGCTTCGGAGGTTGGAAAAAAGCGGCGAGGAAGGACCATGGCGCTGCTTTGAACCAGAAACACCCAGTATTTGCGGGTTTGAAAGAGATCCGTGATGCAACGCCAATTGGCGGTCATCATCAGGTCGCCCAAATCATAGACGAGCGCCTCCGGGGTCAAGCGAAGCGTGAGCGGCTGCTCGTATGCCTGACCTCGCTCAGCAAGAGCCTTCCGCATTGAAGAGCTGGCCAGTCTTTGGATTATCAGCAAGCCCACCCAAGCGCCCACGAAGGCGAACTCGACCGAAATCGCGGCCGCGGTCCATGATCCCGATACCTATCCACCGACAGGGATGCCGATCGCTAACATACAGATCAACAGGACCAGTTTCATCTGCCGTGGTGACACGCCTCTTGGACCCTTGATATAGGCCATCGCGGTTGTGGATTCACCGGCCGTCATAACCCCTGTCGCTTCCATCCAGTTCCTTCAAAGCAGCTTTGGGCCGACGCTAGCTACGCAGATCACGCGAAGCGCGATCAGGTCTCACTATGGCCCAGAACGTGCCGCCGACGAGGGCCCCGATCGCTGCGAAGGATAGTGGCACATAGGGGCGACTGACGATGGTTTCCGCGAGATAGGAGGCCGAGAAGACCAGCCCGTCCCGGACAAAGCCTGCGATGAAGGCAAGCGCCCAAATAAACAAAGCGCCGGCGGACCACGTCATCAGATAGGCCCGGACCGAACGATGATCGCGCCGCTGAAGCATCTTGTGGATCGGCAGCCCGACTGCCAGGACCGATATATATCCAAACACGCCACCCAGTGCAGCACCCATGCCTATCCAGGATTCCCGACTGACGCTTTCCAAGAAGTGGGGTGGTGGTGACAAAACAGCGATGATTGTCATGGCAACTGGGGCCCAAAGGGGCGCTAACAACAGAGCTGTAAACAAGCGCTTCATTAAAGTCTCGCTTCCGTCTCGCTGACACTGTCCTGCGCCGACAGCTCGGCAAGCTGCCGGAACTCACGAAAACCGCCGAACCCGCTGGCCTTAAGATCGAGCCAGCGCTTGCCGAAAACCAGCGAGGCCCGATCGCCGTAAAGCTCTTCGAATCGCTGCAACTCGGCCATAAACGCTCGCTTTTCATCCCACGGAAGCGCGCCAAGATGGATCGCCAGGACATTCGGCATGCTGTTCACGCCTGACCGCCCGAGCCTACGGGCTTCGGCAGCCATGGGATGCGGATGGAGGCGGGCGCTTGCGAAGCGGCGCAACTGCGGGAATTCTGGATTCAGATCCTCCTCCAGAAACTGACGGAACAACGCGGGATGATCGACGAGAGCCTCGACCATTTTGAGGAAATCGCCCACGCTGAGCCCGACCTCGCGAGGATCGAGATCGTCGCCAAAAGCCCGTAGGAATGCCGCGTTCAGATCGTCGGCATGTTGTTGCCAGAAGCTTTCGATATCCGTCTGAAGCGCGCGTCCCGCCTCGCCAGTCAGACCGCGCACATACTGCGCCACGGCTTCGGGAACGGTCTCAGCCTCGAGGTCCATGTCCTGATGGAAGCAATGGCCCATCATGGCGGCAAGAGACGGAAATGGCAGGTCAGCGCTCAAAGGAAAATGCGCCCAAAGACGATGGGCGAAAATACCACCACGCCCACGTGAAAACCATTACCCCCAGTGGGACAAATATTAAGCAGGCAGCACGCCGTTTGGTGTCGAAGAAAAGCTTTCCGGCGGAAGTACCGCTTGGATGGTCGGAGACGGATCCAATTTCGCGCCCAGCAGCGCCGGTTTCATGATCAATTACCGCGTCGATGACCTGGAGTCCCTGCTAGCCGCACTCCGATCGGAAGGATGTGATGTGCTGGACCATGCCGAAGACTCGGAATATGGAAAGTTCGGCTGGGTCATGGATCCGGAGGGAAACAAGGTCGAGCTTTGGTAACCGTTGGCGGGACAATAAATCCGGGATAATCGACGTGTTCCCGCCTGGCGCCGCCCCTTAGGGCAGGGGACGTCGGACCGACGATGGAGTATGTATATGGCCGAACGCGTTCTTGCCCCGGTGGCCAGAGGGGTCACTTTCACCGTCTTCGGACTGATCGCGATCTTGTTCATGGCGGTGGCTGGGCATGTTGCCTGGTCACGCGTCCAGTTCCTCACGCATGCCGAGACAGCAGAGGGCGTCGTTGAGGCAATCCCGTACGGCGGATCGCATCCGACGATCGCGTTTGTCACGGGGGCAGGTGTCCGCGTTCGATATATGCAGGGCGGCATGATTGCCGGCTTCCGACCTGGCGACGTGGCTCGGGTGCATTACCTGCCAGAGTCTGCAGGGGTCGATCCGGTCGTGGATCATTGGGGAGCGATGTGGGGAACGTCCGCGCTTCTGGCAGGCCTATCCCTGTGCTTCGCGGGAGCCAGTGTGCAGGCTTACCCGCGGCGACGCGGGATCTCCAGTGGCCTCCGCATGAAACAGCCCAGCGTGCCCACGCCCGAGTCATCTTGGATCACGATCGGCTCGATGAACCAGTCCGAGAGCGGCCATCACTATTATCTGTTCCACCTCGATTCGCGCCGGCCTGAGAAGCCATTCTGTTTCGAAGAGTCAGTGGGTGGTGGCCCTTACTCCGGCGGTGGCGCGATTGGTTTGGCGCGCTCGGAGCTGGAAGGCTGGAGCGGCAATTGGCGGGAACATGTGAAACGCGCCGGCTGTGAGTGGGTCGTTCCCATCATTGAGGCAAGCCAGGATCAGCAGGCGATCGTTGCTGAAATTGCGCGCGAGTCCAACCGATTAAAGCGTGAGCGCCCGGATGATCGCTAATTCGGGAACTAGAGTCACGCTTACTACATTTTTGAGCTGGAAGGCCACCGACCTGTCCCGGGCGCCGATGAAACCTCTCCAGCACCACGGCTGCGCTGGCCTGGGTCGCGTGGCCACAGAGTGACACCTCGACGGGGTCAGGGGCAGGAGACTATGGCGCTGCGACCCATGGCGAAGTCGCGTCGGGTTGGATCTTCTTCTCTAACTCGTTCAATGCGCCTTGGAGGTGCATGTCTATGGCGTCGAGTCGGCTCTTCGCTATGGACGAGGTCCAAGTTAATACGTAAAAAAGCAACAGCGCGAAACCAAACAGCCAGTCGACCACCGATAAGTGTCCGCCCTCAAGCAATTGACGGCCCTGAAAATAGATAGCGACAAGGACGGGAATGATGCCCAGCGTAGGAATGGCGCCGGCCAGCATGGGAAGCTTCTGCGCATAGCGTTCCCGTCGAAAGGCGGCCATGGAAGCGTATTTGCGGAGTCTGTCCTCGGGTTGTTCCATGAGCCAGGTTCGAAGCGAGAAATGGTAGTCGAAATCATGATCGAGCTGCTTCGAAAGCTCTTCCATAGGTCGGAACATCGTTCGGAATTCGCCGCGCGTCATCCACATACTCATCGTCAGTCCGACCACTTCTACGACAAGAAATGCTAGAAGCAGGATAGCTTGGGTTCCGCCGTCGATGGGCAGCCGGGGTATGCCCAGCGCTGCCAAATACGAAAGCGCCGCGATGGTAATTGCGATGCGCGACCACTGACGCGAGCTCTGTGTCGGCGCGTCGTAGTCCGGCATCGTTGACAGCCGCTGGTTCAGGGACTCAAAGGTGAGTAGCTCGGGAGTTGGGTCGACGTTCGGCAAGATGCAGTCCGTGTGAGCAGCGCCGGGTTCGTTCGTTGGGAAGGTCACCGATTCCATGCGAAGTCCATGTTGTTGACGCCGCGCGCTTGGCGGCTGTTGGCCAAGGACTATAGCGTTCGGTCGTCGTGCGCTGGAGTGGAGGCAGAGGCTGGTAGCGCTTCGAAAACGAGCTAGGGCCCGTGAGGGCAAGGGTTTCCCGAAAGGTGGCGGCCGATCCCAGACAACACACATGTTCGCATAATGTATATTATGTAAAATTGTAGGCGTCGCCAGCGAAGATGGTAGCGATGAAAGCGAACCGCGCCGGATCGCTCCCGCGCGGCGCGGTCAGCGCCCAAGCCCCGGTGCGGCCTGCTGCTGGTTCTGCGCCAGCGCCCGTTCGGCGGCCGATTGCTGCTGGGCCGCCTCAAAGCGCTCCATCGCCTGCGGCCACTGGCCGCCGCTCTGCTCCATACTCGTATTCGCCGAGGCCGTCGGGACGTTCGTGCGCAGGTCGGCGAGGTGATCGCGCTGACCCGGCGGCGTCTGCACCGCCCACATGCGGCTACCGTCTTCGGACAAGGCCACTTGATCGATACGTTGTAGCCCGTCCGAGCGCGCCTGTACCACGAGCGCGGAAGCGATCTGGTCGCTTTGCAGGTCGGGGGTGCGCCCGAGTTGGCGATCGATGACATGGACCTGGTCGCGAGCCTGCTGGAACATGGCGTGATCGGGATGATCCGGGTCGTCGAGGCGTCCTGGTACCTGCGCCGCGGTGGCCGTCTCCGTCTTCGCTCGGACCTGGTCCGCCAGGACCCTCAACGTATCGTTGCCCGCCACGCCATCGACGTCGAGCTTGCGGTCCTGCTGGAATGCTTCCACCGCCGCTTTGGTCGTCGAGCCGAACTTACCGTCCGGCGTGACGGTGTTGTCTAGGTAACCGAGGGCGGCCAGCTTCGTCTGCAATTGCTCCACGTCGGAGCCGTGCGCACCCTGCCTGAGGACAGCATGGTCACCTGGCTTCGGCGCATCCTGTTTCGGCTCTCCCTGCTTCTGTGCGCCCTGCCCGACGACATGCAGCAGATCGCGGGTGTGCCCGTCTTGGGTGATCTTCAGGTCGCGGGAGTGGTCCTTGTTGCGCTGGAGGCTCAGGTCGGATCGCGACAGCTCAGACCATTTCCCGTCGATGTACGACCGTCCGTGACCGTCCATGTCCCACTGGACCAGGTCCTTACCCTGCGCGTAGTAACCGCGCGAACGCTTGCTCGCCGGGTCGCCATGGCTATGGGATGCGCCCTTGTCCATGTCCTGCACCAGTCCACGGCCCTGAACCGGATCGATAAAGATGCCTTTCACCGTGCCGTATTGCGCAGCGAGATCCGGATGCGCCGCGTCCTTCGCGAGGGTCGTGGGATTGACCAGCGGATTGGCCAAGACGGCGTCCCATGCGCCCTTCAGTGGACCGTCCGCGCTGGCGTTCTTCATCGCGTTGAACGTGTCCGCGCCCTTGAGCGCCTCGTCACGGCCGGAGTGGAAATAATTCGGGAACTCGCCAACCTTCGATTTCAGGCCGTCGAGACTCGTGATCTTGCCGTCCTGGATACCCGTGATCAGCTTGTCGCCGTAGGCATCACCCTGATTATAGGCTTTGGCGACTACCGCGAAGATCCGTGCCTTGTCCTCGGTCGAAGCCTTCTGGTACAGATCCGTGTCTTTCAATGGCTCGGCGACACGGTCCATCAACTTGTTCACTTGCGTGACATCGCGTTCGTGGATGAACGTCTTGCCGGCATCGGTCGCCAGGTATTCGTTGAGATGGGATTTGAACGTCTGGTCGATATCTGGACCGCCGGCCGGCATTAACGATGCCGGGATGTCCTTCTTCTTCTTCTGGTACTGCTTCAGGTGCGCGTCGAAATTCGCGTCGCGGACATGGTTGCCGTCGCGCCCGAGGTCGGCGGACATCTTCGCCTGCTGCTCGTCCGTGAGTACCCAGTCGGGATGGTTTTCCTTCGCCCAGCCCTGGTAGGCCGCCACCAGCTGGCGTGCATCCGCCGGATGGGCGCCGAAATCGGTCTGCAACGTGCCGATGGTGTAGCCACTGTTGCCCACCGGCTGAAGATTGACGTTGCCGGCGGCGTCGCGCACCGTATTGCCAGCGAATGCCAATCGGTAAGACGCGTCCTTACCTTCCGAGCTGACGCCGATACTGAAGTACGCGACCGCTCGAAGTTCGTTATCGGTCAGATCCGCCATGCCTTATTCCGCCTTGCAAGAGAGCTGCGGTGATGACGGCAGGCCGAGCGCCTGTGCCACGTATTCCATCGTATCGCTCGCTCCTTTGGCCTTCGCTTCGTCGATCGCCGCCTGGAGTCTGGCTTTATCCACCACGCGCAAGGCCGGTGCGTCACCGGCGGGACTGAGGTCCGCCTTTTTCAGCCTGAACACGAAGCACCCCTCGACGGCCAAGAAAGTGCCATCGTCGAGGTCCAGCGCCGAGGTGATGTTCGACCAGTATTTCCCCTTCGGACAGGCCGACGCGGACATTTCCTGGTGATAGATCGGGAACTTGTGCCAGGCGTCCGCGCCGCCGGGCGACGGCGTCGCGGCGATGAAGCGAGAGCCGCAGTAGGCGGCCGATTTCTTCACGTAGATGCTGTCCGCCCCCAGGTCCAGCCCGGGCAGCGACGCTGACGACGCACCACCGGAAAAGGCGAAGCCCTTGCCGACGGCCACATGCGAAACGCCCTTTGCATCGGTAAACGAGGCGGACTGGTGCCCGTCGGCTTCGAGCGCGACGTCGACCTTCATACGTTCGCCGGTGAAGAAATCCATCGCCTCCACGTGCGCGCCACCCTTGGATTCCGAGACGACCCACGCGCGCAGCGTGCCGTGATCGTTCTCGACGAACATCGAGGCGCCGTTGGGGAAGGCGCGCTGGGCCACCGTGCTGGCGGGCCAGCGGGCTTCGCCTGACGCCAGGGCCGCCGAACAGAACGGGATGGCGAGCATCCCCAGCGACATGGCGATTCCGAAGGGGCTCGCGGACTTTCTCGAAGATCGGGTTGCAGACATCACGATGGGTTCCTGGCTATAGACGAATGGCCCCGCGTGGCGGTGCCCTGCCCCGCACCCCATGATAGCGGTGAAGGGGTTTATCGCAATGCGGAATCGTCAGCAAAACCTGGAACACGCAGGGGCTCCCCCGCTCGATGCTGTAAGCCATGACATGCCCGCCGATGGCTGCGTTGGTTCGCCAAGTCTCAAGGCGTGGGTTCGTACCTGAGCAACTCCGCACCGTAAAAATAGTTTCCGTAGTACTCGGCTGCCCGATATTCCGGGTGTGCTTCAAAGTCGATGTAAGGAGCTGCGCAGTAAGGGCATCGGAATGGATTGGTGTATCGGAAGCGTGTGCCATCCGGTGCAAGCGGAAGCGCAGCTTCCAGCGCGGCGAGATCAGACGGGTTCGGTGTGGACAAGGGGGCCGGACAGCCGGGTACGCGATCGCTCACCGTCAGCGTATGCTTGCCTGAGTCCGAGTAGAAGTAGCCCGCCTGGCTGAACCCGGCATGGAAGGAGCGTATGTGGAACGACTTATGACAGTCGTCGCACTCGCACGAGAGCACAATGTCGGATCGTGTTATCTGCTCGTTGAAGTGCAGTCCCCTTGCAAAGAGACCTTTGCCCCGGAAATCCGTATTTTTCACCTCCGCGCCGGAGAGAAAAAAGGGCTGAAAACGGATACCCGTGGCTTCCCCTCGATCGAAGGCGTGCGGATCGAACGCGGGTGAATCGGTCACCACGCAGTCCACTTGGCATCCAAGACCACCATGGACCCGAACCGAAAAGTGATACCACCCGGCGTTCGGGCCCAACGGGTGCTCGTGAACCACGCCCTGGCGGTCGATGAATTGAATCATGCCGCCGGCCTCGATCTCCATCGAGGGCGACTTTTCGCAAGGTAGCTCCGGCTCGTCGAACCTGGCGATTTCCTTACCCTTCACTTGCACGGATAGAAGTGGCTGGTGCTTCTTTTTGAGAATTGAAAACACGGCTTTCCTTAGAAGAGAAGCATTAAAAAGCTGCCTCTTTTACTACATCGGGCAGGAATCCACCAAATTCCCATGCGCACATGTGTCCCTGTCTTCGACCGCCGTTACAACGACCAGCCTGCCCGATAGTCCCGCCGCGCAGCGTAGTCAAACGGCGACGTCGTCTCCCCTCTGCCCTTGCACGCATCCACCCAGTTCATCTCATGGACGGCAACCATTACCTCGAATCCGCACCTTGAATGATAGTCCTCTACGCGAATGATTGGTGCACCGCCTTGGCGGCTGACGCCGTGTCAATCCGCCAACGGTAGCCTCGTCTAGTGCTCGTTGAAGGACGGTCAGAGCTCAGCAATGAGATGTGTCGCTTAATTATGTCGCGAAGCGCCGTTCTGCCCCTAAATCGTGTCGCAAACATCCAAGTCTGGCTTAGCGCATCAGCTGCGACCGTTTAATAATTAGATATGCATCCAAGGGTTTCATCTAAATTCAGCCTTTGCGACAGAATTAGAGGGTTACCGACATCCCAGTTCGACGTTGAAGCCCCTAGGGTCGCCACCACCGACAGATCGTCAAAGCCGCGAGGTACGACTGGCCGAAATCCGGGTGCCAGCGGAACATTGTCCCGCCGCGGCGGCATTGCTGGCCGCTGGCCCATGTCGGGAATCATTTGCAATCGGCCGAAGTTAAACCTCCGCGCACCCCCCACCGGAATGCCTCGACCTTCCTGTCGCTGTGTGGGTCATAAGCAATCTGAAAGCGCTTGCCCTTTCGACTGACGTCCAGCTGCACAGGCTTATCGAAACGACTCTGTTGGGCAATGAGGTCGACAGCTGTCATGACCTCATCGCCTGGCTGCATGCCCGCTGCTTCGGCATGCGAGCCCGGCTCAACGTCCCGGACAAAGGATCCCCGCCCCGTGTCCCGCCACGAAAAACCGAGATCGTAGATACCCGTCTGGATGGGTTCGGGTTGCAGGCAATCGCCAAAGGAACCCGAGACGGGCTGCAGTAGCTTACCGTCCCGCATGGCGCTCCAGTCCTGGACGGCCCAGGGCGCCCACCTCGTGGTTCAGGAGGTCCAACCACGTGCTGTCAGTGGCGGGCGCGCCCTTTTCTATACGAGCGGACATTGCATTGACGAGGTGCAGGACATCGACCTGCAAGCCGCGGGACTTCAACTGGGCATCCAGATTGGCGAAGTAGAGTGCACCGCGTGCGTAGGGGAGCATCCACGCCCCGTTGCCCGCCCACTTGATGGCCGCAGCGTCCTTCAACGAAACATCGCGATGTGCGTTGGTGTAGTACTGAGCGGCCCGGGCATTCACCTCGTCCTGGTATTGCTGCAACGAGTAGAGACGCGCATGGAATGGAAGCACTGTCGACATATAGTCAGCCAAGCCTTCGGTATACCAGTCACCCTGGGAATCGTCCGTATCGCTCAGTCCTCCTGCAAAAGCGTGGACCATCTCGTGAGCGATCAGGTGGTGGATCTGCTGTGAATCGGGTGGTATCGCCGGCGGCAGGTAGAGAAGGAAGGATCCGACATCAGCTGAGCCGCTGGCGATAGGGCCGCCATCGTACGAGCGGATCATGAATCGAAAAGGTGCGTTAGAGGGCGCCAGGAATGCACGGCGTTCGGCTTCATAGGCTTTTTCACTCCAGACGGCCGCCCTGAGCAGCGCCTCACGGGATTCGCCAAGGGCGAACATGCTGAAGCCCTCGGCGCGAGCAGGCGTCGGATAGGTTTGCAAGGGGCCTGCCAGAAATGACGCCTGCTCCAGATGGTTCATGTCGGTGCTCAACTGAGCATTGCCGACCGACAGCGTGGAGACGGCTTGCTGGCCGCGCGGCAGATGCCAGCGTAGTTTCAGCTCGATGGGGCCTTGTAGCTCGGGTAACAAAAGCAGGCTGACAAATGCTCCCGATATGCCGCCGCCGGCAGCCTGGAGGTCGTGATGAGGTCCGCGCTTCACAGGTAATGGCAGGGCCACTGGCACGAAGTAACGGACGTGCAAACTGCCCTTGACGGGACGCGACGGTTCCCAGACCTGCCACGTGCGATGTCGGATCTGTATGCGCTCGGGGGCCGCCATGGCCAGCGCACCGGCCGCATCGGCCACCTCAAGCTTTGTGACCTGGTCGGTGTCGCGGACGAGGGATGGTTCCAATGTATCGAAACGTAGCGTCGAGGACGGGTCAGATCCCACGGCTCGCTCAAGCACGTACGACACGCCCATCCCAGTGGCGCCCGCTGGTTCCACTCGCGGAGTGAGATCGAGCACTAACGTGTTCTTGCTTGCCGGCGCCGCATATGCCCGAGGCGACAGCCATACCAACATGATCACCGCCGCCACCATAAGATCAAGCAACTGACGCTTCATTCCTCTTTCCTCGAAACGCGCACCATGAGCGTCACGCCAGCCAGCGCGACACCGGCCGAAAGAAGCTTTGGCAAGGTCAGCCGCTCGTCGAGCAACAAGGCCGAAAGCAGCAGCGCGACGACGGGTGCGGCATAGTTGAAGGTATTGGCTATTGTCGGGGAAACCTGGGCATTCACGGCGAGGAAAACCGTGTAGCCCACTAGCGTGCTTGCAATGACAAGGAAGGCCAGCGCCGACCAGGCAGAGGCCGGTACCTCACTCATGTCGATCCGACTGAACATCCCAGTCGTCCCCCCCGCGATCGCGAGAATCAACGCGGTAGTAACTAATTGGGTTGCCAACGCGACGACGGGATCCGCAGGTAGGCGCAGTCGCCTCGCCCACAGTGACCCCGCAGCCCAACTCGCCGACGCGGCGAGTGTGAGCGCGGCGCCCAACGGGTGGAAACCGCCGCCGGTATAGGTGAAATAAGCCATCAGGGCGAGCCCGGTGAAGCCAAGTGCAATCCCGCAGACCTCGCGTCTGCCCAGGGGTTTACGCAGGATGGCCCACGAGAACAGCGCCAGAAAGATCGGTGCGCTCGATCCGAACACGGACGCCACGCCAGCCGGCAGCAGATGCGTTCCCATAAGCGCAAGCGTCTGGCTGCCGAGCAGCATCACCAGGCCGAGCCCCGCTGCAGACGCCAGTTCCGAAGCGTGCGCTGGAAGTAGCCGCCAACGCCACAACGCCAGCGGAAGAATCAGCGCCGCAGCAAGACCGAAGCGCATCGCGGCTAGGACGATCGGAGGTATCGCGTCGCCGCCCACCTTGAAAGCGACAAAGTTGGCGCCGTTGTAAAACCATTGGTAGCCGACCGCAGACGCGACGAGCACCCGACTCCGTGCCCAACCGGCGTGCACGCTCATACCGCCGTGAGCTTTTTGCTCTCGAGCCAGGCACGTAGGGCGAACGTGAGTTCGGTCTTGCACTCAAGCGGTAGCCAATGGGCGCCGGGCAAATGGGCAACGGTAAGGTCGGCGCAAGAGCTACGCATCGGGTCGCCCAGGTGGTTGCCGTTGATACTGTTCATTTGGTCATAGTCCCCATTGACGAACAGTACGGGCAGCGACAAGCGACCGCCGTCAGATGCCTTGGCGGCATAGGCGATGTTGGCCTCGTCATTCAAATACCACGCACACGGCGCTCGGAAACCGTGCGCATCGAACGCGCGCACCAGGGTTTCGAAATCGGCCAGCGGCCAGAGAGCTCGATCAAGGTCGGTGGGAGGGGCCCGGTGCGCGCCACCAAAGCGCCCTCCGTTGCGCGTGACCGTCGCGTTCGCGGCAGGCTTGGCGATCTTTTCCGGGTCGCCCGATCGATAGATCGACGCGAGGGATGCGGCCTTGTCCGCATCCAGATCGGCTATGGCTGATGCAAAGTTTGTCGTGTAGTAGCGGTAATAGTCCCACTGGCCGTCCGGATACCGGTCGGCTGGATAGATGGTGCGGTCGACCAACGGGATCAGCGTCTGCAATGCGTGCCCCGCAGGGAAATAAGGCACCGAGACCAGTACGGCGCCGCGGCTGCGCGCGGGCTCGTGCGACACCAGCGATCCGACAGCTACGCTACCCCAGTCATGGCCGATCCAGATGGCAGGCTCACAGCCAAGATGGTCGTGAAGCTCCCTCATGTCCGCCACCACATGCTCGAGGGCATAGGCACCGCTCTCCGCAGGCATGGAAGAGCCTCCATAGCCTCGCATGTCCGGGGCGATACAGCGCCACCCGCTTTCAGCGAATTCGTCGAGCTGAACTCGCCAGACCAGGCTGAGCTCTGGCCATCCATGAAGGAAGATCATGAGGGGCCCGTTCGCGGGACCCTTCTCGAGATAGTGCGTCGTATGTCGAGCCGTGCTGAACGTGCGCGAAGCCAATGTAGACAAAGCTGTTCCCCGTCTGTTTAGGGCCTGGACCCAGGTCGGAACGCTTAGGGATTGTATAAACGGAGGCCCTTTGCCACTATCCGCCTAATCACTCATGGGGCTGTAACTAGAACTTACAGATCGATCGATGCGATTGAGGGATTCACTGGAGGGCGTCGCCGTGTTCGTAGCGGCTGCGGACGCGTGTAGCTTTTCCGAGGCGGCCAGGCGCCTGGGCATCTCGCCTTCCGCCGTGAGCCAGGCCATCAGTGCGCTCGAAGAGCGGCTCGGCGCCCCACTCTTCCGCCGTTCCACGCGCAGTTTGAGCCTGACGGATGTGGGCGACGACTATCTGCGCACGGTGGCGCCAGCGCTCGCGCAAATCAAACAAGCCGCAGAAGTGGCCTCCGGCCGAGGTGGACATCCGACGGGCCCACTGCGCCTTACGATGCCGCGTGCGCCGTTCGATCTGGTGATTGCTCCCCTATTAGCGGCGTTCCAGGACAACTATCCTGGCGTGAGCCTCGAGATAGCCGTCGACGCGCGCCTGGTCGATATCGTCAAGGAGGGCTACGACGCAGGACTGCGTTATGGGAACTGCATCGATCAGGACATGGTTGCCAAACAGGTCGCGCCCACGTCAGACGCGATCCTCGTTGCGTCGCCGGCGTATCTGCGCGCACGCCCCGTGCCAGCCACGCCGGCCGATCTTCTCGACCACCGTGTCATAGCATGCCGCAGCCAAGGGACTGGCGTCGTCATACCGTGGACACTTCAATCCGCTGGAAAGACCGTACAGGTTGCTCCGCCTCTGGCAACTATCGTCCACGACCTTACTTCGCAGATCGATCTGGCCGTCAGGGGGCTAGGTATAGTCAATGCGCCCGTCGCCATGGTGGCCGACCTCCTCGCAGAGGGACAGTTGGCACGAGTTCTGCCCGAATGGTCCAGCCAAATGGCAGAGCTTTACCTCTACTTCCCAAGTCGCCGTCATCAGTCGGCCGCCTTGCGGGCTTTTGTCGAATTTCTGGGGCGTGCGCTCTGATGGGCGGTGCCGAAGCCATCCGAGACGACGTTCCCTAGTCGGGCGATAGGGACGACATAGAAGCGACGGCGACGGCGAAAGCGGGTCCGGTGGACGTCCTCGTCGTAAGCTTCGGTAGGACATGCCGTGGCGCTATCGCCTTGCGCCCGGTGATAATGCGGGCAAACCCGCCCCCGCCCAGAGCCCTCCATGCCCATCGTCAGTCGTAAGTTCTCGCGCCTCTCCACGGCGCTCGCGGTCGCGCTCGGTGTGGGCAATGTGCATGCTCAGCAGGCTGCTACGGACCAGGTGCCCGCACTGCAAGACGTGCAATATGTCGGCACGGTATCGCTCAACGTTGATGTCAGCGACACGGCGCAGGGCATCTTCCGGGTCCACGAGTCCCTACCGGTACAGGCAGGCGCGCTGACCCTGCTGTACCCGCAGTGGATTCCCGGCGATCACTCGCCGACGGGTCCTGTGGCGATGCTCGCCGGTCTCAGGCTCAGTGCCGACGGCAAGCCGCTTCCTTGGGTGCGCGACAAGTACAACGTCTACGCTTTCCATGTCGACGTTCCTGCCGGCGTATCGACGCTCGATGCCGAATTCCAGTACCTGTCCGAACGCGCGGACGACGCGGACTTCGAGATCACCGACCGCATGATGTACATGGAGTGGAGCAAGGTGGCGCTCTATCCGGCGGGCTACTACACGCGCGGCATCACGTTTGCGCCCAGCGTGAAACTACCGCATGGCTGGAAGGCGGCCACGGCGCTCGAGACGGCCGCGACATCGGGAGACACCACCACCTTCAAGGCAGTGACCTTCGACAACCTCGTCGACTCGCCGGTATACGCCGGCCAGTACGTGAAGCGCGTGGCCCTGAACCCCGGCGATAAAGCGCCGGTGTATATGGACGTCTTCGCTGATGAGCCCAAATATCTGGAGATGTCGGCCGAACAAGTGGCAGTGCATCGCAACCTGGTGACACAGGCCACGAAGCTGTTCGGTTCGCACCACTACGACCACTACGACTTCCTGTTCTCGCTGTCCGATCAGCTGGCCGGCAACGGCACCGAGCACCACCAGTCCAGCGAAGACGGCCTGGGCGCGGATTATTTCACTGCCTGGAACGACAACGCGTCCGAGCGCGACCTGCTCGCCCACGAGTATGTTCATTCGTGGAACGGCAAGTTCCGCCGCCCCGCCGACCTGTGGACGCCGAATTTCAACGTTCCCATGGGCAACTCGCTGCTCTGGGTCTATGAGGGCCAGACGCAATACTGGGGCTTCGTCCTGACCGCCCGCGCAGGCATGTGGACGCCGCAGGAATTCCGGGACGGCCTGGCGATGGTCGCCGCCAACTACGATCGCAACCGCGAGGGTTTCCAGTGGCGCTCGCTGGAGGACACCACCAACGATCCCATCGTCGCGCGCCGGGCTCCCCTGCCCTACCGTAGCTGGCAGATGAGCGAGGACTACTACAGCGGCGGGCAGATGATGTGGCTTGCCGTCGATGCGAAGTTGCGCAGCCTGACGGGCGACAAGCGCTCGCTGGATGATTTCGCACGCGCGTTCTTCGGGGTCGACAATGGTAGCCACGTACCGAAGACCTATAACTTCGACGACGTGGTCGCTGCGCTGAACGATACGGCAAAGTACGATTGGGCGAGCTTCCTCAAGGCTCGTGCATACAGCCTCAATCCGCCGCTACAGGATGGCCTTGCAGGTACCGGCTGGAAGCTGGTGTACGACGACAAGGAAAGCGCGTTCGAGAAGGCCTATGACGGCCGCCCGGAAATTTCGCGCCACCTGTTGAACTTCACGTGGTCGATCGGCCTGACGATAACGGGCAGCGGCAAGATCAACGACGTGCGCTGGGACGGCCCGGCTTTCAAGGCAGGGGTCAGTACGGGCGCGACCATCGTCGCGGTGAACGGCGTGGCGTATTCGAAGGATGTTCTGAAAGACGCGATCACGTCCGCGAAAGACAGCAGTCGCGAGATCGCACTGACACTGAAGTATCAGGGGAGTTTCCGCACGGTGTCCGTGGGCTACCACGGTGGACTGCAGTATCCGCACCTGGTGCGGGTGCAGGGCACGCCGGACTACCTCAGCGAGATCATTGCGGCGAGGAAGTAGACGGATGTACGGCAGCGGCCCGTGCAGGCCGCTGCCTGCGATAAGGCGAGGTCCAGCGGCGACCCCGAAGAAAGCATGCAGAAAACCTGGGTACCTAGGATGCACGCATGTTTTCGCGCATTCGCCCCTGGTATGGAACTGTCGGACGTTGTCTGGGCCTACTGGCCCTGCTCGTCCTGCGCGTGCTTTGGCTCAGGGCGTACCCGCTCAATTCCGACGAGCCACAGCACGCGCACGTGGCCTGGAGCATTGGCCAGGGCGACCTGCCCTATCGCGACGTCTTCGATAACCACGGGCCGCTCTTCAGCGCGATCTACGCCCCGCTGATGCATGCCATGGGTCCGCGGTCGGACATCCTCGAGTGGTTGCGACTCGCGGTGGTGCCCTGGTACCTCCTTGCGCTGGTGGCTACCTGGTGTCTGGCCCGTCGGCTTTATTCCCGTGGTATCGCCGATGCCTCCGTGGTGCTGGCTGGCCTGACACACGCCTTTTTCATCAAGATGGGCGAGTTCCGCACGGACGATCTTTGGACGGCGCTCTGGCTTTGCGCACTGGCCACTGCGGTACACGCGCGGGGGCGGGCCTCCCGATGGGCACTGGCCGGCTTGCTGCTGGGTGCGGCATTGTCGGTATCGCAGAAGACGCTGCCTCTTTCGTGTGTCGCCCTGCTCGCCGCGGCCTGCGTCTGGGCCATCCCATGGCGTAAGGACAGGCGAGCTCTGCTGAAGGGCGGCAGCGCCCTGCTGGCGGGTTGCCTCGTCGTGCCTGGTGCGTTCGCTCTCTATCTCGCTACACAGCATGACCTCGGGCCGGCGTGGTACGACCTCGTGGCGTACAACCTGTCTGCTACCGGGCGCGCGGCACACGCCGATCACCGTCTGGTCTACGGGATGCTGGCCGTCGCGGTCGCCATGGCGACCACGACGTGGTTGCGGCGCGTCGATCCCGGTGATGCGCCGACACACTGGCGTATCTTCCTCGGCATCCATGGGCTTTTGTTCGCTTCCTTTATCTGGCTGGTATGGCCGCTGCCCACGGCACAGGACTTCCTGCCGGTGATACCGACGATCTTCGTATTCCTGATCGGCCTGGTCGGCCTGTTTGGACGATCGGCCGCATGGCCGCGATCGCACGCGGCAGCCCTCGTGGCCGTGCTGGCCGCGGTGGAGATCGTCTTGCTGATCGAGCAGGCACCGCCCTGGCGCGACACCCTCGCCTACAAGGAAGGGCAACTGCGCACCGTGCTTGCCTGTACATCGCCCGACGACACCGTCATGGATGCCAAAAGCGGTGCCATCTTCCGCCCGCGGCCGTACCACACGGTGCTGGAAAGCATCGCCCTGCAGCGCTTCGAACGCGGGCTCAAGGCGGAGGACATCGTGCCCGCGCTGGTCGCGCACCGCACCATGACGGTGATCGTCGACCGGCTCCCGCCAGCGACCCGCGCCTTCATTGCGCAAAATTACCTGTCCGGCACGGCGAACGTCTTCATGGCCGGGAAACAGCTGGTCGGTCGCGATTTCGATGTGACGTTGGCGGGCACCTACACCGTGACCGACGGCGCGTCTGAGGTCGCCGTCGTCATCGACGGCCGGCCGGCCGCGTCACGCTGGCAGCTATCCGAGGGACATCACTCACTGGATACACTGTCGCATAGTGCCCTGGACCTGGTGTGGAGCCCGGCATGGATGGGAGGCTGGCGGCCCGTCGCTACCCCAGGCTCGTTTCCACCGGTTCTGGCAGGCACGCGCACCTGATCCTCATGCCGCGTCGGCGATATCGAAGCGGCTGACCTTGCCTTGCGTGAAGTGGAACACGTGACCCACGGTCTTGTCTTTCAGCCCGTGGGTCTGGCCTTCGAGAGGATTGCCTTGCAGATCGCGGATGGTCTGGATGACCCGCACCACGATCGCGCCGTCGGCCGATTCTTCGAACGAAACCGGCTCGACGTGCGCGCGGACCATCTGCCATTGGCCCGTCCAATACGCGCGCACCGCGTCCTTGCCGTGCTCGTGACCGCCGTCCATGCCGTTGGCCCACGCCACATCGTCGGTCAGCTTGGCGAATAGGCCGTCGATGTCACGCGCGTTGAAAAGGGTATAGATGTCACGCAGTGTCTGGATCGGATCGCTCATCGGGTTCGCTCCTGGTGAATTTACATATGGGCATATGTATTGAGCTACTCTGCACCCTGGCACGGCGTTCCGCAAGGCAAACATGATGCATAAAGACGTACTTTCCACGCCGGGACACCTGATCTCACTGGCGGCGCGGGGCTTCGCCCGCTTGAGCGAAGCGCGGCTGAAACCGATGGGCTTCGGCGTTGGTCACATCCCCGTACTGATCGCGCTGGCAACCGGAAAGGCAAGGACGCAGCGCGACCTCGCCCGCTTCGCGCGCGTCGAACAGCCACCCATGGCGCAGATGCTCACACGGATGGAGCGCGACGGTTTGATCCGACGCACGCCCGACCCGGTGGATGGTCGCAGTAGCCACGTCGTGCTCACGGCCCACGCCGAAGCAAACCTGCCGGACGCTTGCGAGACGCTCTTCGCGGGAAACCGCGAAGCGCTGGACGGCTTCAGCGAAGCCGAACAAGCGCAGCTGGTCGCGTTGCTGGGCCGCCTGATCGTCAACCTGGACAAGATGACCGATACGGAGTCCTCCGGGCGTCGGTAGCCTTTCAATACGCCATGGAAAAAACGACATGCCTGCTGGCCGCCACGCGTCCCGTCCGCGCCCTTCCCTATCGGCCAGACCCTCCACCGCACTTAAAATGCGTCGCTCGGCGCCCCTTAATGCGAAAATAGCCGACCGCCCCCCCTACCCCCCTCGCCCCCATGATTCGACTCACCGACATAAAGCTCCCGCTCGACCACGCCGAAGGCGCCCTCGAGGCGGCCATCCGCGCCAGGCTGGCGCTCGGCCAGGCGGGGCTGCTCGGCTTCACGGTCTTCCGCCGGGGCCATGACGCACGCAAGCGCGGCAACATCCAGCTGATCTATACGCTGGACGTCGAGGTGGCTGACGAGGCTGCCCTGCTCGCGCGGTTTGCCGAGGACAAGCACGTGCAGCCCTCCCCCGACACCAGCTATAAGTTTGTGGCGCAGGCGCCGGCCGGTCTCGAGCAACGCCCTGTCGTGATCGGGCTTGGGCCGTGCGGCCTGTTCGCGGGGCTGCTGCTGGCCCAGATGGGCTACCGGCCGATCATCCTCGACCGGGGCAAGGCGGTGCGGGAGCGTACGGTCGACACCTGGGCCCTGTGGCGCAAGCGCAAGCTGGAGCCGGAATCGAACGTGCAGTTCGGCGAGGGTGGCGCGGGCACGTTCTCCGACGGCAAGCTGTACAGCCAGATTTCCGACCCGCTCCACCACGGCCGCAAGGTGCTCACGGAGTTCGTGAAGGCCGGCGCGCCGGAAGAAATCATGTACGTCAGCAAGCCGCATATCGGCACCTTCCGGCTGGTGACGATGGTGGAAGCCATGCGCGGGACCATCGAGGCGCTGGGCGGCGAGATTCGCTTCAACCAGCGCGTCGACGACCTGCTGGTCGACAGCGCCGCCGATGGATCCCGGCAGATCCGGGGTGTGGTCCTGGCCAACGGCGAACAGTTGCTGAGCGATCATGTCGTACTCGCGGTGGGGCACAGTGCGCGCGATACGTTCTTCATGCTGCACGACCGCGGCGTGTACATGGAAGCCAAGCCGTTCTCTGTCGGCTTCCGCGTGGAGCATCCGCAATCGATCATCGACAAGGCGCGTTTCGGGCCGCAGGCGGGTCACGACCTTCTCGGCGCCGCAGACTATAAGCTGGTGCACCACTGTAAGAACGGTCGCTCGGTCTACAGCTTCTGTATGTGCCCGGGCGGCACGGTGGTGGCTGCCGCGTCCGAGCCGGAACGCGTGGTGACCAACGGCATGAGCCAGTATTCGCGCAACGAACGTAACGCGAACGCTGCGATCGTCGTGGGTATCGACCCCAAGGACTTCGCCGCCTTCGACGACAGTGGCAGTCCGTTGGCCGGTATCGCCTTGCAGCGTGCGCTCGAATCGCGCGCGTATGAGCTGGGCGGTCGCGATTACAGCGCGCCGGCGCAGTTGGTCGGCGACTTCATCAAGGGCACGCCTTCGATCGACTTCGGCACGGTGCAGCCTTCCTACAAGCCCGGGGTGCACCTGACCGATCTCACGTCTGCCCTCCCCGACTACGCCATAGAGGCCATCCGCGAAGCGCTGCCGGCGTTCGATCGCCAGATCAGGGGCTTCGCCATGAACGATGCGCTGCTCACGGGGGTAGAGACCCGGACCTCGTCACCGGTGCGTATCCGTCGCGGCGAGGACTACCAGAGCCTCAATACGCGCGGGCTGTTTCCCGCCGGCGAAGGCGCGGGTTATGCGGGCGGCATTCTTTCGGCAGGGGTCGACGGAATTCGCGTGGCGGAAGCGGTGGCCAGGAGTATCAACGGGGCTGCCTGATACCGTCACATGGGGTGCCCTTGAAGGGGTACAGCTCGTACCGGATCGGCTACCGCTGGTGATGCTCACGACACAGCTGCTCAACCAGCGCACGATGGTCCGGTAGATCGTCCAGTGCGCGCGTGGCCGCCTGCTGGATCATCGCGAATTCCCGTCGCGCTGCGTCCATGTGCGGATAGGCGCTGAGCATGGGCTCCAGGTCGGTCTGGAACTCCATGCCGTACAGGATGTACTGCCAGCTGGACGGCATGAACATTTCCAGGTCGCTGACAAAATCCAGCCGGTGCGGCGGTCGGTGCTTCCACATCGCGAGCTTTTCCTGCAGGGTCCGCGGGATGCTGGCGGCGTCGCCATTGTCGATCCAGAACGAAGAGTCACGCCGCTGGCTCAGGCAGTAGTGCATCTTGATGAAGTCGATGATGCGATCGTAGCGGGCCACCATCATTTCGTTGAAATGCCTTGCGGCGCCTTCCATGTCGTCCGTGTCGACCGGCAACAGGTGCGTGAGCAGGTAGGTCGCCAGTTCGACCAGTGCGATGCCGGTGGATTCGAGCGGCTCGACGAACCCGCCGGCCAGACCCACGGCCACGCAGTTCTTGCGCCAGTGCTCGGGACGGTATCCCGTCTCGAATCGGATGTGCAGCGCCTTCAGTCCCTCCCCCGCCGTGCCCACGTAGCGCCGGAAGACATCTTCGGCACGGTCGTCGGTGGTGTGCCGCGACGAATAGACATAGCCGGTGCCACGCCGCTTCTGCAACCCGATATCCCAGATCCAGCCGGCCTCCTGCGCCGTGGAGATGGTGTACGAAGGGATCGGCGCATCAGGCGTCTCGTAAGGCACCTGCATGGCGACGGCGCGATCGGCGAACAGGACATCCGCGCGGCTGCGAAAGGGTGACTGCATCGTGTCGCCGATCAGCATGCCACGCAGTCCGGTGCAGTCCACGTAGAGATCGGCGGTGAGATCGCCCTCCTCCTTCGTCACCACCCGGGCGATGGCGCCATGATCGTCCAGCTCCGCGCGCTCCAACGTGGCCATGTGCCGAACCACGCCGAGGGTCTGCTGGCCATGCTCGGCAAGCACACGCGCAAAGCAGGCGGCATCGAAGTGGAAGGCGTGATTCATCGGCCCCTGGTAGTCCGGGTCCCTCGCCCGCCTGGGCGCACGCGAGTGGTCGACCAGTGTGGTTTGCATGGAAACGGCTTCGGCAAACGACATGCCGTCCGGCGCAGCACCGAGCAACCAGTACGGCAATAACTCAGGCCCACCGGGACGCTGGCTGGGTGCGTTGAACGGATGAAAGAAATGGTCCGGTCCGGGCGCGCCCGGCGGCCGTACCCAGTGGCGATAATGGATACCCTGCTTGTACGCCGCCGTGGCACCGACCAGGAAGCGGCGTTCGTCCAGACCGATCGCCGACAACGTCCCGCGAATCGAGGGAAAGGTGGCCTCGCCTACCCCCAGCAAGCCGATGTCGGGCGACTCCACCAGATGCACCTGCACGCTCCGCGGATCGACCGCGTTGACCGCCTTGGCCAGGTAGCAGGCCGTCAGCCAGCCGGCGGTGCCTCCGCCGACGATCAGCACTTTCTTCAGGCGCGCCATGGGGTTTCCCTGCTGATACGGCCGGATGGAGATAAAGAAAGGCCGGGCCACCACAGGCGGACCCGGCAAAAAAGCCACTCAGGGGAGACTGAGAACGGCAAAGCCAGCTAACTCAGAACCAGACGCCCAGCTGCACACCGTAGGTCCGCGGCGCGAGGTACTGCGATACGTACTGCAGCGAGCCGTCGGCCATCTGGAAGCGGCCGGCGCTGGTGCGGGTCTTCTTGTCGGATACGTTCTGCACGTAGCCGTTGACCCACCACTTGTCGCCCGGTTCGCTGTAACGCAGCGACAGGTCGCCGCGCACGTAGGCCTTCTGCTGGTCCCCGGAACCCAGGTTGAAATAGCTCAGCCACTGCGCGCTCTGGTACTGCGCGCTGACCCGGGGCGTGAGCTTGCCACCGTTGGCAAGGTGGAAGGTGTGCTCATAGATGCCGGTGAGCGACACGTTCGGTGCATGTGGCAGGTCGTTGCCGGTGACGTCCAGGCAGCTGGCCAGGTTGGATGCCGGCGGGCATGCCGGCAGGCCCTGGTAGTCGTTGGAACCGGCGTACATCAGTTTGCCCAGCTCCTTCTTCGGGATGGCCGAGAAGATCAGGTTGAAACGGTCGTCCTTCTGCTGATAGGCCAACTCCGATTCGATGCCGAACACCTTGGTGCTGCCGCCCACGTTGGAGAAGCCCAGGCCGTGGTTGCCATCGGGGTAGATGATGGGCGCGGACAGCTGGAAGTTCTTGAAGTCTTCGTAGTAGATCGCCGAGTTCCACGTCATGTGGCCCTCGAGGAAGGTGAACTTGGTGCCGACTTCGTAGTTGGTCAGCGATTCGGGCTTGTACAGCGTGCCCGCGTCCTGCGTGCCACCCGATTTATAGCCGGTGGAGACGCTGGCGTAGAGCAGGCCGTTCTCGCTGACGTCGGTATCCAGGCGCACCAGCCAGGTCGGCTTGCTCTTGCTGTACTTGGCCGTGTTCCGCTGCGAGACGCTGAAACCGTTCGACGGGTCCGGATACACGTCCGGCGAAATCGGCACCTGCGGTACGGTCGGGTCAGCGGCCCAACCCCAGTTGATACCGCCCTTGTTCTCCTTCTCATCGTGCGACCAGCGCGCACCACCGGTGAGGCGCCAGTGGTCACTCAAGTGCCAGGTGGCCTGACCGAACAGCGCATACGACTCCACCGTTTCCTTCGGCTGGATGAAGGAGCCCTGCCAGCTGACCGTACCGTAGCGCGTACCGTTCATGATGGGGATGTCGAAGCGTATGTCGTTGTCTTCGTAGCCGTAGTAAGCACCGAGGATCCAGTCCACCGTCTGCGGCCCGACGGACTTCAGGTTGATCTCCTGGCTCCAGCTCTTGTACTTCGAGTCGTTGGTCCGGTCGTCCTGGTACACGCCGTTGGTGGTGAAGCTGGTGGGCACGCTCACGCCGACGTCCTGGTCGAAGTCGCTCTTGCCGGAGTAGCGGTTATAGCCGGCGATATAGCTCAGCTGCATGCCGTCGCTGATATTCCAGTCCATGCGGCTGCGCAGTGTCTTGGACGTACGGTCCAGGTAGGGCGCGGTGTCGATCAGCGCCGACCAGAAGTCCTGCCCCTGACGCGGCGTCTGCATGAGGCTCATGCTGGGCGTGCCGCGATCGGCGAAGTACTCGTACGACAGGTTCCACTTGAACGCGTCGCTGGGCTGCCACAAGGCACTGACGCGGGCGGCGGACTGGTCCTGCGAGCTGTACTTGTCGCCGCCCTGCACGTACTGGCCCGGGTCGATCGGCCGGAAGTTGGCCAGCGTGCCGCCGGAGATCGGCGACGCCAGATAGGCCTGTTGCTGCTGCGCAACGCTGGGCAGCTGGCCCGACGGTTTCTGGTAATCGACGTAGCCGTCGTGCTGCTCGTGCACCACGGCCACGCGCATGGCGAAGGTGTCGCTGATGGGCAGGTTGAAGGCGGCGCGCGCGCCGGCCTGGTTGTAATTGCCTGCGCCGACCTGTGCATTGCCGTAGAAACCCGCGCCGATGTCCGGCTTGGCCGTCTGGAAACTGATGGCGCCGGCGGTGGAGTTTCGGCCCCATAGGGTGCCCTGCGGGCCGCGGAGCGTTTCGACGCCTTCCATGTCCAGCAACAGGCCCGACGCCGCCTCGGCACGTGGCGCGTAAATGCCGTCGACGAAGGTGGCGACCTCCGGATCGGCGTACTCGGTCTTGGCGCTGTCATTTCCGATACCACGCAGGGTCAGCGTCACAACGCCGTGGTCACCCTGGGATGTGCCCTGCAGGCCCGGTACCAGCTTGGTGAGGTCCTGCACCGTCATGACGCGCTCCCGATCAAGCGTGTCGACGGTGATCGCGGTGACGGCCACCGGCGTTTTCTGCAGCGGCGTCTCGCGCTTGGTCGCCGTGACCGAGACAGCGTCGAGGTTCTGTACTTTCTTTTCGGCGGCGCCGGGCGCGTTGGACGGCGGCGGCGTTTGCGCGGTCGTATCCTGGCCCACGGCAAATGCCGTGCCCGGCGCAATGACGAGCGATATGGCGACGTACAACAAAGTGCGGTGCAGATTCATCTGGCTCTCCCCATCAATCGTTCGGATAAGTCACGAAGGTCCCCTACTCCCTCCGGCACGCCATCGATCCAGAATGACAGCGCTGTCATCGAGAGATAATAGAGTGCCGTGGCGATGAATGCTTGCCGCAAGGCAGCACATCATCCAGGCAACGACAAACTCAGGCTACGCAGACTCGCGCGATGCTCGCGGAGCCTTTCCATCGGCGGATATTGGTGCAAAGCGGATAGAACATCAGGGTGTGCCGCTCCCGTGGGCGGGGCATGACAAGGTCCGGTCCGCCACCGTGCCTAGCGACACGTCGGTGATGGCGACCTTTCCACCCGAGTGGCTGGACCACTCGAACGGACGATCGATCCTGCCCATGTTGGCGCCGGCGTCTCGGAAGCATTTCAACGGGATGCCGATGCGTAGCCACTGCCCCTTGGGCAACGCGGCAAGCTGGCTACCGATGGCTACCTGGCCGCCACAGCCGGCGCCACAGCCGATGCCGATGATCGAGGTGTCCCCGGGTGAGAGGGCGTCGACGCGCAACGTGGTCACCAGCAGGACATCGCCGTTGGTCTCGCGCTCCACGTCCATGGGCGCGGGTGCCACCAGTGCGATGCTTGCGGCACCGGTGCCGCTGCCGGACCAGCTGAGGCTGCGCGCGTCTTCCTGTGCCTTGTAGTCGAGCGCACCGATACGCAGACTGCCGTCTGCCGTGGCGGCCGTTGTGGCGGCGACATCCATGGCCACGCCGTTCGCCCCGGTCAGGCGCACGACGACATCCTGTGACGGCTTGCCGCGGGTGAAGTAAACGCCGGCCTGTTGGCTGCTCAGGGTGATCCCCGGATCCTCGGACAACGTGGCCGTCTTCCGGGGGGCTGCATAGGTCAGGCCGAAGCCGTAGGGAAACTGCGGCTGCTCGCCCCGCGCCCCGGCTGCCGACAGGCCCTGTATCGCACGGCGTGGCCACGTATAGGACAACGTGCCATGGAAGTCGTGCGCGATACGGCCATCACGACTACGCAGCAACACATCGGCGATGCCCTCCCCTTCGCTGCCCGGCAGCCAGGCCACCACGAAAGCGTCGGCGGCGTTGATCTCGCGGTTCATCCACAGGGGGCGTCCGGTCAGGAACACCGCGACGACCGGCACACCCTGTCCGCGCAGCTTGCGCAGCAGATCGAGGTCGCGATCGTTACCCGGGCGATAGGCCAGGTTCGGCCGGTCGCCCTGGAACTCGGCGTAGGGGTCTTCGCCGAACACCACGATGGCGACGTCGGGCTTTCGCGTGAAGTCTCCATCTACAGACAGTTCGGCGCTGCCACCCGCAGCGCTTACCTGGGCCTTGATGCCTGCCCAGATGGACGTGGCTCCCGGGAAATTCGCGTTGGTCTGGCCCGTTCCCTGCCAGGTCAACGTCCAGCCGCCATTCTGTTTGGATATATTATCGGCGCCGTCGCCGGCGACCAGGACATGCTTGCGCGGGTCGATCGGCAGCACCGCACGGTCGTTCTTTAGCAGCACCAGCGATTCGCGAACGGCCCGCCGCGCCAACGCTCGATGCGCAGGGTTCCCGATCACCTCCGTGGACCTGACGGCCCATGGGTTGGTCGATGGCGCACCGGCCTCGAACAGGCCCAGGCGCATCTTGACCCGAAGGATGCGCGTCACCGCGTCATCGACGCGGCGCATCGGGATCACCCCGGATTTCACCTCGGCCAGCGTGTTTTTGTAGAGCCCCTTCCACGAGTCGGGCGCCTCCAGCATGTCCAGCCCGGCGTTGTACGCCACGGGGCAATCTTCGTTGGTGCAACCGGGCACCTGACCGTGCGCGTTCCAGTCGCCCAGCACGATGCCGTCAAATCCCATGCGCCCCTTCAGCACGTCGGTGATCAGCGGCTTGTTGCCGGCCATCTTGACGCCGTTCCAGCTGGAGAAAGAGACCATGACCACCTGCACACCGGCGTCGATCGCAGGTGCATAGCCTGCCGCGTGGATGTCGCGCAGCGTCGACTCGCTGATCCGTGCGTCGCCCTGGTCCTTGCCATCCTGGGTGCCCCCATCGCCGAGGAAATGCTTGGCGGTGGCGATCACGTGTCCCGAGTCGAGGAATTCAGGCGTACCCGCCTTGCCTTCCAGGCCGCCGACCATCGCCGAGGCGTATTGCGCCACCAGTGCAGGATTCTGGGAATAACCCTCGTACGAGCGGCCCCAGCGCACATCCTGCGGCACGGTCAGCGTCGGGGCGAATGTCCAGCTGATGCCGCTGGCACGCAGTTCCCGCGCGGTAACGGCGCCGATGTCGTGGATCAGCTGCGGGTCGCGCGTCGCGCCCAGCGCCGAGTTTTGCGGAAACAGCGTGCTGCCGACCAGGTTGTTATGGCCATGCACGGCGTCGATACCAAACAGCACCGGGATTGCCGGCCTTCCGCTCGATGTGTCCATGGACGCGTGGTAGAACGTATCGGCCAGCGCCTGCCACTGCTTGCCATCGGGATACGGCTGTCCTTCGGGCTTGGAGTTGCCACCGGCCAGCACCGAGCCCAGGCGGTACATGCGTACGTCGTCCGGCGTTACGTATTTGATGTCGGCCTGGATCATCTGGCCGACCTTGTCTTCGACCGACATGGTCGCCAGTAACGCCTTCACCCGGGCTTCGATCGCGGGGTTGGGCGGCAGCGGCGACTGCGCTTTTGGCCATTGTTCCGGGTGTACGGACGCGGCATCGCCAGCGACGGCCGGAACGGTGGTCAGCAAGGCGCCTGCCAACGGCAGCGCGGAGGAAAGACGTCGCAAAAACAGGCTCGATCGCTGCAGCAATGGCACGTCAAGGCTCCCGGCTGGCGTACCGGTGGCACGCTTGTAGAAGCGCATCCTGGCAGAAATGACAGCGCTGTCAATTTGCTATGCAGCATACGTTTCCGGCCGGGCGCTCCGACGAGTACTTCAGGGCGCGGCGGAGGTGGAGCCGCGGATCTGCAGGGAGAAGGGAATCTGCACCAGCTTGCCCGTGCCTTGACTGCGCAGGGAGTTCAGCAGTTGCTCGGCCGCGATCTTCCCCATCTCGCGACTGGGTTGCTGGACGGTGGTGAGCGCGGGCCACAACTGCCGCGACAGCGGCGTGTCGTCGAAGCCGCAGACCGACAGGTCGTGCGGCACCTTCAGACCGTACTCGCCCGCCGCCCACATGACGCCGGTGGCCATGTCGTCATTGGCCGCGAATACCGCCGTCGGCCGGTTGGCCAGCGAGAACAGTTGCCGCGCCGCCTCTACGCCGGAGCCGAACGTAAAGGCGCCCTGCACCACCAGCCCCGGATCCTCCGGCAGGCCCGCGGCGTCCATCGCCTCGCGATAGCCCGCAAGTCGCCAACGGCTGGCACCGTGGTCGGCGATGCCGACCACATGGGCGATACGTCGGTGTCCCAGCTCCAGCAGATGCTCGACGATCGCGCGCGCGGCCTGTTGCTCGTCCATCGTTACGCCTAGGGCCTTGCCGCGCTTCTGCGGCGACACACTGGCATAGGGCACGTCGCGTTCGCGCAGGCGTTTCAGCAGGGGCGCGTGGTCGGTGATCGGAGGCGTCAGCACGACGCCGTCAGGATGGTGGTCCGAAATCAGCGCGTCGAAGCGACGGATGAAATCGCCATCGCGCATGCGCAGTGGCCGCACCATCATGCTGTAGCGATGCGCGTCACAGGCCTCGAGCACGCCGTCCTGGATTTCGGCCAGATAGGTCGAGGACGGGTTGTCGTTGTTGTCGTAGAGCATCGCCACCAGGAACGAGCGGTTGCCCGCCAGGCTGCGCGCCGACGGGTGCGGGCGATAGTCCATCGCTTCCATGGCCGCGCGCACGCGCTCGCGCGTGGCATCGGTCACGTTGGCCTCGTCGTTGAGAACACGCGACACGGTCTTGGGCGATACGCCCGCCGCGCGCGCCACGTCTTCGAGGCGTACCCGCATGGAATCTCCGCTGTCACCGCACTGGCGGCTGACTATGCCGCCAGCCCCTCGCCTTTACAAGGGCGACAGGCGGCCATGATGCTGCGTCCGCAACATGCGGTAAGCCCGGTGCCATGACATAACGGTGGCTGGAGGAGATACCCATGACCGTTTCAACCACAGCGCGGACCGGTGGCGCGCACGCCGAGCCGTCCGCCGACGGGCGCGGCCGCGCAGGACGTGGTCGGTTGCGCAAGGGCGAGACGCCGCGGACGGAGCGAGCCGCCCTGTCGTTTTGGCAGATATGGAACATGTGCTTCGGTTTCCTCGGCCTCCAGTTCGGGCTCGCGCTGCAGAACGCCAATGTCAGCCGGATATTCCAGACGCTGGGCGCGAACGTGAACGACATCCCTGCCCTATGGATCGCCGCGCCACTGACGGGGCTGATCGTGCAACCCATCGTCGGTCACTACTCCGACCGCACCTGGAACCGCCTGGGTCGACGCCGGCCCTACTTCCTGGTCGGGGCCGTGTTCGCCTCGCTGGCCCTCCTGTGGATGCCGAACGCGCCGGCGCTATGGATGGCGGCCGGTCTGCTGTGGATCCTGGATGCGTCCATCAACGTATCGATGGAGCCGTTCCGCGCGTTGGTGGGCGACCAGTTGCCCACGCGGCAGGCACCCACGGGTTTTGCGATGCAGAGCTTCTTCATCGGCGCCGGTGCCGTGGTCGCCTCCCTGTTGCCCTGGGTCCTGGCACGGTTCGGCATCGCCAACGTAGCGACGGACGGAGCCATCCCCGACACGGTCAAGTACGCGTTCTATGCCGGGGGCGCGGTGCTGCTGGGTGCGGTGCTCTGGACCATGCTGACTACGCGCGAATACTCGCCGGCACAGTTGCGTTCGTTCACCGACAACGTACCCGAAGGTCCGTCGGTGGACGTATCGCCGGCTCGCCGCCCAGGTCTGCTTCTGCTATCGGCCGGTGCCGTGGTCCTGATCGCGATCAGGTACTTCGCGCTTGAAAAGGAGGTTTACCTGCTGGCCGGCGGCCTGATCGCCTTCGGCGCGCTATTCACCTGGCTGAGCCGTACGCGCAGTCACGGCATGCTGCGTGAGGTGATGGGCGACCTCTATGGCATGCCCGTGTCGATGCGGCGACTGGCCGGGGTGCAGTTGTTCTCGTGGTTCGCGTTGTTTGCGATGTGGATCTACACCACGGCGGGCGTCACCCAGACGCTCTACGCCACCACCGATACCACCTCAGCCGCGTACAACGAGGGGGCCAACTGGGTCGGCGTGCTGTTCGCGGCCTATAACGGATTCGGCGCGCTGGCCGCGGTGGTCATCCCGTTGATGGTGCGCCGTTGGGGCCTGCGCATCAGCCACGTGGTGAACCTGTGCCTGGGTGGCGCGGGCTTGCTGTCGTTCCTCTACATCCACGATCCACGCTGGCTGCTCGCCTCGATGGTGGGGGTCGGCTTTGCGTGGGCCTCCATTCTGTCGCTGCCCTATGCGTTGCTTTCGGACCATCTGCCGACGGCGAAGATGGGCGTCTACATGGGTATCTTCAACTTCTTCATCGTGATTCCCCAGGTGCTTGCGGCAAGCATCCTGGGATTGCTGCTGCGCCTGTGCTTCCACAACCAACCCATCTGGGCGCTTGGCCTGGGCGGTGTCAGCCTTCTCATTGCCGGCCTTTGCACCCTGCGTGTTCCCGAGCCGGGGCGCTGGCCTGTCGCATAAGTCCGCACCCGCCCGCTTTTGTTGCACTGCGGTTTGCAATCGATTGCATAGATAGGCACGCTGCGACCCCGGAAGTGGGGACGTTGCACGAATGAGCGGATGCAGACCGATCGATGGAGACACGATGACGACCGACCATCGCATAACGCGAGAGGTGCCCAGGCGTACTTTGCGCCTCGGGCAGATCCTCAACATGAATGTCGGTTTCTTCGGCATCCAGTTCGGATTTGGATTGCAGCAGGGCAACATGAGCCCGATCTACAAATACCTGGGAGCCGACGATGCGGCGCTCCCCGTACTGTGGTTGGCCGGCCCTGTAACCGGCCTGCTTATCCAGCCGCTGATCGGTGCCCTGAGTGATCGCACCACCTCGCGCTTCGGCCGACGTACCCCGTACTTCGTCATCGGGGCGCTGCTCTGCAGCGTCTGCCTGTTCGTCATGCCCAACAGCGGCACGCTGTGGATGGCTGCGGGCCTGCTGTGGATGCTGGACGCCGCGGCAAACGTCGCCATGGAGCCCTACCGGGCCTTTGTCAACGACATGCTCAATCCCGCCCAGCGCGCAGCAGGCTATATGGTGCAAAGTGCCTTTACGGGTTTGTCCCAGACCGCGGCCTACCTGATACCGTCGTTCCTGATCCTGATGGGCATGCGCGCCGACCGGATGAATGCGCACGGCCTGCCGTCTATCGTGGAAATCGCCTTCACCGTGGGCGGTGTGGTGTCTGTCGCGTCCGTGGCATGGTCGGTCTACACGACACGCGAGGCGCCGGCAGCAATCGTGGCGAATGCCCCCATGTCCATGCGTGCCGCGTTGGTAGACGTCTACGACGCCGTGCGGGAGATGCCCGCCGCCATGCGGCAACTCGGCGCGATGATGCTGTTCCAGTGGTACGCCATGTTTTGCTACTGGCAGTACGTCGCCCTGTCACTCTCGCGAACGCTTTATGGGACGACCGACGCGCACGATCCGCACTTCCTCGATGCTGTGTTGCTGAGCGGACGCATCGGCGGTTTCTACAACTTCATCGCGTTTGTGGCGGGGTTCGCCCTGCTTCCCTTGTTGCCGAAGTTTGGCCCCGCACGGCTGCACACGGGGGCGCTTCTGCTGGGCGGACTGGGTATCACGATGGTTCCTATGATCTCCAACCCCTGGCTGCTGCTGGTGCCGATGGTCGGCCTCGGCCTCGCGTGGGCGAGCATGATGGGCAACCCCTACGCCATGCTGTCCGCGGCGATACCCCAAGCGCGTGCGGGCGTCTACATGGGCATATTCAATACGTTCATCGTGATACCCATGCTGGTCGAAGTGTTAAGCGTGCGCGCGCTTTACCGCGTGTTGGGTAACGACCCGCGGCATATCCTCGTGCTGGCCGGTGTCGCCCTTTGTGTCGCCGGCCTGCTCGCCCTCCGGGTACGCGTTCCGTCCGTGCCTGCCTGACGGCGCGCCGCGTCGCGCCGGGCCGTCACTACCTCAGTACTTACGCGTTCCTGTCACATATTTTTATTATCGTTCTTTGCAATCGATTGCATTCACTATCGATTCGTCATCATCCTCAGGGGGAATTTGTGACCATCCGCACCGCTCGTTCTGTTGCCGCTCCACTCAAGACACTGACCGTGGCCCTGCTCATCGCACTTGCCGCGCCTGCCGTGGCTCAGGATGCCCAACCGGTACCCCCACCGAAGGATGCCGCGACGAAAGACACCACCGCCCAGGACAAGGCAGTCGGCTTGTCCAACGTCGTCGTCACTGGTGCGGCTACCAAGGTCAGCCAGCTGGACGCGCCGTTCGCCATCACCACCATCGATCGCCAGCAGTACGATCGCGCCGCGCCGACCAGTCTGGTCCAGGCCATCCGGGCGGTACCGGGGTACTGGACGGAGTCGTCTGGCGGTCAGGGCGGTGGCCAGAACATCTACGTGCGCGGCCTGCCTGATGGTGGCTGGTACAACGTCCAGCTACAGCAAGATGGCCTGCCTATCTTCGACGAGCCCCAAGAGTCGTTTCTCAACATCGATACGCTCAACCGCACGGACCTGACGACCGCAGGTCTGGAGGTTGTCACCGGCGGTACCTCGCCCATCTACGCGAACAATGCCGCGGGTGGCACGGTGAACCTGATCTCGCGCTGGGGCACCACCCAGCCCACCGGGGCGCTACGTGTGACTGGAGGTTCGGACGACCTTCGCCGTCTCGAGGGTTATGCCTCCGGCCCCATCACCGACAAGATCCTGTATAGCGTGGGTGGCTTTGCCCGCGACGACAGCGGTTTTCGCAACGCCGGCTACAAGGGCGACAGCGGCAGCCAGTTGCGTACAGCGCTTTCTTTCCTGTTCGACAGTGGTCGACTGGACTGGGATGCCAGATACCTGAATGACCGTACGGCGTTTTATACCGCGACACCGCTGCGCGATCCGCGGCATGTATCGCAGTCCCTATCCCCGGCTCTCGACCCGGGCGATGGAACCATCCTGTCGAACAGCTATAGGCAACGCACGCTCGAGAGTTTCGACGGCAACGGCCGTATGGGACGTGGCAGCGATCTGGCCAACGGCATCCACACCAAGATGTTCCAGACCGGCACCTATCTGGACCTGGATCTGGGCGACAGCGGATGGACCCTCAGTAACAAGCTGCGCTACACCAACGCGGAAGTCGATTACGACACGATCTTCTCCGGTGCCAACCCCTCGGACAGCCAGGGCTACCTCGACTCGCGGCTCGCAGCAGCGTCCCGGGCGTTCCCGGGCACGACCCGTCTCGGCTATGTGGACGACGCCAGCGGCACTGACGTGGCACCGGTCAACGGACTGGTCATGGAAAGCCCCTGGTGGGCCGTGCGGACACGCGTGCGCACCGTGATCGACGACCTGCGCCTTAGCCGCACCCTCACCACGGGCTGGGGCGATCACGATGTGGCCGTCGGCCTGTACGGGGATGACTTCAGCTTCCGCCAGAGCCGCCTTTCCAGCACCCTGCTCACAACGGTACAGAACCAGGCCAGCGCACTGGACGTGCTGGCCTACAATGCGAACGGCGCTCCGATCGGTTCGGTGACCTCTCACGGATTTTCCCGCTACGGCAGCAGTGCTGTCGCCGGCGATGTCACCGGTCGCTACCTCACCGCCTACGCCGCCGATACGTGGCACATCACGCCGGCTTTCTCGCTGGACGTGGGCGTGCGCAAGACGCGTTTGCTCGACAGCGGCAGCAACGACACCACGGCCACGCGCAACCTGGGCGACTCCACCACGCTGGCCGATGACGCCGTGATGGGCTTCACCGGTGCCAGTACGACCAAGTCCGAAACACGCGATGCATTGACCTGGACCCTGGGCGCGTCCTACAAGGTTCTGGACGATACCGAGCTGTTTGCCCGCTTCACGCGCTCGCAACGCTTGCCGCGACTGCAGAACATCTACCTGCTGCAGAACCTGCCCGTGACGAACATCAAGCAGGGCGAAGCCGGCATCCGCTTCGGTGAGGACACGCTCTCGTTCTCGTCCATCGCCTACTGGAGTTCCTACAACCGGGTGTCCTTCAGCGGCCTCGTGCTCGACCCGAGCACGCAGACGATCGTCTCGCTGCCCCTGGTCGGCAAGACCCGCACGTACGGCCTGGAGAACTCGGTCAACTGGCGGCCTTACCACGTGTTCGGCCTGGCTGCCAGCCTGACCGCGCAGGACCCGGAAACACTGAGCCTTTCCGCGCCAGGCGGAGTCGATGCCGCCGCTTACCAGGGCAAGCAGCTGCCACGCATTCCGAAGTGGATGGGCAGTCTCACCCCCACCGCCTACTTCTCGCTCGGCGGCGTACCGATGGAGTGGTCGGTCACCGTTTTCCACACCGCATCGCGATATGTGGACTTCGCCAACCAGACGTCACTCCCCGGCTATACCACCTACGACTCCAGTCTCCTGGCAAAGCTACAGCCGAATCTCACCTTGCAGCTCTCGGGCAGCAACCTGACCAACTCCCACGGCCTCACCGAAGGCAATCCCCGCACCGACACGCTTGCCGGACAGGGCACGGTAGAGCCGATCTACGCGCGGGCTATCTTCGGACGCTTGTGGCAAGCCTCCGTCACGTACAACTGGTGATTCGATGACCTTCCGGCGCACCGCCCGGTATGCCTGTACAGCAGGCCTATTCCTGCTGACAGGGTTCGCGCTGGATGCCAACGCATCCAGCGCATCGTTCGCAGCCAACGAAGCCCGACTGGCTCATCCCGACGGAAAGGTGATGGTGGTCTCGCATCGCGGATGCTGGAAATACACGGCCGAGAACTCCCTGTCGGGCATCGATAAGTGCGTGGCATTGGGCGTCGACATGGTGGAGATCGACGTCCGTCGTACGCGCGACGGTGACATGGTGCTGATGCACGATGACACCGTCGACCGCACGACCAACGGCCACGGCAAGGTGCGCGATCTCACCGCTAGGGAGGTCCGTTCCCTTCGCCAGCGCGCCCATGGCGGCGGCAACGAGCCGCTTACCGACCAGCACGTGCCGACCCTCGATGAAGCACTCGACCGGGTCAAGGGCCGCATCCTGGTCAATCTGGACATCAAGGACGACGACATCTACGACGCGGTCATTGCCCGGGTGCTGGCCAGAAAGATGGGCCCCCAGGTACTGGTCAAGCGATCACTCGACACCGATCGGGATGACGTACAGCGCTGGGGCAGGCAGCTGCCCTTCTCGGTCGTCCTCCCGGTCACCGCGCATGGCCCGGGTGCCAGTGAGCTGATACGACGCTGCAACGACCTGCCCGTGGTCGCCGTGGAATTGTTGCTTGGACCGGGTACCGGACTCGACGGCGTGGCCAGCGCCGCGCGCTCCCTTTCGATCCACGTCTGGGTGAACACCCTGGCTACCGATGTCGCCAGTCATCGCCCCATGAACATGTCCGCCGGCCATGACGATGTAGCAGCGCAGAAGAATCCGGATGCTGCTTGGGGCTGGCTGTTCGATCATGGCGTCGACATCATCCAGACCGACGAACCTGCCCGTGCGCTCGACTACTTCACGAAGCGTGGCCTCCACGCCGATGTGGCTTCTCGACCGACAGGACAGTGACTATCCGACCACCATTTGTGCCCTCCTCTCACCGCGAGGATGGATGGACGAGAATGATGTATTGAGTCTGCACGTAGCGAGTCGGTAAAGATGGCCTCGCTATAATAAGAGCGTTAGCGACGACGGCGACCGCGTTTGATTCGCCGACCTTCGTAACACTCGAAGCTTGATCTAAGTTTAAAAACTGAATTTTCTGTCGATTTACGCGCGACCCGATGCGATTCGCACAAAGGCTTGATCACAGCGGCCGAGAAGCCAGGAATTCTTTCACCAATCGGATTTAGTACATGGTTGCTTATGTTCTTCAGTATACGTTTGACGAAGTCAGAGTCGGAAAGTCCCAGTGTCGCTATCACATCGTCATCAATGGAGTCACGGTTGCTTCGAACTGTGTCCCAGGGTTTTGGTCGAGTCGGCGGTCCGCGCAGGACGCAGCTCAGCGTCACGCAAAAGACTTCATTGAGCAGGCGTCAGGTTCGTTGACCGCTGAACCGGATGTTGGCCACTGCGACTCGAAGCTTCGGGTCTTCGCTGGCAAGGCGAGCGGATCTCGGATGCAGCCTCGGGCCCTCCCAGGGGGTGTTCGGTTCGGCATCAGAGTTGCGGCATCTGCTCGCGGCCGTAGCTTGCTATGAAGTTGCAAGCTAGCAGTACCTCTTGCCGATCGACGGTTTTCCGCAACGGCGTCAGGAAGGCATAAAGGCGCTTCCGCGGATCGGCCGGGACCAAGACGAACGCTGGTCCCGGCCGATGCATGGGCGCCTCAGCCCACCTCCTCAGAACTCGCGCCACATACCCTGATCGCCGCCGGCGACGGCAAGGCTGCGCGGCGCCATGGCAGACATGACGACCGACATGGATCGGCGTACGGGCGCTTCAGGTACTTGCGGTTCCGTCCTGGCCTGCACCGATGGAGCAGCGCCAGTCACGGAGAAGAACGAGACCTTACGAAGCAATTCCTGCGAGAGGTCCGAGGCATTCTTGCTTGCTGCGCTGGCCTCTTCGACCAGGGCCGCGTTCTGCTGGGTGACATCATCCAGGGTGACCACCGCATTGTTGACCTGGCTGATACCGGCGGCCTGCTCCTGACACGCCGCTGCGATCTCCTCGACAATGGCGTTGACCGAGCGCACGCCGGCGGATATCTCGCTCAACACGGTCCCCGTACGGCCCACCAGGGTAGCGCCCACATCCACGCTGGCCACGGTGGAGACGACAAGTGATTTGATGTCCTTGGCGGCCGCCGCACTTCGCTGGGCCAGATTCCGGACCTCGGCGGCTACCACGGCGAAGCCCCTGCCCTGGTCTCCCGCGCGTGCCGCTTCCACCGCAGCGTTCAAGGCCAGCAGGTTGGTCTGGAAGGCAATCTCGTCGATCAGCGTAACGATCTCGCCGATCTGTTTGCTCGCCTGCGTGATGGAGGCCATCGCCTCGGTCGCCTCTGCCGAGACCTTGCTGCCCAGTTCGGAGTCGCCTCGTACCCGCAGGGTCAGTTGCTTGGCCTGTTCTGCCCCGTCCGCGTTCTGCTTCACGGCAGAAGCCAGTTCCTCCATCGAGGCGGCGGTTTCTTCCAGCGAGCTGGCCTGCTCCTGCGTTCGCTGCGACAGATCGTCGTTGCCCTGGGCGATGTCGCCTGCCGACGACGACACTTCCTGCGAAATGTGCCGTACGTCGGTGACGATGCTGGCCAGGCGCTTGTCCATGTTGTCCAGGGCCAACAAGGTGTCGGCAAACTCGTCGTTACCCGATACCACCGTGACGTTGTTAAGGCGTCCTGCTTCAATGGCCTGGGCCAGCGCCCGTGCCTTGCCCAGGGGAACCAACACGCTACGGGCCAGTGTCATGGCGATGGCGAGAAGTGCCATCACGCTTACCATAAGCGCAGCGACGGACAGGTTGCGCGTTTGAACATAGCTGCCGTTGGCGAAGGTGGCAGCGTCGCCGGCCTGGCGGGCGTTGATGCCTGCCAGGACATCCATCTTTTCCGCCAGACGTCCCAGCGCCGGCCCGGCGATCTGAATCTGCAGCTGCCGCACTTCGTCGAGCTTGCCCGCTTCGAGAAGCGAAATTTCCTTTTCGACCACGGGTAACGATTTGGTGCGCTCGGCAAGATAAGCATCCGCGGCCTGTCGTTCCTCCGTCGAGCTGACATTGGCCGGATAGTACCGGGCCCATGCCTTGGCTTCCTTGTCGGACTCCGCATGAATACGCTGACCGATGCCGCCAAGGGTCGGGTCGACGATGGCTCGCAGGAACGCGACGCGTTCATTGAGGATCGCTTGCTTTACTTCGGCGATCTGCATCATGGAGGTGACGTTGGACGTGTACATCTCATCGGCGAGAACATGAACCTTCTTGACACCTTCCAGCCCTGTCCCGCCGAGAACGAGCATTAGCCCCAAGGCGATACCCATGGCTGAAAAGATTTTTGCGCGAACGGAAAATCGCATGATGGGTCCCCTGGATGTCGGGCTTAAGCCCAGTGATGAAGCAAAAAAAAAGCGAAGACGGATTACTCGACCCCGTCGGTCGGCCAACACGCGATGCGCGCCGGGGCCGACGTACCCTGGTGCGGAGACGCGCATACCCACCCCTGACCCTTCGCCGCATGGGCGAGGGTAAGTCGGATGCCCGAGGGCGCCATCGAAAGCGTGCCGACCTGGGTCGCGGATCGAATGGAGGCTGTACAGCCCGGCGATCCGGCCCGCACGGAGACGATGTCCCAATGGTCGACGGCATGGGTATCACTGCGATCGACGACCAGCGACGCGCCTGATGTGACAAACGCCAGGCAGGTCGTCTCGGCGGTCATCGCTGTCGCTACCTGGGTTTCGCCCAGGCAGAGCCCTAACGCCAGGACGATGCGCAGCGCACGCATGACCGCTTCACCGCCCATCGATCGTCGTCACGGCATCGGCGGCGGTAGCGATGACACGTTCGACAAGGGCTCGCGAGAGGGTCCTGTCCCCTCCCATGCGCCGAGCACTGACGGGCGCGTCCTGAAGCGCCTGGGACGCCTCGCAAAGTGACATGCAGCGGATTTGTTCGGCGAGGTTCGAAAGGAGCCCCGCACGGAACAGGACTTCATCGACATCACGATCGGCGAACGCATCCAGCAGGGCAAGCGCATCCTCGGCGATCGCCTGCTGGCAGGTTCGGTGAATCACGTTGTTCACGGTAACGGCGGAAAGCCGCGCCTTGTCGGGCCGGACGCCCGATACCCCCTTGAATGACCACAACGACATGACTTTCCATCCATCGAGTTTTCACTCGATATGCACATGCCATGCCAAGTTTAAGTCATTGTTTTTATTAAAGCCTCGCGAATCAAGCGTGTATTGAAATGACCATATTCGGCATTTATACCATTTTTCAGCAAGATTCCCCTACCCTGCACTCCATCAGCAGCGGCGAGGGGATATCGCACTCCGGATGCATGCGATTCAACTGGTGGATCGACCCGGAGATGCCGCTCATCAGGCCCGGCGTGAACGCGTCACGCGCCAGGCCGCCGACGATGCCGTGTTCTTCGATGCTCGACAGGATGATCGCGATACCCGGCAGTTCCTCCGGCGGTACCAGGCCGGGATCGATCCGGCGGGCTCGCATCAAAAGTTCCCATGTACTCAGGTCGCCATGGCACAGCGTGTGGCTGTAGCCCCATCCGCCCTGGACGGCGGCGCGCACCGCACGCTCCAGCGTGCTCAGGTGACGGGCCTGCCCGGTACGCGCGTAAAGGTCACACGCGGCCAAGCCGATCCCGACGCTGCCATGGCACCAGGTGTTGGCGAAGTCGCGGCTGTCGGGTTTGCGGATGTCGATCCAGTTGCGGCCTTCGGCGTCGTAGAGCGATTCCTCGAAATCGAAAGCCCGCTCTGCGAGGGCGAGCCAACGCTGTCGATCGGCCGCCGTGCCCGACGGGCTGAGGCCCAGGCGAACCAGGGCCCAGCCGGTGCCGGTCGCACCGTGGGCGAACCCGCCGATGGGTTCGCTGAAGATCGAGGCGGGCCAGCGTGCGCCGCGCGCGTCGACGATGGCCGTGGCTTCCAGTCGATGGCCTGCGCGTGCCGCCAGGGCCAGCCAGCGCGCATCGCCCGTGGTGTCGGCCAGGTGCAAAAGGGGGACGATGGCGCCGCTCACGCCTTCGAGCATGTCGAGAACGCGCTCGTTCGCGATGTCCCAGCGTTCCATCACGGACGCCTGCTTGATGGCGTTGGCGAGCAAGCCGGCTTCCGGACAAAGGCCGTCGAGGGTAAGCCAGGTAAGCACCTGGGAGCCGAGGCCCATGAAGCCGCCAATGGCTTCCGGTTCGTCGGTGTCCTCAGCCTTGCGCAGCACACGCAGCACACCGTCGAGCGCCGCCGTCACGCCTTCGACAGCGTCGGCTCGCCCTAGCGTCATCTCTCTCGCATACCCGGCCAGGGCCAGCGCAATACCCGACAGGCCCACGTAGAGGTTCGGTTGCAGGGTGCGCATCGTCCAACCGCTGCGCCCGAGGATCGGGCTGATCCAGGTCATCGTGCCGTCCCGACCGCGTACGGACAGTCGGAGCATCTGCTCGACGGTTTCCTTCGCCATCGCGCGTCGCCGGCGGTCGATGTCGTCGGCATGGGGATGGCGAGCGGAGAGGTCGTAGGGTGAGCGCTTGTCGTCGTTGAGGCGCACGTTGAGGTGCGCGGTTACCAGCGCACCGCGAATGGTCAGTTCTTCCATCTCCGGGCGCATGTCGAGCCACGCCTGGAATACGTCGTCGATCTGCGGTTGTTCCAGCACGTTGGCGAACACGGGAATATCGCCATGGCGCATGTCTTCGATCTCGGCCGCGATGGCCGCGGCGTCGGCGGGCGCGACGGGAGAAACGGCCGCGTTACGTTCGAGCAGGTCGGTCGCACGCGCGATGGCTGCGGGCTCGTCGTGCAGCGACGCCGGGTGCCAGAGCATGCGCATCACTTCGACATACGACTGGGTCGGACGACGAATGCGGCGGATACGGCTGCCTTTGAACGCGGCGACTCGCCCGGCGAGCGTGCCCGCGTGATGCAGGTCGACCAGGCGCGTCGTGAGGTCCTGGAACCCGGCGACGATATCCTCCCAGAACCGCGAGATGTCCGGATGGATGCACGGATGGTTCTTGGCCTCGTCGATCTGCACGTCGACGAGCCCGACGCGCGCATCACTGGTGCCCGCGTTGACGATCTCCGGGCCACGTATGGTGGGTTGCTCGCCCTGCAAGGCGCCGATGGCGGAAATGTCCACGCCATCCAGGCCGAGCGCGGGGGCGCGGAAGGGCACCAGTCCGGTGCGAAGGACCGATGAGCGAATGAGGGCCTGTGCCAGATCGACAGCTTCGCCCTTCCCGGACGGCGCCACCGTCTCCTCCGTGACGAACAGGCTCTCGACATCGACCACGTAGGGCACCGGACCGCAGGCGATCAGGTTCTCGTGATGGATATCGGTGCCGCCGAGCAGGCGCATGACCGCCAGCCAGTGACCTATGTTCCGGTAGAACGCGACGAGTTCCGTATCGTCTGCGCAGAAGACGTGTTCGACGTAGCGCGTCCAGCCGTAGGCGCCGCGATCCAGGACGGCTGGTACGCGGATCCGTGGCGAAACGTCGGGGAGCAGGCTTTCGAGGAAGGCTTCCAGCGCGGCATCCACGCGCAGCGAGCGCGGCTTGTACATCACGGTGCCGGCGGTGAAGACCACGCGTGCCACCGTTTGGCCGCCGTCATGGACATCGCCCTGGCCAAGGTCGAGCGAGCGCAGTTCGCCCATGGGCTGACCGAGGAACGACGCCAGCCGGCCGCGGTCGGCCGCGAGGCGGGAAGCGAGGGTGACGATGCCCCGGCCCTGCTGCCGCAGCGCGCGTTCCAGGCGGGGCCCCAGTACCGGATAGCGTTGTCGCAGCGCGAGGGGAAAGTCGGCCCCCGTGGCCTTGGCGACGAACTGCGCGAACTTCGCCGCTTCATCGCTGGCGGTCAGTTCGCCGGACAATTTCGCCGCGTGCAGTTCGAGAAGGAGGACGCGATTGAGTTTTCGTGCCGCGTTATCCAGCAGCGCGCGATCGGCGCTGCCGATGAAGATGTCTTTCTCGTCCGCGCTCAGGCCCGGCTGCGCGGTGAGCTCGTCGGCGAGTTGTCGCCTGACGTCGGCCGTCAGGAACGCGATGATCGTGGCGAACGTGTCGTTCGGCTGCGGGTCGGCCATAGGAAGAATCCGCGCGTTGGCAAAAAAATAGCCGTGGGGGTTGGCCACGGCTATCGTTACCGCCCTCTGTCAGCAGCAGAAACCCGGCCGGGAGGCCGTACAGGAGCTGCAGTTCGAAGCCAGTGCGATATCGGTACTGGTGAACGCAGCGATGGTGGTTGCATGTCCTTCGGTATAAAGCGAGCCCGCCGGATTGTCATACCCATCGACGCTATCGGCACCACTCAACCAGCCAGCCAGGATCTTGTCGGTCTGCATATTGAGATACTCCACGATGTGTTACAGGCAGGCGCCCGAATGTGGAGCAACCCCACCGCCACGGGCGCTTCAGCGGTGACGTCTCCCGCGTTGCCAGGACAAGCCGACGCAAGGTCGTTTCGACAGGCCCATGAGGCGCGTCGTCAAGCGGCATCTTGTATGAAAACCACGCCATGCCTGACTGACCATGCCGAATTTGCGCCCAACGCGACGGACACGCGGGCATCCCAGGTGTGACAGTGCGCGGGTGAGCCGGGTTTCGCGGTCTCCCTCAACCGGACCAGTCGATGATTCTCAAGCGTTTCCTCCGCCGGCATCGCCCTGCATTAGTCGCCGCGGTCGTCCTCTCCGCGATGAGCGCGATATCGACCATGGCTTTGCTGTCACACATCAATCGGATGGCCGCGGGAGGGCTTCTCGCATTGGGTGCGAGGCCACTGGCCACGGGTATCGGCTGGCTCCTCGCGCTACTGGCGTCCAGTGGTGCGTCCCAGTTCATCCTGGCGCGCCTGGGCGCATCGCTTGTGGCGCAGTTGCGCGTGGACCTTTCGAACCGGTTCATCGACCTCGAATACGAGGCACTAGCAACGACGAAGCATTCCATCGTGGGCTCCCTGATCGAGGACGTGGCGAGCATCGCCCCGCTGGTACTGGTTGCGCCCCTGCTCGCCTACAACGTCTTGCTGGCTGCCCTGTACGCCGGCTATCTCGCGAGCGTGTCGTTACCGCTGCTAGGCACCCTGCTCGCTTTCCTCTGCTCGACGCTGCTGGTCTCGCTCACGCTGGAGCGTTTCCTTCGCAAGCGCTTCGATCGCCTGCGTGACGCCAGCGACACGGTGTTCGAGTACTTTCGCTACCTCAGCGACGGCAAGAAGGAAATGACGCTGAACGTGTCCCGGGCGACCTATGTCGCCGACGAGCTGCTGGGGCCAGCGATCCAGCGAGCCCGTGTCCTGTCGGTGCAGGTAAACACCGGGCTGGGCTTCAACGAGGCGTGGTCGTCGGCGGTGGTCTACGGTTCGGTCTTCGTGATCGTCTACCTGGGTTACGCGGCGTTGGCGCTGCCGCAGGCGACGGTTGTCTCGTTCGTCATCGGTGCACTGTTCCTCAGCGGCCCCGTTGCGTTCATCGTGAGCGCGGCACGGCAGGTGGGCGTGGGCACGGCCAGCCTTCGTCACCTGCAGCGCGTGGGGCTGGATCTCGCCCGCGAAACCACGGCGCGGACGCCGGATACCGCGGCGGCGCCACTCTACACCTGGGATTGTATCCGGCTGGAAGATGTCTCTTACCGCTATGCAGGCGACTCTGAGTCGCGCATCGCGCTAGGGCCGGTGAACCTGGAGGTAAAGCGCGGCGAGATGGTGTTCATCGTCGGTGGCAACGGGAGCGGAAAGTCGACGCTGCTGCTCGTTCTGAGTTCATTGCTGGCACCCCACTCGGGGCGGGTCACGGTGGATGGCGTATCCCTGGATGGCAACATCCATCGTTATCGTGAGCGTTTCACGGGCGTCTTCGGCGATTTCTTCCTCTTTCCCCATGTCATCGATGCAACGGGGCAACGCCTGTCGGACCATCGTATCGGGCAGCTGTTGACGGTACTCGGGCTGGGTGCTCACGTGCAGGTGAACCAGGGCGAGTTGTCGAAGCTGACCTTGTCCACGGGCCAGCGAAAGCGCCTGGCCTTGCTGCAATGCTATGCGGAGGATCGCGAGATCTTCTTCTTCGACGAATGGGCGGCGGACCAGGACGCCCACTTCCGTGACTACTTCTATCGCACGCTGTTGCCGGAGCTGAAGGCGCGCGGCAAGACGGTTATCGCGATCAGCCACGACGACCGCTACTTCCACGTGGCCGATCGCGTCATCAAGCTGGAGGGCGGAAAGATCGTCGAGTAGCTTGCGGATGTCGGTACGGCGCCGCCCATGTGACGCACATCCTGTTTTGCTCTCCTTCCCATCCCCGACGGTGGGGGGATGGGGTCGTGGCTGCGTTGTAGTCAAGGAGTGGCCATCGGTGCGTCCCGCTGATCCTTCCGCGGACGATGCTCGTCGCCCCTCTGAATTTCCTTCCACTCAAAGGGGTAGAAAACAATGACGATCAAGAACATCCAGCGTGCCATCCCGTCGGCTGTCGCCACCGTTATCCTGGGCATCGTTCCGTTCGCCTCGGCGACCGCCACGCAGACGGACATCGCGACGCTCGCAAAGACCCAGGCGGTCCAGGCCTGGCATGAACAGGTCAAGGAAGACGGCCCGCCGGCCGAAGGGTGCTGGAGCGTGTCCTACCCCAGCCGGATATGGACCGCCGAGCGTTGCAATCCGGCTCCGAACTATCGCTCGATCCCGCCGTCGCCGACCTCCACGGGCCATTCACAGGTGAGTCGCTCGACCAGCCTTTCCGGTTCGCCGGTATCCGCCAAGGCAGGCGCCGGCGTCGACTATTCGGCGGTAACTGCGAGCCTCACGCGCTCGGCTACCGGTAGCTTTCCCACCGTGACGGGTGTCACGTCCGAGTCGGGCGCCCTGGGTGCCAACAAGTACACGCTCCAGCTCAATACCAACACCAGCGACGATGTCGCGGCGCTCGGCAATACGTCACCCTATTGCGCCGCCAACGGGTATGAAGCCTGCTCCACCTGGCAGCAGTTCATCTACTCCACCGATAACGGCAGCAACAATCCGCAGGTATTCATCCAGAACTGGCTGTTCGTCGGCCCGGGTGACTCGTGCCCGAGCGGCTGGCAATCCTTCAACACGAGCGAATACCAGGGCTGCTTCACCAATAGCCAGGCCGTCGCGGTGCCGAATGTGCCGGCAAGCAGCCTGGGCAATGTCAAGCTCGCCGGCTCGGCAACGGCCAACGGCAACGACACCGTGACCTTCACGAACGGGACGAAGGTCTACGCCATCAGCCAGCGCGACAGCACGCTGCAGATCGCCTCGACGTGGAACACGTCCGAGTTCAACGTCGTCGGCGATGGATCGAATTCGCCCGCGGCCAACTTCAACCGCGGCTCGTCCATCACCGTCAAGCTGGCCGTGAACGACGGCTCGACCCGGGCGCCGAGCTGCCTGGGTCCGAACGGCGGCGGCACCACGGGTGAGTACAACAACCTCACCCTGGGTCGCTGCACGACCTCCGGCGGCGCGACCCCGTTCATCCAGTTCACCGAGTCGAACTGATGCATGGATCGAGCTCGACGATGCATCGTCGAGCTCGATCCATAGCACGCCATCAGAACATTTTTACGAACCGCGCCGATACCAGTCGTGAACTGTCCCGTTGGCCCATCTGGTAGTCATATCCGAGGTCCAGCGATGCGTCCGCCCCCAAGTTGGCCTTGAGTCCTACGTTCAACAAACCGCTATATCGCGACAGCCCGATACCGACCAGAGGCTGCCACTGTTGCAGCCCCACGAAACTGGCATCGAAGACATCGCCCGTCGACGCCAGGGTACGCTGAAACTGGGCACTGGCCCGCACGTCCACGCCGCGTCCGCCGCCGAAGTCCCAGTGACGGCTGGCCCTGAGTCCAGCTCCCGCCTGCCAGCGATCAAGTACCTGCGCATGGGCCTGCAAGCCAAAGCCGCCTGCCCCTTGCTCGGAAAAGCTATCGCGCCGGATGTTCGCGTACTCGACATTCATGAAGGGAATCACACGCGTGCCGGCCCAGTTCAGATTCAGTCCCGTCTCACCGTACGCGACGCTGTAATCACCGCCGTACCGGGTGCCCACGGCCTGTGTGTTCACACCAAGCAGCAGTTGCCGATTCACGTCCTGCTCGAAATGTCCTACGCCCAGGCGTGCCTGCGTATACCAATTGCCGTCGAGTATGCCCGCGTAAAGCATCCCCTCGGTCGTGCGGCTACGGTTACGGTCGGCGCTTTGATCCAGCCGTTGCTGGCCCTGACTTTGTCCGAACGCGAAGCCGCCCACCCCGGAGCTTCCAATCTTCCGATCGTTGCCAATCATCCAGCCGTTGAGCTGGAAACCAACACCATCGAAACCGGATCGCCCCATGTTGCCGTCCATGCTGAGGTCGTGCGTCCACATGCCATAGCCGCTTTTCTTGTCCAGCAGTTCGTCCATGTGATCGGCGAGTGCTCGACTGGAGGCATCGATGGCCTCGAACGTCATAGCCGCACTGGCCGCATGCAACTGCCCCGACAAGGTCTGTAGAGAAGCCTGCGCAGCCTGAACCGTCGGAGCCTGCTGGAATTGGCCCGCGGCGGTAACGAACGGCGCCGGAACCTCCGCGAGGGTACCGCTTACGGCCTTAGCGTCCATCTGCGTGAAAGCCCGCTGGACGCGCGTGGCGCTGGCCATTGATGCTGTGGTGAGAACGCCACCCCGCTGTGTTACCGCGGTGGTCACGTTGAGGCCTGTTGTGTCGAGCCACACGCTTTGGGCATCGTAGTGGATGCTGGTTGCGGTGAATACGACGCCGGCATCCTTCACCAGCTGGCTGAACGTGCCGCTGACACCGCCGGAAGCGACGAGGACATCGGTATGCGTATTGCTGGCATATCCGGCGTCGGCACCTGTGACCTCGAGCGTTCCGCCGAGCGTGGCGGCTCCGCTTACGGCAAGCTTGCTGCCCAGGCTGACCGCCAGGGTGCCGTCGGATGTCTGGCTATAGCCGTTGCCCACCGTCGAATCACCGGCGTGCACCAGGACCCTACCGTTATTGACGAGGCCGCCAAGCACGCCGGGAACACCGTCAAGGGTACCGCTCGTATTTACGGTGACATTTCCTGCGAGCGCCTGCGTCGCGCGCAGCGAACCCGCGTTGATCGCCGTGCTGGCCACACCTGCCAGGGCATTGCCGTCGATCAGCCACGTACCGGCACCATTCTTGAGCATGGCACCGCTGAAAGTCGTCGATCCCGTGACCGCATCCGAGTAACGCTGGGTGGTGCCTGCATCACCGTCGAGGGTCAAGGTGGAATGGCTGTTGCCACCTATTTTCAGTGCACCGTGAATGTAGCCACCGGCGCTGAGCGTCACGTGGTGGACCAGCGCCGGGTCCATCTGTACGTCACCCAGGATAGAGCCGGCGTTGGACAGCGTGAGGCTGCCATTCGAACCGTACTGGCCAAATCCGGAATACACGGGGACATAAATCGCGCAAGCCGGCGTGGCGGAACAGTCGCCCGACGGCGCCGCAGTCGTTCCGATCGTCGAACCGGCACCGTTGACGACCACGCCCCCCACGCCGAGGCGGATGCCTGTCTGGCTGCCCGTTATATTGCCGCCGCTCGTGTTGTTGACCGCAACGATCGCGCTGGACATGCTGTCGCCGGCAACGCCAGTCATGCCGGAGACGAGGCTCCCTCCGTCATTGTTCACGGTACCACCGTCCCGCAGGCTAATGCCGTTCTGCACGCCGACGATGGAACTGGCGCCCAGGTTGTTGATAACGACGTTCGTATGCGAGGCGAAGACACCGGTGCTGATCGGAAGGTTGAACGGCGGGGCTTCGCTTCCCGAAGTGATCCGACCACCATTTGTGTTGTTGACAGCAGGCATATCACCATAAATGCCGGCATTGGTGAGGCCTGAAATGGTGCCACCATCATTATTCACGACTCCGGCGGATTCCACCCCCCTGGAGCCACGAATGATGCTACCGGACCCATTTGTGAGCGTGCTGTTGGCGCCGAGCGACACAGCGCCGCCGACATAGCCCTGCTGGGGGACCGTCTCGATGATGCCTCCATCACGGTTGAGCACGGCGGCCGCGCCGCCGCGGACCGCCGTGAAAGGACCACCGCCATGCACGGTGCCGGCATTATCCAGCGTGGCACCGTCCTGGAGCAGGGTGTCGGCGATGCGGGCACCGGCATCCACCCTCAGAACCGCGGGTACCTGATTCCCGCCCACCGTCGCCTGATAGCCGAGCGACGAGCCGCCGGCGACCCGAAGCGTTCCTGCGGTGACGAAGGTTCCGCCGGTGAACGTATTCGCGCCGGAAAGCGTCATCGTGTTTACTCCGAGCTTCGTCACTTGTCCCGCACCACTGATGGCACCCGCAAAAACCTGGTCATCACTCCGGTTGAATACCAATGACGCGTTATCGAGGATGGGACCGGCCAGGGTGCCCGTCGTACCGCCGTCGCCGATCTGCAGGCTGCCCTGGCTGATCGTTGTGCCTCCCGTATGTGTCAGGTCGCCCGTGATCGTCAGCGTGTTGGGCCCCGTTTTCTGGAACACGCCAGCGCCGCTTACCCGGTTGCTCAGCGTTACGTTATCGGAGCGATCGATCACCAGAAGTCCATCGTTGAAAATATCGCCCGTGACGCCGCCCGTGGTGCCACCCGTACCTAGTTGCAACGTGCCGCCATTGATCCGGGTGCCGCCCGTGTACGTATTGTCGGCCACCAGTGCGACGGCGTCGGCCCCCTCCTTGATCAGGTTGCCGCTTCCACTGATCGGTGCGGTTATTCCAGGCACCACGGAGGAAGGATTGCCCAGGTTCAATACCAGGGTACCGTTGTTGGCGATCGGCCCAGAGTTCCAGTTTTTCGCTCGGCCATTGCCGATCTGCAGCGTTCCCCGGCTGATGGTAACCCCCGCCAGGGAAACATCGTTAGCAACGATGAGCGTGCCCGTACCAGCCTGGGTCAGTGAACCCGTACCCCGGATCGCGCCATCGACACGCACGTTGTCGCTGCGATTGAACACCAGCGCAGCGTTATCGGTAATGTCCCCACCGACCGTGCCGATCGTCCCGCCGTTACCGATCTGCAACGTGCCTTCCGTCACCGTGGTCGGTTTGTTGGCTGTGTTCGAGCCATCCTCGGTGAGATTGCCGGTCACTATCAGTGTTCCGGCACCATCTTTCAGCAGCGCACCACTGCCCGTTATGTTGCCGCCGAACAGCACGTCGTCACTGCGATCGAACCTGACGTAGCTGTTGTTGGCGATATCGCCGGTGAGCCAGCCAACGGTGCCGCCCTTGCCAATTTGCAGGATGCCGCCACTGACGGTGGTCCCGCCGGTATAGGTGTGGTCGCCGGTAAGGATGAGCGTGCCCGCGCCCGCTTTGCGCAATGCGCCCGAGCCCTGGATCACTCCGGCGAACTCGACAAGGTCGCTGCGATTGAACGCCAGTGTCCCGTTGTCGGTCACATCGCCGATGATCGAGCCGCTGGTACCTCCGCTGCCGATCTGCAATACGCCGCCATCAATGGTGGTTCCACCCGTGTACGTGTTGGCGCCACCAAGCACGAGGGTACCGAGATCGGTTTTGACGAGCCCGGAGCTACCAGTGAGCGCGCTTTCGATCGTGGCTGCGTAACCGACGGCGGCGGAAGTACCGTCGCCGACGCGGAAGACCGTGCGCTCGGGATGCCCTGCTACGCCCACAAGGACGATCGGGTCGCCTTGCACGAGATATCCATTGCTGGCGAACTGCATGCCGGCCACCGTGACGTCGCCCTTGCCGGCGTCCACCGTGATCGTACCCGGGGTAGCCTGGAATACGGCGAACGAGCCACTCGAAAAAACCGAATTCGTCGCGCCATTCACGTCGGTCCAGTTCGTTCTCGCCCCGGTGCCGCTCGCCTGCCACGTTCCGTTGCCGCCGTTGATGACGTGGTCGCCCTGGGGGCCGCCATCGCCATCCCAGAAGGTGACATTCATGCCTTGGGCATCTACGACATTGACTTGATGCGCGACACCCGTCTGCACTCGTAGGCCGCCATCCACATCCAGGCCATTATCGACAAGCGCTCCACCATAATTGAGCAGACGATAGACGCCCGGCCCGGAAGAGCCACCCGATGGGGAGTCGATCGTGAGCTTGCCATCCAGCGTCAGATCTCCCTTGACGTCAAGAAAATCGCCAACCCACGGGTTGTGGGCATCGAATGCAGCCGTGTCATAGGCCAGCACGGAACTCGCCGAAAGCGCCAGGTTGCCATGGATGAGGAGCGTACCGACGGCACCCCGGCTGCCGGGGGCCAGGGTAGCGCCGGCATCGACGGTGACGTTGCCACCGATGGTGCCGCGGCCGCCGAGGGTTGCGCCGCTGGCAACCTCCGTGTTCCCGGTCGAAGCCGACTGGTCGCCATCCACGTACAGCCCGCCCGACGTCACTCGTGTGACGCCGGTATAGGCGTTGGTGCCGGTGAGCGTCAGCGCGCCGGCACCTTCCTTGACGACGTCGAACGAACCACTGAGGTTGTCAGCCAGTACCTTGGCAACGCCCGCAGCAACGTCGATCGTGCCACCGGCAAAGCCCGTGCCGTTAGTGGGGGGTGCTGTCGGCGGCTGGTCGGGCGGTGAGGACGTGGGCGGCACAGATGTTGGCGGCACAGACGGAGGCGACGATGGCGGTACGGTCGATGGAGAGGTCGGCCGGACGTTTCCGTTTCCTCCTCCCCCACCGCAAGCAGAAAGACCAAGCCCCATAGCCACGGCCAGCGCCATGGCGCCCAGCCTGAATCCCGTGCCCGACGTCGCGGCGTCGAGCGCACTCACACCTTGCGATGCTTCCATGTACCCCTCCCCTGATTGCGCAGCATCTTGCCGTAAGAACCGGCGAGACGCCATATGCAATGCGGCAGAGGTCCGGGACACGCAGGACTTGCCAGCGGACGCCCGCTTGCGATCCGGGAACGTCCGAGTAGAGAGCTAAGGATAAGGAGCCGAAGCACGATCCTTCGGCACCCTTCACCAGTGAAACGTGTTGCCTAGTTCGACTGGGTGAACTGGATCGACGGTGACGAGCCACCGCTCGCCGTGCAGCTACCGAGATTCAGGTTGTTGGTCTCGCCGGTCGTACCGGCGTTCGATACGCAGGTCGGCCGTGCGGTGGTGCCATCGACGGCGGCGATCTTGACCGTGATCGACGATCCGGTGTTGAAATCCGCTTCCGCTCCGCCCGCATCACCGCTGACGTTGAAGTCGGCCCGATCCCACACGCTGGCGATACCCAGCACGCTGTCGCTGGCACTGAGCGAGTACGCCTTGGTACCGTTGGTGAAGACCAGCGTATCGTTGCCACCGACGGTGGCGGTTCCCGTCAGCTTGAGTTTGGCCAGCTGCGTCGCGGGAACGTTCGGTGCGGTCACGCCGGCGCTGTTCTTGTAGCAGGAGCCACTGCCGCCGCCGAACCACCCGCTCGGACAGGTGTTGCCGTAGCCGATCAGCCAGTACTGGATGAAGGCCTGGGCCTGGCCCCGCGTGCTGTAGTCGGTGCCATAGACGAATTGCTGCCAGTTCCTGCAGCCCGAATGATTCTGGCAGGCCGACGTGGCCTGATCGGCATTCGTGTTGACCTGGAGCGTGTACTCGTTGGGTCCGAGAATGCCGCCATTGCCGAACGCCGCTACCCCGACGCTGCTCTCGGAGGTCACCCCGGTGACCGACGGAAAGGTTCCGGTGGCGCTCCTGATCAGGTTGGATGTGGCGATCGCGTAGTCGTTGCCGTTACCGGTGGTTGCCGCACCCGAGGCCGGCGCAAACGCCCCTACAGCCTGGGCACGGCGCGGCATCGGGTGAGCGGATGGACTCACCTGCGAACAGGACGTCTTTTCCCAGGTCATGCTAGGGAAGGTGGCCTGGAAACAACCATTGGAGGGCGTCGACATACGCGTGATGTCTTCGTGCCAGCTCTGTACGGCTTGCGGAAGCACCATCGATGGCGCTTGCGCCGTGTCGTCGCCGAGAGGTGCCGCGAAGGCGGCGGGTACGCAGGCTGCACAGGCAAGGCTGGCGACGACGGCGAGCTTAATACGTCGAACAGCAACGGAAAGGATGTTCACTGGCACGTTGTTCTCCCGTGGAAACGCGTTGGTTTAGCGGTGAAAGCCGGATGATCCGGACCCCCCGTTGTTTCCGACATAACATGCGGCCCTGAAGTGCACCTCCTTGTGCGCCGGGATGTAACCACGAAATATCGACGTCACGCCACGCGCCTAAAAACGAAAAATGTTCCGTTTTAGGCGTAAAAATATGATGTCACGAACGTATTCAGCACTTTTGAAAGTGCTGCCGGCTGAATTGGCGATCCACGCCGCGGAATAATGCCTAGCCGTCGCGACCTGGCGTTTCGCGTCGGTTTTTTGGCAACGTGCGCGTGCCGAAAAAGCTTCGAACTTGTTGCTCTCCCCCGATCACCGGCTCCTGTTCATCAGGTATCGCCTCAACGGAAGATCGAAGTACCTCATGACCACGTAAGCGAAAGCGATCAGGGCAACCGTGCTTACGGCGATCACCAGCGTCAGTGCCCCGGCGTCCGGCTTGGTCGACCGATAGTAATCGCCGAAGATATACATGACGGAATAGTGGGTCATGTACAGCGGATACGAGATATCCCCGGCGATTTTGCAGAATCTCACCGACAATCGGTCGAGCACGGATCCCGCGCCCAGCATCACGATGAGCGGAAAATAGAGGACGATCACAACGACTTCGCGAATCCACCCGCGGTCGGCATACGGCATGACGAGGGGCAGGATCAGAAGCAACGCCAGGCCCGGAAAGCCAATACGCGTCCGCAGCATCCATTTCCGGCGGTATACCAGCAGACCGGCAAGAAAGGAGAACGTCACCCTTGCAACACCGACCCAGAACGTGTCGCCATTGAAGCCGCCCCACAGGTTACCTTCGTGATAGCCCACAACACACAGGACGATCGCTGCGGCTGCCGTGGCCACGCCCAGCGAGCGGCGACCCAACCGGCACAGCACGAGCGCATAAGCGACGTTCGCCATGTATTCCGAGAACAGCGACCAGGCGGGCGAATTCAGGCCGAAGAGACTGAACCCGGCCTCCGGCATCGTCGGATAAGGAATCAGGAAGATCGACGTCAGTAGCAGGAGCGCGAGCGAACCGGGATCGTACGGCAGCGGATCGACGCGAAGAGGATTCGCGCACAGCGTGAGCAGGCCCAGCAGCGAGCCGAACACGACCATCGGATGCAGGCGTATCAACCGGACCTTGAAGAAGCCCCAGACACCCATCGATCCGACGCGGTCGTCGTAGGCGTAGCCAATGACGAATCCGGAAAGACAGAAAAAGAAATCGACGGCCAACCACCCATGGCCGATGAAGAGATGGCTGTAGTCGCCGTTCACCATTTCCATGAAGTGAAAGATCACCACGGCGACGGCGGCCACGCCGCGCAACCCGTCGAGGGCCGGGAAGTGCTGTTTGGTGGAAGGCCCTGACTGGGTGCGCGAAGCATCCGCGATCGTCATCGTGTGATCGTCCTGTCTGTCGTCATCTGGAATAGATGCATTGTAGATCGGCGGATGGCAGACTGAACCTTGCGACCATCCAGGCCAGGCGCAGACGCCGGCCGCGAGGAAACATGCCCATGAAGCACCTGACGAACGCGCTCCTGCTTGGCGCCTTGCTCACCGGCGCCGCCGCCCATGCACAGACCAACGCAGGCGACCAGAAACCCGATCCCGACCTCCCTTTCACTGTTACGAAGGTAGCCAGCTTCGACCTGCCCTGGCGCATCGCCTTCCTGCCCGATGGCCGGATGCTGGTCACCGAAAAAGTCGGCCGGGTCGACCTGGTGACCCAGCAGGGCGCCAAGACCGAACTCAAGGGCGTTCCGTCCAGCTACGTCGAAGGCCAGAACGGCATGCTTGGCGTGTTCCTGTCGCCGCATTACGCCAGCGACCACTACGTCTACCTCACCTACGTCGCCCCCGGTGATTACGGCGGCGGCCTGGCCATGGGGCGCGGCCGCCTGGTCCTGGATAACGACCAGCCGCGACTGGAAGGCTTCCAGGTGCTGTGGCAGCAGATGCCCACCGGCAAGGGCGGCCAGCCCGGTGCCCAGATCGCGTTTTCACCCGATGGCAAGTACCTCTTCCTCACCGTGGGCGACCGGCAGCGTTTCACCCCCGCGCAGGACCCCGACCAGCCGGAAGGCAAGATCCTCCGCCTTACGCTGGATGGCAAACCCGCTCCAGGCAATCCATGGGCAGGCAAGGTCGGTGCCCGCACCATCCCGCTGATCGATCCGCCTGCCGATACCGAGGCGGCCAAGACGGCGCCGGTCGTCAGTACCTATACGTTCCCCGGTCCCAACCTCACCCCCGCCGAAACCTGGAGCACCGGGCACCGCACGCCGTACGGCCTGGCCTTCGCTCCCGATGGTCGGCTCTGGGAGCTCGAGCACGGCCCCTTCGGCGGTGACGAGCTGAACCTGATCCAGCGTGGCAAGAATTACGGCTGGCCGCTGGTGTCCTATGGCGCCAACTACAACGGCGTGCCTATTCCCAGCCCGGATACGCGCCCGGATCTCGTCAAGCCGGTCATCTACTGGAAGCCGGTGATCGCGCCGGGCAACATCATGTTCTACAAGGGCGACCTGTTCCCGGACTGGAAGGGCAGCGCGCTGATCAGCGGCCTGGTCAGCAGCGGACTCATTCGCGTCACCGTCGACGACAAGGGCGGCGCCACCGCGGTCCAGCGCTGGAGCATCGGCAAGCGCATCCGCGATGTCGAGGAAGCGCCGGACAGCTCGCTCTGGCTGCTGGAAGACGCGCAGCCCGGCGGCCTGTACCGGCTTGCCCCGAAATAAGCTTCGGGGATTCGTGAGGGCGCCGGTCAGTCCCTGAAGATGGCCGGCGTTCCTACCCAGATCATCCGAACCTCGTCCTTGCCTGCATTGCGCATGCTGTAAGGATGCCGCTGGTCGAAGTGGGCGCTGTCCCCCGCGTGCAGCACGAACGTCTTCCTGCCCACCGTCATTTCGAGCGAACCACTGAGGAGGTACCAGAACCCCTCCCCTTCCCTGTGGATCGTCGGCGCCACGAGCCCTGCCGGCACGGTCAGGCGTAACGCTTCCATCTTGCGCTCGGCATGTCGCCCGCTCAGGCGTTCGTAGACCACGGGCGACTCGAGGTCGATCCGGTCGTGCTCATCGGCGCGACAGACGATCTGCCCTGGTGTGGGTACCCCGACGAAGTAATCGACGTCCACCTCCAGGGCATGAGCGATGGCCTCAAGCGAGAGCAGCGAGGGATGGGCGAGGTTCCGCTCCACCTGCGACAGGAAAGGAACGGATAGCCCGGAGCGGTTGGCCAGGGCTTGCAGGGTCAGGCCCAGGCCACGTCGTCGATCCCGGATCGCGGAGCCTATGCTCAGGCCATCGGCTTTGTCCGGCGTCCCCTGCGCGCCCGCCATGATTAGGAGCTGTGGTCGCTGCTGATCAGCCAGCGCGTGCCGACCTTGTGGAACAGCAGCGAAGTGAAGCCCGAGACCTCGCCACCGGTATCCGGCTTGAGGTGGTAACGCCCGATGACGAAGGCGTATTGGGTGCCCAGGGGCTTGACGTCGACGATGTCCACGGTCAACTTGCCCAGGCCGGCACCGGGTGTCCGGAAGCGTGACGCGTACATCGCCTCGATCGCCTCGTACCCTTCGACGATACCGCTCGAACCCACGTAGCGCGTGCCTGGCGCGCGCTCGTAGCACTCCATGAAGGTCTTCAGGTCGCCGGCGGACCATGAGGCGGCACTGGCATCGAGTGTCTGCTTGATGGCCTGGGCGACCGGTTCGGCTGGGGCTTCAGCCGCCATGGAGGCAGTCGTCACCACGGCGCCCAGGGCGCAGAAAAGAACGGACAAGGTTTTCATGGCACCCCTGGAACATGTGGGAAGTTGCCCTTCCGCCGACACCGGCAAGCATGGCCGGATGGCAGCGGTCGGTCCGTTGGCAGACTAACGTAAAAGCTTGACTCCATCAAAACTTTTTGATCTGATCGAAACAGGGCTCGCTGCACTGCCGCAAAAAAGCGGTTCAGACGGCTATACGTCCGGCGCCAGGGGGCGCAACGCACACTTGCTCGAGAACACGCTCGCCATGGCGGCGCGCGTGCGCGAAGGGTATGCCTGTTTCTCAAGACCGTCTTCCATCCAGCCGATCGGCAGGGGCTTCCATGAACCAAGATCTCAAGCGCACGCTGCTCTACACCGCCCTGCTCTCCGTGGCGCTGGCCACGGGCGCGGCCGCCGCGCAGGACGCCACCGATCCGGCCAACGGCAAGAAAAAGACCCAGGCGTCCGACACCCCGCAGAGCCTCGAGGGCATCACGGTCACCGCCGCCAAGCGCGAGCAGGACATCCAGAAGGTGCCTATCAGCATGACCGCGCTGACCGGCGAGCAGCTCGAACGCCAGGGCGTGACCAGCCTCGTCGACCTGGCGCGTATCGCGCCGTCGCTCACGGTCGCCTCCTCGGGCCCGGGTTCCAACAACCTGATCATCCGCGGCATTTCCTCGAGCGCGGGCTCCGCCGCCACGGTGGGCTATTACCTCGACGACGTGCCCATCGCCGCGTCGAGCAATGCCGCGCTGCTGTCCACGCGTGGCGTCATCGATCCCTCGGTGTTCGATATCGAGCGGGTGGAGGTGCTGCGCGGGCCCCAGGGCACGATCTACGGCTCCAGTTCGATGGGTGGCACGGTCAAGTACGTGACCAACCAACCCGACCTGGACTTCGTCGAGGCGCGCATCCGAACGGACGTTTCGGGCACGTACCATGGCGGCCCCAATGCCAACGTCAATGGCGTGCTCAACGTGCCGCTGATCAAGGACACCGTCGCGCTGCGCGTGTCCGCCTACTACCGCGACGACGACGGTTATATCGATCGCTACCCGATCTCGCCCGCCAACTACCTGGCGGCGGACCCGGATGGCAGGAAGAAGGACAACGTCAATACGTACAAGACGTATGGGGCCCGCGTGGCCATGCTGATCAAGCCGGACGATTCGCTGACGATCACGCCCAGCGTCATCTACCAGTATTCCCGACTGGGTTCTCCGTTCACCTACGACAAGATTCCCGCGTCGCTCGACAACCCGTACCAGGTGCGTGACGTCAACGAGACCAACATCCAGAAGTCGACGATCTCCAACATCGCCATCCACAAGCAGTTCGACGCTTTCGAACTGATGTCGTCCAGCTCGTACTTCACCCGCGACATCAGCATCCGTGACGACAGTTCCAAGGTGATCAACTACTTCTTCGGCCTGCCCAGCGTCTACCCGACCACCATGTACGGCAGCTACAAGAACAAGGAGTTCACAGAGGAAGTCCGCGCCACCAGCAAGTTCGATGGCCCGGTGCAGGCCATCCTGGGTGCGTTCTACCATGACGTGCGCGCGCCGCTGAACTCGTCCATTCCCTACCCGGGTGGCTTCAACCAGACCTTCGGCACCCCGTTCCCGGCCTACTCCACCATCTACCAGGGCGGTCGCAACGCCACCCTCGACGAGTATGCGGTGTTCGGCGAGTTGTCCTGGAACATTACCGACAAGCTGAAGGCCAGCGCGGGCATCCGTGCTTTCGAGGTCAAGCAGGGCTTCTCGCAGACCGGCGATGGCCTGCTTAACGGTGGCCCGAGCGCGGTACAGAGCAAATCGAAGGATTACGGCAGCACGCCCAAGTTCACGCTGCAGTACCAGGTCACGCCCGACGACATGGTCTACGCCACGGCCTCCGAAGGGTATCGGCCCGGCGGCCCGAACAACCCTGCCCCGGCCACGCTGTGCGGTTCGGAGGTCTCGGGGCTGGGCCTCAGCCAGTCGCAGCTGAACAAGTACAACCCGGACACCCTCTGGAACTACGAACTGGGCTTCAAGAGCGCCTTGCTCGACCGCAAATTGCTGGTCGACGCGTCCGTGTATCACATCGACTGGAAGCACGTGCAGCAGCAGATCGTGCTCGGCTGTGGCTACAACATCACCGCCAACTTCGGTAGCGCGGTCAGCCAGGGCGCGGAACTGGAACTGAAATTCCTGCCCGTCAATGCCGTGACCCTGAGCGCCGGCTTCAGCTACAACGATGCCTACCTGAAGAACGACGTGCCCGGCACCTCGGCGAAGGACGGCGACCGCCTGGTCAATGTGCCCCGCTTCACCGGCTCGCTGGCCGGCGAGTATCGCCACCGGGTCAACGCGCAGTACGACGGCTTCATGCGTGCTGACATCAGCTACGTGGGCGACTCCAACTTCCTGTACGACCGCGAAAGCCCGTTCTACCGTCGCAAGGGCTTTGCCACCACCAATATCCGCGTGGGTATGGAAGGCCGCAACGGTTTCGATATCTCGCTGTACGCCACCAACCTGTTCGACAAGCGCGGCGAGACCGACCTGCCGGTGGCCATCTCGGCCGACCTGCCGACGACGCGCCGCGTGGCGTTGAACCAGCCGCGCACCATCGGCGTGACGATGCAGTACCAGTATTGAGCGATCAGGCTTTCTTCAAGAAGCACACCTTGAGCACCAGCCCCTTGATCTTGTCCGAGCTCCCTTCGATGTGCTCCGCGTCGCCGTCCACCAGATGGATGTTGCGTATCACGGTGCCCTGCTTCAACGGGATGGAGGATCCCTTGACTTTCAGGTCCTTGATGACGACGACGGAGTCGCCTTCGTTGAGCACGTTGCCGTGGACGTCGCGCACGACAGCTACGCCTTCGTCGGCAGCAGCCGACTGCTGCGGCCACTCATGGGCGCAGTCCGGGCAGATGTACATCTCGCCATCGGGGTAGGTGTTTTCCATGCCGCAGACCGGGCATGCGGGGATATCGGAGTTCGGCACGAGGCGGCTCGCTTACAAAAAAGGTCGAGCCCGCCATTATACGGGTCAGCGCTGCCAACCTACTCCACCGTAAACAACACCCGCTCCGGCGGCGCCTCATCGACCGCCTCGCGCAACCGGTCGAACCGATCCGACGCCCAGAAGCCCTTCATCGAAACATCGCCGACGTCATCCAGCGCATAGTCCACCCGCCCGGTGACCAGCATCGCCGTCATGGCCCGCAGGATCGGGCAACCCGGCAGCATGTCCTCGACGAAGAGGAACTGCCCCGCCTGGTTCACTTCAAGGAAATGGAAGCCGCCCTCGGCGTCCATCACCAGGTCGATGCAACCGAAAACGAGCCCCAGCTCCCGCATGAACGCCCGCAGTCGCGCCTCCAGCGCCTCGGGCAACACGATACCCTCCGCGCGCAGCTCGGGATCGCCCGCATGCGTGCGCCAGTCCACGAAGCCGCCGCCCTGGTCCTTGCGGATGGCCAGCGCGAACATACGGTCGCCGATCACGGTGACGCGCACGTCGCAGGTCTTCTCGATATAGCGCTGGTAGATACCCGGGCACACGGCGATCGCCTCCGCCGGCAGGTCGCTGTCGCCGTCCAGCAAGGTGACGCCGACCGCGTGCATCTTCCCGCTGTCTCGCTCTTCCCACTGGTGGACCAGGAAACTCTTGAAGACGATCCGGCCCCAGCGCGCGCGCATGGCGTGTACCTCGGCCGCGTCGGTGGTCACCACGGTGTCGGGGAAGGGAATGCCCAGGCGCCGGCACACGCTTAGCTGCACCAGCTTGTTCTCCGCGTGGCGCGCCGCGTCCATCGGGTTGACCCAGAGGGGGCGCGCAAACGTGCTGTCCAGGCTGAACACGCTGCGCTGGAACATTTTCCATTCCCAGGCGGCGAAAGTGCGGTCCGCCTCCGCGCAATGCGGCTTCGGCTCCTGGAACCGTCGGTTCCACACGGCCGTGATGCCCCCGGCCAGGTCGAACGGCGCATCCATCGACTCGCCGTCCGCGTCGATGTGGAAGCGGTAATGCGAACCAGGCGCCGTGGGCAGGGCCGCGAACCACAGCGGCTCCACACCCTGCTGCTCGATCGCCCACGCCAGCGCGCTGGCGTGCGGATCGCTGTGCGGCGCGAGGATGAGCGGACGTGTCCCGGTCATGCTGTCTCTCCCTAAACGAATGCGCCCCGCGAAAGGCGGGGCGCAAGGTGCGGACAGGTGAATCAGCCGCCGATGATGCCGACTTCCGGCTCGGGTCGATCCGGATCGGTATAGACGGTGAGGAATACGTTGCCGCGGTTCTCTTCCTTCAGCGTGGGGGTGACTTCCGTGGCACGAAGGCGGGCGAAGGCGCGGGGAGCGGAAAGATCGTGGGACGACGAGGCATGGCATGTCATGGCAAAACGTCTCCTGGGAGCGGCGGAAGGGCCGCGATTCACCCTAAGCGATCCCCGGAAGCCATGCGTGAAAGCCTGCCGAAAATGCATGGTGGTCCCAGGCGACGTCCCCTGCGCTTACCAGTCCGTCGGCCGATAGTCCTTGAGGAATTGCCCCCATACATGCTCGCCCGTGTTGATCCCGCTGATGATCGGATCGACGATACGCGCGGCCCCGTCGACGATGTCCAGCGGCGGGTGGAACCGTTCTTCCCGCACCTTCTTCGCCGCCAGGTCGGCCGGATCTTCATCGGTCACCCAGCCGGTGTCGACGCTGTTCATGTGGATACCGTCGTTCTGGTAATCCGTAGCCGAGGTACGCGTCATCATGTTGAGCGCCGCCTTGGCCATGTTGGTGTGCGGATGGCGGGTGGTCTTGAAGTTGCGATAGAACTGCCCCTCCATCGCCGAGACGTTGACGATGTGCTTGTCGCGCTCGGGCGTGCGCAGCATCAGCGGCTTCAGCCGCGCGTTGATGATGAACGGCGCGATGGCGTTGACCAGCTGCACCTCCAGCAGTTCCACCGACGGCACCTCGGCCATCAGCAGGCGCCATGAGTTGCGCTCGCGCAGGTCCACCTGCTGCAGGTCCTGGTCCAGCCGGCCCTCCGGGAACAGGTGGCTCTGCGCCAGCAGTTCCTCGGGCAGCAGCGGTAGCTGCGAGAGCTCGGCGGCCCGGGTCAGTCCCGGCAACGGTGCCCGCTGGCCGGCGAGCCCACCGGACGAGGCGGCGGCATCGGGCAGGATGTGCGAGCCGCGCAGGCCCTCGTAATGACCGACCAGCTTGCGCACGTGCTCGGGCATGTCGTGCAGGGCGGCCGTCTCACCCTCCATCATGTGCGCATAGAAGTCCGGCGGACGACGCACGGTCTGGCACGCATTGTTGATGATGAAATCCAGGCGTGGCCGCGTGGCGACCAGTTCCTGGCAGAACGCTTCCACACTGGGCGTGTGCCGCAGGTCCAGCCCGTAGACCTGGAGGCGGTGGCCCCATTCGCCGAAATCCGGCTCTTCGGCGTAACGCGCCGCGGAATCCCTCGGGAAGCGCGTGGTGACGATCAGCTCGGCGCCGGCACGCAGCAACTTCAGGCCGGCCTGGTAGCCGATTTTCACGCGACCGCCGGTCAGCAGCGCCACGCGACCGCGAAGGTCCACCAGCTCGGTGCGCTTGGCGTAGTTGAATGCCGCGCACGTGGGGCACAACTGGTCGTAGAAGAAATGGATGGCCGAGTATTTCTGCTTGCACACGTAGCAGTGCTTCGGTTCGATCGACTCGCGCGGTTGCGCGGCATCGGCGTCGGGCCCGATATCGTTGGCCTCGAACCCTTCGGGTGCGAAGACGTTGGGCGTGGTGAACACCGGCTTGCGCCGCAGCGCACGGATGCCGGTCTGGTTGAGCACATCGTCCTCGGCCTTGATCTTTTCGGCATGACGCGCTTTTTGGGCAACTTTCAGCTTGATGCGGCGCTCACCCGGGTCGGGGTGATAGACCTGCGCCACCGCCTGGTACAGGCGTTGACGATCGTCGGCTGGCAAACCGTCAAGCAGCAGCCTGTCGGCCGCGACGGACTCGAGCAGCTGCGTCGCCGCACGCAGACGCTCCAGCAGCGCGGTATCGGCGGTGACGTCGGCCAGGGGGGCGGTAGTGTCCAAAAGCATGATCCGTAAAGAGAAAGAGGAAAACCGGAGCGATGCGCCACACAGCCGTGGAGCGCGTCCAACCCGCTATTTTGCCTGTAATGCCACCCAGGGTGGTAACCGCGCGATCAAGCCGTTTCGGCAGCACGCCGGAAAACGCTTATACGCCACGACTACCCGATTCGCCGTCTGCATGGCGGCATGCCGTGACTGTGATGCGCGACACAGCGTCCGACCACGCAGTGTCATATTCACTCTCAACACTACTTAAGAAATCTTTTTTCTTTCAGACGGCCAAACGAGATCGGCGGATATCGTCCTGCCTGTCGTTAACGCGGGGAACACCATGCATACCGAACGACAAGGCAAGCTGCCGCTGACCACGGCACAACGGGGACTGTGGGTGGGACACAAGGTCGGTGCACCCGGCTCCACCATGAATATCGCGGAGTTCGTGGAGATCGAGGGCACGCTGCACCTGGAGCATTTCAGACGAGCGCTGCTCCAGGTGACCGACGAAGCACAGACGCTGCGCGTGGGTATCGACGAAGACAATGGACGTCCGTTCCAGTTCGTTCGCGATGTCTATAACGGTACGTTTCCATGCATCGATCTTCGCGGCGTGACCGACCCACGCACGGCGGCTGAGGCGTGGATGCTCGACGAGCTGAGCCAGCCCGTCGACCTTGCACGCGATCCGTTGTGGGTCAGCGCGATTTTCCTTCTCGACGGCGATCGCTTCTACTGGTACCAGCGTGCCCACCATGCCGTGTACGACGGCTACAGCGGCGGCAAGGTAGCGCAGCGCGTGGCGGAGCTATACACGGCGTTCGTGCGGAATGAGGCTCCGGGTCCCTGCCACTTCGGTGCGCTGGCGGAACTGGTCGATGCGGAGGCCGCATACCGATCGTCGTCCCGCTTCGGACGCGACCGCGACTACTGGACGGCGCAACTGGCAGGACTGCCCGATGCCGTGACCCTCGCCCGCAGGCGACCGCAAGGCAGTGCGGGCGGCTTGCTCCGGAGTGTGGGCCATCTGTCCAGCGCCACGGTGGATCGCCTGCGCCTGCTGGGTCAGCAGCATTCGACCAGCCTGCCCCAGGTGCTGATCGCCCTGGTCGCCGCCTACTACTACCGACTGACCGGCGCCGAAGACCTGGTGTTCGGCATGCCGGTGTCCAGCCGGATGGGCGATGTGTGGCGGCGCACGCCCGGCATGGTGGCCAATGCGGTCACCATCCGCCTGGCGCTGTCGCCCGAGATGACGGCGGGCCAGCTCTTCGCCCAGGTGGCCACCACGGTGCGCAGTGCGCTGCGGCACCAGCAGTACCGCTACGAGGACGTGCGGCGCGACCTGGGGCTGGTCGGCCAGGGCCAACACCTGGCCCGGCTGGGCATCAATATCGAGCCCTTCGATTACGCGCTGGATTTCGCCGGTGGATCGGCCAAGGCGCACAACGCATCGAACGGGTCCGCCGAGGATCTGACCGTGTTCGTTTATGACCGGGGCAACGGCGCCGACCTTCGTTTCGATTTCGACGCCAGTCCCGCGCTGTACGACATGGCCGAGCTGGACGAGCACCGGCATCGACTGGTCCGGATGATCGATGCGGTGCTCGACACACCTTCGCAGCCGCTCGCCGCGATCGACCTGCTCGAGCCCACCGAGCGTCGGCGACTGATGCACGACTGGAATGCGACGACATGCCCTGTCGATGCGCGCCCCCTGCCGCAGCTGCTGGCGGCGTGGTCGGCGCGCACGCCGGATGCCGTGGCCATACGCTCGGAACGAAGACAAGTGACCTATCGCCAGTGGCACGACCGCAGCGCCGCGTATGCCCAGCAGCTCATCGACGACGGCATCGAGCCGGGCGACATCGTGGCACTGGCGCTACCAAGGGACGAACGCCTGCTGGTGCTGCTGCTGGCCGTCATGCGTGCGGGAGCGACTTACCTGTTGCTCGATCCGGAGGGACCGGTCGAGCGCGTGAACGACATGCTCAACGATGCGAAGCCGCTGGCCCTGGTGACCACGCGGGACATCGGCGAGCGGCTGCCGCATGGCGGCATGCTGCTCGTCCACGTCGAGGACGAACCCCTGCCGGTATCGCGGCATCCCGACCGGTGCCAGGCCAGCGGCATCGCCTACGTGCTTTACACCTCCGGCTCGACCGGCAAGCCGAAGGGCGTGCAGGTGACCCACTCGAACCTGTCGCATTTCCTGCAGGCGATGGTCCATGCGCTGGCGCCGGAACAGCGTGAGTGCTTCGTCGCACTCACGGGGGTGACCTTCGATATCGCCGGATTGGAGTTCTACCTGCCGCTGGTGGTGGGTGCGCAGGTGGTGGTGGCCGATACGGCAACGCTCCGGCAGCCGGCCGCCGTGGCACGGCTGATCGACGAGGAAGGCGTCACCGTGGTGCAGGCCACCCCGTCGTTGTGGCGGATCCTGCTGGCCCACGCGGCGTTGCGGCTCGACACCGTGCACGCACTGGTCGGCGGCGAGGCCCTGACCGAGGACCTTGCCGCCCGACTCTTGCAGCGCGCGCGCAGGGTCACCCAGCTCTACGGCCCCACGGAAACCACGATCTGGTCCACGGTGGCCGACCTGGATGCCGGCGATATCTCGCCGCCGCCGATCGGTCGTCCCATCAGCAACACCCAGGTGTATGTCCTCGACCGCCAGCGCCAGCCGGTGGTACCCGGTGCCACCGGCGAGCTGTACATCGCCGGTGCCGGCGTGGCGGCGGGTTACCTGCGCCGCGCCCCGCTCACCGCCGAGCGGTTCGTCGCCGATCCCTTCGCGGCAACGGAAAGACGGATGTACCGCACCGGCGACCTGGTGCGCTGGCGTGACGACGGCCAGCTCGAATTCGTCGGTCGTGTCGACCAGCAGGTCAAGATCAACGGCTACCGGATCGAGCCGGGCGAGATCGAGCACCGCCTGCTGGCCCTGCCGGGTGTGCACATGGCCGCGGTAGTCGCGCGTCCGGACGAGTCCGGCAAGACCGTGCTGGTGGCTTATGTCGTGCCGTCCGCGGATCGCCCCTTCGACGAGGCCCGGTTGCGCATGGGACTGGCGCGCCACCTGCCCGAACCGGTCCTGCCCGCCTATATCCTCCGCCTGGACAGCATGCCGTTGACGGCCAGCGGCAAGCTCGACCGCGCGGCACTGCCGGCGCCGACGCTGCTGCGCCAGGCCACCTACGAGGCGCCGCGCACCCCCACGGAAGAGCAGTTGGCCGGCCTGTGGCGCGACATCCTCGGCGTGGAGCGGATCGGTATCCACGACAACTTCTTCGCCCTGGGCGGCGACTCGCTCGCCGCGGCGGAGATGGTCGCGCGCTGCTCGTCCCAGTTGGGAACCGAACTGTCGCTGGCCAGTCTCTTCGACGCATCCACGATCGCCGGGCTCGCCCGTGTCCTGGAGCGCGCCGAACATCACGACGCCAGCCCGCTGGCGCCCCTGCTCCGGTTGCGTGCCGGCGGTGACGTCCGGCCCCTGTTCTGCATCCATCCCGCCGTGGGAATCAGCTGGAGCTACGGTGGGCTGCTACGCCACCTGGATGCCCACCAGCCGGTGTTCGGCCTGCAGTCCCGCGCACTGGTCGCTGCCGCCACGCACGACACGATCGAGGACGTGGCCGACGATTACGTCGCGCAGATCCGGCAGGTGCAGCCGGAGGGTCCGTATCGGCTGCTGGGCTGGTCCATGGGCGGACTGATCGGGCATGCCATGACGGCGCGCCTGCAAGCGGAAGGCGAGTCCGTCGAGTTCCTGGCGATGCTGGATGCCTATCCCTTCACCGCATCCGACCTGCCCGTGGACGACGCCGACGAGGTACGCGCCGTGCTGCATTTCCTCGGTCTGCACGAGTTCGCGGGCGAGGATGCACCGGTGTCGATGGATGCGCTGGCCACGCTGCTATGCGATTCCTACGACGTCTTCAACCTGCCGGTGGTGCGAGCCCTGAGCCAGCGCGATCCGGACCTCATCGCCCGTGTCATCGCCCTCACCCGCCAGCACCTGGCCATGGCCCGCCGCTATCGACCGGCCCGTGTGGATACCGACGTCATCTTCTTCCATGCGACACGCAAGACCGCGATCGCGTCGTCCGAGGTGTTTCATCAGCATCCGGACGCCTGGCAGCCGTGGGTCGGCGGCAACTTCCATGTCCATGACGTCGACTGCCACCACCAGGCGATGCTGGAGCCCGCCCCCGCCATGGAGATCGCGCGGCACCTACGCCATCGGCTGGGCGAAGCGCGCTTTTCCCCGGCGCGCGTCACCGCCACCACCTGAGGAGGCGGTCCGGTGATCGTTCTGTTCACCCTGGGAACGCGGGGCGACATCCAGCCGTACGTGGGGCTCGGTGTCGGCCTGCAGCGCGCGGGCCACGCCGTGCGCATCGTGACCAGCGAGTCTTTTGCGCCGATGATCCTCGCGGCCGGGCTGGCGTTCGCGCCGCTCACCGGCGACTTCAAGGCGACACTGGCGAGCGACCCCACCCTGTCCGCGCGTCCCGATCGGCTTGTCACGGTGGCCAGGATCTTTCGCGCCCGCTACGCCCAGTGGGCCCGTGACTGGATCGCGCAGGGCCGGGAGGCTTGTCGCTCGGCCACGCTGCTGATCGGCTCGGGCAGTGCCACCCTGCTCGCACGGTCCCTGGCCGAGGCGCACGACCTGCCTTTCGTGGCGGTGCAGTTGCAACCGCTTGCACCCTCGCGGCGGCTGCCGCCGCTGACGTTGGGGGGGAACGGGTTATCCCTGCCCGGCGGCGTCAACCTGGCCCTTTACCGCCTGCTGCGCCTGCTGGTGTGGCGGGTCATGTGCCCCGCGGTGAACGGCGTGGTGCGCCCGGCGCTCGGTCTGCCCCGCTTTCCCTGGCGTGGGCCGCCGCAGGACGGCGTGCATGGGCACGACAAGGTGCTCTACGGCTTCAGCGAGCAGGTGCTGCCCCGTCCGGACGACTGGGAAGATCGCAGCCAGGTGGTCGGCTACTGGTTTCATGACGATCCGTCCTGGGCACCGCCGTCCGCGTTGCAGGCGTTCCTCGATGCGGGGCCGCGTCCGGTCTACATCGGTTTCGGCAGCATGGTCGGTGCGCGATCCCGCGAATTCACCGACACGCTGCTGGACGGCCTGCGCAAGAGTGGGCAACGCGCCGTCCTCGTGACCGGCTGGGGCGGCCTGTCGCCACCGGAGGACATCGACCGCGAACGGGTCTTCGTACTGGACCATGCGCCGCACGACCGACTGCTGCCGCTGATGTCCGCGGCGGTTCACCATGGCGGGGCGGGCACGTCGGCGGCGGCCGCGCGCGCGGGCATTCCGTCGGTGGTGATTCCCTTCTTCGGCGACCAGCCGTTCTGGGCCAGGCGATTGCACGGCCTGGGCGTGGCGCCGCCCCCGCTAGACCGGCGCCGGTTCACCGGCGACGACCTTGCGCACGCCCTCCGCACGACGCAACAGCCCACCATGCAAACGGCGGCCACGACGCTCGGGCAGGCCATCCGGGCGGAAGACAGCGTGGCGCGAACCATCGACCAGCTTCATCGATGGCAGCTGCTGCCGGCCCACGCGGTCGGTTAGTCAGGGCGACTCCTGCGCGATCTTGCGCAGCTGTCGCTCGAATTCCTCCGGCGGCTGCCCGCCGGAGATGAGGTAACGGTCATTCACCACCACGGCCGGCACACCGGTGATGCCACGGCTCTGCCACAACGCTTCGTCGCGACGCACGTCCTCGGCGTAGCGCCCCGTGTCGAGCACTTCCCGCGCCGCCGCGGCATCCAGCCCGACCTCCGCCGCTGCCGCGACCAGCACGTCGCGGTTGCCCGGATCGGCCTGTTCGGTGAAGTTCACTGCGAGCAGCCGCCGCTTCAACGCGTGCTGCATGCCCTGTTCTGCGGCCCAGGCGAGCAGGCGATGCGCATCGAAGGTGTTGTAGATGCGGCTGTCGTCGGAGGTGTTCATGGCGAACCCAACGTCGGCGGCGCGCGCCGTGATGCGTTCCCGGTTCATCCGTACGTCGTCCACCGACATGCCGTACTTGGCGACGATGTGTTCCAGCGTGTTTTCCCCGCCGGGCGGCATCTGCGGGTTGAGCTCGAAGGGATGGAAGGTGATCTGTGCGTCGACCTCGCCGGCCAGCCGCTCCAGCGCGCGCTCCAGCCCACCCAGGCCGATGGCGCACCAGGGGCACGCGATATCCGATACGAAGTCGATCTTCATGGGTTTTGACATGTCGTCACCTGTTCGTCGATGACACGATCGTACACGCCGCGCCGTTATCTTCGATATCATGCCGGCCACGTCACGCAGCCGTCGGCAGGCCATGTCCGCAGGGATTCCACCACTCGACCTGTCGCGTCTGGCTCCCAGCCTCTACGCGCAGGGCACCGAGGAAGCCATCCTCACACGCATCCTGGACCGTGTCGCGCCAGCCAGTCGTTACTGCGTCGATATCGGCGCGAGCGACGGCCTGCGCAACAGCAACACGGCGCTGTTGCTGCGCGAGCAGGGCTGGCTGGGCACCCTCGTGGAAGGCTCGGCATACCGCTTCGGGCGCCTGAAGGAGACCTACGGCGACGCGGGCAACGTGCGCCTGGTCGGCGAGCGCGTCCAGCCCGATACGGTGGACGACCTGCTCGACGCCGCCGGCGTGCCGGCGGTGTTCGACCTGCTCTCGCTGGATATCGACGGCAACGATTACTGGGTATGGCAAGGCATGCAGCGCCATCGCGCACGCCTGGTGGTCGTCGAGTACAACCCGTATTACCCACCGCCGGAGCGCTGGGTCATGGCCTACGACCCCGAACACCACTGGGATGGATCGACTCACTACGGAGCCAGCCTGGCATCGCTGGTGGCCCTGGGCGCCACGCGGGGTTACGAGCTGGTGTGTTGCGACGACATGGGCAACAACGCGTTCTTCGTCGATCGCGCGCTCTACCCCCTGCTGGGCATCGCGAACAACGAGCCGCGCATGCTGTTCCGCCCCGCGATGTACAACCTGCGCTACGTGGGCCACAACCGCTTCCTCACCGGCCATCCCTACCGTTACGGCCCGGGCGAGGCGATCTGAGTGACGTCGTTGCCCACCCTTCCCGCCGCCTACGACCTGCGCCTGCGCGGCGACGGCCAGGCGGTCACCACACGCGTGGCGCGCTGGCGGAGCGACATCGGCGAGGTCGCGGTGAAGACGTTCGCGGCCGCCGATCGGGCACGCGGCGAATGGGAAGCCTGCGTCCTGGCCTTTCTCGGCGAGGGCCCGGCGAGCCCGGACATCCGTGTCCAGACCCTTGTACCCACACGTGACGGTGCAGCATGGGCCGGGCAACCGGACGGTGGCTGCGTTCTGATCACGCAGTGGGAGACGGGCCGTTACCGTGCCTACGACACCTACGCCACGCACGAGTGGGCCGCGCTGGGCCGTGGCCTGGGCGCCCTGCACGCGCGCCTGGACGCGATGCCGGGGCAGGCTCCGCAGACGCTCTCCGCGCGATTGGCCCATATCGATCCCGCGGTGGAGCGCGCGAAGCTGGAGCTGGCGGAGCGCCCGCTTCCTTCCCATCCCCGGATCGACGCCGCCTGGGTGGCGCGCTATCTGGCCCTGTGCCGCGAGATGCTGGCGGCGTGTTATCCCGGGGCCATCGAAGGCTTCCCCACCGACGATACCCAGCGGCCCATCCACAACGACTACAACCAGTTCAATTACCTGTTCGGCGACGCGCTGCCGCCGCTCGTCATCGACTGGGAGGCATCCATCGGCGCACCGCGCGAATTCGAGGTGGTGCGCTGTCTCAACCATCTTCCGCTGCAGGCTCCTGCGCTGGCGCGGGCCTTCGTCCATGCCTATCGGGAACGCCGTCCGCTGCGCGCCGGGCACATGCGCTGGGCGGTGGACGTGGCCTGCCTGATGCACGCCACCAAGCACTGGGTGTTGCAGGGCTGGCTGGACGGCCTGCCGGGCTTCGACCAGCGGCTGCTGGGTGCGATGGAGATGGTGACGCTGCTGGCGCGCGGGCGCGAGCGCCTCGGCGCGTTCTTCGTCGACACCATAGAGGGATCGCACTGATGTCCAGCGAACGGCAACACGTGTTTCCGCCTCCCATGGAGCGGCATTACCCCATCGTGGACGGACGCATCCGCACACGGTCGCTCGAGGCGCACATCGTCGACCACTGCAACCTGACCTGCGTGGAGTGTTGTTCGCTGTCGCCCTTGCTGCCGGCGTGGACAGCCGATCCGGAGACGCTCTGCGCCGACCTGCGCCGCGCCGCGCGCGTGCTGCAACCCCGTGTGTTCAAGCTGGTGGGCGGCGAGCCGACCCTGCATCCCGCGCTTGTCGATATCCTGCAAGCGGTGCGCGGCACCGGCATCGCGCCCACGATCTCGGTCACCACCAACGGGTTGCTGCTGGACAGGATGCCGGACGCGTTCTGGGCCGGCGTGGACGCCCTGACCATCTCGCTGTATCCGCGGCCCCGCCTGTCAGACGAACGCATACGGCACGTGGAAGCCATGGCCGCGCGCTTCGACGTGCGCCTCAATTGGAAGCCGCAGGCGCAGTTCGTCCGGATGACGCGCGACCCCGCCTCCACGGATGTCGCGGAAACGCAGGCGATCTACCACGACTGCTGGCTGCGGGAACGGTGCCACCTGCTGCGCGACGGCATCTTCTACACCTGTACCCGCCCCGCGCATTTCCACACCCTTCACCGCGGGCGCGACGACTTCACGCAGGATGGCCTGCCGCTGCACGATGGCCCCTCGCTCGCCGACGAGATCCACGCGTACCTGTCGCGCGAGGCGCCGCTGCGCGCATGCTTCCACTGCCACGGCGGCAGTGCCGTCATGGAGCCGCACCGCATGATGGGGCGGGCCGAACTCGACGCCGCAAGGGCGCGCTTCGCATGATCCTTCGCGAGCGCGATCCTTTCGGGATCAGGCAGGTCGTCTACCATTCCCGCAGCGCGACGTTCGGCGGCGGCATCCGCGAGCTGTTGCGCCAAGCGCAGCTGCCAACGGGGCCGCTGGACAGCCAGGCGATCGGCGGTTATCTCACCGGCGCACGGTATGCCGATCGCACGATCCTGGCCGACGTCCGGGCTGTGCCTCCCGGCCACGCCCTCGTCGAGGCGAGCGAGGGGCTGGCAGTGATCGAGCGCCCGCTGCGCCGCACCGCGGGCGACCTGGAAACGCTGCTGCTCGACGCCCTGCGCGACGTCCTGGCCGATGGGCGCCCTACCGCCGTCGCACTCAGTGGCGGCCTGGACTCCGCCCTGATCCTGGGCCTGCTGCATGCCCACGGCATCCGTCACCTGCCGGTCTACGTCCTCGCCACCGGCCTGCCCGGCTACGACGAGCGCGAGGCGGCCTGCGACACCGCACGCCGCCGGGGCGTCGAGGTGATCGTGGTCGAGGCCGGTGCGCAGGCCTTCGTCGACGCCCTGCCCGAGGCCATGCGTCATCTGGAGGAACCGCTGTACAACCTGCATCCGGTGGCGAAGCTGCTACTGGCCCGGGCCATGGCGCGCGACGGCATCGTGCGGGCCATCACCGGCGACGGCGTGGACCAGGTGCTGAGGCGTGATCGCTCCGCCGACTACCTGCCTTTGTGCAGGACCCTGTTCGAGGCGGCCGGCGTGCAACTGTCCGCGCCGTTCCTCGCTACGCCCGTGGTGGCGCACCTGTGCTCGTCGCCCGCCGATCCGGACAAGCGCTGCATCCGGCGTCTCGCCCGGCATCACGGTGTATCGCGCGCCCTGACCGAGGGCCCCAAGCGTGCACGACTGGCACCGCCGATGGACCTCGGGCACCTGCTGCCAGCGGCACCCATCCTCGCGCTGGCCTCCGTGCTCGGCCTGCCGTTACCGACACTGGCGACGGATGCGGAACGGGTGCAGTGGGCCACGCTGCTCCTGCTGCTGCGCGACCTGGGCGTTACCGCCTGATGTGCGGCCTGGCGGGGCTGATCCGTTTCGATGGCGGCGCGCGGGGGCAGATCGCGCGCGTGCTGGCCGTGCGTGATCGCCAGCGTCACCGCGGACCGGATGGCGAAGGCCTCTGGCACGACGAGCATGCCGTGCTTGGCCATACCCGGCTCGCCCTGCTGGATGCGCCACATGGCGCCCAGCCCATGGCGAGCCCGGATGGTCGCTACGTGCTCGTCTACAACGGCGAGGTCTACAACCATGACGCCCTGCGCCGCGAGTTGGCGGCGCACTGGTCGTTCCGCTCGTCCAGCGACAGCGAAGTGGTGCTGGCTGCCTACGCCACCTGGGGCGAAGCGTGCGTACCGCGCTTCAACGGCATGTTCGCCTTCCTGGTCTGGGACACGTGGCAACGGCGGGCATTCGCCGCGCGCGATCGCCTGGGCATCAAGCCGTTCGTCTTCATGCAGGACCACGACGAGTTCGTCTTCGCATCGGAAGCCAAGGCGCTCCTGCCCGCCATGCGTACCCGTCCGCGAGCCCACCGGGAAGCAGTGACCGAATACCTGGTGGCGCCGTTCTTCAGCGGCGTGGCGCGACCGATGTTCGACGGCATGGCCTACCTCGCGCCGGGCCACGTGCTGCACCTGACCGCAGACGGCATGCGCACCCGGCCCTGGTGCGTCGAACGCGACCCGCCGCGCACGCGGGCCTCGTGGGCCGACACCGCGCATACGCTGCGCCACCACCTCGACCAGGCCGTGCGGCGCACCCTCATCGCCGACGCGCCGGTGGGCCTGTTCCTCAGCGGCGGGCTGGATTCCACGCTCATCGGTGCGTTGGCGAAGCAGGCAGGCGCGACACCGCAAAGCTTTACCCTCGCCTTCGAGGGGCATGCCACGTACGACTACGCGGCCTCGTTGATCGTCGGTTCGGACGACCAGCCCTACGCGGAACTGGCATCGACGCAGCTGGGCCTGCCACGCACGGACGTCGTACCCCTGCGCGCCACCTTCGCCGACAGCGTGCGTGATGTAGCCATCCAGAACGACGCCCTGCCCGCCTGGGAGCAGGAGGTGGCACAGCACCACCTGGCCCGCACCGCTAGCCGCCGGGTGAAGGCGGTGATGGTCGGGGATGCGGCCGACGAAACGCACTTGGGCTACCACTTCCTGCTCGATCCGCACGCCGTCGCCGATCCGCTGCACGTGTTGCAGCGGCTCACCGGCGATCCGTACCTGCGCCCGGGCCTGCTGGACGCACCACTGGTCCATTTCGCCGGGCTGTATCGCCAGCTGGCCGTGGACGCCGGCCATGCATGGTCGACACCGGGGGATGTCCTGCGCGCCACGCAGTGGCTGGTCCGGCACCGCTGGCTGCAGCGGCTGCTGCACAACGGCGATATCCACGGCATGGCCCATGGCCTGGAAGCCCGCGTGCCGTTCGGCGATACGGATCTGCTGGAGGTCGCCGCATCGGTCTCGCCCGACGACGCGCTGCGCCACGGCGTGGAAAAGGCGCTGCTGCGCGAGGCGGCGCGCGGCCTGGTGCCCGAAGCCATCCGTTGTCGGCGCAAGTCCGCGCTGCCGAAAGACCAGGGCACGGGCGAAGCGATCCGGCGGCACGCGCGCGACACGCTGGCCACCCACGGCGAGCCGGTCGCCGCCGTCATGGACGTGCCGCGCCTGTTGCGCCGCTGTGCGGATGCCCGGCCGCTGGACGAACACGAGCGCGCCGTGATGTTCCGCGCCGCCTCGCTGTCGCACTGGGCGACCCTGCACGACGTGGACATCGCATGAGCCGCATCCTGTTCTGCGTGGTGCCCGAGCGCGGCCACGTCAATCCCTGCATCGGGCCCGCGCTGGCGCTGAAACACGGCGGTCACGCCGTGGCGTTCCACGCACCGGGCGACATTCGTCCACAGCTGGCGCGTGCGGGCGGCTTCGCCTGTTTCGGACCCATCGAATCGCCCCGCCCGGCCGATTGGCGACGTGGCGCCGGCTTCGCCCGGCAGGTACGCGATCCGGCCTGGCTGAGGACGTGGGTCACCTCGCTGTTGCTCGATGGCGTCGAAGCAGAGGTGGCGCGCATCCGCGAAAGCATCCACGCATGGCGCCCGGACGTCGTCGTCATCGATCCGTTGCTCTACGCCGCCGCGATCGCCGCCGGGGCGGAGGGCCTGCCATGGGTCGCGATGTCCAACTCGCTCAACCCCGTGCTTCCGGCGTCGCTGGATTCCGAGCTGCTGCGTACCGTGGCGTCGCTGGCACCACGGCGCGCGGCGTTGTTCGCCGCGCACGGCATGGCGCCCCGGTTCCGCGGCTGCGACGTGCTCTCGCCGTGGCTGACGCTTGCCTTCGCGACCGAGCACTTCGTCGGCGTTGCACCGGCGGGTGTCACGCTGGTGGGCCCGTCGCTTCCGCCGGGCGCACGCGGCGACGAGCCCGCGTTCGACGGCGACAGCCTCGATAGCAGCCTGCCGCTGGTCTATATGTCGCTGGGCAGCCAGATCTACTACCAGCCAGGGATGTTCGCGACGGTGATCGACGCCGTGCGCGACCGGCCGCTGCAACTGCTGCTGTCCGTGGGCGACCTGATCGACACGGATGTCTTGCCACCGTTGCCCGGCAACGTGCGGGCCGTGCGCTACGCGCCCCAGCTGGCGATGCTGGAACGCGCCTCCCTTTTCATCACCCACGGGGGCGCCAATTCGGTCATGGAAGCGTTGTCCTTCGGCGTGCCGATGATCGTCTCCCCGCTGTGCAACGACCAGTTCCACCAGGTGCACTTCATCGAACAGGCGGCGGTGGGACGGCATCTCGACCTGCGCCATGCGTCGGTCGGACAGACCGCACAGACCATCGAAGCGATGCTCGGCTTGCCCGGGCTACGGGAGAACGCTGCAAGGGTCGCGCACGGCTATCGCCGCTCCGGTGCCGACGAGGCGGCGCGCCTGATCAGTCGGCTCGCCGAAGAAACCCGTCGGGCGACAGGGTCATGATCACCCGGTCCTCGATCTCGTGATCCACGACGAAGCGCGGGTCTTCCGCCAGGAACGCCTGAGTGGCCGTGGCCGGGTTGTTGCCCCTGCCGTACGGCTTGCCGGCAAAGGTCTCCGGCGGCAGGTGTTCCATGATCGTATCCATCACCACGACATAACTGCCCGGTGTGACCCAGGGCGCATAGGTGCGCAATTCGCCCAGTACGTGCTCGTGGGTGTGCGTGAGGTCCAGCACGAGCATGACCGGCGACCGCTCACCGACCAACGTCTTCACCGCGGCCACCGTGGCGTCCTCCAGCGGGTGGCCTTCCACCAGGTGTATCCGCTCGGCCAGGCGATGCGCCGCGAGTCGCTCGCGCACCTCGGGGCGAAGCCGCGGCTCGATCGCCACGACGATACCGTCCTCGCCCACCAGCTCCAGCATCGAGGCAGTGAACACCGCACCGCCACCGGCCGCGACGCCGGTCTGCACGATGCAGCGTGGCCTGATGCGCCAGACCAGTTCCTGGATGGCCAGCATGTCGCCCGGAAGATGGAAGAACCGCTCGCCCAGCCAGCGGGTGTGGAACAGGTGATCGGTTTCGCCCGCGCGGGTCAGCCAGGCGAGGGTGAGATCGCGCATGCGCGTGGCGATGCGTTCGGACATGGCAAGGGGCTTCCATGGACGGCGTGACGGAGGGCGCATTGCGCCAGATGCTGCAACGCGCCTGGGGATGGGGCGAGGTGCGTCTGGTCCCTCTGACGGGCGGTCATACTAACAGGTCGTTCCTCGTCCACGGCGACGCCCCGCCCTGTGTCGCGCGCCTGTCGTGGGCGGGGAAAGCGGCGGCCCAGGTGGATCGGGAAGCGCGGATGCTCGCGCTGGTCGCCCAGGGCCTGCACGCGATCGCCGTGCCCACCACCGTTCCCACGCTGCATGGCGCCGGCCATGTCACGACGGCGGCAGGTCAGTGGCTGCACGTCTTCGAACGCATCGAGGGAACCAGCGGCTTGCCGTCCGGCGTGCCGGACGCCTGCGTGCAGGCCATGCGTGCCCTGGCGTCGTTGCATGACGTGCTGGCACGCGCCGACATCGATACCGGCAACCCTGTTGCATGGCTGCTCACCCGCTACCGACGGGTGCGCTCGCGCGGCATGCCGCCCTGCATGGACGGCCTTGTGCCGGGGCGCGAGTACGACGATGTGCTGACGCACGCAGGTGACTGCCTGGCCCGGGCATCGACATCGGCATGGGCCGCGCAGCGGATACAGTGGCTGCATGGCGACGTCCATGCGGGAAACCTGCTCTTCGACGGAGGTCGGCTACGCGGGATCGTCGATTTCGACGAGGTGGGGCAAGGTTCCGCGTGGCTGGAAGCGGCCTTCGCGGCGTTTGCACTCAGCCGCGACGCGACCTGCGAGGACGCCTTCCGCTTCGATGCGATCGCCTGGGAACGATCGATGGGCAGCTACGCGTGGTCCCGAAGCATGGGCGATGTGGCGATGTGGATCGCCCACCGTGATGTCCTGGCTACGCTGTTCTGTGTCGACCAGGTGCTGATCCACCTGGAAGCCGCGCAACGCGGCCTGTGGATACCCGGTCCCGGCATGGGTTTCCTCGGCGGCTGGCAAACGCTGCTGGCTCAGGCCTCACCGGCCAGTGCCGCCGGCGACGCCAGCCAGCGTCGCACCGCTTCGACCGTGACATCCCTCGTCTCGGCGCAGGGCGACCCATCGTGCAGGCAAACGACCGCATCCTCGCCGGCCGCCGACTGATCCGTCACATGCGCACGCAGCCGGCCGGCAAGCTGCGCCGGGCAAGGCGCGGGCTGTAGCCAGTCTTCGAACAGGGCCGTCCACCCGACGTGCTCTCGACCCAGTCGTGCCAGCACACGCAACCGTGTATCGCCGTCCTGCGCCCCATACGGCAACCGCAGGGGAACGACGGCCGGCGGCTTCCTGCCTGTCGCGGCGTAGACACCGTGAATCAATGCATCGGTGGCCGCGATCTCCTCGGCCAGTGACGCGTCGGTCAGTTCGCCATCGCGTGCATGCGACCAAGTGTGATTGCCTATCGCATGGCCCTCGTCGAGCATGCGCACGAGCACGTCGCACCGCTCGGCCGCATGCCGACCGAGGACGAAGAAGGTCGCCTGCCGACCGGTGTCGCGAAGCACATCCAGCAAGGCGGTGGTCGACGGGCCGGGGCCGTCGTCGAAGGTCAGGCGGATCGCTGTCATGCGCTGATGGTAGCGCGCCTCCCGTGCCGCCATCAGGGGATGATCCCGCGCTCCCGGAACCGCGAGAACAGGCGGAAGAACATCGCGGCGGTGTCCTCGTAGGCGTGGAAGCCCGCACGCCGCGCCTTCGAACCGTCGCCGAACATGTCCCATGTCCACGAGAACACGAAGTCCGCGAAGGGCCAGGCCGCCACGTGATCCATGGGCAGCGGCGGCAGGCCATGCCGCTCCCGCAGCGCATCCCAGGTGCCGGCCCTGTCCGGCATCACCTCGGCCAGCGACATCGCCATCGGCGGCGCGGCCTCCATGCCGAACCATGCGGCCAGGCGGGGCCACAGATCGCACCAGCGCACCACATCGCCGTTACCGATGTTCCATGCCTGGTTACCCGGCGCGTCGGTGGCGGCCCAGCATGCCGCATTCGCCAGCAGGCCGGCGTCGGTGAATTCGATCAGGCGGGTGTAGGCCTGGGCATTGCCGGGGAAACGCAACGGCACGTCCAATGCCTTCGACACGGACGCGTAGACGGCGATGGCCAGCGCGAGGTTGAGCGGGCTGCCCACCGCATCGCCGCCGACCACGGCCGGACGCAACGCCGACCAGGTCCATGTGCCGGCGGCGCCGACGCGTTCCAGCAGGCGTTGCTGCGCGGTCATGAACTCCGTCGGCAGGATCGGCGGATCGTCCTCGCGCGCCGGTGTCCGGAACGGCCCCAGGTGGGCACCGTAGACCTTGTAGCCCTGCATGATCGATACGTGGCGCAGGCCGTCCGCCACCGGCAGCAACCCGTCGAGCAGGTTTTCCAGCATCGTCATGTTCGGTCCGAGCAGGCCCGGCCAGGTTGGGCTGTCCTGGTAGGCACTGTAGAAGACGTGGGTCACCTCACGCGCCTCGCGCAGTGCGAGCCGGCTGGCGGAGCGGTCCAGCAGGTCGACGGCCAGGGCATGGTGGGGGCTGTTGGCCTCGCCGCCGCGCCGTGACGCGGTGAGGATCGCCCACTCCGGTTGCGCGGCGAGATGGCGTGTCAGCTGGCTGCCGATGACGCCATGGGCGCCGACGATGAGGGCGGTGTGGGAAGGCATGTGCTTGGTTCCACGGGAAGGAACCGCCAGCGTATTCAGTGGACCTGGCAATGATTAGTGGCCCATCCGGGCTTACACTTATAAGACATTGCAATGGAACACCGATGGATCGCCTTCTCGCCATGCAGGTCTTCGTCCGCGTCGCCGAGCGGGGCAGCTTCTCCGCGGCCGCCCGGGCCATGGGTATCAGCCAGCCATCGGCAAGCCAGCAGGTCGCCGCCCTGGAGGCCGAACTGGGCGCGCGACTCATTCATCGCACCACCCGGCGCCTGACCCTTACCGACGCAGGGTCGCGCTACCTCGAACAGGCGACGGTCGTGCTCGATGCCCTGGCGGCCGCCGACGCCGCCGTGAAAGACGACCCGAAGCAGCTGCACGGTCGCTTGCGCATCCAGGCGCCGAGCGGCATCGGGCAGCAGCTGGTGGCACCGTTACTGATGGCCTTCCAGGCGGAGCATCCCGATGTCCGGGTGGAACTGGCGCTCGACGACCGCATCGCCGACGTCGTGGCGGAGGGTGTGGACCTGGCGATCAGGCTGGGCCCCTTGCCGCCGAATGGGCTGGTCGCACGACACATCGGCCAGGTCGAACGCGCCCTCGTGGCATCACCCGACTACCTTGCCCGGCACGGTACCCCGCGTACGCCGGACCAGCTCCGGCTCCACCCGCACATCCGCTTCAGCGGCAGCGTCGACCACCCGCTCAGGCTCACCGGACCGGACGGACCGGTCACCCTCGCCGTGTCGCCGGGCTTCGTGGCCAACAACAGTTTCGTGCTGATTGCCGCGCTGGTCGCAGGTCGCGGCATCGGTGGCGTGCAGCTGCCGCTCGTGCGTGACGAACTGGCGTGCGGCACGTTGGTACGCGTGCTCGACGGGTTCGCCTATCCGCCGCTGGACATGCACCTGGTGCTGCCGACGCGCCGCCACGTGCCATCGATCGTCAGGGCCTTCATGACGCGCGTCGAAGCGGCCGCCGACGCCGCATGTCGTGCCGGCGCATGACCGGACCCGGTACGTCTCACGCCGTCTGCCGCGCAAGGCGCTCCAGCCAGAGGAAGTTCGCCAGGGCGGAGGTCGCCCCATGGGATCGGGTACGCACCACGGTGTCCAATAACGCGACGACCGCTCGCGGTTCGACCAGCCCGATATCGGCCAGCGCGCACTGGGAGAGTTGCGCGGTCAGCGAAGGGGCATGCCGGGCGATCAACGGCGGCAGGACGTGGGCGAAGGTTTCCTTGCTGTATCCCGGCGGAAACACGTCGGCGCCCAATTGCGAGGCGAGGTAGCGTCGCATCACCTCCCTGCCCCGTCGGCTGGCCCGTGGCAACCGGTGGCAGAACGCCACCAGCTGCGGATCCCCCAGCGGTGCGACGGGCCATTGGCCATGGCGCAACATATCCGGCGCACGACAGGCGTTGGCGAGCAGCGATGTCATCGGTACGGGGCCGGCTGGCGCGTCGAACGTGCGCAGGCTGCGTGCCGATTCGAGCGCCCGCGGCGTAAGCAACCCTGCGGCACAGGTCGCGGCCTCGCCGACCCAGCCCGGGTCTGTCGCCATGCCGGATGACGCTTCGCCGGCGTACGCGGGAAACAGTTCGTCGCCGCCGACGCCGGTGAAAAGGGTATCGCGCCCTTCCGATCGCGCCGACGACCACAGCGCCATGCAGGCTTCGAGATAGAACTCGCGATAGAACCCTTGCGCGTCCAAGGGCGCCATGTCGAGATCGGGAGGCCAGGCGGCAATATCGACGGTAGCATCCGCCAGCCCAAGGCGCTCGACGATGAGGGAGCGACGCGGTACCTGCGCGTCGCGTACCTCGCCATCCAGCAGGATGCCCCGGCTGGCGAGGGGCGGGCCCAGCGATCGCAGGACCGTGGCCACGGTCGCGGAATCCATCCCGCCACTGAGTTCCACCGTCGCATGCTCCCCGACGGGTCGTGCCGCGGCGCTACGCCGCAAGGCGGCCTCGAAGGCGGGCAGGTCGTCCTGCCCCTCCCGATCCTCGCGCGGGACGCTGGGTGCCACCGGGTCGGGATACCGCAGGTTGGCCCTGCCCGGCTCGACGTAAAGCGACGCGCGCTCGGTGAGCATCGTGACGCCGCTGTACGGCTGCCGCGCGGCATACATGGTATGCATCGCCAGACGATGACTGACGACTTCCGTATCCAGGGCCATGGGGAGCGCGGCGAAGTCGGCGGAATCCCACGACACCGTAATCCGGTCCTTCGTCGCCCGTGCATACACGGGGGCCGATCCGAGCATGCCCGCCCGTATCCGCAGGCGGCAGCCGACACGTGCCACCTCCACCATCACGTAATCGAGCGGCCAGAGCACGCACCCCTGGTAAAGGTGATGGAACGCGTCCTCATCCACGTGCCTCGTCGCGCAGGGCTCGCCGGCGAACGCAGCAAGGCCATCGGTGCCCGCCTGTCGTTCCCGCACGACGAGGAACCAGCGATCCGTCGTGACGACCAGGCAGGATTCCAGCATGCGGTGCGCGTAGGGCGTGATCCGGCTGGGTCCGACGACCACCGATCCATCGTGCCAGGATGGCGACAGCGAGAGGTCGTGCAGTGCGATGTCCGCCTTGATCAAACCATGGCCCCCTTCATGAGAAAGCCGCTCCCAGGAGGGAGCGGCCCGATGGTCACGATACCGCGCTGTCGCGCGGATCATCGGCTGGCGATCAGCCCCAGTCGCCACCACCGCGCGATCCGATGCGACCGATATCGCCGGTGTCGTCGATCTTCGGTTCGTGCTTGAACGCCGCCATCGTACGTTGCAGCGGGCCGTCCATCGGTATCCCGAACGGATTCATCATTCCTGTGTCTTGCATGGCGAGATCACGCTGGTCCATGAAAATGCTCCACTGGGTGAGGCCGCGGTAGCGCGGCTCGACGAAGCTAGCACGGGGTATCGCCGACGAACCGCCCCCTGCCTACGGGTTGCTGAAAACCGGCATCCATTGCCGAAAACGTGCTTTTCCGGCCGGACGAGGCAAGCACGGGAAAGCCGTCGTCGCCCGGGGCGTTCGGCACATCCGACGACGATCCGTGCATGACCGCAAACGAAGGCTTTCCCGCGGCTTTCCACGGCACGAAAACGCATACGGATCACCGTGTATCCACGCGCCATGCGAGATCCCGGTCACACTTTCCTACCGGATGGCGGCACTAAGCTCGGCGCGCCTTACACGTCGAAGCCGACGTGCCGGGCATCACCCAGGGTACCCACGATCACCACCACGAACCCCCACCCGGCCTGACGACAGGCGGCCGGTCCCTTCGCTATGCGTCAAAGGATGCCTGACCATGCCTTCCCGATACAGTTCCGGCGTGAACTTCCCGTTCGTCCATCTCACCGCGGCGCTCGCCCTCGCGCTGGCCGTCGGCTTGCCTGCCGCGGCACGTGCCTCATCCGCCGTCGCCACCGTTCACGCCGACTTCGTCGATACGATGATGCCGCCACTGACGTCGCCACGGACGTCGTCGCTGTCCGTCACCCGCCAGGACGCGATTGTCGCCGCCGCGGCACCTGCGGCATTCGTCGCCTTCCTGGACGAGGTCTCCAACGCCCGATACGCCAACGTTTCCCATGCGGCCGGCCTTTCCGAGTCCGCTTTCGATGACATGCGCCACTACCTGCGTAACCGCTACGACGGTGTGACCGTGGTCCGTTCGTTCGCTGAACAGGGGACCTTCTACGACTGTATTCCCACGGGGCAGCAGCCGGCCTTGCGCGATGGCAGCGGTATCGCCGCACCACCGGCGTCGAGTCCGATCGCTACGCATGCACCGAGCACGGCATCGACGGCGGCGTCGACATGCCCGGCAGGCAGCATCCCGCTGGAACGCGTGGGCCTGGACCAGCTCACCCGCTTTCCCAGCCTGAAAGCGTTCTTCGCCAGGAGCCCCACGCCGGGAGCACACCGGCAGGCGTCGCGGTTCGCCACCGCCGATGCCTCGTCGACGCATCACTACGCCTCGATGTTCGCCAGCATGGGTGGCGCGGAAATCGCCGGTGCCGGTGCCGACCTGAATATCTGGAACCCGGCCTTTGTCACCTCGAACGACTACATGTCGATCAGCCAGATATGGCTCGACGGGGCGAGCAGCAGCAACCAGACGCAGACCCTGGAAGTGGGCTGGCAACGTCGGCCCAGCTACGGCACCTGGGGTAACCAATCCATCCTGTTCGTCTACTCGACGCAGGACGGCTACGTCAGCACCGGCTGCCACAACCTGGAATGCGGCGAGTTCGTGCAGGTGGCATCGGGGAATGTGTTCGGCGTGTCCTTCGCCTCCAGCCGTTACAGCAGCACCAACGGTGCGCAGGGCGTGGTGAAGGTGGCCTACCAGCGCAATGCCGACGGCAACTGGTGGCTCAACGTCGATGGCACCTGGGTGGGGTATTACAAGGCGGCGCTGTACTCGGGCGACCTTGCCACGACAAGCACCAACACCGCATTCACCGCCGGCGGCGAGACGTACGCCAATGGTGGCGGCGCAAGCACTCCCATGGGCAGCGGCGTGTTCGCGGCCAATGGCTATCGCAAGGCGGCCTTCCAGGCCAACCACTTCTATATCGACAGTGCCCTTGCTTCGCACGCCGTCACGCAACTGTCGAGCGTGGTCGTCAGCGATCCCGCGTGTTACACGATCGCGTTTGCCGGACAGCGTTACGGGGGCGTCGTGCCCGGGGCCAGCACGATCGCGCCGTCACCGGAAATGACCACCGGTGAAGGTTTCTACTTCGGTGGGCCTGGTTGCCACTGAACGACGAAGACTCAGTCAGGCTCGCCCCGGTGGTCGGTGTCCAGCCAGCCCCGGGGCCGGTTCATCGCCCACTCCACCTCGCGTGCTTCCTCGTCCGTCAGGCCACCACCACCGATCGCGCGTTGCAGCGCCTCGCGCGACAGGCCCAGCAGCTTCGATTTCCGTATACGGGGCTCCAGGCCGTCAGGGCCCAGTTCTTCCATCAGGCTGACGAGGTTCGCACGACGAATGCGCTGCAGATGCAGCATCGAGTCGATGTCCGCCGTGACCTGCGCGGACGGAAATACGTCCGCGCCGGACGACGTTTCCGGCATGGGGGGATGTGATCGGGAAAGATTCATCACGATCTGGCCTGCTGCAATAAGCGGGACTCCGCGCCGCTAAGCTAGCGACATTCGGCAGCGATTGCTCGCCGGAAATAGGCATTACCGCTGCGGACTTCCGCACAGTCGGATAGCTGCTGCGACACGTATTGCAATCGATTGCTCTTTAAGCGAGCCTTCGCGCGGCACGACGGCCCCGCTCAGCCGCAAACCTGTCATCGACAGCGAGCGCACGCTGGACCGTCACTGGCGCTACCCTGTCCTTTCGGTGTCTCCACCATGCGTGCGCGTACTGCCATCCCGTTTCGCCCCCTTGTCGCCGGCCCGCGGACGATGCGGCTATGGCAGATCCTCAACATGAATGTCGGCTTCTTCGGTATCCAGTTCGGGTTCGGCCTGCAGCAGGGCTTCATGAGCCCGATCTACAAATACCTTGGCGCCGACGACGCCTCCCTGCCGCTCCTGTGGCTGGCGGGTCCCGTCACAGGCCTGCTGATCCAGCCCCTGATCGGTGCGCTCAGCGATCGCACGACGTCACGTTTCGGTCGCCGTACGCCGTATTTCGTGGTTGGCGCGATCCTGTGCAGCGCCTGCCTGTTCGCCCTGCCCGGCAGCGGCACCCTGTGGATGGCCGCCGGTCTGCTCTGGGTACTGGATGCGGCCGCTAACGTGACGATGGAGCCCTACCGCGCCTTCGTCAACGACATGCTGCCACCCGCGCAGCACGCCGTCGGGTTCATGGTGCAGAGCGCCTTTACCGGCCTGTCGCAGACGCTGGCCTACCTGATGCCCTCCGTGCTGGTGATGCTCGGCATGCATGCGGACCGGACCAACGCACAGGGCGTGCCGGCCGCGGTGGAAGCAGCCTTCATCATCGGCGGCGTGGTATCGGTGGCCTCCATCGCCTGGTCGGTCTACACCACACGCGAGTCACCCGTGGTGCCCGACGAGGCGACGTCGCTATCGCTGCGTACGGCCGCTCTGGACGTATGGAGCGCTGTGCGCGACATGCCCGCCACCATGCGCCAACTCGCCGCGATGATGCTGTTCCAGTGGTATGCAATGTTCTGCTATTGGCAGTACATCGCCCTGTCCCTCGCACGCACGTTGTACGGCACCACGAATGCGCACGATCCGCACTTCACCGATGCCACGCTGCTGAGCGGACGTATCGGCGGCGCCTATAACTTCGTCGCCTTCGTCATGGCGTTCGCCGTGCTGCCACTGCTTCGCCGTGTAGGCCCTGCACGCCTGCATGCCGCGTCGCTCCTGCTCGGCGGGCTGGGTATCGTGGCAGTGCCCGGCATCACCACACCGTGGCTGCTTATCGTGCCCATGATCGGCCTGGGCATCGCCTGGGCCAGCATGATGGGCAACCCCTACGCGATGCTGGCGTCGTCCATTTCCCGCGAGCGCGCAGGCGTCTATATGGGGATATTCAACACCTTCATCGTCGTACCGATGCTCATCCAGGTGCTCACCGTGCGGGTCTTCTATCGCCTTCTCGGCAACGATCCACGGCACATACTGCTGCTGGCGGGCGTGGCGCTGTGTATCGCGGCTGTTCTGGCCTGGCGTGTGCGTGCCCCGGCGGTCCTCACGGTTTGAAGAAACGAGTTCGCGCGGCCCTGCTCGTCGCCTGTACGCCATTCGCTTTCGACTCGACCCGCGCCTCGGCCGACGCGTGGCACGGGACGGTCGGCGTCAGTTCCCAACTGGTCGGGCTCGGCGTTGCCATGGCCGGGCGAGGCCCGGTCATCCAGGCGAACGAAACGCGCGTCAGCACGTCGGGATGGTCCGTCGGCGCCTCTGGCAGCTACCAGGCCGGGCGCCCCCGCCACGCACTCGAAGCCATTCTCCAGGCCGGCAAGGCATGGGCGCTGTCGGACCGTTGGGATATGCAGGCGGCAGTCGCGCACTACCGCTATCCCACCAGCGATCGCATGTCACGCACGCTCGACCAGACACAAATGGGTGCGACAGCGATCTATCGTGACGTGTTCAGCCTGAGCCTGTGGAGCGTGTCGCTGGCACACGGCTCGCCGCGCCCGCATGCGGAAGTCGATGCGGCGTTCCATTGGCCGCTGACGGCGTATCTTTCGCTGGATACGGCGGTGGGCGAGGCGCAATATCTTGCTCCTCGCCACTGGTATGCGAACAACCAGAGACCGCGGTGGTTCGCCTATGGTCACGTCGGTCTCGACTGGAACCGGATGGCCTGGCACGTAGCGGTGCAGCGCATCGCCAGCAACTTCCATCGTCCGCTGCACGATTATCGTGTGGCGCCGTGGGTAGCGACGGTCAGTCGTGATTTCTGACATGCACCACCGGCATACACGGCCGTATGGATGTCCATTGTCACGATACCTTCGTGCTGGAGTAACAATGCGCCGATAACGTGCATGACTGACTGCTGCGAACCGTCGATCCCCGCCGACAGGTTCCGACAGCGATTCTTCTTGGCCCTGGGGCTGCTCCGTCATGAACGTCCCGTATCACCACCCCGTGCGGATGCTTTCGCTCGTCGGCGTCCTGCTGGCCCTGCTCCCCTGCGCGGCGAGCGCGGAAGCGCCGACCCGCGTCAACGACGTGCAGTACATCGGCAGCCACAACAGCTACCATGCCGGCCTAGCGCCTGGCGAGGCTGCCGTCTGGAAGCAACTCGATCCTTCACTGTTCGCGAAGCTCGACTACGCCCACCCCGCCTTGTCGAAGCAACTGGACGACGGCGTGCGCCAGGTGGAACTGGATGTCTATGGCGACCGCCTCGGCGGACGCTATGCCCACCCGGGTATCGTCGGCCGCGTGACCGCGGCGGGGCTTCCTGCCGATGCGCCGTTCGCCGATCCGCAGGTCATGGCGGCGCCGGGGTTCAAGGTCATGCATGTGCAGGACCTCGACCAGCGCAGCACCTGCCAGCCATTGCAGGCCTGCCTCCGCGAACTGCGCGCCTGGTCGCTCGCGCACCCCGGCCATCTTCCTCTGTTCATCCTGCTGGAAACGGAAGAAGAGTCGTTGCCTTTGTCCGTGCCCTTCGTGCCCGTCGTGCCCGAGCCGTTCGACGCCGATGCGATGAACCGGCTCGACGCCGAAGTCCGCCGCGTCTTTCCCCGGTCGTCCTACATCGCCCCGGACGACGTACGCGGTCAGCACGCCACACTGGACGAAGCGGTGCGTCACGACGGATGGCCCACACTGGCCGCCGCACGGGGCCACGTCATCTTCCTCCTCGACCAGCATTCGGTCGGCAAGGCTTACCTGCAAGGCCACCCTGCGTTGCGTGGCCGCGCCATGTTCACCAACGCCACGCCAGGGGAAGACGATGCCGCCTTCCTCGAACTGAACGACGGACCGGCGGACGAGATTGCAACGCGCGTCCGCCAGGGCTACCTCGTGCGGACACGCACCGATGCCGACCTGGTCGAAGCAACCCACGACGACGTGCGTCGCCGCGATGCGATGCTCGCCAGCGGCGCACAGCTGCTCAGCACGGATTTCCCGGCCCACGAGCCAGCATCCACCGGCTACGTCGTTGCGTTCCCTGGCAACGCGGTGGCCCGCTGCAATCCGCTGCGCCTTCTCGACAGCTGCGCGCGGATGGACCTGACACATCGCTAGCGCGTTCCTGCCCGCCTTTTCCTGCCCGCCTTTTCCTACCTGCCCCCTTCCGTTTGCCCCCTTACCTTCCCTGCCTGAGGTCTCCATGCGCGCGTCCCTTTCTCCCTGCCTGCTCACGCTGGCCATCGTCACCGCCCTCTTTCACATCGCGCCGGCACAGGCGAACGACGTGGATGGCACCACGGACACCAGCGAAACGAAGGTCACGGCCTTGAAGGGCATGAACGTGGATGCCCAGGTGGCCGCTGCCGGCACCGTCGACGAACAGCGCCTGGGCACCGGTGTGACCACGGTGATGAGCAAGCAGCAGATCGAGGCCGTGCCGTCAGCCAACATCGCCGATGTGCTGTCGCACCTGCCGGGCCTGTCGTCCTACAGCGATATGCACCTGGGTCAGGCGGCCACCGGCGAAAGCGAGTACGTGACGATCCGCGGCCTGGATTCCAGTTACAACGCCTACACCCTCAACGGCTTCGCGCTGCCGGAAACCGATGCATCGACACGCGCCATCTCGCTGGACATGCTGGCCCCGTTCGGCATCCAGTCGGTGAAGGTGTCCAAGACGCCCACCAGCGACATGCCCGGGGATGCCATCGGCGGAACGATCGACATGCGCACGCCGACGGCCTTCGACTTCGCCCGCGACACCTATGCGAAGACCACCGTGCAGGGACGACTGAACGACCTGGCCGACCACCGCGGACTGCCGGACAAGGGCGGCGTGTTCCAGCAGGAGTTCGCACACAAATTCGGGCCGTCGAAACAGCTGGGCCTGTACGCGGCCGGCTACTACGGCAAATACGACAACGCCGCCGAAGCGGTCGCGCCCAACGCCCAGTACACGCCGGTGAACACAGCCAACGCCTCGGCGCCCGACCTGTCGACGGCCGGTCCGCTGCAGAGCTCGCAGTACAAGTACAGCGTCTACACCAACCAGATCAAGCGTTACGGCGGCAACGTGTCGCTGGACTGGAACGGCGAGACCACGTCGTTGTTCGCCCGTGCGCTCTACGGCGTGTACGACGTGCAGGGCCAGCAGAATCAGATGTCTGCCCGTAACCAGGGCAGCACGCAGGTGCTGCGTGGCGGCTACTTCGACACGCGCGACATCAAGGAAAAGACCGCTACCCTGCAGCTGGGCGGTAGCAGCACGATCGATGCGCTTACCCTGGGCTATGGCACGTCCTACGGCGTCGGCTCGCGCAATGTGCCCGACTACGTCGAGGCAAGCCTGTATGGCCCGCGTGCCAACGGCCAGTTCGCCTTCGACCTGAGCAACCCGACCTTCCCCAGCCTGGCCGGCAACTCGCCGGCCGTGCGCAACTACGTCTACAACCTGGCGACCGACAGCTTCTGGAAGACCCAGGGCGGGGATGCGGGCAGCCGGGACAACCGCGTCAACGCGCATGTCGACGGCACCTACACCTTCAGCGACCGCGCGATCGAAAACGTCGCCTTCGGCCTTTCGGGCGACACCTCCCGGCGCAACGCCTACGATCATCCCTTCACCCACGACGATAACAATTTCGTCTACGGCGGGCCTTTCTTCGGCGGCCCGAATTATTCATCCGCGGCACCGGGCGGCCCCTCGCTCGCAGCTCTCCCCGGAGACCTGGTGACGAACCCGTTCGGGGGGCGCTACGCCGGTCCGTTCAAGCTCATCGACCGACGCTGGGTGCTCGACCAGGCGGTACCGTACAAGTACCTCGACGATCCCAAGGGCAGCGGGGTGTACACGGCCAACGACTACAACGCCAACACCACCTCGAGCCGGGAGAACATCGTGGCTGGCTACCTCATGGCCACCTTCCGCGTGCAGGACCTGACGATCACGCCCGGGGTCCGTTACGAACTGACGGATTATTCCGCGACATCGTGGCGCTCCAATGGCGACGACAAGACCGGCGCGTTCGTCGACCAGAGCAAGCGCTATGGCGAGATCCTGCCGGGTATCGCACTGAACTATCGCCCCGACGAGCTGACCGTCTATCGTGCCTCGCTACGGCGCAGCTTCAGCCGCCCGGCGTTCGGCCTCATCTCGGGACAGACCACCTATTCGATCGACGACATCAGCGGCCAGGTGGTCGGCATCTCCAAGCCCAACCCGGACCTGCGCCCGACCACGGCCGACAACCTGGACCTGTCGGCGGAGTTCTATGACACCACGGGTGGCATGGTCACCGCCTCGGCGTATTACAAGCGCCTGAACGATTTCATCTTCACCTCGCAATCGTCCACCGGCAACGACAGCACGCTGGGCGGTAACGTGCCCACCGGTACGGTGCTGACGGGCGGCGTGCCGGTCAGCATGCCGGAGAACGGTGGCGCGGCGAAGATCTACGGCATCGAGATGGCCCTGCGCAAGCAGTTCGTCACCCTGCCCGGCCTGTGGAGCCACTTCGGCGTGGGCGGCAACCTGACCGTGCAGCACAGCACCGCGCACAGCGGACGTGAGGACCACCCCGGAACGACCTGGCTGCCGCGTGCACCCGAGCGCATGTACAACGCCGACCTGTTCTACCGCGACGACCGTTTCCATGCGGACCTGATCTACAACTACACGGGTCTTCAGCTGATCGGCCTCAACGGTAACGGGCTGGACTACTACCTGCAGCCCGTCAAGACGCTGGACCTCTCGGCCAATTACGACCTGCCCTATGGTCTGGGTGTCGGCGTGTCGGTGAAGAACCTGCTCGACCATGCCACGTTCTACGAAACCTCCGGCAAGTCGCGCCGCTATCTGGCGTACGATCCGGGTGCCGACGGTGCGTATGTCCAGACCGGGCGGATCTACATGGTCAACCTCAGCTACACCTTCTGAGCCCGGATAAGCACATGCCACCACGTACGTACCGTCGGGCGGGCCGTGCCATCGCGGTGCTGGCCGCCCTGCTCGTCGCCCTGCCCGGCCAGGCGCACGACGACCTGCGTCTCGAGCAGGTCGTCATGGTCTACCGGCACGGCGTACGCTCGCCGCTGCCGGGCGAGATACGGATAGACGAAGTGCACGGCAAACCGTGGCCGGCCTGGCCGGTCGCGCCATCGATCCTGACCCCTCACGGCCGTGAGGGCGTCGTGGCGATGGCGCGCTTCGACCGCGAGCGGCTGGCCGCGCAGGGCCTGTTTCCGCCGGCGGGTTGCCCCGTCGCCGGCAGCGTCGACCTGTGGGCGAACACGGACCAGCGGACGATCGCCAGCGCGCAGGCCTTCGCGGACGGTTTCGCGCCGGCCTGCCCGCTGGTCGTGGGCCACCTGCCCGAAGGCAGCGTCGACCCGGTCTTCAACCCCGTGGCGGCCGACGCCGTGTCGTGGGAAGGCCGCGCCGCGCTGGATGCGATACGGCAGGCCACCGGGGGTCCTGACGTGCTCACCGCCGGATACCGCGAGGCCATGGACGTCTTCGCCCATGTGATGGGATGCATGCCGGGTGACGACCAGGCCGTCTGCCATCCTGCGACATGGAAGGGCTCGCTCGCACTGGCAAACGACGGTCGCGGCATCGCACTGGACGGCCCGATCGCGCAGACCTCGGGCACCGCCGAGGCCATCATCATGGCCTACCTCGAAGGCATGCCGATGCCCAGCGTGGGCTGGGGGCGCGTGGATGCATCGGATTTCCGTGCCTTGTCCCAGCTGCATGCGTTGCTCTTCGCCGTGCACGCGCGACCGGCCTACGTGGCCGACCGCGTGGCCGCAGTGCTCGCGGGCCGCATCGTGACGCGGCTGGAGCACCCCGATGCGCCAAGGCTCAGCCTGTTCGTCGGCAGCGACAACAACATCCTCGCCCTTGCCGGCGTGCTGGGTATCCACTTCCGGATGCCGGGCTATGCCGAGGACGATCCGCCCGTCGGCGGTGCGCTGGAGCTGGCGGTGTGGCGCTCGTCCGCCACACGCCATCGCTATGTCACCGTGACCTATCGTGCGCAGACCCCCACGCAGTTGCGCGAGGGCCAGGCGTTGTCGATCGCGCATCCTCCCGCCGGCGTGCCGCTGGTGCCCGCGGCCTGCCCGCGTGCACCGGCACCGTGCGACATCGGCGTGGTGCTGGACACGCTGCGGCGGGCGGCCGCCCTTCAGCGCACCAGGCGGTCCTGAAGCATGCCGGCTCGTTCCAGCGGGAGGTAGGCGAAGGCGACCACGTGCGAGTGGATGCGCTTGAGGTCGCGCAGGATGCGCAGGTACACGTCGCCCCCGGCGGTGGCATCGCGGCGCTCGCGCAACGCCCGCAGGTGCCGGTCGGCGGCGTCGTTCTCCAGCCGCCAGAGCGTCTCCTTCCGTGCCAGCAGCCCCTGCGCCGCCCGCAGGTCGCCATGCATGAAGACGGCGAAACCCAGGCGCAGGCTCTCCATCAGCTGGCCGTGCATGAGCGCCAGGTCCTGGATGTCGTCCGCGCTGAAGTCCTGTCCCCGCTGCGCCTTCTTGGCGGCGAACTCCATCAGGTTGTTGGCGGTGATGTCGCCGATGTGCTCCACGTTGATGACGAAGGCCAGGATGTCCTGGCTGCGGCGGGCGTCCTCCTCGTTGAGCGCCTCGCTGCCCAGGTCGGTCAGGTAATCGCGAATGGCCACACCCAGGCGATCCAGCCACGGATCCATCTGCCCGATGGTGGTGGCGCGCACGCGATCGTCCTTGCCGAACACCTCGACCACCCACTTCAGCATGCCCTCGACCATGTCGGCCATGCGCATGGCTTCGCGCGTGGCATTGGCCAGCGCCACGTTGGCCGAATCCAGCGCCCCCGTGTCCAGGAACTGCGGCACACCGGGATCGTCGGGACGCGGCGGGTCTGGCAGCAGGCGAACCAGCAGGCCCGCCATGCGCTCCACCGGCAGCAGGAAAACCGCCGCCAGGGCGAGGTTGAACGCGGTGTGGAAGTTCACCGCCATGCGCGCGGGGGAGTCGCCCAGCGGGGCCAGTGCCACGGCGATCGGATGCAGTAGCGGCAGGCAGGCCACGCAGCCGATGCCGCGCACGATCAGGTTACCCAGCGGCAGGCGCCGGGCCACCGGTGTGTCCGCTTCCAGCAGGGCCGGCAGGGTGCCGCCGAGGTTGGCGCCGAGCACCAGCGCCAGGGCACCGGTCGCATCGACCACGCCCGTCCCGGCCAGCGAGGCGACCAGCAGCACCATGGCCACGCTGGAGTGGAACAGCCAGGTCAGCAGCGCCGCCACCAGCACGGCCAGCACCGGCTCCGAGGCGAGACTCTGCGCGATCGCCCGCAGGAACGCGGCGTTCTCCACCGGTGCCAGCGCGCCCACCAGCAGGTGCAGAGAAAGCAACATCAGGCCCAGCCCGATGGCCACGCGGCCCAGGTTCTCGTAGCGCGCGTCGTCGGTGCGCCGGTGGATGACGAAGCCCAGCAGGATCAGCACGGGTGCCACCACCGAGATGTCGAACGACATCACCTGCACGATCAGCGTCGTACCGACGTTGGCGCCGAGCATCACGGCCAGTCCCGGGGCCAGGCCGAGGAAACCGCTCGCGGCGAAGGATGTGGCCATCAGGCCGGTCGCCGTACTGCTCTGCAGCAGCGCAGTGATGCACACACCGAAGGCGAAGGCCGCCGGGCGATAAGCCAGGTAGCGGCCGAGCCAGCGGCGCAACGCGCTGCCGTAGCCGCGCAGCACACCGCTGGTCACCATGTGCGTGCCCCACAGGAGCAGCGCCACGTAGCCGAAAAGATCGAGGAGGCCGAGCATGCCGTTCATGGCGTACCCCGGCGTGGAACACGAGTAAGGAGCTTCACAGCCCATCTCCTGGTAACGGCGCCCGCGGCAGCCGCTCGGAGGGGCCGGGTTTCCTAGTAGCGGAAAACGCCAGCCGACCGGGCGCGATCGCCGGGGGCATGCGGATTGTGGTGAGTCGTCGATGCCCGCAAGGTGCGGAAACCGACGACGCTACTGGGATGAACGTCCATAGGCCTTGGTGTGGGTGGACAAAGATGCGGCACGCGCAGCGGCGTGAGCGCGGGCATTGTCTTGACTGGAACGACCTGCGTCAACCGCGTCGTGTCACCCCTGCTTCATCGAACTGATGCGGCACCCTAACGCGTCGGCACGCATCGTGGCGCCGTCATCCACGCCAAGGAATCGTCATGCCGCAACTTACCGCCCATTTTGCCGATCAGCAGTCCGCGATGGCCGCCATGGACAAGCTCATGGGGCGCGGTCTGGGCCACGCAAGCGTGCAGCCCCTGGAGGACCGGCCTGCCGAGCCCGACGGCCACGATGCATCGCCGGCCGAACTGGGCCAGGCGCGCCTGGCGGTCTACCTCGATGACGGGGCGAGCGAGAGCGAGGTGCGCGATCTGCTCCAGTCGCTCGGTGCGACATCCATTACCGGCAGCGGAACCCGCGACGCGCATTCGGATGCCCCACCCTCGGCCGCCCCGACGCTTCACGGCACGGAAGGTGACCGTGCGGACGATGTCTCGCGGGCCATCGCCGCCAGCGAACGCGGCGCCACCGGCGCGGGCGGCCCTCCGCACGATACGCGTACCGAGCGCAGTATCGACGACAAGCGCACACGCCACGACCCTCATCGTTGAGCAGGTGCCGCAAGGGGCCGGATGCCTGAACGGCGATCGCATGCTCGCAAGAAGTTGCCGGCGGTCGTCGATACACTGCCGCGGACGTCGCCCGAACTTTCGCTCCTTCGGCGAATCGAACCGCCATCCTGCCTTGCGGATACATCCATGAAAAAGACGTTACTCGCGTTTGCGCTGTTCTCCGTCGCCCTTGCCGCGACCGCCGCCGATTCGCCGAAGGATGTCCAGGCGCTGATCGCCCGCGGTGATTACACCGGTGCCGAAGCGATGCTGCGCCAGGCGGTCAGCGAGCATCCGCAGAGTGCCAAGGCACACTACGTGCTGGCCGAAGTGCTCGCACACGAGGGCAACATCGGCGATGCGAAGGCGGAAGCCGGCAAGGCGGCCTCGCTCGATCCGTCCATCCGCTTCACCGATCCGACCCGCTTCCAGCAGTTCCAGAGCAAGTTGAACCAGGCGCTGGCTCCCGCATCGGCCACGCGTGCCGCTTCACGCCAGGCTACTGAAGCTGCTCCGGCCCCGGTGGAGGCTGCGCCCCGGGCGGGTTCGTTTCCCCTGACCGGCCTGCTGGTCATCGGCGGCGTGATCGCGCTGATCGCCTTCCTGTGGTCCCGCCGCCGTCGCGCCATCGCGCCGCCGTATCCCAGCGCACCTTACGGCGCCCCGCAGCAGCCGCCTCCGCCGCCGTACGGCGGTTATGGCAACAACTATGCCCCCCCGCCGACGTCGTCGGGTGTCGGCGCCGCCGTCGCCGCCGGCGTGGGCGGACTGGCTGCGGGTGCACTGCTGGACGAGGCGTTCCGCTCCCACCGTAGCGAGGAAACGACCCGCGATGCCGGTTACGTCGGCGGCGGCAATGAAGCCCCCCAGCCCTCCCAGCAGGCCTACGACGACCTGCGCGACGAGCCTATCGACATGGGCAACAACGACAGCTCGTGGGACCAGGGTGGTTCCGACGACAGCGGAAGCGACGACAACCAGTGGTGATGTTGCGTCCATGAGTCCCGGTAGCGCTCCTACCGACCCGCGTGCCGCCCCCTGTAGAACCCGACACGCCACGGCACTTTTCCGGCCAACCGCTGTGCTAGGTTTAGCCCGCAGGGGGCGAAACACCGGGGAGTAGCGAGAGATGTCTGTCATCCATCGAGCGGGCCGTCACGGCCTGTGGGCAGGGTTGTTCGGTTGTGTGGTCGCTTGCGGCGCGTCGGGCGCCATCGCGGCCACGTCGCCGGGATTCAATGTCGGCTCCGCGAACGTCGCGATCGCCGACCCGCCGGTACCCCGCCCACCGGGCAAGGCGTGCACGGTGCAGCTCTTCAGCGGTTTCACCTTCCGCGATTTCTCCGACCATCCCTACAGCTATGCGCCACCGACCGGCTGCGGCACGTCGTGGTCCAAGGTGGTACTCGAAGCGGATTTCTCGGTCACCGCAGGTCGCCAGTTCGACCGCACCGCGTCGCTGTGGCTGGGCGGCGCGAACGTCTATTTCGGTACCACGCAGGAGCCTTCCGCCACGGTAGCTCCCAGCTGGCACATCGAGCGCGACGTGAGCGACTTCGCCAGCCTGCTGGGCAACCCGCAGACGGGCCAGGCGATCCTGGGCAACGTCGTCGATGGCACCTACACCGGCATCATCAGCGGTTCGGCACGGCTGGTGTTCTATCCCGCCAACGTACTGGCACCGAAGCTGGACGCCCCCGATGCCGTGTTCCCGCTGTCCGACGGCACCGCCGGCGGTACCGTGGCGCTGAACACCGGCGCCGACCTGCTCTCGCGCACGCTGACCCTGCCCACGAACATCGAGCGCGCCTACCTGGACGTGTTCGCGCAGGGCCAGGGCGGCGACGAGTTCTGGTACTCGTGCGTGCCGGATGCGCAGACCAATGAAGCGCAGAGCTGCGGCGGCGGCGCCTACCGCGAGGTGCAGGTGTCGATCGACGGACAGGCCGCCGGCGTCGCGCCGGTGTATCCGTGGATCTTCACCGGCGGGATCGATCCGTACATGTGGCGACCGACGCCCGGCGTGCAAACGCTGAATTTCCTGCCTTACCGCGTCGACCTCACGCCGTTCGCCGCCTTGCTCAACGACGGCAAGCCGCACGCGCTGGCCATCGGGGTCACCGGCGCCAACGGCAACTTCGCGGTAACCGGCAACCTGTTCGTCTACCGGGACCACGGACGCAAGGTGCTGACCGGCGCCGTGACCGCCAACACGCTGCAGGGCCAGCCGGCCACGGCCACCGTCGACAACCGGCTGACCGATAACGCGGGCGTGATCGGCGGATCCATCGCCACGCATGCGTTACGCCGTTTCCGTACCGCCGGCTACCTGGATACCTCGCACGGCAGGATCACCACGGAAGTGAACCAGGCGGTGGCGTTCGACAACACGCAGTCGTTCACCATCGATCCGGCGCATTACCTGCAGGGCATCGACCAGCTCACCAGCGTGGACAGCACGACGAAGACGCGGCAGGGACCGTTCGGCATCGCCGTGACGACGGAAGCCCACTTCGATTACCCGTTGCTGGCCAGCTTCGGCACGAACTTCGACGGCGCGGGTAACGTCACCGGTGCGCCCAGCGCAGTCACGCAGGGCTATTCGCGATCGTTCGTTAAGAAGGTGCGTGGCCTGGTGCTCTATCGCAGCGACGTGGACAACAGCATCGATACCGCCGACACCCTCGCCTTCACGAACGGCGCGGTCACTGGCCACAGCGGCCAACGCAGCACCCAGGTGTTCCGCTTCAAGGACAACCTGGGCAGCTGCTACGGCCGTGACATCGTCACCGCGGCGGGCGTGCTGAGCGCGGCGTCCGACGGCGGCGATTGCGCCGGCGGCCGCAATCGGCTGCTGTGGTTCACCCACCCGGACGGTTCGCCGGACACCTCCCGCACGGAAGATCCGGGCCTGTTCTGATCCACGAGAACGATGTGGCCGGCCCGTCCGCGAGGCGCGCCGGCCACCTCCCCCCACAGGGGGACCTATAATGGCGGATTAGCCCGTATCGGTACCCGCCCGAGCATGTCCAGACTGAAAAGCACCCAGGTCCTCGTGACCGTCGGCACCGCCTGCACCCTGTCGGCCGTCGGCTCCACCGAAACCTACCAGGCCCTCGTGGCCCACTCCGACGAATTCCTGCCGCTGGCTGCCTTCGACGCGGGTCTGGTCGCGCTCGATCCGGACGCGGTCCATGCCGGCGAAGGCATGCGCTGGGCCCATGGCGAACAGGCCGGGCAGCCCGTGACCCTGGAAGAACTGCAACAGCAGCATGGCGACACGCTGCGCGCCAACAGCGGTATCCGCCATGTGCCGCACGTGCGTGAACTGGCCCCCCGTGTCGTCACCGACATCGCCGCACCGCTGCCGCACGACCTGGAAACCGTCGGCCTGCGTCGCCTGGCCGGCCTGCGCTACGAAGATATCCGTGCGTCGAAGCTGAAAGACATGCACGGCCTGTTCCAGGACGATCCCCTGCTCAGCCCCTCGCTGCAGGCGCAGCTGTTCGCGTATGGCGCCCTGGGCGCCCTGGCCGGACTGCCGCGGCCCCTGTCGGAGCTGATCCCGGACCCGTTCGGCTTCCGCGTCGCCTCGGCCACGGCCTTCGGTGGCAACGAAGCGCTCGGCCAGTGGCTCCGTCCGGACGCGCCGCTGCCGGAAGAGGGATTCCCCAAGGACACCTTTGCCGTACGCCTTGCCCATTCGCTCGGCTCGCACGGCCCCGCGCTCGTCTCCACCATGCTCGCGCCGGCGTACAGCATCAGCCGCGTGCTGAAGAATCCCGAACTGCGCGACTCCCTGCGCTCGGACGAAGTCGGCTTCATGCGCGTGCCGCAGGCACCGATGACCGCGGTGGGTGCCTGCGCATCCAGCCTGGTCGCGCTGGCTGACATCGCCCCGCAGCTTCTTTTCGACTATCCCGGTTTCCAGAAGCCGAAGATGGTGCTGCTAACTGCAGCCGATGCCGCCTTGCAGCCCCGGTTCGGCATCCTCGAGGCGTTCGGTGGCGGTGCGCTGATGACCGGCGAGAAACTGGCCGCCAAGAACGCCGCCCACGACGACGGCAACGTGCGCAGCGTCCACGACGCGCTTGCCCCGTTCGATGTGGACGCCGACGGCACGGTGGTCGGCCATGGGGGCTCGGGCCTGCTGGTCACCACGCTGGCCTTCGCGCTCGACCAGCAGCTGGACATCACCTCGATCATCGTCGGCTGGGGCCAGAGCGCAGAAGCCGGCGGCAAGGCGCACTTCGCGGGCGTGGGCTTCGGCGGCGAGAACGCGCTGGTGCAGGCCCTGGACATGGCATTCGTCGGCCACGGCTACGGCGTGCACGATTTCCACTACCTCGCCGCACATGCCACGGGCACGCGCACTAACTCCAAGACCGACCTGGCGACGGCGCTGGCGGGCCTGCGTGGCGCCGCGCAGCGGCAGGACATGCAAGATGAACTGCCGCGCCTGGTGGTCGGCACGCCCAAGGCCGTCGGTGACGGCCACACCATGGGCGAGACGGGGCTGAAGGCACTCTCGCAGGCGCTGCAGTTCGTCCTCGGTCGCAAGGCGCCGGGCGTGCCTACCCTGCGCCGCCTGGACCCCGACCTGGCCGATGTCGCCGGGCATTTCCAGCTGCACGCGCAGCCGTCGGACGGCAACGCCAACGGGGGCGCCATCTGCGCCACGCAGGGTTTCGGTGGCTACAACGGCGCGGTGGCGCTGCGCTCGGCCACGCCGGAAGCCCTGGCGAAGTACGACTGCGATCCCGCCGCCTTGCAGGCGTACCTTGATGCGTGGCCCACGCTGCGGCGCGAACGCGAGACACGTGAGCGCAGCGCACGCCGCAGCCCCGCGCTCGCGTTGAGCATGGCAGAGCGGCATCGCTGGATCGGGCTTGAGTAAAGCCTCACTGATAACATGGCATTGCCGTAAACGCTTAAGCCTTACCGAAATCACGTAAAACGCCCCGCATCCACAGCCTATACCTGAAGGGCATATCCGCTTTTCAAGGTTGTCTATGGTTCTGGCGAGACATGTCAGAGGCGTCTCTCTGATCGAGGTCTTGATGGCGGTACTGGTCTTCACGGTCGGCCTCGTCGGCCTGTCCAGCCTGCTCATCGTATCGTTTCGTTCCAACCAGGTCGGGTACCAGCGCACGCAGGCGGGGTTCATCGCGACGAGCATGGCTGACCGCATGCGCGCCAATCCGCTGGGTGTCTGGGCCGGCGGCTACAACTCGTCGTCGTATCCGATCGACGGTACCCAGGCCTGCACGGCCGCTGCCGCCTGCACGCCCGCCAAGCTGGCGCTTCGCGACCAGTACCTGTGGAGCAGCCAGTTGCGGGCGTTCCTGCCCAACGGCACGGCGTCCATCGCGTGCACCAACGGCGCGACACCGGATACGGCCCAGCTGGCCGTAAGGCCGCCGTACGCGGGCAATTGCGTCATGCGTATCAGCTGGACCGAGCGCGGCGCCGGCGACAGCGACCACCAAGGGGTCGACACCCGTACGTTCGTCTGGAACTTCCAGCCATGACGCGCCTGTCGCGGGGGTTCTCGCTGGTCGAACTGATGATCGCGATGGCGTTGGGCCTCATCGTGGCCGGCGGCATCGTCAGCGTGGTGCTGGCCACGTCCGCCAGCAGCGTGGTGCAGACGCAGCTGGCCAAGTTGCAGGAAGAAGGGCGCTTCGCGGTTGCGTCCCTCACCGCGGACCTGCGCATGGCCAACGCGCAGTACTGTTCCAACGTCGGCGGGCAGTCCTCCCCCCTGTCCAACGGCGTGATGTCGCTGGATCGCTACCTGCGCGCGCCGCAGGTGCTGGTTTCCGGCGCCACGCTGCAGGCCGCCCTTACCGACAACGGCACGAAGTGGGGCAGCACCAGTGGCAGCAACACCTATCCCGTGGCACCGGTTGCCGCCTTCACCCTGCCCGCCTTCCTGGCGCTGCGCGGCTACGACTGCACCGTGAGTGCCTGCACGCCCGCCGATCCGAGCGTGGCCGGGCTTCCCGCGCAGGGCACGACGATCGGCAATCGCGTGCCGGGCAGCGCCGCCATCACCCTGCGCTACCTCGACGGCAGTCGCGGGTGGTCGCTGGACGGTGTCAACAGCACCGTGACCCTGAGCGGTAACGCGGTGGCCAGCATCGCCGTCACGCCGCAGACCGGCGAGCCGCCGTTGACCTCGTACGTGGCCGGCGACCTGATGATGCTGGCCGACTGCAACGCGGCCCAGGTGTTCTCGGCCACGTTGTCCGGCAAGACGTTCACGCCGGCGACCAACCTTGCCGGTGTGATGCGGCCTTCCGGCGTTTCGCCGAAACTGTTCGACTTCAACCGTGACATGCGCACGGTGTCCTATTACCTGCAGGTGGTGAGCGACAACAACGGCAACACCACCGGTGCGCTGATGAAGCGGGTCAACGGCGTAGCTGCCGAAGTGGTCAGGGGCGTAGAGCGGCTCGACTTCCTCTACGGCGTGCTGGATGCCGCGGGCAACACCAGCTACCGCACCGCGGCGCAGATCGATGGGGCGACTACCTGCGCGTCGTCGACGGTGAGCATTGCCGGCAGCGACCCGGGCTGCATGTGGCGATCGGTGCAGAGCATCGAGATCCACCTGCTCATGACTGGGCAGATCCCGCTGTATTCCCTGAAGCCGACCGATCTGCAGTACCAGTACTACGGCGACCCCGCCGTGGCGGGCGCGGCCGCGCCGGGCAACACCGCCCGTGCGGTCATGCCCAGCCAGCAGGGCTTCGACGACCATGTGCTGCGCCGCGAATTCTCCACCGTGGTTTCCGTACGGAACTACAACCCATGAGGCGGCAGCGCGGGGCCGTACTGGTGCTGGCCATGGTGTTCCTGCTGGTGCTGACCATCGTGGCCATCAGCACGTCGAGCCGGTCGTTGCTGCAGGAGCGCATGGCCGGGGCGATGCGCAATGCGCAGCAGGCCGAATGGTCGGCCGAGAACGCCCTGCGCGGCGTGGAGTGGAGCATCTTCAACGGCGTCGGTGTGGCCTGCTACAACTCGAGCAACCCGTCGACGATCAGCGGCAAGGTATCGGCGTTCCGGCAGTCGTCGGTGTGGCTGGTGGACGGTGCAACCGAATACAAAGGCGCCGGCGTGGCCGTCGATTACACGGCCAAGAGCACCGATCCGGCGCTTTCCACCGCCGTTCTGGCGCGCAACCCCTGGTACATCGTCGAGCTGCTGGGCCAGGACCTGGCACCGAACACCGGCACGAGCACGGCGAAGGAAGCCGGATCGTCCGCGTCGGCCACCGCCAAGTTCTATCTCTACCGGATCACCGCGCGGGCGAGCGGTGGCAGTCCCAACACCCTGCGCGTGGTCGAGACCACGTTCGTCACCCCCAACCTTCTCGCGTGCACACTGAGTTGACGATGCCCATGACGGCAAGCCCGCACTTCGCCCGCCGCCTGCGCCTCGTCGCGCTCTGCCTGGTCGCGGCATGCAGCCTGCTGGCGGGCATGGCCGCCGCGACCACGGTCACCGTCAGCCGCACCCCACCGGGGGTCACTTCGAAGGTCGCACCCAACATCGTGGTCACCTTCGACGACTCCGGTTCGATGAACGCCACCTCCATCCCCGATGCGATGGACGGCTTCTACGACAAGAAGTACTACTACTCGTCCAACGGCAACCCGATCTATTTCGACCCGAAGGTCACCTATGTCGTTCCGCCGGACGCCAGCGGCGTGCCCCTGGGCACACCCAGCTACACCGCCGCGTGGCGCGACGGCTACTGCGCCAACACGCTGACGAAGACCTGCTGGTCGCCCAACACCGGCACGTACCTCGCCCCCGTGGTCGTCGACCTGAGCAAGGCCTTCTACGCGGGCTTCCTCGCCAACACGCTGGCCGGCAACGCGCCCTGCTCGCGCAATGCCAACGAGACCATCACCTGGTACACCACCGGTGGGCGCAACGGATGCCAGCAGCAGGACATTCCCGCGTCCGTGCGCGGAACGACCACCGGCAGCACGACGACGACCACGTCCACCACCACCACGTGCGTTCTCCTTTGCCCGCTGGCCTTCATCGGTTTCAACGGCACGCGTACCGTGAACAACAGCGACGGCAGCGTAAGCGTGTGGACCTGCACCTCGACGTTGTTCGTCTTCAGCGGCTGCACCACCGTGACCACGGTGACCACCACGACGACGACCACGACCACCGATACCGGCGGCTTCTACTACGTGTGCACGTCACCGGCGGTCGAGTCCAGTTGTACCTATCACCTGGTCGCCAACGAGTCGGCGGCCATCCAGCAGAACTTCGCCATCTGGTACAGCTACTACCGCACGCGCAACCTCAACGCGCGCGCCGCGGTGGGCCGGGTATTCGGCAGCCTGGCCGACGGCTCGGTGCGCGTGGCATGGCAGACGTTGCAGTCGCAGTCGTCCAGCGGCAGCTACAACGCCTCCGGCGCCTACGCCGGGGCGTCCTACGGTCCGCTCGCCTCGTCCAGCAAGATCCTGGAGCTGACCAACGCGCCGACCGGCTGCACCGCCACCAGTACCACGGACACGTGCTGGCGCAGCCAGTTCATGAACTGGCTGTACGGCGCCCCGGCCAGCGGCGGCACGCCGACCCGCGTCGCGACACAGACGGCGGGCGAGTTCTACAAGCGGCGCCTGGCCACGTCGCCCGCGGCGCAGGATCCCTACTGGAACGGCAGCACCAGTACGCCCGGCGAGCTGACCTGCCGGAAGAACTTCAACATGCTGGTCACCGACGGCTACTGGAACGGCGACAGCCCGGCGACGGCCTCGCCCAACGACAGCGTGTCGCTGACCCTGCCCGACGGCACCACGTACGCCACCAGCGGCACCCCGTCCACGGTGTTCTGGAACCAGGCAGGCACGACCGATCCCTCGCTGGCCGACATCGCCTTCTCGTACTGGGCGAACGACCTGCGCCCGGACCTGTCCAACAACGTGCCCGCGTACTACACCGACCTGACCACCGGCATCACCGGGCCATCCACGACGGTCAGCTCCACGATGCCGGGCAGCAATGCCGAGGTGTATTTCAATCCCGCCAACGACCCCGCCAACTGGCAGCACATGTCCCAGTACATGGTGACCATGGGCATTTCCGGGAGCCTCAACTATCCCGGCGACTACGTATCGCTGCGCAAGGGTACGAAACAGTGGCCGACGCCGGACACCAACGGCGGCGCGAACAATATCGACGATACCTGGCATGCCGCGATCAACAGCCGCGGCGGCTATTTCAGCGCGGCCGATCCCACCTCGCTGGTTAACAGCCTCACGACGATCCTTTCCTCGGTCATCGCCAGCAGTTCGAGCGCGCTCACGCTGGCGCTCAGCACCAACGTGCTGACCACCAACGCGATCGCCTACTACGCCGGCTACAACACCACCGACTGGAGCGGTTCGCTGCTGGCACGCGCCATCGGCGCGAACGGAGGCATCGGTAACACGCTGTGGTCGGCGGGCGACCTGCTGACCGCGCGTAATGTCAGCAGCGATCCGCGGCTGATCGTCACCGCCACGGGACCGGGCACGGGCACCGCCCAGGCCCTGGCCTATACGACGATGACGACGGCACAGAAGGCCATACTCGACTCCTACGACGGCAGTGGATCGATAACGTCGGCGGACGGCCTGGGCTCGCGGCGCGTGGACTGGCTCAGCGGCGTGCGCACCCTGGAAGGCAGCACCTTTCGCACGCGCACGACGCTGCTGGGCGCGATCTTCGGCTCGCAGCCGGCCTACGTCGGTGCACCCGACAGTGGCTATGGCGATACCTTCCCCGCCGGCTCGCCCGAGGCCAAGGCACTGGCCGCCGACAGGACGACCAGTTATTCGGCCTTCCTCAGCCGATGGGCGACGCGGCCCGCCGCCGTCTATGTCGGCGCGAACGACGGCATGCTGCATGCCTTCGATGCGCGCGTCGCCGGCACCAGCGGCGCCCAGCCCGGCCGGGAACTGTGGGCGTACGTCCCGGCCAGCGTCTATCCGAACCTTCCCGCGCAGAGCCGGCTGAGCAACTTCACCTTCACCCCCACCGTCGACGGCAGTCCGGTCACCGGCGACGTGTTCTTCAACGGTGCCGACAGCCAGAGCAAATCGACCGCCGGCTGGCACACGCTGCTGGTCGGTTCGCTACGTTTCGGCGGCCGCGGCGTGTTCGGCGTGGACATCACCGATCCGTCGACGTCGACACTGAGCACCACCAGCGCCGTGGCGTCGAAAATCCTCTGGGAATTCAACAGCGACAGCATCTCGACCGTGGGCACGCCGGCCAACCTGGGGTACACGTTCGGCACGCCCGTGATAACGCGGGTCGCGTTCACCAACACCGACAAGTCGGTGGGTCGCTGGGTGGTGGTGGTGCCGGGCGGCTATTTTCCGGATGGCAGCACGGCCGCCGCAGCCGGCAACACCTACAGCTCCCTGTTCGTCCTTGACGCCCAGACCGGCACGCTGCTGAAGGAAATCCGCACGCCCTCGGGCAGCGGCAGCACCGCCAGCCACGGCCTCACCACCCCCGCCGTGGGCGATTACGACGGTGATCAGGTGGCCGACGTGGCCTTTGCCGGCGACCTCGACGGCAATATCTGGCGCATCGATCTCTCGGCGGCGACGCTGGGCGCGGCGGCAGGGTCACAAGGCGTCAGCCTGCTGTTCAAGCCCGCCGTGGCCAACGCGCAATCGGTGACCACGTCGCCGCGCCTGCTGGCCGATCCCACCTCGTCCAATTTCCTGGTGGTGTTCGGCACCGGGCGTTATCTGAGTACCGCCGACACGGCCGACACGACGCTGCAGTCGTTCTACGGCCTGCGCGATCCGGGTACGACGGTCGGCGTCCCGATCACCGTGGCCGGTGGCAACCTGGTGATGCAGTCGATGGTCCTGGACAGCCGCAGCGGCGCGATCGGCGTGACCAACAACGCCGTACCCGCGGGCAAGTCGGGCTGGTACCTGCCACTGACCAGCGCGGCGGGCGAGCGTGTCGTGGTCACGCCGGCACTGGACTCCAGCAACAACACGGTGACCTTCAGCACGCTGATTCCCACCGCCAGCGACCCCTGCACGACGTCGAGTTCGGGCTCGGTCATCGCCCTGGACGGCACCACCGGCGGCGCGGCGTTCGGCGTGTCGATCGGCACCGCGGTGACCTTCGGCCAGGGCTACACGCTGGCCGGTGCGCAGGTCAGCGGGGCCGCCAGTTCCGGTGCCTTGTACACGGCGGCCAGCCTCAGCGGCGGCACCTCGTACCTGCCCGGCCAGGTCACCGCGTCCGGAGCGACGGCTGGCACCAGCATTCCCACCGCGCGCCGTCGTTCATGGCGCGTCCTCAACAGCGGTAACTGATATGCCCACCTTCCGAAACCGCGGCTTCACCCTGCTGGAACTGATGATCGTGCTGGTCGTCATGGCGATCCTCGCAGCCATCGCCGTCCCCTCGTACACCAAGTACGGTTACCGTGCACGACGCAGCGACGCCCAGAAGCTGCTGCTGAGCATCGCCAACGCGCAGGAGCGCTATTACGCCCTGCACAATGCCTACGCTGACCTGGCCACCATCGGTTATGCCGCGACCACCACGGCCACGTCCGAGGCGGGCTACTACACCGCGTCGGTCGCCGTCACGGCGGTGGCCTCGCTGGATGCCCAGGCGTATACCGCCACCGCCACGCCCGTTGCGCAGGGTGCGCAGGCGCGCGATGTCTGCGGCGCGCTGTCCCTGACCAGCACGGGCGTCAAGGCGCCCACCGGCACGACCAGCAACGGCACGTGCTGGTGAAACGCATGCGCATGCGACGACACGGCCAGCACGGCTTCAGCCTGCTGGAACTCGTCGTGGCGATCATCGTCGCGGCGATCCTTGCCGCCCTGGCCGTGCCGTCGTTCCGCACCATGGTGCAGAAGCACCGCCTGCGCGCCGCGACGGACAGCCTGCAGGCGGCGGTGCAGTACGCACGCACCGAGGCCGTCGTGCGCGCCAATTACGTGTCGGTATGCGCCAGCGCGGACGCGGCCACGTGCTCGTCGAGCAATCGCTACGACACCGGCTGGCTGGTCTACGTGCACCCGGTGGCGACCACGACAGCGACCGATGTCTATACGGCTAACGCGTCGGCCGGCATGCAGGTGCTGCGCACGGCGACTGCCTTCAACGGGATCTCCGCGGTCGCCAGCGACGCCGCCGTGGTGACCTTCGGCCAGCAGGGGCAACTGGTGCCGCTGGCCTCGCGCACCAACCCCAGCCAGCCCATGGCCTTCGTGCTGTGTGCCGGTGCCACCGGCACCACCACGGGTGTGAACACCGCCGCCGTACCGGGGTCCCGCATCGGGGTCAGCCCCTACGGCGGCATCGCCTCGACCAAGCTGGCCGGCACGGATGCATGCACGCCGTAACCCGCTTGCTCAGGCCAGGACGTTCAGCTCGACGGGAATCACCGCATCGCCGCTGATCACCTGCGCCTGGCCGTCCTGCATCATGAACTGGATCTGCATCGTGCGCTGGGTGAGTGCCGCCAGTGCTTCGACGGTGGCGGGCGCCACGTCGACCACCGACACGTTCTTCGTGCGTGCCACGGCTGCGGCCGTCTTCTTCCACCACACTTCCGCGCCACGACCGCTGTAGGTATAGACGATGACCCGGTTGGCGCGACCGGCCGCGCGACGGATGCGCTGCTCGTCGGGCTGGCCCAGTTCGATCCACAGGTCGACCTCGCCGGTAAGTTCCTTGCGCCACAGGTCCGGTTCGTCGTCGGCGCTGAGCCCCTTGCCGAACACCAGCGCGTCGTCCGCGTTCAGGGCGAAGGCCAGCACCCTCACCATCATGCGCTCGTCGGTTTCCGACGGATGCTGGGCGAGTGTCAGGGCATGGGCCTGGTAGTAATGCCGGTCCATGTCGCTGACCTGCAGGTCGGCCTTGAAGACGGTGGATTTGAGTGCCATGGGAGTGCGCTTCGCTTCGGGTCAGCCGCAAAGCGTACAGGAAGCCCGGCAGCGCCATGCGCGGAGCACGTGCCGTGGTTAAAATGACCGACTGCCCGTCGAAGGATACCGTCCGTGCCCCATTACCCCGGCCCGTTGCTCACGCGCCCCGTCGTCGAGGCGTGGGATGCGGCACTTGCCCGTGGCGAGGACGCCTGGCACGGCTCGCTGGACCTCGGTCGCTCGGACGACGATGTGCGCCTGCACGGCGGGACCTGGACCTGGCATGGGCGGTCGTTTCCCCACCCTGGCAAACTGAAGGACCGCACCATCTACTGGTGGGATGGCGATGCGTTCGCCCCGGTCTCGCGTTTTTCCGGGTCGCTGATCAAGCTCGTTCCCACCCCGTGGGGCGCACCCACCTTCGAGATAGACGGCATCAAGATGTTGCCGACCGCCAGGGAATCCCCGCTCGACGATGCCCGCCGCAAGGTGGCCCTGGTCCAGCCGCGCGGCAAGGTGGTGCTGGACACCTGCGGTGGCCTGGGCTATTTCGCCGCCTGCTGCCTGGACGAGGGCGCGGCGCGGGTGGATTCGTTCGAGAAGAACGACGACGTGCTGTGGCTGCGCACGCTGAATCCCTGGTCGCCCGATCCCGATGCCCCGGGCCATGGCGGGCGCCTGCGGCTATCGCACGCCGACGTGTCGGTGGCCATCGCGGGCATCGCCGATGCGTCGGTGGACGCGCTGTTGCACGACCCGCCGCGTTTCGGCATCGCCGGCGAACTCTACTCGCAGGTGTTCTACGGGCATTTGGCCCGTGTCCTGCGGCGTGGCGGCAGGCTGTTCCATTACACCGGCAGCCCCAACAAGCTCACCAGCGGACGCGACGTGCCCCGTGAGGTCGCAGCACGCCTGGACAAGGCCGGTTTCAGGGCCGAGCCCGCGCTCGATGGCGTGTACGCGACACGCCGCTGACGCGGAACGCGCATCCCGTCGCCGTCGCGGCCCGTATGATCCTCACGACGCCCCGTCCCCGTGAGGCCCCATGCCCGTTACGTCCGCTCGTCCCGTGCTCGTCCTTGCCGCCTGCGCCCTGGCGCTGCCCGCCGCCGCCATGGAACGTTACGTCGGTACCGCTTACGCGCGCGCTGGCGCTGCGGTGCTCTATCGCGAGGTACACCTGGGCGATGCCTCGCGGCACCTCATCGTGTTCCAGTGCCCCGACGGCAAGCCCTTCGCACGCAAGCGGCTGCAGGCCGGCACGATACCGACGCAGCCGGACTTCGATTTCACCGATGCGCGCAACGGGTACGAGGACGGCGTACGCGGCGACGGCGCACGACGTGTCGTCTACGTACGCCGCGTCGGTGGACAGCGCAGCGAGCAGGCCCTGACGGTACCGCCGGATGCCGTCATCGATGCGGGATTCGACGCGTTCCTGCGCGCCCGTTGGGACCAGGTGGTGGATCGCGGCGCCTCCGCGCCCTTCCTGATGACCGGCAAGGGCAAGTTCTTTCCGGTCAAGGTCGTCGCGTCCGATCGGGACGGCGCAGAGCGCCGCATCGAGCTGAAACTGGATGCCTGGTACGGCTTTGCCGCACCGACGATCAACGTGACCTACACCGAAGCCACACGACGCCTGCGTCGCTACGAAGGGCCGGGTACGATCCGCGACGCACGCGGCAAGCCCGTGGACGTACGCATCGAGTTCCTGCCGGCCGACCGCACCGATGGCGTGCCCGATACGGCATGGGACCAGGCCCTGGCCCTACCCCTCGACGGACGCTGCCCGACCTGACCCAAGACGCTCCAGCGCGACGGCGAGCGCTGCCATGGCCAGCGCCCAGGTGACCGCCAGCCACGTATAGCCATGCCACGACGGCGCGGTGAGCAGCACGGTATGCCAGCCGCGCGCCGCACCGGCGTAGGACAGCGGCCCGCCGATGGCGCCCAGCAGGGCCGCCGGCCAGGGCCTGCCCGCCAGCCAGCGCATCGGACCCGGCATGGTCGCGGCGAACGCGGCCCACAGGCCGAGGATCCAGCACGGCGGTCCACCCGGCCACGGTGCCGGCATATCGGCCGCGTAGCGCACGAAGCCCAGCGCGGTGGCTCCGCCATCCACGACAGCACCGAACACGACAGCCAGGCAGGCGAGCCGGAGCATGAGGCGACGCTCGCGCGCCATCGCGACCTGCCAGGCGACGAAGGCCACGGTAAACCCCGAGGCCACCCAGCCGTGTTCGCCGCCGGCGGCGATGACCACCGCGAACCACAAGGCTTCGTAAACGATGAAAGTGACGATCGGGGAACGCAGCAAGGGCTTGTCCGGAAGCAAACGTTAGCGTTGTCTACGTGACGGCGCCCGCCAAGGATGCACCCATGGCACTTAGCGGTACAGGTGACGATTGCGGGCGACCCCACGAGGCTGTTAGCGTCCTGTCTCCCGGGGGATAGGCGTTCCATCGCCGTGGTCAACGAGTTCAGGAAAACATCGGCGCTGGTACAGACCATCGGCTTTGCCGTGGGCGTCATCATCGGCGTCGGCCTCGCGGTGGTCCTGTTCCAGGACTACCAGCACCGTGTCCAGGCGGCCCATGCACAGGCGCGGACACTGGCCGATGGCGCGCAGCGCCTGATCGATGCGCGCCTGAGGCAGCTGGAAGTCGCGCTGATGGGTATTTCGGCCAGCGCGCACGACCTGACGCTCACGGTGCCCAACGAGGCGAAGCCCCTGCTGGCGGACAGCCTCAAGGACGCGATCGCGCGCCACGACCAGGTGGAGAGCATCGTGCTGCTCGACCCGGCGGGCCAGGCGGTGGGACCCGGTGACGGCGAGCCCGCCATCATGCAGTGGATCGGCTCGCCGGCAGCCGGTACCGACCTGCGCATGGGGCCCATCGAGCGACACGGGAAGGGCTGGGTCATTCCCCTGGCCGTGCCGTTCGTGGACGGCGGCTGGCTGCTGGCACGCATGAACCAGGAGGACCTGCAGGATGTCGTCGACAACCTCCACGCGGGGTCGCAGGATGTCGCGACGGTCGTCGACCTGCACGGCACGATCGTCGCCCGCACCGGCAACCATCCCGAGCTGATCGGCAAGCCGGTCGACATCCTGTTCGATCCCCAGGATACGCGTGCGGGCCGCCGTATCAGCCAGGTCGACGGCGTGGATCGCGTCATCTCGCTGGCAGCGCCCGGCCGCTATCCGCTACGGGTGGGCTTCGGTGCGGCCAGTGCCGCCCTCCTCGGCAACTGGTACCCCGTGGTGGCGCTGACCGCCGCGCTGTACCTGCTGTACTGGATCGCGCTGTGGTACATCCTGCGCCGGATCGGCCGCGCCGAACGTGATCACCTGCGCTATGTCGGCGAGATCGAAACGGCCGAGCGGCGCTTCCGCATCATCTTCGACAAGAACCCCATGCCGTCCTGGGTGTACGACACCGACACCATGCGCTTCCTGGTGGTCAACCAGGCGGCCATCGATGCCTATGGCTATACGCGGGAACAGTTCCAGGCCATGACCCTGCTGGACATCCGGCCCGCCACCGATGCGCGTGCTCTACGGGCGGCCGTCGAGGGACGTGGTGGTGGTGACGCCGTCGACAGCCGCCCGTGGACGCACCGCCGCGTCGACGGCAGCCTGTTGCAGGTGCTGGTCCATGGGTCCGACATCGATTTTCCCGGCCACGTGGCCCGGCTGGTGGTGGCCGAGGACGTCACCGAGCGGCTGCGCAACGAACGGGTGCTGCGGCACAGGGCCACGCACGACGCGATTACCGGTCTGCACAATACCGACGCCCTGCTGGATTTCCTCGACGAGGAACGTCGCCGGGCCGGCGGCTACGAGCTGGCCTTCGTGCAGCTGCGCGGGCTGGAACTCATCAGTGACACCTTCGGACAGGCCGTGGGCCAGGACGTGCTGCGGGTCATGGCCGACCGCTTCGCGGCCCTCAAGGGCCCCGGCACGGCCGTCGCCCACCGTCCGGCGGAAACCTTCGTCATGGCGATCATGGACGAAGCCAGGCGCGGCGAGACGCTGGCCGCGCTGATGCGTGCCGTGACATCACCCGTCAGCGTGCACGGCATGCTGCACATCCTGGAACCGCGCGTCGGCCTGGCGGTGCATCCCCGCGACGGCGACCGCGCGGAGAAAGTGCTCGGCGCTGCCGCCCTGGCGGCGCAGATGGGCAGCGGCGCGCCCGGCACGTGGCACGTATTCGAGGCGGCCATGGCCGCCGCGTCCATCAACCGCCTGAAGATGGCGGCGCAGATCCGCAGCGCGCTGGACGACGACACCTTCACCGTCCATTTCCAGCCCATCGTGCGCAGCAGCGATGGCGACATCGTCAGCATGGAGGCCCTCATCCGTTGGCCGTTGCCGGATGGTAGCTTCGTCGCTCCCGACGTCTTCATCCCGCTGTGCGAGGAAACCGGGCTGATCGTGCCGCTGGGACACCGGGTGCTGCGGGAGGTGGGGCGTGCCTACGTCCGCATGGCACACGCGGGTTTCCCGAACGTCGCGCTCGCGGTGAACGTATCGGCCGTGCAGTTGCAACGCGACGACATCGTGGCAGCGATACGACAGACCATCGCCGAGCACGACCTGCCACGCGGTGCCATCCAGGTCGAACTGACCGAAAGCGCGGTCATCGGCGACCAGGCACTGCGTGCGATGGAGGCGCTCAGGACGCTCGGTGTTCCCGTGGCGCTGGACGACTTCGGCACGGGGTTTTCCAGCCTCGCCTACCTGCGCGACCTGCCCATCGATGCGCTGAAGATCGACCGCGCCTTCGTCGCCGAGATCGACTCGGAGGTGCGCTCGGCATCCGTATGCGAGGCCATCATCACCCTGGGCCGTACGCTGGGGCTGCAGGTGATCGCCGAAGGCGTGGAGCGCGCGTCGCAGGCGGAGTGGCTGGTCGCGCACGGCTGCGATTACCTCCAGGGCTATCACGCCGCCGTACCGATGTCCGTTGACGACGTCATTGCCTTCCTCCAGCATCGACGCAAGGCACCCCAGGCGTAGAATGAGTGTTTTTTGCCGGAGCCTGCCGTGACGTTCCCGTTCTCCCTGGTCATCTTCGATCTCGACGGCACCCTGGTCGACAGCGCCGCAGCCATTGCCGCCGCGGTCAATCGCACGCTCGAGGACTGGAAGCTGCCGCGCGTGGACGATGCGCGCATCGTCGACTGGATCGGCGAGGGCTCTCGCCAGTTGATCACCTATGCGTTCCGCGACGCCGGCAGCGAGGCGGACATCGACGCCGTGATGCCGGGCTTTCTCGTGCATTACGCCGAAACCGCGCTCGACGGCGACGCTTATAATGGCGTGGTCGACACGCTGCGGGCACTGCACGACCAGGGCGTGACCCTCGCCGTGTGCACCAACAAGAACGAGGAGTTCGTGCGGCCGCTGCTCGAGGCACGCGGCATGCTGCCCTTCGTCGACGGCATCGCCGGAGGCAACACGCTGCCGCAGCGCAAGCCGAGCGGCGCGCCCCTGCTCCACCTCGCCCGGCAGGCGGGGGTCCCCATGGCGGATGTGCTCATGGTGGGGGATTCGGAAAGCGACGCGCTGGCCGCGCACGACGCGGGCGTGGCCCTGGTGATGGTGAGCTACGGTTACCGCAAATCGCTGGACCTGGCGACAACCGGCGCGCTGGCGGTCATCGATCGCATGCCCGACCTGCTGGACATACGCCGCGACTGACCACGTCAGACCCCCGTTTTGCCGCCTGCCTGACAACGACCAGACGGACCGCACAACGGGGGCGGAAGCTTACGCGCCGCGGCTCGGTAGCACCCAGTCCGGGCGGATGAAATGGCAGGTGTAGCCGTTGGGAAACTTCTCCAGGTAATCCTGGTGCTCCGGCTCGGCTTCCCAGAAGTCGCCGGCAGGCGCCAGTTCCGTCACCGCCTTGCCCGGCCAGAGGCCGGACGCGTCGACATCGGCGATCGTGTCTTCCGCAACCTTCTTCTGCTCGTCGTCGAGGTAGAAGATGGCCGAACGATAGCTGAGGCCGCGGTCGTTGCCCTGGCGGTTGGGCGTGGTCGGGTCGTGGATCTGGAAGAAGAATTCCAGGATCTTGCGGTAGCTGAGCACGGCGGGGTCGAACTCGATCTCGATGGCCTCCGCGTGCGAGCCGTGGTTCCGATAGGTGGCGTTGGGGACGTCACCGCCCGAATAACCCACGCGGGTGGCGATCACGCCCGGCTGCTTGCGGATCAGGTCCTGCATGCCCCAGAAGCAGCCGCCTGCCAGGATGGCGCGCGAGCTCATGCCTCACCCCCGTCACGGGCGGCAAACTGTGCCGCATAGTCCGCATACCCTTCCTTTTCCAGGTCGGCCACGGGAATGAAGCGAAGCGAGGCGGAGTTGATGCAGTAGCGCAGCCCGCCCTTGTCACGCGGGCCGTCCGGGAACACATGGCCCAGATGGCTGTCGGCATGGGTGGAACGCACTTCCGTGCGGATCATGCCGTGGGTGATGTCGCGCTTCTCCGCCACGTGCTCGTCCTCGAGCGGACGGGTGAAGCTGGGCCAGCCACAGCCGCTGTCGAACTTGTCCAGCGACGAGAACAAGGGCTCGCCGGAGACGATATCGACATAGATGCCGGGTGCGTGGCTGTCGTGGAACGCGTTCTGGAACGGGCGCTCCGTGCCGCTCTCCTGGGTGACGCGGAACTGCTCCGGCGTCAGCCTGGCAACGGCTTCGGGGGTCTTTCGGTAGTCGGCCATGGGGCACTCCTCGAGGGGGATGGCGGCGTTCCACCGATAATGCGGGCAGCTTGCGTGGATGCAATGGCAACGCGCTGCCCGCCCCTGCCCGGCCCGTTCAGCCGGCGCTGTCCTCGATCCAGCGGTGCCCGGCGCGACGGAGCAGCTCGCGTGCCGCATCCGGACCCCAGGTGCCTGCCTCGTAGGGATCGGGGCCCTGCGTGTCCTTGCCCCAGGCGTCGAGGATGGGCGTCACCCAGCGCCAGGCGGCCTCGGTCTCGTCCTTGCGCACGAACAGCGCCGGGCTGCCCTTCACGGCGTCCAGCAGCAGGCCTTCGTAGGAATCGCGATAGACCACGCGCGAGGGATCGTTCAACGTCGACAGGGCATCGACCTCTTCCAGGGCGAAGCGGTCGCCCGGCTGCTTGACGAACAGCGGCAGGCGGATGCTCTCGTTGGGCTGGATACGGATGCGCACGCGGCTGCCCGGGCGGGCGTCGCCGAAAAGCCCGGCCTCCGCGGCACGGAACTGGATGACGATCTCGGTGAGTTTCTCCGGCATGCGCTTGCCCGAGCGCAGGTAGAACGGCACGCCCTGCCAGCGGGGGTTGTCGACCTCCGCCTTGAGCGCGACGAAGGTTTCCGTCGTGCTGGCCGAGTCGTCCCCGAGTTCTTCCCGGTAGCCCGGCACCGGCTTGCCGTCCTGCTTGCCTTGCACGTACTGCCCGCGCACCACGCTCGTCGCCAGGTGGTCGCGGTCCAGCGGCTTGAGCGAGGTCAGCACGCGCACCTTCTCGTCACGCAGCGCATCGGCTTCCAGCGAGGCGGGGCGTTCCATGGCGACCACGGTCAACACCTGCAGCAGGTGGTTCTGGATCATGTCGCGCAGTGCGCCGGAGCCGTCGTAGTAGCCGCCGCGCCCTTCCAGGCCCACCGTTTCCGCCGCGGTGATCTGCACGTACTCGATGGACTCGCGATCCCACATGCGCTCCAGCATCGGGTTGGCAAAACGCAGCGCGATGATGTTCTGCACCGCCTCCTTGCCCAGGTAATGATCGATGCGGAAGATCGTGTTCTCGGGAAAGTGGCGGCCGACGCCCTCGTTGACCTTGCGCGCGGTCTCCAGGTCGGTGCCGATGGGTTTCTCGAGCACGATGCGCGAACTGGCGGTGCGCAGGCCCTTTTCGTCGACGTTGCGTGCGATGTCGCCGTAGAGGTCTGGCGCCGTGGCCAGGTAGAACACGCGTACGCGATCCTCGGCGGCATCCTTTTCCAGCAACGACTTCAGGCCGTCCCAGTTGCCGCCCGCTTCCGCGCCGTTGAGGCTGACGTAATGCACGCGCTCGAGGAAGCGACGAACCGTATCGTCGGCGTATTCGTCCTCGCGGATGAATTCCTTCAGGGCCTTCTGCGCGCGTTCGCGGTACGAGGCATCGTCCAGCGGCGAACGCGCCGTGCCCACGATCCGCGCGTCGTCGGGGATCTGGCCCTCGGCGAAACGCCGGTACAACGCAGGCAGCAGCTTGCGCATGGTCAGGTCGCCCGTGGCGCCGAAGATCACGTAGTCGAACGAATCGACGGGTTCGAGCGGGGTCGAAGTAGTCATGGTGCGTATTCCCGGAAGTGTCCCGATCATCAATGCGGCATTGCATCATGGATTCAAGGCCAGCGCACCCCCGTCACTGTTGCGCGCCACGCACAAATGTTTTGACCGGCGACCTATGACACGCGCGCACCTGTCACCCCCATGCAAGGGGACAGCGGCGGCCATACCGGCGGTCGATCACGGGAAAACAACCATGAGCAAGCTGAAAGACAAGGTCGCGCTGGTGACCGGCGCGTCCAAGGGCATCGGCGCGGCCATCGCACGCACGCTGGCCGCCGAAGGTGCCTCCGTGGTGGTCAATTACGCCTCGAGCAAGGCCGGTGCCGATACGGTGGTCGCGGCGATCGAAGCCGCGGGCGGCAAGGCGTTCGCCGTGGGCGGCGACGTGTCGAAGCAGGCGGATGCGGAAGGCATGGTGGCGGCGGCCATCGCGCAGTTCGGCCGCCTGGACATCCTGGTCAATAACGCGGGTGTCTACCAGATGGCCCCGATCGAGGAGACGACCGAGGCCCTGTATCGCCGCATCTTCGACATCAACGTGCTGGGTACGCTCCTGGTCACCCAGGCGGCATCCCCCCATCTCGGCCAGGGCGCCAGCGTCATCAATATCGGCTCCACGGTGACGCGGATCACGCCGCCCGGCAGCGCCGTGTATTCGGGGACCAAGGGCGCCGTGGACGCCATCACCGGCGTGCTGTCGCGCGAGCTGGGCGCCCGCGGTATCCGGGTCAACTCGGTCAACCCGGGCATGGTCATCACCGAGGGCGTGCACACGGCGGGTTTCGCCGGTGGCGACTTCGAACAGTGGGCGGTCGGCCTGACCCCGCTGGGTCGCGTGGGCCAGCCGGACGACATCGCGCCGGTGGTGGCATTCCTCGCGTCGGACGAGGCCAAGTGGCTCACGGGCGAGCTGATCATCGCCTCGGGCGGCATGCGCTAAGACGTCCGGGAAGCCCCTGGACGGAACGACGCCGGCGCCCCCATCGAGGGCGCCGGCGCCGGCGTTATCCGTCAGAGCTTGAAGCCGCCCACCACCGACTCCAGCGTGCGGGTCTGGTCTTCCAGGGCCTTGGCCGCGGCCGCAGCTTCCTCGACCAGGGCCGCGTTCTGCTGGGTCATGTCGTCCAGCTGCGTGACCACGCCGCTGACCTGCTCGATACCCTGGCTCTGCTCGTTGCTGGCGGCCATGATCTCTTCCATGAAGGTAGCCACATGGGCCACGTTGCCGGTCAGTTCGCCGATGCGCTGGCCCGCCACGCGGACCAGCGACGAGCCCCGATCCACATCGTCCACGGAATCCGCGATCAGCGTCTTGATGTCCCGGGCCGCCTTTGCCGAACTCTGGGCCAGGCTGCGCACCTCACCGGCCACCACCGCGAAACCGCGTCCCTGCTCACCGGCACGCGCCGCTTCCACCGCCGCGTTCAGCGCCAGCAGGTTGGTCTGGAAAGCGATGCCGTCGATGACCCCCACGATATCGGCGATGCGGGCGGACGACCGGGTGATGGCATCCATGGTCACGACCACTTCGTCCACCGTGTCACCGCCGCTGCGTGCCGCGGCCGCCGCATCGCGGGCCAGCGTATTGGCCTGGCGGGCGTTGTCGGCATTCTGCCGGACCGTGGCGGTCAGCTCTTCCATCGACGCGGCGGTTTCTTCCAGGGAGCTGGCCTGCTCCTCCGTGCGCTGGGAAAGATCGAGGTTGCCGCTGGCGATCTGCGTGGCCGCCGAGGAAATGGCCGCCGAGCTGTCACGCACCTGCCGCATCATGCCCTGCAGGCGAGCGATGAAGCCGTTGAAGCTGTCCACCACGCCGTTGTATTCGGTGCCCTTGCCATAGCTGAGCCGGCGGGTGAGATCCGCTTCGCCGGAATTGAGCTCGTCGATGTTGGTCTTCAACGTGGCCAGCTGGTTCATCAGCGCGCGGATGCCCAGCACCAGCGCGATGAGCAGCAGCGCGGCGAGCGGCACCTGCACCGCGGCCAGCTTGGTCAGCACACGGGTGCTGTTCTCGGTGAGCAGATGGGTCGGCAGGCTGGTGGCCAGCACCCAGGGCGTCCCGGCGATCGGCTTGAGGAACAACGTATGCGATTCGCCGTCGACGTCGTAGTCCCGCTCGACCTGGCCACCCTTGGCCACGCCCGGGAGTGCGTCCCTCACCTGGGCGATCATGGTCGAACTGCCGGCCAGGTCGGCGATCTTCTTCAGGACGATGTCGTCCTTGATATAGGTGCTGTTGCTGACCACGGTGCCGTTCGGCTCCACGATCAGGATCTGGCCGTGTACCTTCTTTTCCATGTCCGCCACGAGGCGGTTGAAGAAGCCCAGCGTGACGTCGACGGTGGAGACACCGAAGATCTCGTCACCCTTGTAGATGGCCATGGCGCAGTTGGTCCGCGGCTGTGCGCTCGCGTCGTCCTTGTAGGCATCGGCCCAGAGACAATGGCCGCGTGGCGCATTCAGGCCATTCTTGTACCAGCTCTGCTCCCAGTACTTCAGGGCGTCGGGCTGGTTCCAGTGCGTGTTGACCGCCAGCTTGCCGCTGGCATCGCGGGCGAAGAAGGTGCTGTCGCGTTCCTTCGTGGCCTCGCGCTTGAACGGCAGCGGCCAGATGCCGCCGCCGAACACGTCGGCATCGCCGTACTGGTCCACCAGGCCGGGTTGCAGCCGGTCGATGGACGGGCTGTCCATGAGCGCCACCGTCTGGGTGATGCTGCGCTGCTGCGCCTCCACCTGGTGCAGCTTGTTGGTGATGACCGCGCCGATCTCGTCGACGTTGCGCCCGACCAGTTCGGCTTCACTGGCGCGCAGGTCCGGGCTGACGAAGAGGCGGATCACCACCAGGGTCAGCGCCACCAGCACGAGGAAATAGGCCGCTACCGCCACCGTGTAGCGGGCCTGGGTCGATTTGAAAAGAGTCACGCGGGGCGCCCGGAATGAAGGAGACACTTCCTTGACGGCGTATTCGGCACAATCTTTAGGCGCCCACGGCGTTTTTTTGACTAGCCGAGGGCCTTGTCTACCATGGCCTGCGCTTCGGCCAGCACCTGGGCGAGATGGTCGGGACCGCGAAAACTCTCGCCGTAGACCTTGTAGATATCCTCGGTGCCCGACGGGCGTGCCGCAAACCAGGCTTCGGCCGAGCTGACCTTGATCCCCCCGATGGGCTGGCCACCGGCCTGGTTGACCACCGCGACGATCGGGTCGCCCGCCAGGGTCTTCGAATCGACCCGATCCGGGGAAAGCTTCGACAGGGTGGCCTTTTGCGCGTGCGAGGCGGGCGCGTCGATGCGCGCGTTGGCCGGGTCGCCCAGCTCGGCGGTGATCCCGCGATAGATCTCGCCAGGGTCGCGCCCGAGCCGGGCGGTCATTTCGCCGGCCAGCAGCGCCGCGACGATGCCGTCCTTGTCGGTCGACCAGGCCGATCCGTCCCTGGACAGGAAGGAGGCGCCCGCACTTTCCTCGCAGCCGAAGCCGAGGCTGCCGTCGTAAAGGCCGGAGACGAAATACTTGAAGCCCACCGGGACCTCGCGCAGCGGCCGCCCCAGGCTCGCGGCGACGCGATCGAGCAGGCCGGTGCTGACGGCGGTCTTGCCGACCGCGGCATCGGGGCGCCAACCGGGCCGGTTCTGGAACAGGTACCACGCCGCTGCCGCGAGGTAATGGTTGGCGGGGAGCAAACCGGTGCTGGGCGCCACGACGCCGTGGCGATCGTGATCGGTGTCACAGGCGAAGGCGACCTGGAACTTGTCCTTCAGCCCGATCAGGCGCTGCATGGCATAGGACGACGACGGGTCCATGCGCACGCGACCGTCCCAGTCCAGCGACATGAAGGAGAACGTGGGATCCACCACCTCGCTGACCACGGTGAGGTCGAGCGTGTAGCGCTCACCGATCGCACGCCAGTAATGCACACCGGCGCCGCCGAGGGGATCGACGCCCATGCGGACGCCCCTGGCACGAATGATGTCCAGATCCAGCACGTCGCCGAGATCGCTCACGTAACGATCGAGGAAGTCGTACTCGGTCGTGGTGGAGGCCTTGATCGCCTGCGCGAACGGCTGCCGCTTCACCTCGCGCAGCCCGCCCTCGATCAGCGCGTTGGCGCGCTGGGCGATCCATGACGTGGCGTCGGTATCGGCGGGGCCGCCGTGCGGCGGGTTGTACTTGATGCCGCCGCTCTCGGGCGGATTGTGCGACGGGGTGATGACGATACCGTCGGCGAGGCCGCTGTCACGCCCGCGATTGAAGACGAGGATGGCATGTGAGACCGCTGGCGTGGGCGTGAATTCGCCGCCACGGGACACGTAGGTCGCTACCCCATTCGCGGCCAGCACTTCTACCGTGCTTTCGAACGCGGGAGCGGACAGCGCGTGGGTGTCGATGCCCACGAACAGCGGACCGTCGATGCCTTCCTTGCGGCGATACTCGCAGATCGCCTGGACCACGGACTGTACGTGCGATGCATTGAACGAGCGGACCAGCGACGAACCGCGGTGGCCGGACGTGCCGAACACCACGCGCTGCTCGGGCACCGACGGATCGGGCTGCAGGTCGTGATAGGCGGCAAGCAGGGCGGCGACATCCACCGGGGTGGCTTCCGTGGCGGGTTTGCCCGCCAGCGGGCTGATCTTGGCACTCACCGATACGTCTCCTTGGGTGGCGCCGCCGTGGCACCGGACCGTCACATTGTAGGCATGACGCCTGAACGCCGATGTCAAACCAGCGTGCACTTTTGAGATTTTTTCTATGTCCCGCCCGTGCGGCTGCGACTATGTTGACCGGCCGCCTGTACCCCGGCCGGCGGAAGTCGCAGCCTTTCGATGTATTCGAAGATCTCCGCATCGGTTTCCAGCCGCAATTTGCGCATGGCGTTGGTCTTCTGTTGGCTTATGGTGGACAAGCCGCGTCCCGTGGCCCGGGCTATGTCGGTCACGCTGTTGCCCGCGGCGAACAGGCGCAGGATTTCCAGCTCCCGCGGCGAAAGGTCGGCCAGCGTCCCGGTGCCGATGGGCTCGCCCTGCGGTGTGAAAATCATTTCGCGAACGGAGGCTCCCAGGTAGACATGGTTCGACAGGATCTGCACCAGTGCCTCGGGAATCTCCCGCGTATCCCCCGACTTGCCGATCAGTCCGCGCACGCCGGCCTCGAGGATCTCGCGGTACAGGGCGGGATTGGCCAGGGTGGTGATCACCATGACCGGCAGATCGGGGTAGAGCCGGCGGATTTCCGCCAGCAGGGCCAGCCCGTCGCGGCCCGGTTCGGGCATGCTGAAGTCGGTGATCAGCGCGTCACAGGGCTCCCTGGCCAGCACGGCGAGCAGTTCGTCCGGCGACTGTGCCTCGCCGACCACGTCGGCCAGGCCGTCCTTCGTCAACGCCAGGCTGATGCCCTTGAGCACGACGGGATGATCGTCCGCCAGGATGACACGGTGAACCATGAGTAATCCTTTCTCGATAACCAGTCCAGGCCGCCATGCGCCCTTCCGGGGCGCCGTCGGCGGGGCGCAGAGTTGAGCACATCGCGCCCATCGCTGCCACTGCGACGACGCCTGCGTGCACGGCTGCTGGCAGGCTACGACCGCATCGCGCTCGCGTGCGCGAGCATCAGAGAATGCCGTGACCTGCCCGCGCTGCTGACTCGCATCGGCCAGCACTACGCCCGCATCGCGCGACGCCACGGCAGCGAGCTGGAGATCGAGGTGGACCCGGCGCTGGCGCACGATCTGGTCGGCCCGTACGCCATGCTGGGCCGCGTGCTGTGCCTCCTTCTGGACAGGGCGTTCGCGGTGCCCGGCAGCGTGCGGGTCGCCTTGCAGGTGGACGTGGTGGGCGATGATCCGGACGGCCAGCTCGTCCATATCACCGTGGCGGACACCGGCAGCGCGCTCGACGAGCACTGCCCGCGCCTGGCCACGGCCCAGGCCATGGTGGCGACACTGGACGGCGTCCTGCATATCGAGTGCGCCGCCGACCGTGGTACCCGCATCATCGTCGAGATTACCCTCACCCTGCCCCGCCTATCCCCGCGCATCGACATCGAGACACTGCGCACCACGCTCGGCGGCACGTCCGCGCTGCGCGAGGTGATCGCGGCGCTGGATCGCTCGCTCAGCCGCGACCTGATCCAGCTGCACCTCCTGCTCGCGCAACCCGGCACGGCCGACCTGCAGGCCTGGCTGCACCGCGTGTCCGGCGCGCTGGGCATGGCCGAGGCGACGGACCTCGCGCGCATGGGGCTGCACCTCGAGCGCCGCCTGGCCGAGGAGCGCAGCCCCACCCTCGACGCGGCCATCCGGCGCTTCGGCGAGGACGCCGCCTGCGTGCTCGAAGTGCTTCGCAAACACACCTGACCGATCCGCTATAGTTCGCGCATCGTGAGCACCCTGTCCGCCATCGCCTCCGCCGACGATCCGCTGCGCGCCTTCGTCGATGCCCACCCCCGCCTGTTCGTGTTGACCGGCGCGGGTATCAGCACGGACTCCGGCATCCCCGATTACCGCGACGGCCAGGGGGCGTGGAAACGCCGTCCCCCGATGACCCTGCAGATGTTCATGAGCGGGCCGCCGGCGCGTGCTCGCTACTGGGCCCGCGGCATGATCGGCTGGCGTCATTTCGCCGCCGTCAGCCCGAATGCGGCTCATCGTGCGCTTGCGCGGATGGAACAGGATGGCCGCATCGCGCTGCTGCTGACCCAGAACGTCGACGGCCTGCACGAGGCGGCAGGCAGCGTCGAGGTGGTGGACCTGCACGGGCGCCTGGACCGCGTGCGCTGCATGCAGTGCGGCGACATCACCGGGCGCGACGCCATGCAGAACCGGCTGATGAGCGCGAACCCCGCATGGCTGGCGCGGCAGGCCACGATCGCACCCGATGGCGACGCGGACCTGGACGAGGTGGACTTCTCTTCCTTCGTCATTCCGGCGTGCACGCTCTGCGGCGGCATTCTCAAGCCGGATGTCGTCTTCTTCGGCGAGAACGTGCCGCGTGCCCGCGTGGACACCGCCTGGGAACGCCTCGGCCAGGCCGACGCCATGCTGGTGGTCGGCTCGTCGCTGATGGTCTATTCCGGTTACCGGTTCGTCCTGGAAGCCTCGCGGCGTGGCCTGCCCATCGCCTCGCTCAATATCGGCGTCACGCGCGCCGATGCCCTGTTCGACCTGAAGATCGAGCGTTCGGTGACCGAGGTGCTGGCACCCTACGCCTAGCGGCACTCACGAAAGCTAGCGGCGCGCGCGGAAGAACGCGCGCAGCATCGCGCTTGCCGTCTCCGCTTCCAGGCCGCCGACCACGGTCACGCGATGGTTGTGCAACGGGGAAACCAGGGTGTCGAAGACGCTTCCCGCCGCACCTGTCTTGGGATCGGTCGCGGCGTACACCACACGGCCGACGCGCGCATGGATCATGGCCATGGCACACATGGTGCAGGGCTCGAGGGTGACGTAGAGCGTGGAGCCGGGAAACCGGTAATTGCTCACCGCCTGCCCGGCCGCGCGCAAGGCCTGGATCTCCGCATGCGCGGTGGGATCGTTCAGGGTGATGTTGCGATTCCAGCCTTCGCCGATGACGACCTCATCCGATACCAGCACCGCTCCGACCGGGACTTCGCCTTCCGCGTCGCGGGCGTGCGCGGCCAACGCCAGCGCACGCCCCATCCAGCGGCGGTCGGCTACCGAGAACGTGTCATCGCTGGCGACATGCGGAGTGGACAAGGCAGAGCATTCCCGGGACAAGGGGCGGATTCTACGTCGTTTGCGCGGATCGGACGATGCGCCCACGCAGCCGGCTACGCCCCGGCTGGCTGAGGCTTACGCCGGAAGCACGTCGCGGCATGATCGTCCACGATGCCTACCGCCTGCATCCAGGCGTAGGTAATGGTGGGCCCCACGAACTTGAAGCCGCGCTTCTTGAGATCCTTGGAAATCGTCACCGACAACGGGGTCTGCGCCGGCACGCTGCGCCCATCGCCCCGGATCACCGTGCCGTCGGTGAACGACCAGCAATACGCATCGAAGGTTTCGCCACGGGCGCGCATCTCTTCGTAGATCCGCGCGCCGTTGATGGTGGCTTCGATCTTTGCCCGCGAGCGGATGATGCCGGCATCGTCGAGCAGGCGGACGATGTCCTTCTCGCCGAATCGCGCCACCTTGGCCGGATCGAAGCCCTTGAAGGCTTTACGGAAGTTTTCCCGCTTGCGCAGGATGGTGATCCAGGACAATCCGGCCTGGAAACCTTCCAGCATCAACTGCTCCCAGAGCATGCGCGAGTCGTGCAGGGGCACGCCCCACTCCGTGTCGTGGTACGCGGCATAGAGCGGGTCGCTGCCGGCCCAGGCGCAACGCGTGGGTTCGTCGCTCATGCTATTTCCGTCATGGTGAGCACCATCGAGTTACAGACCCAGGTCGGACAGGCCCGGGTGGCCATCGGGACGACGCCCCTGTGGCCAGTGGAACTTACGATCGGCGTCGGCCAGGGGAAGATCGTTGATACAAGCGTAACGGTGGGACATCTCGCCGTCGGCGCTGAACTCCCAGTTCTCGTTGCCGTAGGAACGGAACCAGTGGCCGCTGTCGTCATGCCACTCGTATGCGAAGCGCACCGCGATACGGTTGTCGGTGAACGCCCAAAGCTCCTTGATCAGCCGATAATCCTGTTCCTTGAGCCACTTGCGCGTGAGAAACGCCACGATCTGCTCGCGCCCGGTAATGAACTCGGCACGGTTACGCCAGTGACTGTCGACGGTGTAGGCCAACGAGACTTTTTCCGGGTCGCGGCTATTCCATCCGTCCTCGGCCAGGCGGACCTTCTGCAGCGCGGATTCGCGCGTGAACGGGGGAACCGGAGCGGCCATGGTCTGACGCCTGATGAGAAGGCTTCCATTGTACCGATGGGTACAGGGCACGCCCTGGAAAAAAAATGCCGCAGGTCCGGAAGAGCGCCTGCGGCATCCGCCGTGCCTTACGAACCAGGCGTGCTACCGGTAGCCACCGTCCTCGTCACGAATCCAGGCCGCCTGCGGCCCGATGCCTCCCGACGAACCGAACAGGTTCCGGTACAGCGAGGGTTGCGACCGCAGGTACTGCTTGGGCGGACGAACGGTGGCACCCAACGCTGCGGCAGCATGCCAGGGCCAGCGCGGGTCGTAGAGGATCGTGCGGGCCAGCGCGACCATGTCCGCGTCGCCGGTGGCGACGATGGCTTCGGCCTGCTCGGGGCTGGTGATCAGACCTACTGCCACAACCGGAATGCCAACCGCCTGCTTGATGCCGCGGGCGAACGGCACCTGGTAGTTCGGTCCCGCCGGGATGGCCTGGCGCTCGTCGAGGCCGCCGGTCGACACGTGGATGGCGTCGCAGCCGCGGGCCTCAAGCGCCTTGGCAAAAGCGATCGTCTGCTCCAGATCCCAGCCACCCTCCACCCAATCGGTGGCCGATACCCGCATCGTTACCGGGCGATCGGCGGGAAACACCGCGCGCACGGCGTCGAAGACTTCCAGCGGGAAGCGCATGCGATTCTCCAGCGAGCCGCCGTACTCGTCGGTGCGCTGGTTGGACAAAGGCGACAGGAACTGGTGCAAGAGGTAGCCGTGCGCGCCATGGAGCTGCACGAAGGCGAGGCCAAGCCTGGCAGCCCGCTCGGCCGCAGCGGCGAAGGCGTCACGGACGCGGGCCAGGCCGGCTTTGTCGAGCGCCACGGGCGCATGATCGCCTGCATGGAAAGGCACGGCGGATGCGCCGACCGTCTGCCAGCCATGCTCGTGATCGGGCGCAAGCTGGTGACCGCCGGCCCAAGGCGTTTCCGTGGAGGCCTTGCGTCCGGCATGGCCCAGCTGGATACCGATCGGCATGTGCGACCAGCGCCGGACGCTTTCCAGAACGCTCCCCATGGCGTGTTCCGTAGCGTCGTCGTAGAGGCCCACGTCGCCCCAGGTGATGCGGCCTTCCGGTTCCACCGCGGTCGCCTCGATCGTGAGCAGCCCCGCGCCGGACAGGGCCAGCTGGCCGAGGTGAATACGGTGCCAGTCATTCATGCGGCCGTCGTTGTCGGCCGAGTACTGACACATGGGTGCGATGACGATGCGGTTGGCCAGTTCGAGGTCACGCACGCGTAAAGGCTTGAAGAGCGCCGGCTGGGCCATGGAACATACTCCGGGGAAGGCAAGAAGAACTCCGAGATGGTGACGGATTCCCTTACACGCAAGCCGGACTTATCCGGCAGCTTTATCAGCCCGGCGCAGTATCGGTGGAAGCCAGCCGCGCATGCTCTTTGGCGATGTTGACCTCCATCGCCGCCAGCGCCGTCTCCATGACCGTGGGATCGACGGTATAACCCTTGCGATCGGCCAGCCATGCGAGCACGTCGGACAGATGCCACAACGCACTTGACCCGTCGTGAAGAGGGGCCGGAAAGCGACCGGCATGCGTAAGCATCAGTTTGCGCATGTTCTGCCGGGAGACACCGGCGACTTCCGCGATATCCGTCAGACCGACGACATCGGGCGAGGCCTCGATCAATACCGCTGCGGGCACGACCTGTCGCACGTCCTCGAGTGCCGACCGCATGGCGTCGACCGCCGAGTCCGCGTCCCGGCTGAACGCCAGGGCCAGGCGCCCCGGCAGGCCGACGCCGAGGGTGGCATCGTCGCAGCCCGCTTCGCCCAGCCGCTCGACAAGCGCATCCATGTCGGTTTCATCGGTGGGCAGGCTGTACTTGAGGGTGAATACGTATTCCATGGAACCTCCTTGGTTCAACGGCTTCGACCGCCCGGCTTGCGAATCGCATTGCAGTGATCCACCACGCGGCGTAGCGCCCGTGCGTGACTTGCCGGATTTTTGGGCGTACTCCAGATGCTGGTGATGCAGAACTCACCACAGCGGCAATCCCGATCGTTGTAGGGGCAATACAACTTTCCCCAGGCATGGCTGCCGCCGGTGCTGACCCGCCAGCCGGAACGCTCCGCGTGGCGTAGTGCGTCTTCTATGTCTTTCTTCGGATGGCTTCGTCGGGACATCCTTGACTCCAAGCTTCGTCTTAAAACCAATGGTTGTCAATAGACAACCGATCATCCCTCTGCGCTACGCAGGTGGTGCTTCAAGAGTTAACAGAAGGCAGAAGAGAAAGCGGCGGCAGGTCTGGTAAGCAGGCACCGCGACGAAGCAGGCGTAGCCCTTGCGCCTGCGCATAGGCCCGATGAACAGCGCCTTCGAGCGTTATCGGTGGTCCCGCTCCGACGATGCCGGGCTCAACGCGTGCTGTGCGTAATGGGTCGGCGGCAGACCGACATACCGCGTAAACGCCACACTGAAGGCGCTGGCCGAGCGGTAACCGACACGCTCGGCGATGGTCACCATGCCGAGGTCGCCCGAGCGCAGCATCTCCTTCGCCAGTGCCATGCGCCACGATGTGAGGTACGCCATGGGAGCCATGCCGATCCGTTCGCTGAAGCGTTCGAAAAACATCGAACGTGACAGTGCCGCGATGGCGGCAAGACGGTGCACCGTCCATGACTCGCCAGGACTTTGATGCATCCGGCGCAACGCGAGCGCGAGCCGTGGATCGGCAAGTCCCCGGACCAATCCCGGCGAGGCCGCTGTTCCGGCGGAACGTAGCGCCTCGATGAACAGGAGTTCGAGCAGATGCGCCAGGACGACCTCACGCGCGGGCCGATCAGCTCGCGATTCGTCGCGCAGAAGCCCCACCAGCGCGGCCAGCCGATGCTCGCCGCTCACGCGCACCACATCGGGAAGCAACGAGACCAGAAGACGGGCATCCGACGACCGGAACGTACACTGGCCGATCAGGTACTCGACCTCAGACGGCGCGTCGACCGTGCCGAGACGATATACGCCGTCGGACCCTACGACAGGCAAGGTATCTGCCTCCCCCGCAGCCGGTGGAATCAGGCTCGATATCGTGAAATCGAACAGCTGCGGAATCAGCAGGAAATCACCCGCGACCAAGGTCATCGGTGGCTTGCCGTTCGTCTGCACACGGTTCGAGCCCCCGAGGATCACGCAATAGAACGCTTGCCCCGCTTCATGCCGGCGAACACGCCACTGCCCCGCCCCGCTGATTGCCTTGGAGAAGATCGGCCTGGGCTGCAGAAGGGTAACCATGTCGGCGAGCGGGTCATTCACCGGACTTTCTCTAACGAATAATGGACTAATTATTATAGTAAGTCCGGTGAACGCTCCGTAGTGTGGTGCTCCTGCTCACCCACCCAGGACATCCCATGAAAACGATCCTCGTCACCGGCTGTTCGTCGGGCTTCGGCCGCGAGATCGCACGCTACTTCCTCGAGCGAGACTGGAAGGTCGTCGCCACCATGCGTAAGCCGCAGGAAAAGCTGCTGCCCGCCTCCGACCGCCTGCGGATCATTGAACTGGATGTCACCGATGCCGCCAGCATCGATCGCGTAGTCGCCGCGGCCGGTCCGGTGGACGTGCTGGTCAACAACGCCGGCATCGGCATGCTCAATGCGCTTGAAGGCACCGCCATGGATAGTGCGCGCGAGGTATTCGAAACCAACACGCTCGGCACCATCGCCATGACCCGCGCCCTGGTACCGCAGATGCGCGAGCGCCGCGACGGCGTGATCGTCAACGTCACCTCCACCGTGACGCTCCGCCCGCTGCACCTGCTCTCGGTCTACACGGCAAGCAAGGCGGCCGTGAACGCCTTTTCCGATTCGCTCGCGCTGGAGTTGGCGCCGTTCGACATCCGCGTACGTGTGGTGTTGCCCGGCCGCGCACCGGATACCCGTTTCGGCGAGAACGCAAAGCCGCGGATGGCGGCTGGCTTCCCCGAAGCCTATGCCGGGATCGCCAAGGATGTTTTCGCGCAATGGCAGCAGGAGTCGGCGATCACGCGGCCTGTGCCGGTGGCCGAGGCGGTATGGCTGGCCGCGACCGATCCGGGCAGTCCGGCACATATGCCTGCGGGCGACGATGCGGTGGCGTTGGCGTTGGCGGCAGCAGGTTGAACCCGTACCTGTCCCACACGTTTCGCCTCAGGCTTCCGGATCGAGCAAACCGCGACGGGCGACAACGAGGCCGACAAACGGCAGCACGATCTCCATAGGGAAGCGAAAGAGCCCCGCTTCCTCGGATTCGACCATGCGTCCCCGCGGCAGGAAGCTTGCGGGCATGGGAACGCCGAACAGCGACCATCGGCGCGGCACGAAGTGCAGTCCGACGGCCTCGACGACCATGGCCATGGCGAAGGACGCCACACCGAAACGCTCCACCAGCAACATCCAGATGGAATTCGCCTTTGACCTAGGTGGCGCGCCGGCCGCCCATCTGGATCAGCACAGGCAACGGCGCCAGGGGCAGCACGCCATAGGCCCGAGCCAGCCAAGCGGCCCCGATGGGATCTGAAGGCAAATCAGTCATGAGGCGTCCCATCGAGCGAGGTGCATCGAATGCGCAAAAACAGTTTTACGCCCCTTTTTCCTGTGAAATAGCGATTAGGGATGAATAAAACTAGTTAGATTGATCGAATTTTGCACAAAACCGATTAGCCGGCAACCGACTCCCTTACCCACATTCCATCATCAACAGGCCGCCTAAACCCGCGTGGTTAAAGGACTTGGCTGTGATCGACATGGGTCTTTACCGTCGCTTTTACCGTCAGAAGCGCGCGTCTTTTGCTGGCGCGGAAGATAGAGCGATCCGTGAGGGAGCTACGTTTTCGACATCATCATCAATCACGCCTAAGCATACTGGATTGCCTTCTGGACGTCAGCTAGAGCCAGTGACGTCCCCCCACATAGAACAGTCTATGGATGCCCTGCTGCTCGCTCTTCCTCCCAGAAGCGCTGCATTGCCTCAAACGCTGTTCGCTCCGCCTTTTGAACTCGTGTCAGATCGGCGGACTCAGGTACGGGCCGGAAGCTCGAAGAGACCTGCTCAACTTCTCTTCGAGCGGTTAGCCAAGCTTGAAGCAACGGCTGCCACTGCCGATCCCAGTGGGTGAATGGCCGAGAGTCCGGTGATGAGACTTTGCGTAGCGCGTGATGCGCGACTGCTCCCGCAGTCCGCTTGGCATCATCCCACTTGACCGGAACACTCCAGCCAGCACCGCGAACGCCGCTGACGCTCCGAGAATCCGGTCCGACCATCGCTACGGGCGCTCCGACAACTGTGCCGAAACCAAACAGCTTGTGATCAATGCGATCTCCTTCTTCAAATGGGCAGTTAGGCAACGCCATCAATCTCTCCTGTTGTGCAAATCGGGGGAACGCCGAATGTTCTGTAGCGCAGGGCTCTTAACTCGCGACAAATTTTTTACACAGTAGTCTCAGCATCTTTTCAAAGTGGTGAGGCTGGGCCACCTTGAGCGATGAAATCCGTCGAACCTGAGCTAGCAACCTGGACGAACGCTTCTTTGTTTACAATTAGCGCAACCCCGCGTTTAGTCTTCGGGTTGTAGTGCGCTATGCGCCAGAATCCGGCCTTTCCGAAGTCAATAAAAACAGGCTTCTCGGTATGCCAACGCTCGAAAAGCTTACTTCGACCGAACACCGCGAACTGAGCTAACCCGTGCTCGTCCGGCCGGCCTCTCCAGTTGCTGAAATTTATCGGATCGAACTCATTCTTGCATCCGTCTATTACCCAGATCATCTTTCCGTAGTAGTTCTGACGCGCCAGAACTTCGTCAGGATGAATGGTTGAACGTTGGAATTCAATGAACAAACCAGCTGGTGTGCGTATGTCCGCAACATGGCGCTCGCCAGTTGAACTTTGATGGGGGATTTCCTGCCATTCCTGTGGAAAGCGGTCCTTCCAGCTGCGGTGCCACTCTCCTTCCGATTCCCACCAAGGGTCACAGTGCTCGCGCGTTTTGTGCGCCCAATGCCAGATCTTGTAGTTCCCGCACTTTGCCGTAACAGGCGCACCGCAACTAGGACACTGTCCCTGCAGACCTGGCGCCGGCGCATGTCTCTTCCCTTCAAATAGTGCAAGCTTCATTAGTCGCCCTAAATATGAGTCCTACGGCACACAGCAGCGGTTCCTAGGGAATATCGTCATAGCCGAAACCGCAATCAGCAAGCTTGCGGGTAACTTGATACTCCTGGCCTGAGTACTGACGAACACGATCTCGCTCTGAGATCAGGTGCAGATTCTTTCTAGCGCGCGACCCGATGACATACAGCAATTTCATCGCACTTTCTTGTCCGTTCGGATCATTGAAGTGCGGCACCATGTCCTCCAACAGGGCATAAGCAATTACCGTATCGAACTCTGCACCCTTCACGCCGTGGATTGTGGAAATCGTAATCCCAGTTCGGTGCTGAAAAACCTTCCTGAACGTTTCAATGTCGCCTATGAATTCGCTGCCTTCGCTCTTCAGTCGATCAACCCTTGCTTGCGAGCTATCGAAGAACGCGACGTGATGCTCCTGGAGCAATATGAAGAGTCGAAAATTGATGGATAGGTTTTCGAACAACATCTCAAAAAACGTGCGGAGGTACGCCAGCCCATCCGCTTCATCGATCTTGATTGCGTTGCATTCTCTCAGCAAAGACTTCCGTGTGATTTTCGACACGCTCGCGCCAGCCGCCTCCAAATCATTCAGAATCTCTCCAGCCCAACGGAGTCTACGGACATACATGCCAGGCGACGCCTGTGTAAGAGCAATCTTTGAAAGTCTGTACCAGAAATTTTCAGGATCTCTTGCAAAAGGAACCATGCCAGGGCCATCGAATGAATACTGCGGCATGCTGGCCACTAGGCGTCGAGTCATGCTTGCCAAATGCATCCATTGAGGGGCAAGCACGCACACCTCATGAGGTGCGATGCCAATCGTCTCGATGTTGAATCGAATCAGTCGGATCAACTCCGCCTCAAGGTCCGTCTTGCTTACCGTGTCGTTGAATGAGACGAGGCTCGGATACGCTTTGTCGTCGGATGCGGCCTCGATGTTGGTAGCGTAGACGTTGTAGTTTCCGAAGTAATCGATGATGCGCTCTGACGAACGGTAGTTCTTCGACAGCTCGAGTTCCTCAAGGTCGATACCAGCCATCGCCTTGAAATCCTCGAAGGCAATTGGATATCCGCCGAGCGACTGGTAAATTGCTTGATTGGGATCCCCAACAACAAAGGCCTTGGTCGCGCCTCGGCCGGATTTCAGGATGGCGGTGATGATCGAATATTGAATTCTCTTGGTATCTTGGTATTCATCAACCAATACGAAAGAGAACAACTGCCCGAGGAGCTCACTGATTGCAGGACGACTCGCAATTAGCTGGTATGCATAGTAGAGAATGAGTTCAAAGTCGATCTGCCGACTCTCGCGCAGCCGCTCAAAGTATTGCTCTAGTATGGCGTGCAGCCCGGGATGCTTCCAATCTTGGGGACAAGAAAGCACATAACCAGTCTCGGTGAAGTAAAACTCACAATCCCAGAATGTTATTTTTGGCTTCTGGTATGGCTTGCATAGCGCCTCCAAGATCTTCTCGCGCTCATGCTGATCAATAACTCGAAATCCGCGAGCCAACTCCTGGTGATAGATGCCGTAGGGCTTCAATATCCATTCAAGACAAAATGAGTGGATCGTTCCGATCCATAGCCGGGATGTGTCCACCCCCAGACTCTCGATGCGCTCATGGATTTCGTCGGCAGCACGGTGCGTATACGTGATCGCGACAACAAACTGCTTGTTCGATTTCAACCTGGACAGTTCATATGCAATCTTGTAGGTCAGCGTGCGAGTCTTCCCGCTGCCGGGACAAGCGATGAGAAAAACGCTCCCCGGCGTCAGAATGGCAGCCTCCTGCTCGGGATTCAGGTCGTCTTTGTCCCACATGAACATGGTTAGAAGACCTCAAGGACGTCGTTGATGCGGTCGTCGGGGAATGTGGCAAGCATCTCGTTGCGGATGCCTACGAAGTCGATGTCTCCATTTCTGAAGGCCAGCAGCTTGGCCCTGAAGTCCACGAAGACTGCGGCCGCAGTGACAATATCCTCTGCATCGATGTAGTTCACGCGGTAGCTCAGTATGTTGAACCAGACCTCCTTTGTGACTACGGGGTGCGCAAAAGCGATCGCGTCCAGGATGTACTTCGGGATAGCGGTCTGCGGATCGATCTTCTTTCCCAGCAAGATGGCAAACCATCCTTTTCCATAGTTGTCCGCCATGGTCAGCGCGCGCTGGCCATAGATCGCGATGGCCGCGGACTCAAGCTCTGTCTTGGCCGTCGCGATGGTTGGAGCATCCTTGTAGACATCCGGAAGGATCCCGACCACCTTGCGCGCATTGCCGGCAGCAACGAATTCAACCTCGAAGGTATGGGGGGCAAAGAAAGGGGCGACCCACGGGTTGTCCTTGAAGGTATCTTCCAGTAGCGCCTTCCTGGCGACCCCCTTATTCTGAGATGCTTGGTACTTGCTCTTGCGCCGGAGCAGCCCTTCGGAGTCTCCCGCCGCCGGCGTTGTGTCAATGATCGACCTGTCGAGATCCGTGACTACGCTGCATCGCTTGCGGATTCGGTCATCGTGAAAGAGAACCGCGACGTTCTGGAAACCGGTGCTGCGGATATTGATCAGGCTGATACCGAGTTCATCAAGGCTGATGCCCAGCACGCTCTTGACCAGGATCGGAACGAGAATTTCTTCGGCATCGCCCTCCACCAGAATAACGCTCTTGGCAAACAACAGATTGCTGCGGACAGCATCCAGATAGCGTTGGATGTTGCCGATCTCTTCTGGGTTTAGGCCAACGGCAGGTTGGTAGGCCTCACACCGGTCACGCTCCCTGCCCAGGATGTTCACGTTCTGAACATTGCTGACCTCGGAGATATGCGTCGAATGGGTCGAATAGATGATCTGAGTGTCGTCGTACTTGAGCTTGTCGAACAGCGTCTTCTGGATGTGCGTGTGGATGTGGGCTTCCGGCTCCTCGATCAACAGGAAGTTGGCAATCGATTGCTTGGCCTTCTGATACTTGAATTCGAGCAGTTTCAGGGTGAGGAATATCAGGTTCGCTCCACCCAGGCTCAGCTCGTGGATTGGCCCTTCGTGATCCTCTCCCGATTCGCCGACAAACAGCTTGAGCGACTGGAATAACTTGTCAGCTTCGTCCGGCAGATCGGATTTGATGGAAAGGGACGACGGAGAGTACGCCTCGCCAGCTGCGTCCTTGATGGTGTCTCGGATATCCGTCCGGACGACCTGCACGTCTGGCAAGGCCTCGATGGAGTCATTCAACGCCTTTACCCCGTCGGTGATGGCCTTGAACGCCACGGGGTCGATATCGCCGCTCTTGCCCTTTAACAGCGAAAAGAGCGGATTGGTTCGGTTGTTGTGGAATTCCGAAACAACGTCTCGCAGAGCCTGGACGAAGGTGAAGGAAATTTCCTTGGAGACGGACAGCACGTTCGGAATTTTGGTGCCGATTGCGGGGAACTCGATTTCTTCGCTAAACCGGACATTCTCGAAGTCACCGACCACCTCTTTGTAGAAGGCTGCGTCGTTGAAGTCGGCTTCACTCCGACCCGTGAAGAGGGTCTCATAGTCATCGAGAGTGACTGGATTCAGGATCGCATCGAGGCCAGCTTGGTCGCCATCGTCCAACTGAGAAAGTCGTAGCCTGATTTCCTTCTTGGGACGAAAAATGAGGTTGTAGGTGGCCTTTCCGTTGGCCTCTTCGTCGATGACACCTGTCCCATGCCGGAATAAGGCCTGTACGGCCTCGTCTGCCGAGATTTCCTCGAACTCAAGACTGATGATGATCCAATGTCCCTGCCAACGCCCGAGGCCGCGATGAAAGTCAGTTTGCTCCAGCCGGTAGGCGGAGCGGATCATGTTGTCATCTAGCAGCAGCCTAATAGCCCGAAACAGGTTGGTCTTACCAGACCCGTTCTCGCCGATGATGGTGTTGATGCCCTTTTGGAACAGCAACTTCGTATTGGCGAAGTTTCTGTAGTTGATCAGGCTGAGCTGGGAGATGTGCATGGAAGGCCTTGTTTTCTTGTCGACGCAGCCCCTGCTCTAGTGCGGGGTCGCATCTTGGAATTCAGGCCATGTTACAAGGTGTTCGTCAGACATTGATCTTATCCGGACCTTGGGGTTTCCTACTGGGCATCCGGCTGGATGCCCATCCCGGCCGCGCGTTGCTTGGCGCCCCTGACAAGCGGCGGACCAAGCTGTGCCTGCTCGGTCGGAAACACAGTCACCGAAAGGCTAGCCGGAGGCTACTGGATCCATCGCGTTCACGTTGACTGAGGCGCTTCACGTACGGGCCATCGACCAGGTCTTCTGCACCCAGGTCGAACACGCAACTCCCCAAAGAAACGAGCATGCTATCGATGGATTTGAAGTCATTGGGCATTCGGCCATCGTTGCGCTCGCCGTTCTCGCCGATGCCGGCTAGCAGCGCCTTGATGAACTCGACCCGGGATGGACGCGAGGCCATCGCGTCGGCCGCGGTCACAGGTCTGTAGCCTCCAAGACTGCGTTCTCGATATCAGTGGAGAAGCACGGTAAAGGACAACGGCCAGAACGGGGAGCAACTGCCCCAGCGACCTCCATGGCGTGTAATCTCTGCCAGTAAACAATAGGACGCATAAGACTAGGCGATGACAGCTTCTGCCCAAATCGATACCACCAGCTTGCTGACCATATTGGGCGTTATCGCCGCAGTGTGGGCGCTGATCACTCCTGCCAGCAGACTTCGACTTCGCTTCTGCATGGCCTGGGGGGATTGGGCAGTCGGTGGCGTAGTTTTCCTCCTCATCCACTACTTGGTGTTTGCTCCCGCCTTGGAAAGGCTCGGGCTGTACTACAGCCTGGGGCCGTGGAAACGGGGGCTCGATAGTTCGAGCGCGGTCTACCTGCTCCTTCTCTCTGTCGTGTTCTACTTTTTCTGGCGAACGAGATCTCCCACGCTGGTCCGGGGAAGAATCCGCGTCTTTCGCGAATTGATTGAGAACTTGCATCTCACCAAGCGCTACGACGAGCTGGTGTTGCTGCTCGAACCACAACTGCCGAAGCTGATTCTCCTAACCAAGCAGCAGTCGCTGCTTGCCGGCTGGGTTGATCGTCTCGATCCGCCCAACATTGACATGGCCGCACTCTTGCGCGGGGAGACGGCTCGCGCAAGGCCGGCTTGGCGACAGCGCTGGAGTGCCGGGCTGCAATCTTTGAAGTCCTGGATCTTGGAGCGTGACGAAGCCAGCACGCAGGCCCGCGAAGTCCTCTTGAATCTGGTCACCTCTCCCGAGCTGACCATCCACTTGGCCGCTGCCCACCCGCACTTCTGCCTCAAGCTCCTTGAAGCTGACGAGGCGATACGCTCTGATTTCATCGAGCACTACATGGATGCACTACTTGATGCGCCAGGTAGCCGTCTTTATGTGGAACTGAAGAACAATCAGAATCTGAATGGCGGGATTCGCCTGTTCCTGCCGAAGAACAACCGACTGCTTCACTTGTTTTTTTCCGATGCCGCTGCGGCGCTAAAGAATGGCTTGGACAAGGCTATTGGCGACGCGGTATGCCGGCGACTGGATGAAGACCGCAAACTGGTCGAGAAGCTCAACGAATCGTTGGGCTCCTACTACGATGCAGGGAGATTCCGTTGCCCGATCAATTCGGGCATAACGCTCTTTGAGATCATGGTTCACGAGGGCATCCACCAGGGTCTGCAAGACCATATGTGGCTGCACTATTTCGGGCACTTCGCGGAAAAGAGCCTGAAGCAGATGTCTGTGCCACCTGACGAAGAGGCCTATCAGGAATGGCCGACGCCGTTTCACTATCTTCTCTACCGCATGGTCAGCGTCGCCACAGATTGGGCCGAACAGTGCGCGCGCATCGATGATTCAGAGATTCCCGAGGCCACGCGTACCGCCGATGGCTTTGACCGGCACTACATTTCAAAAGAAGCCACCAAGGTGCTTGGCGCTATGCTGGAAGACATCATTCCAAGCGAAAAACTTTCTGTATCGTTCAAGACCTATCTGCTGGAAGTTGCCATTCGCGGTCACATCAAGCTTCAGGGTGACCGCAAGCTGGCTGACGTTGCATCCTCATTCATGACCGCAGTGATCCGGGGCGCAGCTTCTCCGACAGAGGCCTCCTATCGGGTTGAGCTTCGGAATGTGTTTGAAAAGATGGACCACAGGATGAGGCATGAGGCAGCGCAATTCGAGGAAGCTTTGGACGCATCGCTTGCATGACGTCCTAGACGCATAGCATCTGAGTGCGTCAGCGCGAGCCCCTCGGCGCCCGAGGGCTGGAAATTGAAGTATCAAAGCCTGCGTTGCGGACATTCGCAGTTGGCACGACTTGATTGAGGCCGTAGCCCGTCCGCTCATCCCCTTCGGAGATGAGCCGCATCATAGCCTCGCGCAGCTCGTGCGACACAGGCGTGCCAGCATCCGTGTCACGGAAGAAGCGCATCGTGGCTCCAGCCACGATATCGGCCAGTTGCACGCCGATCACCTCGTGCGACTGCGCAAAATCAATGCTGGCTTCTTCCTCAAACCGATAGTCGGACTGTGGCGTGTAGGGCAGCTCCATGGTGCGGCCCAGGTGCTCGGCGGTGGCCTTGCCCTGGCGCAGGATGCTTTCCACCTCAAACTGCTGGTCATGCACCAGCCGGATGCCAGCCAATCGCCGCCCATAGTAGCGATTCATTCGGGCGTAGATACTCGTGAAGGACGTGAGGTTGGGTAGCATCCAAACCTGCTTTGAATGCTTGTTGAGATCGGGAGGCGGAAGAAACCGCCGCCAGGGCTCGCTTTGAGCATCACCTAGCTCGCGGTACTCGGCTTCAGCCACCTCAACCATGTGGGCGACCCCTTGGGCGATTTGCACTGCCGCCCCCTCATAGTTCGATTGTTTTTCCATTTCGCGCAGGCTCGCGAACGACGCACGCAGTGTCGCGTCATCCGGCGTCAGGCAGGACGCGACGAACGTGTCCAGTACGTGCTCTGATGCGTGGAAATGCAGGAAATCGGCAACGGTGTTTCTGAGGAAATGCAGCTCGACCGACTCCGGGTAGCCGAGACAGGGTGCGAGAAGCTGGAACGACGTGATGCTCATGCAGATGAAGTAACGCTTGTCGACCAGCTCAACGAAAAGAGGCGCTTGGCGGTCCAGTAAGGCGCTGATCACGTCAGCGGAAAATTTAGGCTTGGAGACCAGTGACTTCGACTTGAGTTCACCAGGAGCAACGCGGTGGCGACTTCGCAGTTCACTGACGAGGCCTTCCCAATCATGGCCATCTTCAAGTCCGACGCCGGCCAATGCAAAGTAAGGCTGGCCTTTGAAGTCATAGCCATTACCGCTGTTGATCATGTCGCCGCTGTGGCCGCTTTCATCGATATAGATGGTGGTCATGGTGCCGGTCATGTTCTCCGCAATAAGTTTTTTCTACATCTGCAATATCTTTTTTGACGCTTCCGGCCAAGATTACACGGCCGGCCGCGCTGTCGTGCTACGCATCGAGCCACCTACGGCGTCTCGCCCCATTCGGGCTTCCATAGTTCCCTCACTCTGCTCGGCTGACGCCTCCGGCCCGTGATTCGGACCTGCGCGCTGCGCTTGCCGAAAAACGGGTGTGTGCGGTGGACGGTATGTGGGGCGGTCTTGCTGTTCCCTTCACCGTATCACGGCGTTCTCGCCGTCAAGGGCTTCGCGCCTTTGGCACTTGCGGCCGTGGCCGTCTTCGACCCCTGACTGCTTGCGCTGCGCCGTGCTGCAGCCGGTTCCGGGCAATTCCGCCCGAACAAATGGAGCGCGATCATGTCGCAACTTTCCTTGTCACTCGATTCTTCCCTGCTGGTGCGTGACGACCAGGGGCGTTATCTCATGGCGACGGCCGACCAGATCTTGGAAGCCGCACGACAAATCATCGACCAGAAGACCAGACGCGGCGCCTCGTTCACGTCGCCGAGAGATGTCAGGGACTATCTGAAGGCCATCTTCGCCGGCGCGGCGTTGACCACGCTGCTAGGCGTCGGTGCCGAGCTGGCCGCGCCGGAGAACCGCCAGAACGGTGATCGCGTCATCATCGCCGGGCGCGATAGCGCGCAGGACAGCATCAATCAGGTCGGCCAGGAGATGACCCGCCGCAACATGAACATCCAGCCCACGCTGACCGAGCGGCCAGGCCTGCCTGTTCGCATCATCGCCAACCGCGACTTGGTGCTGCTGCCCTACCAGCCGTTGTTCTTCAACAAGGGGACTTCACGATGACGACGCGCAAGCTGCGGCTCGGGCCGCTCCCGAAAACGGAATCCACGAAGTTGACCTTTGCCTGCCCGGCCAGCCTGAAAGCCGACCTCGACCGCTACGCCGCGCTGCACGCGCAGGCGTATGGCGAGGCGGTCGATGCCGTGACACTGATCCCGCACATGCTTGAGGCGTTCATCGCGGGCGATCGGGGATTCAGGAAAGACTCGACCCCTGCTATCCCAAAGCCGCAGCTGCGGAACTCACCCCCGTAGTTCAAGCGCGTGTCGCTGCCGAGTATCCACGGGCGTCTTCACGTAGCTGATTCCCGGATTTCCAAGAACTGCCACCAGCAACCGGCACACCATCGCCTGCATTTGCAGTGTGATGTTGCCCGGATCTGCTGCGGGCTGGTTGCCACCGTAGATCGAAAAGCCCAGCGGCCCATCGAAGAACAAGGCTTCATGAACGGTGTCGTTTCGGACGACGGATAGCGGCGAGGGAGTCGCCTTGTCGCTCTTGGCCCAATCGGGTACGGGCATATCGAATTTCTCGCACATCCACTGGACGCGCCCCGCATGTGGCACAGAAGGCTTTTGTGCCTCCTTGACTACGACGAGCTTGAAGCAGGCGTCCAGCGCCATGTAAAGGTATTGGAACTGCTCGAAGGGAAGGCTATGCGGATACTGCGCCAGGAACAAGGCATGGATGACAGCCGCAACCCGCGTGGGCGCACGTGAATCGCCGCCTTCCGAGTCCAGGTAGTCCAGCGCTAACTCGATGACGTCAGCCACAGTGCAGCGAACCAGGGCGAAATCAACAAGCACCCCAGATTTAATGGGCGTCGCATCGAGAAAGCCCGCCTCCGTTGTCGTCAGCCGCATGCCGAAAAAGAAAGACAAACACCACACCACGAAATCGAGCTCTTCTCGGCTCCTGCCTTCATGTAGCGTCAGGACATGGGTCTTGGGCAGGCTGAAGACTCGGGCGCTGTACGGCATCGAGCGAACGTTTCCGCTCATGAAATCCCGCTGCTGCTGCGCACCCGGATAGATCCAGTCCTTGAGGGAATTGGGGTCCCCGGTAACGGTGGCCACGCTACTTTCGTGATCACGGAGCGTCTGGACGGAGAAGCGGCCGGTCGCGATGTCGCAGGGCTTGGGGTAGTAGCCGAACTCCATGGCAATCCCATTGAGCGGCGCTTTGAGTGGTTGCTCCATCACAGTACAGGTGGCCTCATGAACTTTGTTTCGTGAATTATCTAAAACGACCATGCTCTGACCTAACAATTCATGGGCAATTTTTGTTAGCCAAGTTGGATGGCGCCCTCCCCGCTTCGCCCCAGCGAGTTGTTCCGATTGCTGACGATAGTCACCATAGATCCATACGAACACAGTGCCTTAGGAACCTTTGATGCCCGCTCACGTTCAATGCACCGATGCAGTCGATACCGCCTTGCCGCCGAAAGCATCCATTCCTCATCCGGGTACGGATGGGTACGAAGACCTTCCGCAGTTTTCGGCCAAACTTCCCCTCCCCTTCCGTCGCACCATTCGCCGCCAAGATTTGCACCAGATCGTCCCTTTGGCGGACACGACGATCTATGGAATGGAGCAGCGTGGCGAGTTTCCACGCCGATTCAATCTGACCTCGCGCTGCGTTGTCTGGGATCTGGAGGAAGTCGAAGCTTGGATCGAAGCTCGCAAGCAGTCCTCTCGATCCGGTGCCATCACCAGGTCCAACGGACCTGATGTCAGGCTACGTAAGCGCCGACCCGTGCGCGATGTAGCTTCAACGTAGCAACGTGGCTAGGCGATCAGCAGTTTGAGCTCTCGCACCGCTGCCACGGGCAGTCGGTGAATTTCCTTGGTCAGATTAACTTCCAACGCTGCACGCGCGGTTTCCAGCATCTTTCGCTCAAAGGCATAACCCCCCTTCTCTTCCAGCCAGCCCAGCACTTCGGCCAAGTGCCAGATCGAGGCGCTGCCCTCGTGCACCGGTGCTGGAAAAGTCGCAGCATGAGAAAGCATCACCTTACGCATTGCTTGGCGCGAAACACCCACCAATTCGGCGACATCGGTCAGCCCAACGAAATCCGGTGCCGCCTCCACTAGCTTCGCCAAAGGGACGGCACGCTTCACGTCGGCCAGCGCACTGCGCACTGCGGCCTGCGCGCTCTTGGCTTCGCGGGTGAACTCGAGCGCCATTCGGCCCGGCTGCCCAATCCCCACCAAGGCATCGTCGCAGCCAGCTTCACCCAACCGCTCTACCAGCGCATCGGGATCGCTTTCGTGCTCGGCAAGCTGGTACTTCAAGGTGAAGGTGTATTCCATACGTCATTCCTCGGATGAAGGGTCAGCTTCGTTTCGTGGCTTGTGCGTCGTGCAGTTGTCCACGACGCGCCGCAGCGCTCGGGCATGGTTGCCGGGGTTCTTCGGCGTGCTCCATACGCTGGTAATGCAGAACTCACCGCAGCGGCACTCATCGTCGTTGTACGGGCAGTAAATCTTGCCCCAGGCATGACTGCCACCGACCGTGACGCGCCAGCCCTGCGTTTCCGCATGTTTGAGCGCCTCTTCGACCTCCTTCTTTGGATGAGAGGAACGGGCCATTCATGGTCTCCAGTATGGGGATGAATTGCCAGGTTGTCAACTGACAACCTGGCGTGAAGTGGCTCAGACCGATGCGCTCAGTACCGGCACGACCGTATTGCTCGGCAACAGCGTGGGCGCGTAGGCGCCACCCTCCACCCAGGCATCGACCATGTTGGCCCACTCCTGCAGCATGTGGCGGCGCGGCTCGGCGTATTCGGCTTTGTTGTAGACCGAGCGCGAGGAACGGCCGTCTTCATGGGCCAGGCACTTCTCGATCCAGTCGCCGTTGAAGCCGACCTCGTTGAGCAGCGTCGAGCCGGTGCGGCGCAGGTCGTGCACCGTAAAAGGCTAGCGGTAGACCAGCGGCCTTGGCGCGCTCGGACACGATCTGGTCACGCGGTTGAGCGTCGCCTTGGACATGCAACGGTCGGCGTCGTACCGCGACGGCAGGACGAACTTGGACCCTGCCGCGCAGGTGTGGAGCGCAACGAAGATGTCCATGGCCTGCCGCGACAGATAAACGACGTGCGGATTGCGGCCTTTCATCCGTGACTTCGGGATCGTCCAGGTCGCGTTCTCGAAATCAACCTCGGCCCATGTCGCCTCGATCAACTCGCTCTTGCGTACCAGCGTCAACAGAATCATGCGCAACGCCAGGCGAATGGTCGGATAGGTGGCCACCGATTCCATCTGCCGGTACATCAGACGGATCTCCATCGGTGACAGCGCTCGATCCTTGGGCACGAAGGTCGCGATCGAAGCCGCGCCCACGCCATCGGCCGGGTTGTCGACCTTTTCGCCGTGCAGGATGGCGAAGGCGTAGACCTGCTTCACGATGTCGCGCACGTGGACGGCTGTGGCGGGGGCGCCGCGCGCCTTCACCTTGTTGCACAAGGCGCGCAGGTCGTCGGAGCTGACTTCGTTTAGCAGCCGGTTCTTGAACGCCGGCAGGATGTCCCGGTCAACGATGCTCTAGCGCATCGCTCGTGTGCTATCGGCCATCTTGGCATCGGCAAGCCATCGGACCGTCATGTCGCCAAAGTTCTTGGCGGCAGATAGTCGACGCTTCTCGCGCTGCTTTTCATGCGCCGGGGACTTGCCCTGGGCGACTGCCCTCTTGGCGTCTAGGAGTATTTCACGGGCCAAGGCCAGTGAGATGCCGGCTGGCCCGTAGCGACCGATGGTCAGCGTTTCCCGCCGTCCATTGAGACGGTAATCGTAGCGGAAGGTGACGGTACCGGTGGGCGATACCGTCACGTACATGCCGTCACGGTCGGACGCCTTGTAAGTCAACGACTTAGGCTTGAGGTTGCGCAGTGCGGTGTCGGTAAGCATCGAGGTTTCTCCTCCTGTTCTTGACGGCTTTTACCGTCAGGGGTCAGGAGACCTGCTGATGCCTGGAAAGCCGCATGAAACAAGCTTTCCAGAGGAGGCATTTACCGTCAAAGACCGGTTTGGTCTCAATAGTAAACGGGAAGGTCTTAATCAGACCTCCAGTTCTACCGTCAGTTCTACCGCCAACCTGCTTTGCTGGCCGGCGATAGCCACCGATAGCTTCCGCAACGTATTTCTTTATAAATCAACACGTTAAGGCAGTTTTTCGATAGTTGGCGATAGTCCCCGAAGGACCTGATTTCACTCCCACTCAATCGTCGCCGGCGGCTTCCCCGAAATATCATAAACCACGCGAGAAATACCGCGCAACTCATTGATAATCCTAGTCGAGCACTTATCGAGGAAATCATAAGGAAGGTGCGCCCAATGCGCCGTCATGAAGTCGATCGTCTCCACCGCCCGCAGCGCAATCACCCACTCGTAAGCCCGGCCGTCACCGACCACGCCCACCGAGCGCACCGGCAGGAACACCGCGAACGCCTGGCTCACCCGGTCGTAAAGCCCATGGCTGCGCAACTCCTCGATGAAGATCGCATCCGCCCGCTGCAGCAGGTCGACGTATTCCGCCTTCACCTCGCCCAGCACGCGCACCCCCAGGCCCGGGCCCGGGAACGGGTGGCGGTAGACCATGTCACGCGGCAGGCCCAGTTCGACACCGATGCGGCGCACCTCGTCCTTGAATAGCTCGCGCAGCGGCTCGACCAGCTTGAGCTTCATGTGCTCGGGCAGGCCACCGACGTTGTGGTGGCTCTTGATGACGTGGGCCTTGCCCGTCTTGCTGCCAGCCGACTCGATGACATCCGGGTAGATCGTGCCCTGGGCCAGCCACTTCACGCCGTCGAGCTTGGCCGATTCCTCGTCGAAGATCTCGATGAACAGGCGGCCGATGACCTTGCGCTTGGCTTCCGGGTCTTCCACGCCGGCCAGGGCGTCGAAGTAGCGCTGCTTCGCATCCACGCGGATGACGTTGACGCCCATGTGCTCGGCCATGGTCGACATCACCTGGTCGCCTTCCTGGAAGCGCAGCAGGCCGGTATCGACGAACACGCAGGTCAGCTGGTCGCCGATCGCCTTTTCCAGCAGCGCGGCCACCACGGAGGAATCGACGCCACCGCTGAGGCCCAGCAGCACACGGTCAGTGCCGACCTGCTCGCGCACGCGGGCCACGGCGTCCTCGATGATATGGGCGGCGTCCCACAGCGTAGCCGAGCCGCACAGGTCGACGACGAAGCGGCGCAGCAGCTCCATGCCACGCTTGGTGTGGGTCACTTCCGGGTGGAACTGCACGCCATAGAAACGGCGGGCGTCGTCGGCCATGGCGGCCAGCGGCAGGCTGGGCGTGGAGGCGACCACAGTGAAGCCGTCCGGGATCGCGGTGACGCGGTCGCCGTGGGACATCCACACGCCCAGCAATTCGCCGTCCTCCACCACCGTCTCGAACAGGCCGCACTGGCCGAAGGTGATCGTGGCGGGACCGAACTCGCGGTGATGACCGGCCTCCACCTTGCCGCCGAGCTGCTCGGCCATGGTCTGCATGCCGTAGCAGATGCCCAGCACGGGCACGCCAAGGTCGAACACCTGCTGCGGCGCGCGCGGGGACTGGTCCTCGGTCACCGACTCCGGGCCGCCAGAGAGGATCACGCCCTTCGGGTTGAACCCGGCGATCTCATCGGGCGCGTGGTCCCAACCCCAGACCTCGCAGTACACGCCGATCTCGCGGATACGGCGGGCGATCAGCTGCGTGTACTGCGAACCGAAATCGAGGATGAGGATCTTGTCGCTGTGGATATCGGTCATCGGTGACTGCCTGCCGTAAGGAATGGGGAACGCCCCGCGCCGTGCGCGTTGGGCTGAAAAAGCAGAACACCCGCTTGCGGCGGGCGTCCTGGGTCACCGGGGCTGCACGCGCGGGCGCGTCAGTCCCGGCGGTAGTTCGGTGCTTCCTTCGTGATCTGGATATCGTGCGGATGCGCTTCGAGCACGCCCGCGCCGGTGACCTTCACGAACTGGGCCTTCTCATGGATCTCTTCGATCGACGCCGCGCCCATGTAGCCCATGGAGGCGCGCAGGCCGCCCATCATCTGGTGGATGATGTTGCGCAGCGGGCCACGGTAAGGCACGCGGCCTTCGATGCCTTCCGGCACCAGCTTGTCGGCGTCCGCCTCGTCCTGGAAGTAGCGATCTTTCGAGCCCAGCTGCATCGCGCCGATGGAGCCCATGCCACGATAGCTCTTGTACGAGCGGCCCTGGAACAGCTCGACCTCGCCCGGGGCTTCCTCGGTGCCGGCGAACATGGAACCGAGCATCACCGAGGATGCACCGGCGGCCAGCGCCTTCGGAATGTCACCGGAATAGCGGATGCCGCCATCGGCAATGAGCGGGATCTCGCCCTTCAGCGCCGTGGCGACCATGTCGATCGAGGTGATCTGCGGCACGCCGATGCCGGTGACGATACGCGTGGTACAGATCGAGCCCGGGCCCACACCCACCTTGACCGCGTCCACGCCGGCGTCCAGCAGTGCGCGTGCCGCCTCGCCCGTGACGATGTTGCCGGCGATGACCTGCACCTGCGGGTAGCGCTTCTTGACCCAGCCGGCACGGTCGATCACGGCCTGCGAATGCCCGTGCGCGGTGTCGACCACCACCACGTCCACGCCGGCTTCAACCAGCAGCTCGATGCGGCGCTCGGTGTCGCCGCCGACGCCCACCGCGGCCCCTACCACCAGGCGCTCGTGCGAATCCTTGGCGGCGTTCGGGTTGTCGCGGGCTTTCTGGATATCCTTGACGGTGATCAGGCCACGCAGCTGGAAGCCGTCGTTGACCACCAGGACCTTCTCGATGCGGTTGCGGTGCAGCAGTTCGAGCACTTCGTCGTGCGAGGCGCCTTCCTTTACCGTGACCAGGCGATCCTCGCGGGTCATGATGTTGCGCACCGGATCGTCGTGCTTGCGCTCGAAACGCAGGTCGCGGCTGGTGACGATGCCGACCAGCTTCTCGCCGTCCACCACCGGTACGCCGGAGATGTTGTGCGCCCGCGTGAGCGCCATGACCTCGCCGATGGAGGTATCGGGGCGCACGGTGATCGGGCTGCGGATGACGCCGGCCTCGAATTTCTTGACCAGTCGCACTTCGGCGGCCTGGAGTTCGGCGGACATGTTCTTGTGGATGATGCCGATGCCGCCGTTCTGGGCCATGGTGATGGCGAGGCGGGCTTCGGTCACGGTGTCCATGGCGGCGGACACGATGGGGATGTTCAGGCGCAGGCCGCGCGTGAACCGCGTTGAGGTGTCCACATCGCGCGGCATGACCGTGGAGTGGCCGGGAACCAGGAACACGTCATCGTAAGTGAGTGCCTCGGCAAGGATGCGCATAGCATTATTCCCGCGAGTAAATCGCGGCATTATACCCCGCAATGCAGCACTCGGATAGGCGCGCGACGCGACTACGCGGCGCCGTGCACGCCGCCGTGCTCGCGAGCGAGCAAGGCATCCAGCGCGTCGGCCGCCTCGAGCGTGTTTTCCATCAGCGTGGCCACCGTCATCGGGCCGACGCCACCGGGCACCGGGGTGATCCACGAGGCCCGTTCCGCCGCTGGCGCGAACTCGACGTCGCCGACCAGACGGCCGTCTTCCAGCCGGTTGATGCCCACGTCCACCACCACCGCACCCGGCTTGATCCACTCCCCGCGCACCAACCCCGGCTTGCCGGCCGCGACCACGAGGATGTCGGCCTGGCTGACGAAAAAATCTAGATTCTGCGTGAACTTATGGCAGCAAGTCACTGTACTTCCTGCAATAAGAAGCTCAAGCGCAAGCGGACGACCGACGTGATTGGAGACGCCGACGATCACCGCATGCTGGCCGCGCACCGGCCGATCGGTGTGGCCGAGCAAGGTCATCACGCCCTTGGGCGTGCACGGGCGCAGGCCGAACCGACGCAGGGCCAGCCGCCCGACATTGACCGCCTGGAAGCCGTCCACGTCCTTGCCGGGATCGATCCGGTCGACCAGCGCATCCTCGTCGATGTGGGCCGGCAACGGGGACTGCACCAGGATGCCGTGCACGGCGGGATCGGCGTTGAGCCGGTCGATCAGCGCAAAGAGTTCGTCCTGCGACGTGCTGGCCGCGAGGTCGTAGCCGAACGACTGGAAGCCTACCTGCTGGCAGGCCTTGCGCTTGTTGCGGACATACACCGCCGAGGCCGGGTCCTCACCCACCAGCACCACGGCCAGGCCGGGCGCGCGGCGACCCTCGGCCACCCGCTTGGCCACGCGGCGACCGATGTGCTCGAGAAGTTCCTGGGCGATGCGCTTGCCGTCGAGAATACGTGCGGTCATGGGGTGTCGCCCTGCGGAAACCGCGCATTATCCCCTGAACCCCGCGTGCGGAGAAGAGTCGGCTCTTGCATACTTTCCGCCATGCACACCGCACCGATCCCCTACCCGCACGACGTGAGCGATGGCCACGTCGTCCTACGCCCGCATCGCATGAGCGATGCCCCCGCACTTGCCGAGGCCGTTCGCGAATCGGTGGCTACCGTCGGCCGCTGGCAGGACTGGTGCCATGCCGGGTACAGCGAGGCCGATGCCACGACATGGATCGATATCTGCCGTCGGCACTGGCTCACCGGCGAGGGCAACGAGTTCCTGGTCTTCGACGCCATTACCGATACGCTGCTCGGCGGCATGGGGGTGAATCACCTCAACTACGAGCACCGGTTTGCCAACCTCGGTTACTGGGTGCGGGAATCCGCCCAGGGCAAGGGCATCGCCACACGCGCCGGACGACTTGCCGCGCGATTCGCGCTCGAGACGGTAGAGGTGTCACGACTGGAAATCGTGGCCGCCCACGACAACCTGGCCAGCCGGCGCACGGCTGAACGCATCGGAGCTTCTTTCGAAGGAATACTTCACAACCGTCTGTTCTTGAAAGGAATTTCGGTCGACGCGGCGATGTATTCGATCATTGCCGATCAGCCGGCCGACGCACACATCCGCTCGATATCCACATAGCCATCGAACCGGGCTGCCGGCCCACAGCCCGGACAGTGCGGATCGCGATGTAGCGCAAGCTCGCGAAAGCGCATGCCCAGCGCGTCGTAGGTCAGCAGGCGTCCGACCAGCGGCTGGCCGATGCCCAGCACCAGCTTCATCGCCTCCGTGGCTTGCACCAGTCCGACCAGCCCGGGCAATACGCCGAGCACACCGGCCTCACTGCAGTTGGGGGCGTCCGCTGCCGACGGCGGTTCCGGAAACAGGCAGCGATAGCACGGTGAATCCTCTCGCCGCGGGTCGAACACGCTGGCCTGGCCGGTAAACCGTTCAATGGCGGCGTAGACCAGGGGCACGCCGAGCCGCCGCGTGGCGGCGGCCAGCAGGTAGCGCGTGGGGAAGTTGTCGGCCCCGTCGATCACCACGTCGTGGCCGTCGATCAGGGCCTCGACATTCTCCGCGCGCAGCCGGTCGACGACGACGCGCACAGCGACCCGGGGATTCAGGGCCAGCAAGGCCATGCGCGCGGAGTCGGCCTTGCTTACGCCGACACGGGCGTCCGCGTGGACCACCTGGCGATGGAGGTTGGATCGCTCCACCCGGTCGTCGTCGATCAGGGTGAGGTGGCCGACGCCCGCGGCGGCCAGGTAGAGCAACACCGGCGAACCCAGGCCACCGGCACCGATCACCGCTATCCGGGCGGCGCCGAGCCGTGCCTGGCCTGCCTCGCCGACCTGGGGCAACCGCACCTGACGCGCATAGCGCTCCGCCGCATCCGCATCCAGTCCGGGGGCTGTCACGGGGAGACCCGCCGCCTTCCACGCGCCCATGCCACCGCCAACGGACGACACGTGTCGGTAACCCATGCGTTGCAACGCTTCGGCAGCCAGTAGCGACCGCTGGCCGCTACCGCATAGCAGAAGGATGTCGCCCTGACGATCGGGCGCCACCTGCTCGATACGCAACTCGAGGAAACCGCGGGACAGCCCCAGTGCGCCTTCCGGCAGGCCGGAGGCGCGCTCGCCGTCCTCACGCACGTCGACCAACAACGCCCCGGCGAGCTGCCGGACGCGTGCATCGGTCGCGGGAATCTCGGGCACGCGCTGTCGCAGCGCGGCCAACCACTCGTCCCTGCCCATATCGTCGGTCATGCGAGGCACCTCGACGAGGGCGACGCTTACTTCTCGCGTCGCTTCGCGTTGCGGATCATCTCCCGCCGGCGGCGCTGCTGGCCTTCCGTCAGGACGTTCTTCTTGCCAGCGTAAGGGTTTTCACCATCACGGAAGTCGATACGAATGGGCGTGCCTTCCAGGCGATAGCGCTTGCGGAAGAAGCCCTCCAGGTAGCGCCGATATGCCGGCGCAATGTGCTTGGTACGGCTGCCGTGGATGACGATCGTCGGTGGGTTGAACCCGCCCGGATGCGCATAGCGCAGCTTCGGCGCATGACCGCGGACCAGCGGCGGCTGGTAGGCCTCGTAGGCCTGCTCGAGCGTTCGCGTCAGCTCGCTGGACGTCAGCACCTTGGTTGCGGCGTGATGCGCACGAACCACGGCCTTCATCAACTCGCGCAGGCCGGAGCCGTGCAGTGCGGAGATGAACACGGTCTTGGCCCAATCGGCGAAGACCAACCGGCGCTCGAGCGCCTTCTGCGTCTGCTCGCGGGCGTAGGTATCCATGCCGTCCCACTTGTTCACCGCGATGACCAGCGCGCGGCCCTCCTCGATGGCGTGGCCAATCAGAGTGAGGTCCTGGTCAGCCAGGTTCTCGCGGGCATCGATCAGGACAACCGTAACCTGCGACGCAGCAATAGACTGCAATGTCTTGATAACGCTGAATTTCTCGACCGCTTCTTCGACGCGGGCGCGGCGACGCACGCCAGCTGTGTCGATCAGGGTGTACTTCTTGCCGTCGCGTTCCAGCGGCACCCGGATCGGATCGCGGGTGGTGCCGGCCACGTCGGAGACGATCAGGCGATCTTCCCCGAGCAGGCGATTGATCAGCGTGGACTTGCCGGCGTTGGGCCGGCCCACGATGGCGACGCGGATACCTTGGTCGTCCAGGCCGGGATCGTTGTCCCGCTCGTCTGGCAGGTAACCGATGGATTTTTCCACCAGCACGTCGATACCGCGATTGTGTGCCGCCGACATCGGCAGCGTTTCCGCGATACCGAACGAGGCGAACTCACCCATGGCGACGGCTTCGTCCACGCCGTCGGTCTTGTTGACCACGACGATGACCGTCTTGCCGCTGCGACGAAGCTCGGCAAGGATGCCGGCATCGAGCGGCAGGACGCCGTCGCGGGCATCGACGACGAACACCAGCAGGTGCGCTTCGCCAATGGCGAGACGGACCTGCGTGGCGGTGAGGCCTTCAATGCCCTCGTCACTGCCGGACATACCGCCGGTATCCACGACCACGAAGGGCCGGGGACCGAGACGGCAGACACCGTAGTGTCTGTCACGGGTGACGCCGGGCATATCGGCGACGAGGGCGTCCCTGCTACGCGTCAGCGCATTGAAGAGGGTCGACTTACCGACATTGGGACGGCCGACCAGAGCGACGACGGGCAACATGGGAGATACATCTATCCTGTGAATCAGTTCGTGGCGATGCGGTAGGCGCCGATGTGGCCCTCGACATCTTCAACGAACACGGTGTCACCCACCACGACGGGCTGGGCACGAATGGCTTTCTTGGACAGGCGCTCGCGGGCGACGATCTTGCCGTCGGCCGCGGCCATCCAGTGGATGTGGCCGTCGAGGTCACCGACCACGACGTAGTTGCCCTGCACGGCAGGGCCGGTCAGCCAACGGTATTTCAGGTCGGCCTGCTTCCAGATGTTGGCGCCGCTGCTCTTGTCGAAGGCGAACACCTGCGACTGGTCGTCCACGCCGTAGACCGCGTTGTCCTTCACGTCCAGGGAGGTGAACGTGGAGAACCCGTGGTTCCACAGCGGGCGACCGCTGGGGCCGTCGATGGCGGTGAGGTTGCCGTGGTAGGCGGCGCCGTAGATCGTGGTGCCGTCGAGCACGAGCGCACCGTCGGCATCGTTGAGGCGATCGATCTCGGTACGACCTTCACCGCTGGACAGGGTCTGTTCCCAGAGCTTTTCGCCGTTGTCCAGGCGGATCGCGACCAGCTTGCCGGCATCGCTGCCGAGGAAGACCACGCCGTTGGCGACCAGCAGGCGGCCGTTGCCGCGCAGGCTGAGCAGCGGCACCTGGGACTGGTCGTACACCCAGCGACGCTCGCCGTTGGCGGCGTCGATACCGTAGACACGGCCGTCGTTGCAGCGGACCACCACGATGTCACCGGCGATGACCGGCGCGGCGATGACTTCCGAGGAGAGCTCCGCCGACCAGCGACGCGCGCCGTCCTTGGTGCTCATGCCATAGAGGTGGCCATCGAGCGTGCCGATGGCGAGCAGGTCGCCGGCAGCGCCGGGGCCGCCGGAGAAGCGGGCGTCCTCGCGCTTGGCGTCGCCCCAGCCGAACCAGCCGTGCTGGCGGGTGCTCTTGGACCAGAGGGTCTTGCCCGTCGCGGCGTCGAATGCCGCGATCTTGCCATCCGTGCTGGCGGCGTAGACCACGTTGTCGACGACGGCCGGACGCATGCGCACGCCGGATTCCGCCGCGCCATCACCGATGCCGGACTTCCAGAGGCGCTGCACCTTCAGGGTCGGCTCGAACTTCTTGTCGAGCGGGGTCGGCGGTTCGACGTTTTCCTTCTTGAACGAATGGCAGCCGGCCAGAACGACCAGCGACGAAGTCAACGCGATTGCCCAGAAACGTTTCATGCACCCTGCTTCCCGGCCACTGCCAGATCATCGAGCTTGGTTTGAACGACACCGCGTTGCGGTGCACTGTCGCCCATCGCGGCGATCGCCGCCTCATAGGCCTTGCGTGCGTCGTCGTGGCGTCCAAGCTTGACCAGCGCATCGCCGCGGAGTTCCTGCGCGATCGCCACGAAGGACTTGCCCTGCATCGCGTCGAGCGAGCTGATGGCGTCCTGCGGCTTGCCCTGGGCAAACTTGAGTTGCGCGACACGAAGCTGCGCGAGGGTTTTCAACGCGTCGTCCTTGGCGTGGGCCACGGCCCAGTCGAGGTCGCCGGATGCCTTGTCCAGCTGGCCGGCCATGACGTTGCGCTGCGCACGCTCGCCAGCCGCGAACACCGACCAGGCGGTGTCCGAGTAATCCTTCAGCAGGGTCTCGGTGCGCAGATCGATCTCGTTGGCGCGATTCTGCGCCACGGCCGCCTGCAGCGCGGCGTATTCGCCCGCAGCGGCCTGCTCGTGGCCGGCGCGATGCGATTTCCACTGCTGCCAGCCGAAGATCAGCACCAGGCCGAGCGCGATGCCGACGGCGATCGACACGCCGTTCCTGCGCAGCCATTGCTGGACGCGTTCACCCTGTTCGTAATCGTCGTATACGTCGAATGACATGCAATCACCCACTGCGCTCCGCGCAGCACATCCTGGAGGGAACAAGCCCGCACCTGCCATCGGGACGATGACGGGACGGATCAATAGGCAAGGATAACCGAAAAGCGCAGGCCGGCGGCGCCGCGCTGAGACGGCGCGGCCTTAGCGGCGATCAGTTCGCGATCGGCGTGGCCTTGCCGTCGCGGATATCCACGCGGAAACGCGCCACATTGGCCCGACGGAAGGCATCCAGCGAGACCGCCTGGCCGTCGACCGTGGCCTGGGCACCGGTGGCGTTGCCGATGCGGACCTCGAGCGGGCTGTCGCTGCGGTAGGACTTCTGCGTGCCCGCGGGCAGGATGCCGTATTCCAGGCGCGAACCATCGGCGGCGGTGACTTCCACCCAACTGGCTGACGGCAGCGAGAGCGACAGGCTGTGTGCACCCTGCCCCTTGGCCGCGTCTTCGGTTACCGGCGCGGCGGCGGACGTCGCCAGCGGTGCCTTCGCCGCGCTGCGATCCAGCGGCGGGAACATCGCCATCGATGCGAGCAGGGGCTGCTGGTCCTCGACGCGCGATTCCGCGGCGGGAGCGGCGGCGGGACCACCGGCCGGCGTAGCGGAAGCGACGGCGCTGGATGTGCTCGGCGCCGGTGCGTCCTGCTGGGCGACGGGCGACGCGTCCAGGGGCGACAGACGCGGCATGTCACGGTCGAGCGTGCCGCGCACGCCCAGCCAGACCATCGGCACGACGATCACGGCCGTCAGCACCACATAGGTGGCGGCAGTGACGTAACGGTCGAGGAGGTAGCGCGAGTGCGAGATGCCGCCCGTGACCACCAGTTCCGGCTGACGGGGCGCCAACGTGGCCAGCTCGGCCTGGATGGCTTCCGGATCCACACCGAGGTGGTCGCCGTATTTGCTCAGGTAGCCGGCCAGGTAGACCTGGTAGTCGATGCCGCCGTACTCGCCGGCTTCCAGCTGCCTGAGAAGGCGCGACGGCAGGCGCAGGGCCTGGCCGCAGGCTTCGATCGTGTAGCCGCGGGCCTCGCGGGCCGCCCGCAGGCGGGCGCCGAGCCCGGCGCTCCCGGCGGCGTGATCGATGAGGACACGACCGCTCTCATCGGCGTTCACGTCGAACTGGGGTTCCATGGCGTGCTCCGTAGGTGCATTCGGCGCGATGCCGGCGAACAGGTCCTGTTCGCGGTCGTCCCGACCGGAATTATTCGAAGGTACGGATGTCATTGACGTGCGCTGGCTTCGAGGGTGTGCGCCTGTTCCGAATCCGGGAACTGCGAGCGCAGACGTTTGGCGTAGTCCTGGGCAACCTCCCCGTTGCCCAGACGGAGCTCGATGTCATGACCGAGCTTCAACGAATCCGGACTGGGCTTGCCCAGCGCTTCATAGCGCTGCAGGAAGGCCCGTGCCCGGAAAGCATCGTTCTTAAGGTACAACAGGTCGGCCAGCTGATACAGGGCATCGGCGTTATTGGGGTTACGCTGCAGCGCCTTGCGGAAGTAATCCTCCGCGGCCGGATAATCCTTCGCCTGCATCTGGCACGTACCCGCGTTGGTCAAGGCGAGGTCAGGCGTTTCGTAGAAGGGATCGGCCAGGGCGCGATCGAAGAACGGCCGGGCTTCCACGCCGCGCCCCTGCTTGCACAGGAAAACGGCCAGGTTGTTGTTGACCGAGCCCTTCTTCGGGTCGAACTCGATCGCCTTGCGGTAGTGCAACTCGGCATTGACAGGATCGTTGATCCGCTCGTAAAGCACCGCGATCACCGTGTGCGCCGGCACGTACTTGGGATCGAACTGGAGCGCCTTCTGCAGCTTTTCCATGGCGCCCTGGAGGTCGCCATCCTGCATGTAGCGCTGGCCCAGTTCCGTGTGGACCTCGGCGCCCTTGGCGCGCTCGTCGGCGGCCGACGAGGGCTTGAGCCCGGATTCGCCGGCCACGCAGCCGGCGCAGGCCAGCACCAGTGCCGCCAGCAAACCCCAACGCTCAAGCCGCATTCACCGCTCCCTCTTCCAGCTTCCGGCGGAACTCGGCCTGGCGGCGCGTGCGGTCCACCACCTGACCCTTCAGCTGGCCGCAGGCGGCGTCGATGTCGTCGCCACGCGTACGCCGCAACATGGTGAGCACGCCGGCATTGAGCAGCTGGGTCTGGAAATTGCGGATGTCGTCCGGGCTGGAACGCTCGAACCGCGTGCCCGGGAACGGATTGAACGGGATCAGGTTGACCTTGTTGGCGCCCGGCAGGCGGCGCATGAACTTGACCAGCTGCTTCGCGTGCTCCGGCCGGTCGTTCACGCCCTTCATCAGGGTGTACTCGAAGGTGATGGAGGTTCGCGGCGCGCGGTTGATGTAGCGCTCGCAGGCAGCCATCAGTTCGGCCAGCGGGTAGCGCTTGTTCAGGGGCACAAGTTCCGTGCGCAACTCGTCGTTGGCCGCATGCAGCGATACGGCGAGCGACACGTCGCTCTCCGCCGACAGCTTGTCGATCATCGGCACCAGGCCGGCCGTGGACAACGTGACCCGCTTGCTCGCCAGGCCGAAGCCCAGGTCGTCGCGCATCAGGCTCATCGCCTTGACCACGTTGTCGAAATTGAGCAACGGCTCACCCATGCCCATCATCACCACGTTGGTGATGCGACGCTGCTGGTGCGGCACGTTGCCGAGATGTTTGGCCGCGACCCATACCTGGCCGATGATCTCGGCCGTGGACAGGTTGCGGGAGAAGCCCTGGGTGGCCGTGGAGCAGAACTGGCAATTCAGGGCGCAGCCGACCTGCGACGACACGCACAGCGTGCCGCGGGTCGGCTCCGGGATGTAGACGGTCTCGATGGCGTTGCCGCCATCCATACCCAGCAGCCACTTCTGGGTGCCGTCGACCGCGGTCTTCTCGAACGCGGTCTTGGGCGGGCCCACGTAGCAGCTGGCACTGAGCTTTTCGCGCAACGCCTTGCCGACATCGGTCATATTCTCGAAATCGCTTTCGAGACGGTGGTAGATCCACTTCATGACCTGTTCGGCGCGATAGGGCTTCTCGCCGAGCTGGGCGAAGAAATCGCGCAGGCCGGCGCGATCGAAATCGAGCAGGTTGACCTTGTCGGCGGGCGTGTTCACGGCGTGCCTCAGTGCGAAACGACGTCCGAGTCGTTGAAGAAGTACTTGATTTCGTTGGCGGCATTCTCGAGCGAATCCGAGCCGTGGACGGCGTTGGCGTCGATCGAGTCGGCGAAGTCGGCGCGGATCGTGCCCGGCGCGGCGTCCTTCGGATTGGTGGCACCCATCAGGTCGCGGTTCTTCAGGACCGCGCCCTCGCCTTCCAGCGCCTGGATCATCACCGGACCGGAGATCATGAAATCGACCAGGGCGCCGAAGAACGGACGCTCCTTGTGCACGGCGTAGAAGCCTTCGGCCTCTTCGCGGGTCAGCTGCTTCATCTTCGCGGCAACGATCTTGAGACCGGCCTTCTCGAAGCGAGCGAGGATTTCACCGATGACGTTCTTCTTGACGGCGTCGGGCTTGATGATCGAAAGGGTGCGCTCCAGCGCCATACGGATGCTCCGGGAAATGGAAAAAAGAAAGACAAGTATGCCGGGGCCCGCGGGGACGCCCGGTGAAAGTTTGAGGCCAAAGCCGTCAGGAATGACTGACTTAGCTCACGAAATCTTGACAGATTCTAGCTCAATCGCAAGCTGCTTGCAGCCATGTGCGGTCGCACATTGACCCTTTCGAGTGCCCGGGCGTATTCTCAAACGATCGTTTGATTCAAACCCTGCCGCCTGCGGAGTCCGCCGAATGACGAACGCCCCCTACGCGTCGCGCGAGCGCAGCACCAAGGAACGTATCCTGGGTGCTGCGGAGGCCCTGTTCGCCACCCACGGCTTCGCCGGTGCGTCGCTGCGCCAGGTGACCGCCGCGGCCCGGGTCAATCTCGCCGCGGTGAATTACCACTTCGGCTCGAAGGACAAGCTGATCGAGGAAGTGTTCCGTCGCCGCCTCGACGAGCTGAACAGCCGGCGCCTGGCCGCCCTGGGCAAGGTGGCCGGTGGCGAAGGTACCCGCCTCGAGGATGTCCTCGACGCCTACATCCGCCCCGCGCTGGACCTGTCCCGCAACGATGGCGGTGGCGCCGCCTTCGTCCGCGTGCTGGCCCGGGCGTATGCCGAGCATAACGAGACCCTGCGGCGGTTCCTGTCCGAGAACTACGGCCACGTGCTTCGCCAGTTCGCCGGCGAGTTCGCCCGGCTGCTGCCGGGCCTGCCCAAGGAAGACATCTACTGGCGGCTCGATATCGTCACCGGCGCCCTCACCTACGCCATGGCCGATTTCGGGATCATCCAGCGCAAGACCGACGTGGCCGAACGCGACCACCGCGAAAGCGCCGCCGAGCACCTGATCCGCTTTGCGGCGGCCGGCCTGCGCAGCCCGGCCGTCTCGCCCGCCCCATCGCCTACCCCCGCCGCTCGCTGACCGCGGGACGCATCCTCACGCATCACCGGAGATCACCATGACCGCAACACCGTTACGCATTCGCAAGGCCGCGGTACTCGGCGCCGGCGTCATGGGCGCGCAGATTGCCGCGCACCTGACGAACGCCAACGTGGAAACCGTCCTGTTCGACCTGCCCGCCAAGGACGGTCCCAAAAGCGGCATCGCGCTGAAGGCCATCGCCAACCTGGCCAAGCTGTCGCCCGCGCCCCTGGCCGAAAAATCGCTGGGCGCCGCGATCATCCCGGCCAACTACGAAGACGACCTGGCCCAGCTGGCCGACGTCGACCTGGTGATCGAGGCCATCGCCGAGCGCATGGACTGGAAACTCGACCTCTACCAGAAGATCGCGCCGCACGTGTCGAAGACCGCCGTGCTGGCCAGCAACACCTCCGGCCTGTCCATCAACGGCCTGGCCGAGGCGCTGCCGGAAAACATGCGCCACCGCTTCACGGGCGTGCATTTCTTCAATCCGCCTCGTTATATGCACCTGGTGGAGCTGATCCCGACCCGTCTCACCGACGGTGCCGTGCTGGAAGGCCTCGAAGCCTTCCTCACCACCACCCTCGGCAAGGGCGTGGTCTACGCCAAGGACACCCCGAACTTCATCGGCAACCGCATCGGCGTGTTCTCGATGCTCTCCACCATGCACCACACCGAGCAGTTCGGCCTGGGCTTCGACACCGTCGACGCGCTGACCGGGCCGGCCATCGGCCGCCCGAAGAGCGCCACCTTCCGCACCGCGGACGTGGTCGGCTTGGACACCCTGGCCCACGTGGTCAAGACCATGGGCGACACCCTGCCGGACGACCCGTGGCACCGCTATTTCCAGCCGCCCGCCTGGCTGAAGGGCCTGATCGACAAGGGCGCGCTCGGCCAGAAGACCGGCGCGGGCTTCTACCGCAAGGCCGGCAAGGACATCGTGGTGCTCGACCTGCAGAAGCACGACTACCGACCGTCCGAGCCGAAGGCCTCGGAAGAAGTCTCCGCCATCCTCGCCATCCGCGACCCGGCCGAGAAATTCGCGAAGCTGCGCGCCTCGTCCGACCCGCAGGCACAGTTCCTGTGGGCCGTCTTCCGTGACCTGTTCCACTACACAGCCTTCCACCTGGCCGACGTGGCCGAGACGGCCCGTGACGTCGATTTCGCCATCCGCTGGGGCTACGGCTGGAAGCTGGGGCCGTTCGAGCTTTGGCAGGCCGCCGGCTGGCAACAGGTCGCGGGCTGGATCGCCGAGGACATCGCCGCCGGCAAGACCATGAGCAGCGCGCCCCTGCCCGCCTGGGTCACTGACGGTCGCACCGGCGTGCATGGCAAGGCCGGCTCCTACTCGGCCAGTGCCAACGCCGAGCAGCCGCGCTCCACGCACCCGGTCTATGCCCGCCAGGCGTTCCCCGACCCCATCCTGGGTGAAACCTTCGACAAGGGCACCACGGTCTGGGAGAACGAAGGCGTGCGCCTGTGGCATGCGGGCGACGACATCGGCGTGATCTCGTTCAAGACGAAGATGCACACGGTCAACGACCAGGTGCTCGACGGCATCCAGCACGCCATCGGCCTGGCCGAGCAGCAATTCCGCGGCGTGGTGCTGTGGCAGCCGTCCGAGCCGTTCTCGGCCGGTGCGGACCTCAAGGGCGCGCTGGGCCTGCTTCAGGCCGGCAAGCTGGCCCAGTTCGAGGCCATGGTGGCGAACTTCCAGGCCACCAGCATGCGCATCAAGTATTCGCTGGTGCCGGTGGTCGCCGCCGTGCGCGGGCTGGCCCTGGGTGGCGGCTGCGAGTTCCAGATGCACTCGGCGCGCACCGTGGCGGCGCTGGAGAGCTACATCGGCCTGGTCGAGGCCGGCGTCGGCCTGCTGCCGGCCGGTGGCGGCCTGAAGGAATTCGCCGTGCGTGCCGCACAGGCCAACCCGGAGGATCCGTTCGAGTTCCTCAAGAAGATCTTCGAGACGGTGGCGATGGCCAAGGTGTCGACCAGCGCGATCGAGGCAAAGGCCATGGGCCTGCTGCGCAAGGACGATATCGTGGTCTTCAACACGTATGAAGTGCTCCACGTGGCCAAGGCGCAGGCCCTGGCCATGGCGGAATCCGGCTACCGCCCGCCGATGCCCGGTCGCGCCATCCCGGTGGGCGGCGACGTGGCCACGGCCACCTTCAAGGCGTCGCTGGCCAACCTGGCCGAGGGCTATTTCGCCTCGCCGCACGATATCGACATCGCCAGCCGCATTGCCGACGCCCTCGCAGGCGGCAAGATCGAGCGCGGCTCGCTGGTCGACGAAGCCTGGCTGCTGGCCTTGGAGCGTCGCCACTTCGTGGAACTGGCGCAGACCGAGAAGACCCAGGCCCGTATCGCGCACACGATGACGACGGGAAAGCCGCTGCGTAACTGACGCGCCACGCGCTCTCACGCATTCGACTTTCCCCCTTAAAGGAACCACCCCATGAGCAAGCAAGTGCAAGATGCCTACATCGTCGCCGCCACCCGCACCCCAGTGGGCAAGGCGCCGCGCGGCGTGTTCCGCAACACCCGTCCCGACGACCTGCTGGCGCACGTCATCCGCGCCGTGATCGAACAGGCGCCCGGCATCGATCCGATGCTGATCGCCGATGCCGTCATCGGCTGCGCCATGCCGGAAGCCGAGCAAGGCATGAACGTGGCCCGCATCGGTGTGCTGCTGGCCGGCCTGCCGGAACAGGTGCCGGGCGTCACGATCAACCGTTTCTGTTCGTCGGGCGTGCAGGCCATCGCGATGGCTGCCGACCGCATCCGCCTGGGTGAGGCCGACCTCATGCTGGCCGGCGGCACCGAGTCGATGAGCATGGTGCCGATGATGGGCAACAAGATCGCCATGAACCCGGCCATCTTCGAGAACGACGAGAACCGCGCCATCGCCTTCGGCATGGGCATCACCGCGGAAAAGGTGGCCGAGCGCTGGAAGGTCAGCCGCGAGGACCAGGATCGCTTCGCCCTGCAGTCGCACGAGCGCGCGTTCGCGGCCATTGCCGCCGGCGAGTTCAAGGACGAAATCACGCCGTTCCAGCTCGACGACCGCTACCCGGACCTAGCCAACCACAGCGTGCGCGAGGATCGCCGCGTCATCGATACCGACGAAGGCCCGCGCAAGGACACCACGCTCGAGGTGCTGGGCAAGCTTCGTCCCGTGTTCCGCAACGGCCAGTTCGGCGGCTCGGTCACGGCCGGCAACTCCTCGCAGATGTCCGACGGTGCCGGCGCCCTGCTGATCGCCAGCGAGAAGGCGATCAAGGACTACGGCCTGACCCCGCTGGCCCGCTTCGTGGGCTTCTCGGTGGCCGGCGTGGCGCCGGATGTCATGGGTATCGGCCCGAAGGAAGCCATCCCCAAGGCGCTGAAGCAGACCGGCATCACCCAGGACCAGCTCGACTGGATCGAGCTGAACGAGGCGTTCGCGGCACAAGCCCTCGCCGTCATTCGCGACCTCGGCCTCGACCCGTCCAAGGTGAACCCGCTGGGCGGCGCCATCGCCCTCGGCCACCCGCTCGGCGCCACCGGCGCCATCCGCGCCGCCACACTGATTCACGGCCTGCGTCGCCGCAAGCAGAAGTACGGCATGGTCACCATGTGCATCGGCACCGGCATGGGCGCCGCCGGCATCTTCGAGGCGCTGTAACGACCCCACCGGCCCGGCCACCCGCCGGGCCGGGCCGGGCCGGGCCGGGCCACCGTGCATGCCCGGTAGGAGCGCACGATGTGCGCGATCCCTCACCCTCACCCATGGCGAACGAAGTCACGCGCAACAACCGCGCCGGCGTTTCCGACGCCCACCGAAACCCGGATTCGCGCACATCGTGCGCTCCTACGGCAGCTGTGTGCCGTTGTCGCATGTCGTTACGCCATCCGTGTGCCGTCGCCGCATGCCGTTACGCCATCCGCGTGCCGTTCGGCACCGGTCTCTCCGTGGTCGTGATGACCACGCCCTCGTCCGTGTGGAAGCCGGTCAGCAGGAACTGTGAACGGAACGGGCCGATCTGCTTCTCCGGGAAATTGATGACCGCCACGATCTGCCTGCCGACCAGGTCTTCCGGCCGATAGATCGCCGCGACCTGCGCGCTGGTCTTGCGCTCGCCGTGCGGGCCGAAGTCCGCCCATATCTTGTAGGCGGGCCGTCGCGCCTCGGGAAACACCTCGGCACGCACGACGGTACCCGCCACGATCATCACCTTCTCGAAATCGGCCCAGCTGATCTCGTCGTCCATCCTCGTCTCCTCATCCATCATCGTCTCCCGTGGCGCCACGCCTGCGCAGGAGCGCACGCCGTGCGCGATAATCCGCACGAACCCACGCATTGGTAGGAGCGCACGATGTGCGCGATGATCCCCCAAGACCCCCCACGTTGGTAAGAGCGCACGATGTGCGCGATCCTGCGAGACCGGGTAAAAAGCATCGCGCACATCGTGCGCTCCTACACACAGGATGACGCCGACCATGAGCCTGCTGCCGCCGATCGACCTGCAACGCTGGATTGCGGAAAACCGCGCCCTGCTCAAGCCGCCCGTCGGCAACAAGTGCATCGTCGACGGCGACTTTATCATCATGATCGTCAGCGGCCCCAACGCCCGCACCGACTACCACTACGACGAAGGCCCGGAGTTCTTCTACCAGCTGGAAGGCGAGATGGTGCTCAGGGTGCAGGACGATGGCCAGGCACGCGACATCCCCATCCGCGCCGGCGAGATCTTCTATCTTCCGCCGCGCACGCCGCATTCGCCGCAACGCATGCCGGATTCGGTTGGCCTGGTGGTGGAGCGGCGGCGCCTCGCGGGGGAGCGCGACGGCCTGATGTGGTTCTGCCAGAACTGCAACCACACGCTGTTCGAGACCTATTTCACCCTCGACAGCATCGAGAAGGATTTTCCACCCGTGTTCGACACGTTCTACAGATCGATCGACGCGCGCACCTGCAAGCGGTGCGGCACGCTGCATCCGGCACCGGACAGGTACAAGGACTGATCGATCCCGTGGCGCAGATCGGCCTGGGGAGCGAATCGTCCGTGTCCGCGGCAACGCCGGTAACGCTTACGGATCAGTCCGTGACCAGCGGATGCCCGGCAGCCAGCCACTTGCCCGCCATGCGCCGCAGCGACGGTTCGACGCGCTCGTCGTGCGCCAGGTCCACGATGGGCACCCAGGCAAGCGACAACGATTCCGCATTGGCGACGAACGCCTCGTCGGCTCCCGCGACCACGACGTAACGCACGTCGTAATGCCAGTGTTCCGGCTCGTGGCCCCGCGCGGGAATCCGATGGGCATCCACGTCGAAGATCTCCCGCCGCACCGCGAGCCCGCGCAGGCCGGTTTCCTCTTCCGCCTCGCGTAGCGCTACCGCCGCCAGGTCCGGATCGCCATCGGCGTGGCCGCCCGGCTGCAGCCACCGGCCGAGCTTGGCGTGCAGCATCAGCAACACACGCGTGCCGTCGCGGCTGACCAGCCAGGCCGAACCGGTGAAATGACCTTCAAGGCTTTCGCGCTCGAACGGCCGTTCACCACGTTCCAGCCAGGCGACGCAGCGGTCGGCATCGGGCTCGTCCGGCTGACGTTCGCCGTATCGGCGCAGGGCGGACATCAAGGCAAGGCGATCGGTAGACATGGGCGGGCTTGGCGGCGGTCAGGCTGCTGATTGTCGCACGTCATTTTCAGACTAATCCGATGTTATCGGGCGGGCGGAGCCGCCTAGGATGCATTTCAAGCGCATGACGCGCCTGGCAGATCTCCACCCGCAAGGAATCGCATGAACGCTCACCTCCGCGCCGCCACCGCCCTCTCGTTAGCTCTTGCAGCACCGCTCGCCCTCGCTGCGCCGTCCGACACGCCGCACGCGTCGCCCGACTTCACCGGCCCGCTGGTAACGCCCGCTGTCAACACGATGCCGGCCGGCATGCTCAACGTCGAACCCTACCTCATCCATACCAACACCCGCGGCACCTACGATAACGACGGGCACCGCCGCGAACAGCATGCGATGTACCGTCAATGGCAGGTCGCCGTGCCGGTCACCTACGCGCTGACCGACAGCAGCGCCGTGCAACTCACGCTCAACGCCTCGCGCACCTCGGGCGCCGGCCGCCATACCGACGGTCTGCGCATGGGCGACACCGTGGTGCGAGTGCAGCAGCGCCTGCGGGCACCGGCCGCGGATGGTACCGGACTGATCCTGGCCCTGGCGCTCGCCCAGCGCCTGCCGACAGGCAGTTTCCAGCGACTCGACAACAACCCGTTGAACGCCACCGGCAACGGTGCGGCCCGCACCACGGTCAGCCTCGGCGCCCAGCAACTCCACTGGCTGGCCAACGACCATGCGATGCGCTGGCGCAGTCAGCTGGCGTGGAGCCCCTCGCCCGGCCATGTACGCGTCCGCGACAGCAGCGTCTATGCCACCGACAGCGGCTTCCGCGGCTTCGCGCGACCGGGCCAGGCCTGGAACGCCACCTTCGCGGCCGAGTATGTACTCGACGGGCGCTGGGTGCTGGTCGGCGAAGCCATCTGGAACCGGGCCAGCGCCGTCGCCGTGGCAGGACACGACGGACACGGGCAAAACATCCGACACCGCGTACCCGCAAGCCACGACATCGGCCTGGCACCGGCCCTGGAGTACCACTTCAGCCCGACCGTCGGCCTGATCGCCGGCGTGCAGTTCACGGTGGCCGGGCGCAACGCGGGCGACTACGTGGCCCCGCAGGCCGCGCTCAACATGGTGTTCTGATGGAGCAGCATCGCGTCATGCACAACCGCCGTAAGTCATGCTCGACATTCCCACCGGTACGTGCAGCGCCTTGGCGCGCCTCGCATCGCAGCTTGTACGCCCAATGCCCGCTGGGCTATGGTGCCGTGCCAGCGCTTCCGGGCAGCGGCGTGTCCACCGTGACTCACGCGGCGGTCCCAAATAATAAAAGGCTACATTCCGGCAGTAGGGGAGACACATGTTGAAACACCTGTTCGCGACGCATCCGATCGAGGCCGCGCCGCACGTAGACGCCGGTGAGCACATCGACACCGGCGCCCACGGTAACGGTAACGGCGAGCTCAGGCGCGTACTCACCGCCAGGCACCTCATTCTTCTCGGTGTCGGCGCCGTCATCGGTGCAGGTATCTTCGTGATCACCGGGCAGGCCGCTGCCCTGCACGCCGGCCCTGCCCTGGTCATCAGCTTCCTGATCGCCGGCTTCGCCTGCGCCCTGGCCGGCCTGTGCTACGCCGAATTCGCGGCCATGCTTCCCGTCTCCGGCAGTGCCTACTCCTATTCCTATGCCACGCTGGGCGAGTACGTCGCCTGGTTCGTCGGCTGGAACCTGGTGCTCGAGTACCTGTTCGCCGCCGCCACCGTCGCCGCCGGCTGGTCGGGCTATTTCAACGAAATGCTCGGCATGATCGGGCACATGGCCAACATCAACCTGGCCCTGCCCGCGGCACTGGCCTCGGCGCCGTTCCAGTTCGTCGACGGCCACATGCAGGCCACCGGCACGCTGATCAACCTGCCGGCGGTCTGCATCATCGCCGCGCTGTCGGGCCTGTGCTACGTCGGCATCACGCAGTCGGCCTTCGTCAACTCGATCATCGTGGCGATCAAGGTCACCGTGATCCTGCTGTTCCTGGCGTTCGCCGTGCAGGTGATCAACCCGGCCAACTGGCACCCGTTCATTCCCGCCTCCGAAGGCCCGGGCACGTACGGCTGGGGCGGCATCTTCCGCGCCGCCACCATCGTGTTCTTCTCGTACGTGGGCTTCGACGCGGTATCGACCGCCGCCGGCGAAGCGAAGAACCCGCAGCGCGACATGCCCATCGGCATCCTGGGTTCGCTGGCCCTGTGCACCGTGCTCTACATCGCGGTGGCGCTGGTCCTCACCGGCATCGCCCCGTTCCGCATGCTGAACACGCCGGAGCCGGTGGCCACCGCGCTCAGCCTCTACCCGCAGCTGTCGTGGCTGAAGGCGCTGGTGATCCTCGGCGCCATCACTGGCCTGTCGTCGGTCATCCTGGTGATGCTGATGGGCCTGCCGCGCATCTTCTTCTCGATGGCGAAGGACGGCCTGCTGCCGCCTACCATGGCCAAGGTGCATCCGAAGTTCCGCACGCCCTATGTCGGCACCGTGATCGTCGGCGTCGCCGCGGCGGCCATGGCCGGCCTGTTCCCGGTCAGCGTGCTGGGCGAGCTGGTCTCCATGGGCACGCTGCTGGCGTTCGCCACCGTGTGCATCGGCGTGCTGATCCTGCGCTACACACGCCCCGAACTGAAGCGCAGCTTCCGCGTGCCGTTCGTGTGGCCGATCTGCATCATCGGCGCGCTGGCCTGCATCTACCTGTTCTGGCAGGCGTTCGAGGAACACTGGCGCCTGATGTGCGGCTGGATCGTCATCGGCCAGGTCATCTACTTCGGCTATGGCTACGCGCACAGCAAGCTGCGCAAGTCGCTGGCCTGATCCTCGCGCGAACGTAAAAGGCCGGCGGGCTCCCGCCGGCCTTTTACGTTTACGGCTATTCTTTCCACGTCACTTCCTCCGGGCCGCCCATGCTCACCCAGCTACTCGCCAAGAAAGCTCCCCAGGCCGAACCCGACGACGCTCACGGTCCCGCGCTGAGGCGCACGCTCGGCCCCTGGGGGCTCACGGCACTGGGCATCGGTGCGGTCATCGGCGGCGGCATCTTCGTCATCACGGGCGTCGCCGCCGCGGAACACGCCGGCCCGGCCATCATCATCTCGTTCATCCTGGCCGCCATCTGCAGCACGTTCACCGCACTGTGCTATGCCGAGTTCGCCTCGATGATCCCAGTCTCGGGCAGCGCGTATTCGTATGCGTACGCCACGCTGGGCGAAGGCGCGGCGTGGTTCATCGGCTGGAACCTGATCCTGGAATACGGCGTGTCCGCCTCGGCGGTGGCGGTCAGCTGGACCGGCTATTTCGTCAGCCTGCTCGATCACGTCGGCATCCATATCCCGACCGCGCTGACCAACGCCCCGCTGGATTTCATCGACGGCCATTTCGTCTTCACGGGCGCGTTGTTCAACCTGCCGGCGGTCGGCATCACCCTGGCGCTCACCTGGCTCTGCTATGTGGGCATCAAGGAGTCCACGGGCATCAACATGGCGATGGTGCTGCTGAAGACGGCGCTGATCATCGTCGTGATCGTGGTGGGCGCCAGCCACATCGACACGGCCAACTGGCACCCGTTCATCCCGCAGAACCAGGGCGGCGACAAGTACGGCTGGGCCGGCATCCTTCGCGGTGCCTCGATGGTCTTCTTCGCCTACATCGGCTTCGAGGCAACCTCCACCGCCGCGCAGGAATCGAAGAACCCGCAGCGCGACATGCCCATCGGCACGCTGGCCTCGCTGGCCATCTGCACCGTGCTCTATATCGCCATGGCCGCCGTGCTCACCGGCCTGGTGCCCTTCGCGGAACTGGGCACCTCCGAGCCGGTGGTCACGGCCATTCGCCAGCACCCGGAACTGGGCTGGCTGCGCGGCATCGTGGAGGTCGGCGCGCTGATCGGCCTGTCGTCGGTGGTACTGGTGATGATCATCGCCCAGCCGCGCATCTTCATGATCATGGGTCGCGACGGCCTGATGCCGAAGGTGTTCACCACCATCCATCCGAAGTACCGCACGCCGCACATCAATACGGTGATCACCGGCGTGGGCATCGCCCTGCTGGCGGCGGTGTTCCCGCTCAACCTGCTCGGCGACCTCACCTCGATGGGCACGCTGGTCGCCTTCTGCGCGGTATGCGCGGGCGTGATGATCCTGCGCAGGACGGCCCCGGGCTTGCCACGGACGTTCCGGGTGCCGTTCGCCCCGGTCACCTGCGTGCTCGGCATCCTCAGCTGCGTCGCCCTGCTGTGGTCGATGGGGGTGCGTAACTGGGTGCTGATGGGCGTGTGGACCGTGCTCGGCTTGGTGATGTACGTCGCCTACGGCTATCGCCACAGCCGACTTCGAGCCGGCTCGAAGTAGGTTTTACAAGTTATTGATTTTTTGAATTAAATGAGTCGGGTGTGACTGTCATTTAACTGCCATTGGCCGGCTGCGGCGGGAGGGGAGTATGATCCTCAGTCCGCGGGTAAATCACTTGGCAGTGGGCCCCGGATTGCCGCCCGGCGCGTCGGGAGGGTCAGCTCCTCGACCCACGCGCCGGGCGGCATTTTGCTTTCCAGGGAGCACCCTGCCCGGCTTCCCCCTCAGATCATGACGGCGTGGGACACGCACCAGCCCTTGCTGGCCACGGCCTTGCCGGGGAACAACTGGCACGGCCCCCAGGCGGCATCGGCCTTGCCCTGGTAGAAGTTGCAGTTGAAGCAGGCATCCTTCGGGGTCGCCCGGCCGGCGGCCTTGCTGGCGTCCTCGGTGTACTTCAGCGCGGCGGCTGTCGGGTCGGTCGGGGCCAGATGGGGCAGGTCCTGGGCCCGTGCGGCGCGCGGCAAGGTGCCCAGCACGGCCGCGGCGGCCACGCCGCCCACGGCGGCCTTGAGGAAGCGGCGACGCCCCTCCATGTTCTCGGTGTCTTGCGACATAGGTGAACCTCCGTCGATGATGATCCGGCCCGCGGGCCGTACGGCCGGGATCGTACGCGTTTTGCCGAAAGGCAGTGGTTCGCATTACGCGCCTGACCGTGCACGGGCTGCCGCGGGGCCGTCATCCCCGCGTGGTACACTCCCCATCCGTTTGGACGTCCAAATCCCATGCCGACCAGCCTCTCCCCCATCGACCCCGCCCTGCTCGCCGATCGCGCCGACGCCATCGCGGACGCCGCACGCGAGCTGGCGTCGTTCGGCTGGACGCCCGCGACCAGCAGCAATTTCTCCATGCGCCTGGACGATACGCTGGCGGCCATCACGATCTCGGGCCGCGACAAGGGCCGGCTGGGCCGCGACGACATCATGGTGGTGGACATGCAGGGCCAGGCAGTGGGCTCGGACAACCGGCCTTCCGCCGAGACGGGCCTGCACACGCAGGTGTACCGCCGGTTTCCCGAGGCCAACGTGGTGCTGCATACCCATTCGCGCACGCAGAGCGTCTGCTCCCGGCTGTTTGCCGCCGAGGGCCGCGTGCGCCTGGAAGGATGGGAGCTGCAGAAGGCCATCACCGGCTACACCACCCACGAGAGCGTGCTCGAGATCCCCGTCTTCCCCAACACCCAGCACATGCCGGAGCTCGAAGCCCGCGTGGACGCCTGGATCGATGCCGGCAAGCCCCTGCCTGCCTACCTGATCGACGGGCATGGCATCTATACGTGGGGTCGCGACATGGCCGAGACACGCCGGCACCTGGAGGCCCTGGAATTCCTGCTGGGCTGCGAACTCGACCTGAGGAGGCTTTCCCCATGAGCCGTCTGCGTATCTACGACGACCACACCCACGATGCACCAGTCACCGTGCACGACGACCACGCCGCCATTGCCGCCGCCCTGCAGGCCGTCGGCGTACGGTTCGAGCAGTGGGAGGCCACCCAGCCGATCGCCCCCGGCGCCTCGCAGGACGAGGTCATCGCCGCCTATCGTGCCGACATCGACCGCCTGATGGCGGAGAATGGCTACCGCTCGGTCGATGTGATCAGCCTCAAGCCCGACCATCCGGACCGTGCCACCTTCCGGCAGAAGTTCCTGAACGAGCACACCCATAGCGAGGACGAAGTACGCTTCTTCGTGGCCGGCGCCGGGCAGTTCACCCTGCATATCGACGGCAGGGTCTACGAGGTGCTTTGCGAGAAGGGCGACCTGATCGGGGTGCCCGACGGCACGCCGCACTGGTTCGACATGAGCGAATCGCCCTATTTCGTGGCAATCCGCCTGTTCACCAACACCGAGGGCTGGGTCGCCGATTTCACCGGCACCGACATCGCCGAGCGGTTTCCCCGCATGACACCGCACGCCTCGGCCAAGCAGACCGGCCCGGCCTGACCGTTCCGCGGACGGGCCCGGTCGTTTATCCTGCGGAGTCTCCCCGGCCCACAGGCGTTCCCCGCATGTCCGATATCCGTGCCGTCCTCACCGACATCGAGGGCACCACCAGCTCGATCGACTTCGTCAAGGACGTGCTGTTTCCTTACGCCCGGCAGCACCTGCCCGCCTACGTGGAAACGCACACCGACGAGCCCGAGGTGCAGCACTGGCTGCACGAGGCCGCCAAGGAAGCCGGCATCGTCGAAGCCACGCGCGGCGAGATCATCGACCTGCTGATCCGCTGGATAGACGAAGATCGCAAATCCACGGCGTTGAAGGCCCTGCAGGGAATGATCTGGCGCGAAGGCTACGAGTCGGGCGTGTACACTTCGCACATGTACCCCGAGGTAGCGGCGCGGCTGCGTGCCTGGCATGCGCAGGGCCTGCAGCTCTACGTCTACTCGTCCGGCTCGGTGCCTGCGCAGAAGCTTCTGTTCGGTTTCACGGAATACGGTGACCTCACGCCGCTGTTCAGCGGTTATTTCGACACCCAGACCGGCCCCAAGCGCGAGACGGCCTCGTACCGCGACATCGCCGGGGCGATCGGCCTGCCGCCGGCACAGGTGCTGTTCCTGTCCGATATCCGCGAGGAACTGGACGCCGCCCGCGAGGCCGGCATGCGCACCATCCAGCTCGTGCGCCCGCCGACGACGCTGGTGGACGCCGGACATCCCGCTGTCGCCGATTTCGATGCCATTGCGCCTTGACCCGCGTCGCCGCACGGCGATCTACGCCCTGGCGGCCTTTGTCGCCGGCGCGCTGGGCACCGTAGGCATTCTGCAGCTCGGGCCGGCACGGCCCGTCACGCAGCCTGTGTCCGTGGCGGGACACGCCCTGCCCGCCGGTGGCTCGACAGCACAAACCGTCCGCGAGACGGGCACCCACCCTGCGGCCGCGTCCTCCACGACGGCCGTGACCGACCCCGCGGCGGAGCCGGACGCGGATGCCCCGACGCTCCTGGACGACAGCGCCTGGCCCGACGATGCACCCACGCCGGAGCAGGTCTTCGCCGCGCAACCGGCGCAGATGAAGACGTCGCTGTCGCGACTGGCACGCCGCACGCCCGGCAAGACCAACGTGTATGCCATCGCGTTTGCCGGCGACGGTTCGGAAAGCGTGTTCCGCAACGAGGCGGAATACCTCGATCGCCTGATGACCACGCGCTTCGGCAGCCCCGGCCACACCCTGGTGCTGGAGAATCACCCCGCCACGCTGTCGAGCCACCCGCTGGCTAGCTGGACCAACCTGGAGGCAGCGCTGGACGGCGTGGCCCGGGTGATGGACCCCAGGGAAGACGTGTTGTTGCTCTATGTCGCTACGCACGGCGGCAGCGACCACTCGCTGCTGGTCGACATGGACCCGATCCCCCTGGACCAGCTGGACGCCGACGGCCTGGCCGATATCTTCGCCAGCCATCCGTTCCGCTGGAAGGTGCTGGTCGTCAACGCCTGCTATTCCGGCGGCTTCGTGCCTAAGCTGCGCGGCCCCGGCACCCTGGTGATGACCTCGGCACGCGCCGACCGGACGTCGTTCGGCTGCGGCAGCGATTCGGACATCACGTATTTCGGACGCGCCTGGCTCGCCGACGGTCTCAATGCCACACCCGATTTCATCGACGCCTTCGGCAAGGCCAGGGCCGAGATCGCCGGCTGGGAGACCAGGGATTCGCTGGAGCCTTCGGAGCCGCAGATCGATATCGGCGAAGGTATCCGGGACAAACTCGGCGCATGGCGCAAGACGACGCCGGCCGGCCCGGTGGTTCCGTTCGCGCCTGCAAAATAAGGCGCGTGCCGGCAAACGCCGACACCAGGTCTGGGAACGCCGACGCCACGCCTTGGTAGGAGCGCGCGCTCGCGCGCGACATCTTTTGGGGCCGTGCCTGCAAGCTGGCGCGCAGAATCCATGGGTATCGCGAGAAGATGTCGTGCGCGAACGCGCGCTCCTACAGGTCGGTCACGTGCCCCCGGCGTGAGGGTCAGGGGCTCAGCGAAAACGCGTCGGCGTCCATCCAGGCGGGGAAGCGTTCGCGGTGTGCCTGCAGGGGTGCCGGGTCGAGCACGGTGGTGACCACCTGCTCCTGCGGGCCCAGTTCCAGCAGGGCTTCGCCGATCGGGTCGATGATGGCGCTGTCGCCCGCGTACGGGTGGTCGTTGCCGTCGATGCCGACACGGTTCACGCCGATCACGTAGGCAAGGTTCTCGATGGCGCGTGCGCGCAACAGCGTGCGCCATGGCTGCCGGCGCGGCGCGGGCCAGTTGGCGACGAACAGCGCCAGGTCGTAGTCCATGCCGCCCTCCGCCTCCACACGCCGGCCGTTGCGCAACCAGACGGGAAAGCGCAGGTCGTAGCAGACCTGCGGCAGGATGCGCCAACCCTTCAACGTGACGATCAGGCGCTGGTTGCCGCCGCCGTAGCGCGTGTGTTCGCCGGCCATGCGGAACAGGTGGCGCTTGTCGTAATACGCCAGCGAGCCATCCGGCGACGCCCAGATGAGCCGGTTATAGACGGTATCGCCCTCGCGGATCACCAGGCTGCCGGCGAGCGTGGCATTTACCTCGCCGGCCAGGTCACGCATCCAGGCGACGCTGGTGCCGTCCATCGTCTCCGCCTGGCCCAGCGCGTCGTTGGTGAAGCCGGACAGGAAGGTTTCCGGCAGCACGATCAAGTCGCTGGCGACGGCGGAGCGCACCAGGGCACCGTAATAGTCGCGGTTGGCCGCGGCGTCGTGCCAGCGCGTGGCGCCCTGGACAAGGCTGACGGTCAGAGTTTGCACAGCAGCTCCGCGGCGGCTTCCATCGTGGCATCGTTCTTGGCGAAGCACAGGCGGACCAGGCGGGTGCCCGGCGCCGTCTCGTAGAACGGACTGAGCGGGATGGCGGCCACGCCTCCCTCGCGCACCAGCCATTCGCTGAAGTCGATGTCGTCGACGTCGCGGATCGCGCTGTAGTCGACCAGCTGGAAATACCCACCCGGCACGTCGAGCAGGGTCAGCCGCGACGGCGCCAGCAGTTCGCGAAAGCGATTTCGCTTCGCCTCGTAGAAGGCCGGCAGTTCGAGGTAGTGCTCCGGGCTGGACTCCAGGAAGTCGGCAAACGCCCACTGCGCCGGATTGAACGTGCAGAAGGTGATGTACTGGTGCACCTTGCGGAATTCGGCCGTCAGCGCCTTGGGTGCGATGGCGTAACCGACCTTCCACCCCGTGCAGTGGAACGTCTTGCCGAACGAGGACACCACGATGCTGCGCGCGGCCAGTTCCGGATGGCGCAATACGCTCTGGTGCTCCGCTCCGTCGAAGACGATGTGTTCGTAGACCTCGTCGGACAGCACGACGATGCCGGTGTCACGCACGATCTCGGCCAGGTGGTCGAGATCGGCGCGGCTGAGCACCGCACCGGACGGGTTGTGCGGCGAATTGACGAGGATCATCCGGGTACGCGGCGTGATCGCCTCGCGCACGCGTTGCCAGTCGATGCCGAACGCGGGCAGCGTCAGCGGGATATGCACGGCGACGGCGCCCTGCAGCTCGACGGCGGGCTCGTAGCTGTCGTAGCAGGGGTCGAAGAGGATCACCTCGTCGCCCGCGCGTACCACGGCGGCGATGGCACAGAACAGGGCCTCGGTGGCGCCGGAGGTCACGGTGACCTCGGTATCCGGGCTGACCCGGTGACCGTAGAGGCGCTCGGTTTTTGCCGCGATCTGCTCGCGGAGTTTCGGGATGCCGATACCGGGCGCGTACTGGTTGCGGCCCTCGGCCATGGCACGGGTGACCGCGTCGCGCAGGGCCTGCGGCGGCTCGAAGTCCGGAAAACCCTGCCCCAGGTTCACCGCCTTGTGCTCCAGCGCCAGCTGGCTCATGACACTGAAGATCGTGGTGCCGACCTTGGGTAGCTTGGTTTCGAGCTGCATCGAACGCCCTTATTCGTTTGGACGGCCAAATGCCGCCGGTTGCTCCGATCCTACCATGCGGGCGATCTGCAATGCCCCCGCCAGGCCGGGATCGACGGCCACCTTCTCGCACTCGCGGCGGAAATCCGAGCGCGCCTTGGGCAGCCGCTCGGCCAGGAAGTCGACGAAGCTGCGGATCGCCGGCAGCAGGCCGCGGCGGCTGGGATAGACGAAGTGCAGGGTGCCCTGCGCCGTGGTGTATTCCGGAAGCACCCACTCCAGCTGGCCCGCGGCGATCATCGGCCCGCAGTATTCCTCCGGCAGCAGCGCCACGCCGCAACATTGCAAGGCCGCCGAGATCAGCACCGAGAAGTCGCCGCTGATCAGGCTCGGCCTGACCTCCACCGCGGCCTTCTTGCCCTGCGCGTCCAGCAGCTCCCAGATCTGGGCGCCCTCGTGCTCGAACATCGACAGCGCCGGCAACCTGGACAACGCTTCCAGCGTGGTGGGCCTGCCGTGGGTGTCGAGGAATTTCGGGCTGGCCACGAGCAGGCTGCGTGCGTAGCCGAAGCTGCGCAGCACCAGCGTGGCGTCGGTGTCGAGTTTTTCGCGCACGCGTATGGCCACGTCGAAACCCTCGCCGATGAGATCGACGCGGCGGTTGGTGGCCGTGATTCGCACCTGCACCTTGGGATGCTCGAGCAGGAACGCCGGCAGCATCGGCCCCAGCACGTTCTGGGCCAGCGAGATGGGACAGCTTACCCGCACCACGCCGCGCGGCTCGGTACGCAATTCTTCCACGGCATCCTGGGCCGCACGGGCTTCTTCCAGCACCGCCCGGCAGTGCTGGAAGAATCGCTCGCCGATCTCCGTGACTACGAAACGACGGGTAGTGCGCTGCAGGAGCCGCACGCCCAGGCGCTCCTCCAACTGCGCGATGCGCTTGCTCAGGCGCGACTTGGGGATGCCCAGCGCCCGCCCGGCCGCGGAAAACCCGCCGTGCTCCACCACCGAGGCGAAGAAATAGAGATCGTTCAGGTCTTGCAGCGCGCCTTCCATCGGTAGCCCGTCGTTTCTCGTTTAGAACAATGAGTCTACGACAAGCCGCCTAATCGGCGCAGCGTCCCCGGCGTATCGTCGTGGCCATGTCGCCACGGCGGCCCCTTCGAGGAACACCATGAAACTCCTGCATATCGATTCGAGCGCCCTGGGCGCCTATTCGGTCTCACGCGGCCTGACCGCCGCCGTGGTCGCGGAATTCGTCGCCAGCCACCCCCAGGTGGAAGTGACCTACCGCGATCTGCACGCCGACGCCCTGCCCCACTGGACGCCGCCGGCAGGCGAAGACGACCCCCAGGCTGCCGCCAACGCCGCGATACTGGAGGAATTCCTGGCGGCGGACATCGTCGTACTCGGCGCGCCCATGTACAACTTCGGCATCGCCAGCACGCTGAAAGCCTGGATCGACCGCATCAGCGTGGCTGGCAAGACGTTCCGCTATACGAGTGCCGGCCCCGAAGGCCTGGCAGGCGGCAAACGGATCATCATCGCATCGTCCCGCGGTGGCGTTTACGCCAATGGCGCACCGGCGGAGGCCATGGATTTCCAGGAACCCTACCTGCGCACCCTGCTCGGTTTTCTCGGCGTCACCGATATCGAGATCGTGCGCGCGGAGGGTATCGCCCTGGGCGACGAGCACCGTGCCCAGTCCATCGACGGGGCAATGGCCGGTATCGACAACGTCGTACGCAAGGCTGCCTGATACCCACGTGGCCCGGGCGGGCCGCGCTGCCCGGGCGTCTTTCCGTCAGGAGCCTTGCTTGCCCGGCTTTTCCTTGGGCATGTTCTGCGATTCGCCGGGGTGCCCTTCGCCGGGCACCTTGGATGGCGAACCAGACGGCTTGGGGTTGTCTTCGCGATAGCCCGGCGTGGGCTGTTTGGGATCGTTACTCACGGGATGGATCTCCTGATCGGTGATGCTGCTGGCACGCGGCATGCGTGCATTCGCATCCGGCGCCACCCATCTGGCTCTCCGAAGCCATGCGGCAGCTTTCGCTGCAAAAGTCCCTCGATACCGGCACCCGGCAATTACAGCCGTCGTGATCGCAGGTCTTCATGGCTTCGCTCATGGGGAACAACTCCGCGCCGCGTGGGTAGTCGCGTGGCCAGCCTGCGCGGGCCGGCGTCTATTTTTCGTCATCGGTCGGCGAAACCGCCAAGGCATCCCGCGCCGCCCATCCATGCGCTTGAACGAGCAGTCCGCTGAGGCTGCGCACGTCCTGCAGGTTGTGCTCGGCCACACGAACGAGGTTGGTGGACGCGCCGCCGCGCAGGTAGGTCAGCCAGGCGCGCGGCGCCTCCGAGCCAGGCAGGTCGTCTTCGCGCACGATGCTCAGCAGGCGACGTTCCGCCGTCTGCATCTTGCAGTTTTCCCAGTCGAGGCGGTAGCGCCGGCGCATGGGATGCAACAGGTCGACATGGCGCAGGCCGGCGAGTGGATTGGCCAGGCGCGCAAGGCGATACCGCGTGGCGAGCAACGGCGCGTCGTACGACTTGCCGTTATAGCTGACCAGCACCGTGTCCCGACCGATCCATGTGGCGAAGGTTTTCAGCATCGCCGTTTCCGCGGACAGGGCGGTGATGTACAGCTGGCGCACACGCAGGCGGTCCTCGTACCAATCCGCGGCGCCGATCATGAAAGCGCGGGTGCCGGTGCCTCCGGCCAGGCCCGTGGTCTCGGTATCGAAGTGCAGCAGGTGTTCCTTCGATGCGCCGTCCAGCCGGGCAAAAGCGAGGTCGTAGGTATCGGGCGGCTCGTACCCGCCGAAGCGTTGTTCGAGGTAACGCAGGCCCGGCGAGAGTTCGTCGCCGGGCACCTCGCGCGTGTAAGAGCGCAGTGGGGCTCGCGGCTGGGCGATGCGCTCGCGTACGCCGGCCATGCGGCGCAGGGCGGCAAGGTCGACGGACGGCCGGGACGCCGACGGCACGGCTTCCGTGGTCGATGTCGCGGAACGGACGCGCAGGGCATCGCTGCCCGGCGAATGCGTGGGCGGCACGCCGTCACGAATGCCCGCTTGCTGGCGGAGCGCCCGCAGGCGCGCGGCCAGGTCGCTCACGCGTCCGCCCCGAGCAGGCGCAGCACGCGCCCGGCCAGTGCCCGCGGCGTATGCTCCGCGCGCGCCTCGTCCGCAGCCAGCACCGGGCCGACGCAGGCAGGACAACCCGCCTTGCACTCGCAGCCCTCGATCGTGGCCAGCGCATGGCGAAGCAGTTCCGGCGCACGGCGGAACAGCGGCTCGCTCAGGCCCACGCCACCGGGGAAGTTGTCGTAGAGATACACCGTGGGCAGGAAACGCTCCAGGGCATCCGGCAGGGCGATGCCGCCGTCGGGGGCGTGGATCTGCCCACGCCCACCGGCGTCCACCTGGGCGGACCAGCCACCGTCGCCGGAGCCCACCGCCTTCTGCAGGTCGCGCGGCTCGGCCATCACGGCGACGATGGCGGAGGTGTGCAGTGCATAGGCCGCCCCGAGGAAACCATCCAGTGCGTGTTGTCGCGAGCGGAACGCCTCGTCCAGCACCGTCTGCGGCAATTGCCACCACACGGCGGTGGAATGCAGTTCCTGGTCGGGCAGGTTGACCGGGCCATAGCCGATGTTCTCGTGCGTGTAGTAGCGGATCTTCTTGTAGCCGGACACCTGGCGCACCACGTGCACCTCGCCGTGCCGCGCACTGCCCTGCCCCGCGTTCGTGCCGTCGAAGCACTCCAGTTCTTTCAGCTTGGTGTAGTCGATGGCGTCAGTGTAGTAATCGACCCGGGTGCGCGTGCAATAGGCCTTGCGTCCTTCCCAGTCGAGTTTTTCGACCTGGTAGGGCACCGACTGGATCATGTGGATGGCACCTTCGTAGAGGGTGAGCGCCGCCGCGGAATAATCCACCTCCGCAAGGATGGTCTGCCGGCCTTCCGTACGGTCGACCACGACGAAGTTGCCGTCGGCGACCGAGCGCAGGCTCACGGCGTTGGCCGGGTAACTGTCGGCAATCCACTCCCAGCGATCGCCCTCGCGATGCAGCACCTCCGACTCGGCCAGCACCTGCAGGAACGGCTCCGCGTCGTCCGGGCCGAAGGTGTCTCCGGTGAGGAACGGCAGCTCGAAGGCGGCGCAACGGATGTGGTCGAGGAGGATAAGCGGCTGGTCGGGCTGGATGCGCGCGTGCTCGGGGGTGGCTTCGGTGAGGAAGGACGGATGGCGCATCAGGTACTGGTCCAGTGGCGCACTGGTGGCCACCAGCACCCCCAGCGAAGGCTGCTGGCGTCGTCCCGCACGGCCGAAACGTTGCCACGTGGCCGCGATGGAACCGGGATAGCCGTTGAGCACCACCGCATCCAGGCTGCCGATGTCGACGCCCAGTTCCAGCGCCGAGGTGGACACGATGCCATCCACGTCGCCTGCCCGCATCGCGCGTTCCACCTCGCGCCGTTCCGTGGGCAGGTAACCGCCGCGATAGGCGCGGATGCGCGCCGGCTTCCGCGTGTCGTGGTCGAACACGTCCTTGAGGTACTTGGTGAGCACCTCGACCATCAGGCGCGACTGCGCGAACACCAGGGTTTTCATGCCGGCCTTGATCGCCACGCGGGCGATCAGGTTGGTCTGCGAGCGCGCGGATGCGCGCAGGCCGAGGTCGGGGTTGACCACCGGCGGATTCCACAGCAACACGTGCTTGTCGCCGCTGGGCGCACCGCTGGCGGCGATCGTGACGACGTCGTCCTCGATCAGCGCCTGGGCATGCTCGGTGGCGTTGCCGATGGTCGCCGAGCAAAGCACGAACTGGGGCGTGACGCCGTAGAACGCGCAGATCCGCTTCAGGCGACGGAGCACGTTGGCCAGGTGCGAGCCGAACACACCCCGGTAGGTGTGGATCTCGTCGATCACCACATAGCGGAGGTTTTCGAAGAACTGCGCCCACTTGGTGTGATGCGGCAGGATGGCCTGGTGCAGCATGTCGGGATTGCTGACCACCACATCGCCGTGCAGCCGGATGGCCTGGCGCGCATCGCCCGGGGTGTCGCCATCGAAGGTGAACGCCTTGACGCCAAGGTCGCCCGCGCGGTTGAGTTCGAGCAGTTCCGCCACCTGGTCCTGGGCCAGCGCCTTGGTCGGGAACAGGTAGAGCGCCTTCGCGCCAGCTTCCAGCACGGAAGACACCACGGGCAAGGTGTAGCAGAGCGTCTTGCCGGAGGCCGTGGGCGTGGCCACCAGCACATGCCGCCCCGCCCGGGCAGCGTCCCAGGCCTCCTGCTGGTGGCTGTAAAGCTGCTCGATGCCACGCGACGCCAGCGCCCGAGCTACGCCCTCGGGAAGGTCGGGTGGCAACGGCACCAGCGTACCCTCGCGGCCGAACACGGTGAACGCCGTGGCCACGCGATCGCCGTATTTGTCCGTCAGGCGGCTGGCCAGGGTCCGGCCGTCCAGGCTCTTGGCCAGTACGGCATCCGCTTCGTCGTGGCGGCGGGCTTGGAGGTAGGCGGCCATGGGCGCATCCGAAAAGGAGGGCCCCTTTTATCCCGCGTGGCTATCTCACATCCTGAGACTGGGCGTCACCGACTCAGTCGGGGACGCCGGCCTCCTTGGCCTCGCCCGTCTTTGCCGCCGACCAGTGGCCCGCTTCGTCCTCCACCTTGATATCGACCACGTGGCCGGATTGCGCGCGCAGCGTGGCCGTCAGGCTGACCGCGTGGCGCAGTGCCTCCTCACGCGTGGCGTACTGGCCCACGAGTTCGGCGTTGCGCCGCAAGATCCAGGGACTGCGGGTGGACGCGTTGAACGGAACGTACAGGGTGGTCTGCTGCAAGGTACTGGCTCCGCCTCAAGGGGCCGGTGGCCCATGGCGGCGAAGCTAGTCGGCGGGTCGTCGCGAGCGCGTTATGGCTGGGTCGGTGCGGCAGTCACGTCGGCGACGGCGAGGGACTCGTCAAGCCATAGCGCATGGCGAGCGCCCCGCTCCATGGCAGTGTCCACGGCCTGGCGCTCGTCCACGAACTCGTCCAGAAGGGTAATCATGACGAAGTCGCGCGGACCGGCATGCACGGCCAGTTCGACGATATAAGCCGACTTCCATACGCCCGACGGCGCACGAAGGGTGCGGACTTCCACGGAATACTTGCCCACGAGCCGTCGATGCACGAAACAATCCCCCTTGGGCCGATGTCGCGGCGACGCCTGATTCTTGCGCTACCGCGATGGCCTTGGCAAGGCCTCAGGCCTCAGGCCTTGGGCGGCGCCTGCGTCGTCAGGCCCAGGCCGCTGGCGGGGATGGCGAAGGCGCGCGATTCGCCCTGACCCACCGTGGCATCGACGTCCATACGGTCGGCGGAACACGCGCCATGGGGCATCACGCCGAGCTTGCGCGTGCCCGAGGGTACACGCAGCACCAGCTGCTCGCCGATCTCCATGTCCGCGACCATCTTGTCGTCGAGGTAGATGGCGCTCGAACAGCCCGCACCCCACAGGCCCTGGCTGCGCACGATGCTCAGCGTGGCGTCACCGTCCGAAGGGGCCTGGTTACCCAGCACCGTGCTGGACGGCACGTCGTGGATGCCGACATGGCGTTCGTTCTGGGTGGCACAACCGGCAAGCAGGACGGTACCGGCAAGGCCGGCAAGAACCAGATAGCGCATGGGATCAGCCTCGGTAAGGAATGTGAAGAGCATTGGCCGGGCACCGTGGACGACCGGTGAAAGGGCGCCCGCCGCTGACGAACCGTGCACACGATACACCGAACAATCGCGCCCCACTCCCGACGAGAACCTCCCCATGGCCAGCAGAGACTGGATCGACATCGACACCTTCGAAGCGGTGGACGATACGGAGCAGTTCGACCGGCCGGACATCCCCCGGGTCGAGGCCGTGCTTTCCGGAGCACCGGACCGTGACTGGCAGCAGTTCTTCCTGGTCAGGGCCCGTGCGCTGGAGCAGACCCATCCGGGCCTGCGCATGGAAATCCTGGCCGATCGCCTGGGTTTTCACACGCGGGCCGCGTCCGCCGAGGAAACCTGCCGGCTGGTCAACGAGGCCGTTCAAGGCACCAACGAGGATTTCGCGGCACAGAAGGCGGCTGAGGAGAAGCGCATCGCGGACCGCAATGAGGAAATTCGCGAGCTGATGGCCAGGATGAAGGCGATCAACGCGGCGTGGCCACCCGCCTCCACGTAAGATCGCTCTGCCAAAGCGGCGCGCGCAGCGATAGAATCGCGCCATGAACGACTTCGCCAGTCCCCCCGCCCTCGTCTACGATCGCGCCGCCATGGTCGCCGAGACGGTGGCGATGGTGCTGTCGGATGCGGGGTTCGACGCCCGTGGGGTCATGACATACCGGGAGGCCAAGGCGGCGTTCAACGCCATGGACGACCTCGCCCTGCTGGTCATCCATGCGGACACCCCCGGCGAACGGCGCGGCAGCGTGATCCTGCAGGCCACGTTGCGCGAGCGCCCCTCGACGGCCATCGTGGTCATTTCCAGTCGGCTTCCGCAGGATCTGGCGCCGTTCCCGCGCACCGCCGTGTTCCTGGAGAAACCGTTCGATCGGGCCCAGTTGCTGGAAGCCGTCGAGCGAGCGCGAAGCGCCCGCCCCGTCGCCTGATCGCTACTCTTCCATGCCGATGAGTTTTTCGATGTCGTCGATGGCGAACTGGCGCGCGGCGCGCTTGCGTTCGCGCCGCCCCATCGCCTGACAGGCCGCACCGAGCGGCTTGGCCCGACGCAACCGGCCATCGCGGCTGATGCGATAACCGTCGGGATCGTATTCCACCAGATATTCGGCCTGCAGCCCGCGTGTGCGCCGATAACGAACCGACTCCATGCACCCTCCCTTCGACGACCCGTGCGCCCTGTCGCGGCATGGTCGCGCCGATGCGTCGGGTGAAGTGCGACGGCAATCACGTTTCGGACCGAGGTGCCGCCCCCGCATATTCTCGGGGGGGGCACGGAAACGCCGGCAGGATGCCGTGCATGGCTTCAGTCGCGGTAGATGCCGTGACGGTTCGCGGACATCGTCCGCTCCTACGGGGTTGACGAAGGCGTGGGCGAAGGCATCGACGGCGGCGTAGACGGCGACAACGGCGTCGACGGTGCGGCGGCCGGTGTCGGGGCCGGTGCTGGCGAGACCGATGCCGGGGACGACGAATCGCCGAGGCAGGCGATGGCTTCGTCGCGGAAGCGGCTGTCGTAGTCGCCGCTCTTGGCCTTCTGGATTTCGTACATGACGACCTGGGCGCCGCTGCCGTTGGCGGTCACGTCGAGGCGCTCGTGCTTGCCGTCGGCGTTGGCGGTCACGCGGCCTTCGTCGTCCTTGGCGTTGCCCTTGGCGTCCTTGGCCAGTGCCTGCCACTTGGGCTCCACGCACTGCACGTAGGCCGTGACGCTCTTGCTCGTCTTGCTGCTGAGCTTGGGCAGGGTATCGGTCATGCCGCTGGTGGCGCAGCCGGCCAGGACGACACAGGCAGCGATCGCAAGAACGTATTTCATGCTCGATTCCACGGTAAGGGTCCGGGAATTCTAGCGCGAGCCGGGGCCGAGGATCAGATTCCGGCGCGGGTGGCGGTATTTGCTTCCGCCTTCGCCAGCTGTCCGCCCGTGCACTTGAGGTACTGCGACGATGCCAGCCAGCGGCGATCCGGGTAGTAGGAGAACACCATCTGGCCACCCTTCAGGGCGTCGATGAGCTTGTGCGCAACGGCGGTACGCACGGCGGGGCACCCCCAGCTGCGTCCGATGCGACCGGCCACCTTCGCCATCGCCTCGTTCACGTAGGCGGCGCCGTGGATCACGATCGCGCGGGCCAGGGCCTGGTCGTTCACGCCCTGCTCCAGGCCGGTCATCCGTAGGGAATACCCGTTCTTGCCCATGTAGGTATCCGACGTACGGAAGAGGCCGATGCTGGAAGCCAGACTTTCCGGCGCGTTGGAGAATCGGATGGCGTTGGCGTCCCCACTGTTCTTGCCGTGTGCTACCAGTTCCTGGAACAGCAGTTTGCGCTTCACCGTGTCGAACACCCACAGGCGCGGCTGCGACGACGGCCGGGAGTAATCGATCACCGCCAACCGGTCCGAGGGCACCCCACCCTGGGTCTGCGCGCATTCGGAGGCTTTCACGGCCAGGTCGATCACCCGCGGGTCAGCCGACGGCGCCAGCCGGGACAGCGCCTCACCCAGCGAGTCGGTCGCCCGGGCGGGCGTCACGAACAGACACAGGGCGCCAAGCAGGGGAACACAGGCGAGGTACGAGCGAAACGATCGAATCATGCGGCCAGCCGGATGGAGTGCGACGGGGCATGCTAACGCGCTGATCATTTATTGACCACAAAGTCGTCACATCTGTGCCATTCATATATGTGAAAGGCTTAGATGTTCTGCTAGCGAATTCAGGAAGCGATAGATAATGACTATGGAAGCAAGGCGCCATGCCCTCGCATGGGCGCTTCTCACCGCCACGATCGCTGCCGGGGCCAGTGCGCAGACGGCCCCGACCACGGCGGCGTCGGCTGCTTCACCGCCACCGATCGTCGCGCCCGATCCTGCTACCACGGCTTCCGTTCCTGCCCCGCCGGTACTGGACGATCCGCTCGCCCAGGCCATCTACGCGCGCCTGCAGCAGATGGCGCCCCTGCAGGGCGGCATGCTGCCGCGCCAGGACGCGGCCCTGGGCAAGGCCCTGACCGACTTCTACATGCAGCGTCGCTACACACCGGCCTGGTCCGACGATGCCAACGTCCACCAGCTGCTGGCAGGCCTGTCCTCCGTCGAGGCCGACGGCCTGCTGCCCGAGGATTACCACCTTGCCGAACTGAAGGCCCTGGCCGACGCACCCGACCGGGCCAACGCCTCGCCGCAGCAGAAGGCGGATTTCGAGATCGCCGCCACGGGCGCCTACATCACCGCACTGGTGCAGCTGGCCCGCGGCAAGGTCGATCCGGTCCGGCTCGACCCCACCTGGAACTTCGACGCCGCGGCGATCGATCCCCAGCAGGGCATGTCGATGCTGCAGACCGCCATCGACGAACGCAGCGTCGACCAGGCCTTCGCCATGGCCCGACCGCAGAATCCGCTCTACGCGAAACTCCGCGATGCACTCGCCCAGCTCCGCACCACGGCGGCGCAGGGTGGCTGGCCGATCGTCCCGGAGGGTCCGACGCTCAAGCCCGGCATGAAGGATGTCCGCGTGGAAACGCTGCGGGCCCGGATGGTTGCCGGTGGCTACCTCGACCCGACCCTCGCGCACGGGCACCATTTCGATAACCCGCTGGCCGACGCGGTCAAACGCTTCCAGGCCGACCAGTACCTCGACGCCGATGGCAGCGTGGGTGCCGGCACGCTGGCGGCGCTGAACGTCCCCGTCCAGGACCGGATCGGCCAGGTGCGGGCCAACCTCGAACGGGCGCGCTGGCTCCTGCATTCCCTGCAGGGCACGTTCGTGGTGGTCGACGTGGCGGGCTACAAGATCACCTTCTACCGCGACGGCAACCCGGTATGGAAATCGCGCGTACAGGTCGGCAAGCCCTACCGCAGTACCCCGATCTTCCGCTCGCAGATCACCTACGTCACTTTCAACCCGACCTGGACGGTGCCCCCCACCATCCTCAAGAACGACATGCTCCCCAAGGTCCGCAGCAATCCGGCCTACCTGGCGAACAACCGCATCCGCGTGCTCGACAGCGCCGGCAACACCGTGTCGCCCGCCAGCGTCGACTGGAAGAACCCCCGCGGCATCACGCTGCGCCAGGATGCCGGCCCGGGCAATTCGCTGGGCCAGGTGGTGATCCGCTTCCCCAATTCCTTCGCGGTCTACCTGCACGACACCCCGCACCAGGAGCTTTTCGCCAAGGCCAAGCGCGATACCAGTTCCGGCTGCATCCGCGTCGAGCACCCGCTGGAGCTGGTCGAACTGCTGTTCAACGATCCGGAGAAGTTCAGCCGGCAGGCCATCGACGAGCGCCTGGCCTCGAAGAAAACGCAGAACGTGACCCTGCCCACCGCGGTTCCGGTGCTGCTGGCCTACTGGACGGTGGACATCGCCGACGACGGCAAGCTGAGCTACAAGCCCGATGTCTACGACCGCGATGGTCCTTTGCTGGTCGCGCTGGACAAGCCGCAGCCGTTGCGCGTGCCCTGAGCGCAACGGTCCGGCGAGGCCGTTTGCCGCAGCGCAGCGTGGAGTGCCGGCCGTATACTGAGGCCATGAACGCTCCTCTCGCCGTCTCCGAATCGACCCTCCACGACCAGGTGCGCGACGAAGGTTTCGCCTTCGTGCAGGGCGATGCGATGCGCGGCCTGGTGTCGCACATCGCGCCCTTGACCGACTGGGACACCTTCGCTGCGAGCTGGAACGCACTGGAGCCCGACACCTACCTGGCCGCCACCGGCCGGTTCCGCCGTCGTCGCCATGCCGTGTTCACTGCCTCCCGGTTCGGCCATGTCGAGCCGCGTCCGCATCAGGCGCATTTCCAGACCCTGGCCTACAACACGTTGCAAGGCGACATCGCGCGGTGGTTCGCTCCGGTGCTGCCCGAGATCGCCGGCGGTGCCACGATGAGCGCGATCCTCGACTTCTGCCGCGATATCTTCGGCGGCCTCTCGCCCACCGTGGAAACCTGGCACGTCGAGGTTCACCAGTTCCGCATCGAGGCCACTGCCGGCGTGGCCGGCGAGCCCACGCCCGAGGGCAGCCACCGGGACGGTGTGGACTACGTGCTGGTGCTACTGGTCGATCGTGAAAACATCGCCAGCGGCACCACCACCATCCATACGCCGGACGGGCGCCCGCTGGGCGAATTCACCCTCACCCGTCCGCTCGATGCCGCCCTCATCCACGATCCCCGCGTCTTCCACGGCGTCACGCCCGTCACGCCGCTGGACGCCTCGAAAGCCTCCCATCGCGATGTGCTGGTCGTCACCTTCCGCGCCGCCTGATGACGGGGAAGCGAGGGGCCGGCGTGCGATAATGATTCGACCCACGATCAAAGCATGAGCATGAACTGGTCCGGAAAGTACGATTTCAAGCAATTCCAGGAGGAACTGGCGGCGCTGGAACGGCAATCGAAAAAGCCGTCGGCCGACACCCCTGCTGTCGTTACGCCGCCGCCGGCTCCCGAGCCTGCGGCGCCGCCCAAGCGCCGTGGGCGTCCGCCGAAGGTCGATCCACTGGCACCCGCACGCGCCGAGTTCGAGGCCCTGCGGTTGCGTTACACGCTCAGCGTGGCAGACGTGGTGGCCTGGTTTCCGCCCGAGGAAGGCATCGCCTACCTGCAGTCGCTGATCGCCAGCGCGGAGCCCAAACCGCGCAAGCCACGCAAGAAGGCATCGCCGGAATCCTGACCTGACGGCACCCCGGCTGCGTTCAGAACACGTGGCGCAGCAGCCAGAACAGGCCCGCGGCCAGTACGATCGACACCGGCAGGGTCAGCACCCAGGCCATCAGCATGCTGCGCACGGTCGACCATTGCAGGCCCGAACCGTTGGCGACCATCGAACCCGCCACACCCGACGACAGCACGTGGGTGGTACTCACCGGCAGGCCGAAGCGATCCGCCGCACCGATGGTGAGCATCGCGACCACCTCGGCCGACGCGCCCTGCGCATAGGTCAGGTGCTGTTTGCCGATGCGCTCGCCCACCGTGCGGACGATGCGTCGCCAGCCGACCATGGTGCCCAGGCCCAGCGCGATCGCCACGGCCACCTTCACCCATGTGGGGATGAACTTGGTGGCCTTGTCCAGCAGCGCGTGGTAGTTGCCGAGCACGGCGCTGTCGTCCGCCGTGAACGCCGGCTTCTTGTCCTTCTCCATGAGGCGCAGCGCTTCGGATGTGAGGTACATGTCGTTGCGCACGTTGTTGACCTCGTGCTGTGGCACGTCGGCCAGCGTCGGGCGATGAGCCACCTGCGCACCGATCGCGTCGGAAAGGCTGACCAGCGCCGCCATCGTCGCCGGCGTGGCCTGACGCGACTGGATGTAGCGCTCGATCTCGCCGCGCGGTGACGCCACCGGTGCCGCGCCGACCGCGTACCGGGCGAAGGTTTCGCTCGCGTGGTGGGCCACCGAGGCGAAGCTTTGCGTCTCGCCTTGGGTCACCGCCTTGTTCAGGGCATACGCGCCCGGCACCGTGCCGATCAGGATCAGCATGATCAGGCCCATGCCCTTCTGGCCATCGTTGGAGCCGTGCGCGAACGACACACCGGTGCAGGTAAGGATGAGCAGGCAGCGCACCCAGAACGGCGGTGGCTTGTCACCCTTGGGTTCGGCGTAGAGCTCCGGCGCCTTGACGAACGTCTTCAGCAGCATCAGCAGGGCGAAGGCCAGGCCGAAGCCGATCAACGGTGAAAACAGCAGCGCCTTGCCGACGCTGAGCGCCTGGCTCCAGTCGACGGCGGCATTGGCATTGCCCGCGTTCATCATCTGGTTCATGAGGCCGACGCCGATGATCGAGCCGATCAGTGTGTGCGAACTGGACGACGGCAGGCCGAGGTACCACGTGCCCAGGTTCCATACGATCGCTGCCAGCAACAGCGCAAACACCATCGCAAAACCGGTCGACGTACCCACGTTCAACACCAGGCCGATGGGCAGCAGTTGCAGCACCGCATACGCCACGGCGCCGCTGGAGACGAGCACGCCGACGAAGTTCCAGCTGCCGGACCACACCACGGCGAAACTGGCGGGCAGCGATCGCGTGTAGATCACGGTGGCTACCGCGTTGGCGGTGTCGTGGAAACCGTTGACGAACTCGAAGGCCAGGGCGATGGTCAGCGCCACGCCGAGCAGCACGTATTCGAACACGGGACTGGTGGGCGCCACATGCAGGTCATGGCCGAGCTGGACGCCGACATAGATCGCCGCGGCGACCAGTACCACGGCGAAGACGCCAAGGCTGATCAGGCGTGTCTGGCGCGACCCCGCAGCGTGTTCGGTCAGGACGGTGCTGTTCATGGCGCGCCTCCGGTCGTGGGCCCCCAGAGGTAGCAACGGCACATGACACAACCGTGTCAACACGGGCGGCAGCATGTGAAGGCCCCCGGCCGTGGTATGAATGCGCCCATGCAAACGCCCTCCCCGCTTGCCACGACCCTCGCCGACGCCGCGTCCCGCGAATGCCGCCGCGCGTTGCGTGCGCTGGGCGACACGCAGCACCGCCATCGCGGCATCCATGAGGCCCGCAAATCCCTGCGGCGACTGAAGAGCCTGCTGCGGCTGGGTACCACGACATTCGCCGATGCACTGCCGTCGCTGGAAAAGGCGATCGACCGTCTCGCCGTCGGATTGTCGCCCTTGCGCGACGCCCATGTGGCCGTGGAAACCGCGACGTCGTTGGCCGGCTCCCTGGCCGTCGATGTAGAGGCCTGTGCAGGAGCCGGTCCCGAATCCTGGGGCCGTGCCATCGACCTGCTGACGCTGCGCTGCGAAGGCCGCCTGACCGCCGCTTTGACCAAGGACCCTGGCTTCGAACGCCGCCGCAGCGAGGTCCGGATGTTGGCCCGCCAGGTGCATGCGCTTCCGTGGCAGGCGATGACCACGGAAGAGATCGACCACGCGCTGGCGCACTCCGAACGACGCGTGGCAAAGGCACGCAAGCGCATGCGTAAGTCCGCCTCGGTGGCCAACCTCCACCGTTGGCGCCGCCGGGCCCGCCGCCTGCGCATGCAACTCGAGCTGGTGCGCAAGGCACGCAAGGCTGCCGGCCTGCCGGCGCCCCATCACGCCGATCGGGAAAAGGCACTGGCGAAGGATATGTCCCTGCTGTCCGATGCCATTGGCGCTCGCCAGGACCTGCGCCTGCTTCGCGACATCCTGCGCACCCTCGTGGACGCGGATACCGCGCCCGCCCTGGTCGCCGCCACCACACGCGCCCTGAAGTTGCGCCGGATACCGGTCGGTACACCGACGCTCGTGGTCACACCACCAGCCTAAAGCGGTTTTTCGGCAAGTGACCGCGCGGCACGCGGGCGCACGCCCCACGTTCGATTGACCGTCGTTGTCATAATGAGCCAACTACCGACATGACAGCCCGTGCCGACGCTGGCGCGGCGCAGCACGAACGCCATACCTCCCCGCAACGATTGCACCGTAAAAATGCCGTGCATCGCGGCAACCCCCTCGGACCCACCCCGCGTCCACACGGCTGCGATTTGTCAAAAAGCGGATAGACAACGTTGTCATTCCGGACTAGACCGGAGTTGCCCAACCACGGTTGGGCCTGTCGCGCAGGGACGCGGTCGGGGGACGAAGGCTACGGCACGGTGCCGCGGGCTGGTGCGCCCCTTCCTTTGGCAACACCATCGATCTGGAGGCGCTCCATGTTCCTTACGTCATCACTCCTGCGTTCGCGCACGGCCCTGGGCGGCTGTACCGGCAGCCTCGGCCTCGCCATCGCATTTGCCCTTTCCCCCGTCGTTCCCTTGCAATCCGCGCATGCCGCCACCGCATGCGCCGCCGCCTGGCAGGCGGGTACGGTCTACAACGGCGGCAACACGGCCAGCGAAAACGGCTCGAACTACGTCGCCAACTGGTGGACCCAGGGCGACGATCCGGCCACCCACAGCGGCGCGGCGGGGTCCGGCCAGCCGTGGACCTCCCAGGGGTCATGCAGCGGTGGCGGCAGCACGCCACCGACCAACCCGCCGCCCACCGACCCGCCGCCGAGCAACCCACCCCCGGCCGCGGGCAGCCTGCTGTTCAGTCCCTACAAGGACATCACGATCAACCTCGACTGGAACACCAACATCATGTCGACGCTGGTCACCGGCACACGTATTCCCGTGGTCGGCAGCGGCAGCCTGGTGTCCACGCAGGTTCCCAACCTGGGGGCGATCACCCTTGCCTTCGCCACCGGCGAATGCGGCAGCGAGAACTGGGGCGGCGTGCCCGCCGCGGCGTTTGCCAGCGCGAACATCGCTCGCCTGAACAGCGCCGGGGTGAACTACGTCGTCTCCACCGGCGGACAGGCCGGCACGTTCACCTGCGGCAGCAGCGCGGGCATGGCCAAGTTCATCCAGACCTACCAGTCCTCGCACCTGGTCGGCATCGACTTCGACATCGAGGCGGGGCAGACCCCGGCGCAACTCAGTGCGCTGATCGCCAATGCCAAATACGCCGAGGGCCTGTACCCCAACCTGCGTTTCTCGTTCACGCTGGCTACGCTGGCCGCCTCCGACGGCAGCTACGGCGGCCTGAACAACACCGGCGATACCGTGGTCCGTGCCGTGCTGGCCTCGGGCCTGCAGCACTACACCATCAACCTCATGACCATGGATTACGGCGCCGCCGGCCCGGCCATCTGCGTGGTGAGCGGCGGCAGCTGCGACATGGGCCTTTCGGCCATCCAGGCGGCCAAGAACCTTCAGCACACCTACGGCATCCCGCTGACGAAGATCGAGCTGACACCCATGATCGGGGTCAACGACGTGTCCAGCGAGACCTTCACGCTGCAGGATATCGACGAAGTGACGGCCTACGCGGCGACCAACAAGCTGGCCGGCGTGCACTTCTGGTCGCTGGACCGCGATACCCCGTGCGCCAACGGCAACAACAGCGGCTACGCCTCGCCCACCTGCAACTCGGTGTCGGGCACCAGCGCGCTGCAATACACGCGGCGTTTCCTGAGTGACCTAGGCCGCTGAGGGACGGGGCCACCGCGCCGGGCGCATGACCGGCACGGTGGCCCAGGGCCAGGGACGGCCCTTTGCGGGGTCTCGCCACTGGCGGGTGGTACGCGGATCGATCATAATACGAGCGATTCGCATTTCCATTCGCCTTTGTCGTACGCCCTCGCTCCGGGATCTTCATGCTCGCCATCGCTTCTCAGGCGCCTCGCCGCCTTACCGTGTCCATTCGCGCCGCCCTCGTCGGCGCCCTCCTCCTCGCGGGGACCGCCCATGCGACGGACGAAGCAGCCACGGCCGACCAGACGCGCCACGCCGACAACGCGACCACCCTCTCCGGCGTGCAGGTCAAGGCCAATGTCGCCCCGCCCACCGCCGCCTATGCCGGTGGCCAGGTCGCCCAGGGTGGCCGTTTCGGCGTGCTCGGCAACCAGGACCTGATGAACGTCCCGTTCAACATGACCAGCTATACCGACACGCTGATCCGCAACCAGCAGGCCCGGTCGCTGGGCGATGTGGTCGCCAACGATCCATCCGTCCGCACCGGTTTCGGCTACGGCAACTTCTCGCAGACGTTCGTCATCCGAGGCTTCCAGGTGGCCAGCGACGACATCGGCTTCGATGGCCTGTACGGCATGCTGCCGCGTCAGTTGCTGGCCCCCGAGCTGGTCAACCGCGTCGAGGTGTTCAAGGGCGCCAGCGCCTTCCTCAACGGCATCAGCCCGGGCGGCTCGGCGGTTGGCGGCAACATCAACATCGCGCCCAAGCGGGCGGAAGCCACCCCGATCACCCGCATCGGCCTGGACTGGGGCAGCGACAGCCAGACCGGCGGCAGCGTGGACATCGGCCGCCGCTTCGGCAGCAACGACGCGTTCGGCCTGCGCGTGAACGCGGTGCACCGCGACGGCAACACTGCGATCGACGGCGAGCAACGCCGCGTCACCGCGCTGGGCGTCGCGTTCGATTTCCAGGGCGACAACCTGCGCATCACCACCGACCTGGGTTACCAGAAGCAGGTCATCACGGGTGGCCGCGCGGTGGTCTACACCAGCGGCCTTACCTATGTGCCGCGCGCGCCCTCGGCGAAGACCAACTACGCCCAGCCGTGGTCCAACTCGTCCCTGGAAGACACCTTCGGCGTGGTGCGTGCGGAATACGACTTCACGCCGTGGCTGACGGGTTACGTCGCCGCGGGCGCGCATCACGGCAACGAGTACGGCGACTACGTGAGCCCCACGCTGCTGGACGGCAGCGGGCGCGCCACGGAGACACGCTTCACCGTGCCTTACATCGCCGATACCGCCACGGGCGAGGCGGGCCTCAACGCCTCCTTCGACGGCGACGTCAGCCAGCGCGTCAACGTCAGCGTCTCAGCGTTGAACTTCCGCAAGAAGGCCGCCTACGCCGGCTCGCTCGACCCGATCCAGACCAACATCTACGCCCCGACCTACGTGCCCGTGCCGAACTTCGTCTACGACATCGGCCCCATCAGCGATCCAGGCATCACCGGGCGCACCATCCTGCGCAGCCTGGCCGTGTCCGATACGTTCGGCTTCATGGACGACCGCCTCCAGGTCACCCTCGGCGCGCGCCGCCAGAAGCTGGAAGTGATCGGCTACGCCTACGCCACCGAGGTGAAGAACTCGCAGTACAGCCAGTTCGCCAACAGCCCGGTCGTCGGCGTGAACTTCCGCCTGGCCGATCATTGGTCGGTGTATGCCAACCACATCGAGGCCCTGACCCAGGGTGGCCAGGCCCCGGACGAGTTCGCTGGTAAGAAGGTCACCAATGCAGGCCAGGTGTTCGCCCCGTACAAGTCCAAGCAGAACGAACTGGGCGTGAAGTGGGACGCCGGTGAATTCGGCAGCACGCTGGCCCTGTTCCAGATCAAGCAGCCCAATGCCTATGTGGAGCCGTCCACCAACACGTACGTGGTGAACGGCGAGCAGCGCAACCGCGGCGTCGAATGGAGCTTCTTCGGTGAACCGGTGGCGGGACTGCGCCTGCTGGGCGGCGCGAACTACATCCAGCCCGAACAGACCGACACGCAGGACGGCATCAACGAAGGCAAGGATTCCATCGGTACGCCGCGCTTCCAGGCCAACCTCGGCGCGGAGTGGGATATCCCCAACACGCCGGACGTGACGCTGAGCGCACGCGCCGTGCGCACCGGCAAGCAATACCTGGACAACGCCAACACGCTGACGCTACCGGCCTGGACCACCTACGACATCGGCGCACGGACCACCACGCACCTGGAGGGTGTGCCGGTCACCTTCCGGCTGACCGTGCAGAACGTGGCCAACAAGGGGTACTGGGCAACGTCCAACGGCGGCTATCTCACCCAGGGCGCGCCGCGCACGTTCCTGGTATCCGCGTCGTTCGACCTGTAACCGTTCCGGAGCACACCGCTTCTCCACCCTCGCGTACGATGCGACCATCGTCACAGATCGGCCGTCCGCCCGGGCCGCGTCGGCAGGATCGACATCCCGCCGACGCCCGCGCCGTTATGCTGCGGACCGAGCCACCGGGAGAGGGAAGATGCAGCAGGATCAGGACACGGCGACCAACTACACCATGGGCGACATCATCGTCGATGCCGTCACCATGAACGAAGCCGCGGTGTGCGGCGACCTCGACGAGAGTCGCCGTCGCGCACGCCGCATCGCCTTCCTCGCGGCACCCGAAGGCCTTACCGGCATCGCCGAGGCGGCGAACGTATTGCTCTGCCTGCTCGGGCCCGCGGGCACCGAGCCGCAGCCGGGGTTCGGTGCGGCGATGGTCGCGGTGTCCACGGAGATAGACCGCGCTTTCGGCGAAGGTTGAGTCGGGGCGACGTCCTTCCGCGCATAAACGTGCGGTCGTAATTATTTGAGTAATTTCTAGGAATGATTCGTAGGAAAAACGCCCGATTTGAGTGAAATGAAGGTCAAACAGGCCATTTCACGCGTTATTCGTGCGCAAGTGCCCATACCCATGCGGATTTTCCGACGCTGCCTGGCTTGACCCTTTTCAATTGTTACGCCAATGTTGCGTCAAGCCGCTCAGTGACGCGGTGCAACATTGCCATGCTGTCGATGCCGCACGTTCGGGGGAATGTGCGGCACCACATCGCAGTCATGGTGGTTTCGGCCATCGGCCGATTTTCCGGTCCGTCACGGACCCATCTGGGGAAGCTTCGTCCATGACTTCACGCTACATCACCTCGTCGCGCATGCTGCGCCACACCGCCCTGGCCATGGCGCTGGCCGTGGGTTTCGGCAGCACGGGCACGGTCTTCGCGCAGTCGACCACGGGGTCGATCTTCGGCCAGGCCACGCCGGGCAGCACCGTGCAGGCGGCCGGCAGTACCGGTGTCACCCGCGAGGTCACCGTGGGCCAGGATGGCCGCTACCGCATCGGCAGCCTGCCGCTGGGCAGCTACACGGTCAACGTGATGCAGGATGGCAAGGTCGTCGATTCCCGCAAGGATGTGGGCCTCACCGTCGGTGCCGGCTCGGAGGTGTCCTTCGCCGGTGCCGCCGCGGCCAGCAACGCCCAGGCCCTGGATTCGGTCACGGTATCGGCCAATGCGCTGCCGGCGATCGACGTCTCGTCGGTGGATTCGCGCACCGTCATCACCTCCGAGCAGCTGGCGCGCCTGCCGCTGGGCCGCAGTGCCGAAGCCATCGCGCTGCTGGCACCCGGGGTCGTCACGGGCTCGGGCGATTTCGGCCGCGTGGTTTCGTTCGGCGGTGCCGGCGTGTCGGAGAACGCTTATTACATCAACGGCTTCAGCACCTCCGACCCGCTGAAGAACCTGGGTGGCGTGTCGCTGCCGTACGGCGCGATCGACCAGCAGGAGGTCTATACCGGCGGCTACAGCGCCATGTACGGCCGCTCCGATGGCGGCGTCATCAGCCAGGTCGGCAAGCGCGGTACCAACGAGTGGCACTTCGGCGCGCAGGTGCTGTGGGAGCCGAAGTTCGCCCGCTCCACCCTCGGCAGCCAGTATTTTCCCGACGGCGCATTGCCCGAAGGCTACAGCTACACCGATCCGTCGCTGGCCGGTTCGATCTACCGCAACCGCCAGGGCAATACGCAGTGGACCCGAACCGTCAGCGGTTACGTCGGTGGTCCGCTGATCAAGGACAAGCTGTATCTCTTCGTGGCCGCGGAAACGGAGAAGACCGAGGGCACGTCCAGCAACACCGCGATCGCCAACCCGATCGCCAACAACCACTACACCTATAACCTGCCCAAGTACTACGCCAAGCTCGACTGGAACATCAACGACGCCAACATCCTCGAGCTGACCGGCATACGTTCCAATGACGAGCGCAGCGGTGCGTACTACAACTACGACTACGCCACGCGCAAGGCAGGGCCATTCACCGGCACCTACCCCAACAGCACCAAGGACGCGTCGAAGTACGCGATCGCCAAGTACACCAGCTACATCACCGACGACCTCACGTTCTCGGCGACCTACGGCAAGAGCCGCACCGACGACCTGGTGAACAACCCCGGCGATGACGGCATCACGCCATTCATCAATCGCCCCGACCTGCAGGATCCGGCGGCGAACGGCGGCACGCCGATCTCGAACAGCGCCACCACCACCACGAAGAACGCACCCGACGCGAACAGCAAGACGCACGGCCTGCGTGCGGACCTGGAATGGCAGGTCGGCGACCACCGGCTTACCGGCGGTATCGACAACATGAAGTTCAACGGCCACAACGAAGGCCAGACGACGACCGGCCCGGGTTACTACTATCGCTATCGCCAGACCAGTGCACCGGATCAGGCCATTTCGGAAAGCCTGGGCGTGGGCGCGCCGGGTGGCGACGGTTATTTCGTCGACAAGCAGATCTTCAGCACCATCACCAGCATGGCGGTCGACCAGAAAGCGTATTACCTGGAAGACAAATGGCAGGTCTCGGACCGGTTCCTCTTCACGTTCGGCCTGCGTAACGACAAGTTCAAGAACTACAACAACAACCACAAGGTGTACGTCGATAGCGGCAACCAGTGGGCGCCTCGCCTGGGTGCGTCGTGGGATGTCTTCGGCGACTCGTCGCTGAAGGTGTACGGCAACCTCGGCCGTTACTACCTGGCACTGCCCAACAGCGTGGCCATCCGCGGCGCGTCTTCGTCGACCTATACGGATGAGTACTTCACCTATACCGGTATCGATCCGGTCGGCAACCCGACGGGCCTCACCGCCCTGGGCCCCGGCCCGGTGTCGTCCGGCGGCGAATACGGCCAGGCCAACGATCCGAAGTCGATCACGGCGACCGACCTGAAGTCGCAGTACCAGGACGAGGCCATCCTCGGCTTCGACAAGACGCTGGGCGACCAGTGGGTGGGCGGCATGAAGCTGACCTATCGCAAGCTGCAGACCGCCATCGACGACGTGTGCGACACCGGCAGGATTGCCGACAAGCTTCAGACCGAGGGCGTGGACCCGGCCAGCGTGACGATCCCCGGCTGCGTCATCTTCAACCCGGGCGAGACCAACACCTTCAGCCTGGCCAATGCCGACGGCAACGGCCGCACGCGCGTGCGCATGTCCACCGACGACTGGGGCTTCACCTCCGGCGCCAAGCGCAAGTACTACGCGCTGGACATGTACATGGAGCACCCGTTCGACGGCAAGTGGGCGTTCCGCGCCGACTACACGTTCTCCCGGAGCTTCGGCAACACCGAAGGCCAGGTCAAGTCGGATATCGGCCAGGACGACATCTCCAAGACCCAGGACTGGGACTCCAGGGAGCTGATGATCCACAGCAACGGCCTGCTCGCCAACGATCGTACGCACCAGTTCAAGGCCTACGGTTCCTACCAGCTGACCCCGGAATGGATGTTCTCCGGCTCCATGCGGATCACCTCCGGCGCGCCACGCTCGTGCCTGGGCTATTTCGGCCCGGACAACGACGATCCGATCGGTTATGGCTCGGCCTACCACTCGTGCGCCGGCAAGTTGTTCGCCCCGGGCGACACGCGCCTGCCCTGGGTGAAGCAGCTGGACCTGGCGGTCGAGTACCGTCCGTCGTTCGCGGACCACAAGCTGGCCTTCGGCCTGTCGGTGTTCAACGTGACCAACGAGCGCAAGCCGCTGCTCGTGGACTCCACGTACGAGGACGACAAGTTCACCGTGTCCAACACGTACGGTGCCGGCATCTACTACCAGTCGCCCCGCTACGCGCGCCTCACGGCCACGTACGACTTCTGACGCCATACCACGCATAACAAGAAACCAAAGGCCATGGACGGCCGCCATTGCAGTCTCCCCTCGCCGCCGTGCCGAACGGTGGCGCTTTTTTGCGTCAGTCGCCCGCGTTGCTTCCCGGGGACAACAGCCGCATGAAGGACGCCTGCTGGTAGCGGCTCATGCGCAGCTTCTGCCCGGTGTCCATGGTGACCACGTGGTACCCGTTGAACCACGGCTGGATGGTGCTGACCCGGGCGACGTTGATGATGGCCGACCGATGGATGCGGGCGAACCGTCGTGGATCCAGGCGCTCGGCCAGGGTAGCCATCGTCTCGCGCATCTCGTACTCGCACGAGGCCAGGTGCAGCCGCACCGTGTTGCGTGAGGCCTTGATCCAGACGATGTCGTCGACATCGACCAGGGTGATGTGCTCGTCCACGCGGACCGGAAGACGCTGCAGGTAATCCTTGCGTTCGCGTAGCGCGTCCAGCACCTCCTGCATTTGAGGCACCACCGCAGCGCCCCCGCGCGCGTGCAAGCGGGCCTTCGCGCGACGCAGCGTCTCGGCAAAGCGGTCGCGACTGAACGGCTTCACCAGGTAATCGACGGCGTGCGCCTCGAACGCGCGCACGGCGTAGTGCTCGAACGCGGTGACGAAGACGGTGGCGGGCATGCGCGATGCACCGATGGTTCCCACCACGTCCATGCCCGTCATGCCCGGCATCTGGATGTCGAGGAACACCAGGTCCGGCGACTGCTCCCGGATGGCACGCGCGGCGGACAGGCCATCGCCGTACTCGCCGACGATCTCGATGTCGGCATCCTCGCGAAGCAACCTCACGATCGCATGCCGGGCCAGCGGCTCGTCGTCCACCACCAGGGTCGCGAGGCTCATGCGGGCATGATCTCCGGCATGTCGTCGGCGTCGTCCAGCTCGCGATAAGGCAGGTGGATGCGGCAGGCCACGCCTCGGGGCCAGATCATGTCCAGGCGCAGCCCGGCGTCGTCGCCGTACAACTCGCGCAGCCGAAGGGCGGTGTTGCGCAGGCCGATGCCGTGGCCGGATGGCGTCGCTTCCGGTCCGGCCCGCTCCAGGGTGCTGTTGTGGTTGCGCACCTCGATGACCAGGCTGTCGCCTTCGTGCCGGACATCGACCTCGACCCGGTCGTCGCCCACCTGCTCACCGATGCCGTAGCGGATCGCATTCTCGACGATGGGCTGCAGGATCAGGCTGGGCACCGCGCATTCCACCGTGTCGGGCTGCACGTAGATCCGCGTGGACAACCGGTCCTTGAAGCGCATCTGCTGGATGCCCAGATACAGGTCCAGCAGGACAAGTTCGCGCCGCAGCGTGATTTCCTGGCCGTCCTGGTCTTCGAGCAACGCCCGCAACAGGTCGCTCAGGCGGATCAGCATGTCCTCGGCGGACAGCGCATCCTCGCGCAACAGCGTGGCGATCGCGTGCAGCGTGTTGAACAGGAAATGCGGCTGCAGCTGCGATTTCAGCGCGTGCAGTCGCGACTGCGCCAGTTCGCTGGCGAGGCGGCTGGCCTCGATCTCGCGCCGGGTCTTTTCCTCATGCAGCTGCACGCTCTGCTGGATCGCCAGCAAGGCCCAGTAGGTGAACAACCCCGTGCCCATGTGCCGGGTGAACTGGTGCAGCTGCTCGCCCAGGCCGCTGGGCTCGAAGAAGGTGGACACCACTGCGCCGATCAGCATGGACAGGAAGGTGACGACGATGCTGGCCAGCGCATGGATGCCGACCCCGCGCATGCGAAACGCGGGATCGAAGCGGTAGCGCGCGGCAAGACGAAAGACCAGCGGCGCCAGCGCCGCCCAGCTGTACCACTGGATCAGCGACCAGCGCAGGTAGGTGACGGCATCGAACCCGTGGCTGTCCAGGTCGTCGTGGATGGAACGCTGCACCGCGAACACCACCGCAACCACGGTCCATACGCCCAGATAGCGGCCCAGGCCGATGTCGAGGGTTCCAAGCCGGACCTTCATGGCGATATCCACGGAAAAGAGAGCCCAGTCTTGGGCGCCTCGCGACGCGCGTCAACGCCGGTGTGCGCCGGCTACGATTCGTCCGCGCACCGCGACGATTCGTCCCGCGGCGCTACGCAAACGACCGCGCAAGCGCTCTGCTTCGGACCAACATCACGCCGGAGCTGCCCCATGTCGTCCATCCGTATCGCCCTTGTCTGCGTCATCGTCCTCGTCGCCCTGCCCGCGGCCGCCGTCGAATCGCCCGCCCGCGTCTCCGCGTCGCGCCTGTTCACCGTGATAAACGCCACCTTCGACACCGCGACCGCGCTGGGCGTCGCACCGGCCGGTAGCGGTGCCTTCGCCGAGCTGCCGCTGGATCCGCCCCTCCAGGGCGGACGCACCGACGCCACGGTGCGGCTACCCGCCGGCGACTGCCTGCGCGACTTCCGGGTGACCTTTCGCAACAGGGCCGCCTTGACGTTCCCCGGTATCGATGTATGCCGGGGCAGCGGCCTGCGCCTGGATTCAGGACGGCGTAGCTGACCGCGGCCCCTGGGCCACCACGACGGAAACGCCTGCCTGGGCCAGTGCCCGGCGCAGCGTATCCGGCGCGGCATCATCGACCACCACGCTCTGGGCCATGTCGATACCGCCGATGACATAGGGCGACGCCGCGCCGAGCTTTTCGGTGGACGCCAGCACGACCACGTCGGCGGCCCGGGCGGCAAGCGCACGCTTCATGTGCGCTTCCTCGAGGTCGCCCGTGCTGAACCCCTCGGTGGGATGCACGCCGGTGACGCCCATGAAATACGTATCCGCACGGATGCGCGACAGCGCCTCCACGGCGGCGGCCCCGACGGTGACCACGGAATGCTTGAACAGCCGTCCGCCGATCAGCACCACCTCGATGCGGGGGTGCGCAGCCAGTGCCACGGCGACGCTGGGACTATGCGTCACCACGGTGGCCTCCAGCGCGGGTGGAAGACAGCGCGCCATCTCGACGCAGGTCGTGCCGCCATCGAGGATCACCACCTGTCCAGGCAGGATCATGCTGGCGGCACGGGCGGCGATGGCCCGCTTCACGCCCATGTGGATGTCCTGCCGCTGCACGAAGTCGCCCATGGCTGCCGAGGCCGGCAGCGCGCCGCCATGCACGCGCTGGAGCAGCCCTTCCGCCGCCAGTTCGCGCAGGTCGCGACGCACCGTGTCCTCGGACACGCCGAAGGCGTCGCTCAGGGTCTTGGCAATCACCTGCCCGTCCCGCTGGAGGGCGGCGAGGATGGCCTGCTTGCGGTGGGTGGTCAGCATGGTTGCACGAACTTCATTGACATTGCACGAAACTGCACGTTACCGTGCAACCCCCTCGTTGTCGAGTCCCCAGGTGCCCCCATGCCCCCACTTGCCGACCGTGTACGCATCGTCGAAAGCCACGTGCTCTCGCACGACTGGTACCTGCTGAAGAAGACCGTGTTCGATTTCCGTCGCTCCGACGGCAGCTGGCAGCGCCAGCAACGCGAAACCTACGACCGCGGCAACGGCGCCGTGGTGCTGCTGTACAACGAGCGGATGCGCACCGTCGTGCTGACCCGGCAGTTCCGCTTCCCCGCGTTCGTCAACGGCTATGCGGACCTGCTGATCGAAGCACCCGCCGGGCTGCTCGACCATGCCACGCCGGAGGAACGCATCCGTCTGGAGGTGGAGGAAGAAACCGGCTATCGCATCCACGACGTGCGCAAGGTGTTCGAGGCGTTCATGAGCCCCGGGTCGGTGACCGAGAAACTGCACTTCTTCGTCGCCACGTACGAGGCATCGGCCAAGGTCGGCAGCGGCGGTGGCATCGCCGCCGAAGGTGAAGACATCGAGGTGATCGAAACGCCATTCGACGAGGCGTTGGCCATGGTCGCCCGCGGCACGATCGTGGATGCCAAGACGATCATGCTGTTGCAGCACGCCGCCCTGCATATCTTCGGCACCACGCCGCCCTAGGGCAACGCGAGCTCGGCCAGTTCGGCATCCGACCATTCGCCGCGCGCTTCCTTCGCCAGCACGCGATCGGCGCATCCGGTTTCGGCCAGGTCGAGCACGAACGGGTCCACCCGGCGGCCTTCGACGATCGAGTAGAAGACGCGGACCAGCGGCTGGGTGAGCGCTTCGCGCGAGCCATCCAGCACCACGGCCAGGCGTCCCGATTCCAGCCGTACCAGGGCGCCGGTCGGATAGACACCCACCGTGCGCACGAACGCGCGGAACAGGCGTGGGTCGAAATGGCCCTTCCAGCTCGCCATGCGCTGGACGGCATGCGCCGGGTCCCAGGCTTTCTTGTACGGCCGTTCCGATGTGATCGCGTCGTACACGTCGCAGATCGCGGTCATGCGTGCCAGCCGGGTGATCTGCTCGCCGACCAGCCCGTGCGGGTAGCCGGTGCCGTCGAACTTCTCATGATGGTGCAGGCACGCGTCCAGTGCCTCCGGATCCATGCCGCCGCGGCTCACCAGCAAGCGATGGCCCAGTTGCGGATGCCGGCGCACCTGCGAGGTTTCCGTCGCGCTGAGTTCGGCCGGCTTGTTCAGCACATCCAGCGGAACCTGCGACTTGCCGACGTCGTGCAACAAGCCCGCCATGCCCGCCGCGCGCACGCGCAGCGCATCCAGGTTCATGTGGCGGGCAAAGCTGAGCATCAACGCCGCCACGGCCACCGAATGCATATAGGTGTAATCGTCCGCCGTCTTCAGGCGCACCAGGCTGAGCAGGGCCGAGGGATGCGATTCGATCGAGCGCGACATGTCGTCGACCAGTTCGCGCGCCGCCGTGGGATCGATGCCGCCGCCGAGGCGCGCCTGCTGGAACATGCGTACCACCACACCCCGTGCGCGTTCGCACAGCGCCTGGGCGGTGAGGACAGGATCGGGTACGGCAGCCGCCGGGGGGCACCGCGGCTCCACGGCCATCGCGTCGTTGGTTGTCGACGACGCGGCGCTGTCGGCGACGTCCGCCCTGGCGACAGCGGGAAGTTCACCCAGCCCCTTGGCCGTATCGATCCAGACGGTGGCGACATCCAGCGAACGCAGCGTGGCCAGGTCGTCGGCGGTCTCCAGCAGGAACTTCGTGCGCCAGAACGGATGCGATACCCAGGACACGCCGACGTCGTGGACGAACATGCCAAGCCGGAGCTTCCCGGTCGGAATCTCTCTCAGCGACGACCCACGCGTCCCCATCGCCCTGCCCCCTCGACTGTGACCCCCGTCACATTTGCAGGCTATCGGCATCTCGCCGGGCGGCCTGAATAGGCCAAAAGTCATGGGTCGACACCCCGAACCGTTCGCAAGACCACGCGACTGTCATCTGGAATCCTTAGGATGGGCTCAGGTTCTTGCTGGCTGCGAGGCGTCCCATGTCCCACATGATGCTGTTGAGCGTCGCCGCCGCGGTCGGGGTCGTGATTGCCCTCGTCGCGACACGGGCACCGTTGGCCTCGCGCACGGCGACCTGGGCGGCGGCCGCGATCGGTCCGGCCCTTGCCTGGATGGCCTGGCGCCTGTTCGATGTCTTGCCGCCCCTGGGAGCCTCACCGGAAGCACGTGATCTCATCGAAAGCCTCGACCTGTGGCTGCTGGCAGCCGCGATCGTGCTCGGCCTGGCCGCGCTCGGCTGCGCGCTGCGCCTTGGACGCGTAGGGGTTGCACGCGCGACACGGCACGGTCCCGCGGGGTATCCCGCGCGCTGACACGCGGGGGCAAGAACCGGGCGCTACACTGCGCCTTTCCTGTCAAGGCAAGCACGTGAATCCCAACGAGCCGGCCGTCGCCGATGGCGAACTCACGGCATTGCGCCTGATCGACATCGCCTACAGCATCGATCTTGCCCACGCCGAGCGGCTATGGGCCGAACGCTCGGGCCAGGCCTTCAATCGCTCGCACCTCTCGACGCCGCCCAAGGCCGTGTCCTTCGGTGTCGCGCCGCTGTGGTTGGCGCTGGGCGAGATCGCCTTTCCGCTCGCCGACCGCGATGCCACCGCCCTGCTGTCCGTACGACTCTACGATTTCGGCGTGGCGGCGCTGTCGTTACGCATCGCGGTGAAGAACCAGCCGTGGGAGGTGTTCGCGCGCGACGTGGAATCACTCGACGCACGCGTCGGTGCCGGGGCCGACCCCGCCTTCTGGACCGACCTGCTCGCCCGCGTGCGCGACGTCATCCTGCCCTCGCTGGACCGGCCGGCCACCAGCGCCATCGACGAGGACTACCTCATCGCGACGGTGCATGCCTTCGACACGCCCCTGGATGCGGAGTCGCTGCGCAGCCGGATCGACCTGACCCAGGTACTTTCCGGCGAAAGCCGCCCCCTTTCACGGGCAGCGCGCAACGAACTGCTGTCGCGCAGTTTCTCGTATTACGCCGACGACCTGGTCGTGCTGAACTGGGATCGCGCCTTCATCTACGAACCGCGCCGCGACACCGACGTGGCCGACGTGATCGAGGTGGCCAATGCGCAGCTGGTGGAGCTGCGCTACTACGACACGTTGCTTGACGACGAGCTGCCGCTGATGTACGACCAGGTGGAAAACGCACGCACTGCGGCCTCGCTGCTCGCATCGCGCCGCTTCGCCTACCTCGCACGGCGCCTCTACACGCTGGTGGCGGAGGTGACCGAGCTGACCGAGCGCGTGGACAATGCCCTGCAAGTCACCGAGGACGTCTACCTGGCTCGCGTGTACAGCAGCGCACTGTCGCTGTTTCGCGTGCCGACGCTCAGTGCCTCGGTGGACCGCAAACTGGCGATCGTGCGCGATACCTACGCAGCGCTGTACGAAGAAGCGTCGAGCCGGCGCTCCGAACTGCTGGAAATCGCGATCGTCGTCCTCATCGTGGTCGAGATCGCGATTTCCCTGTTGCGACTCTAGCCCGCTGTGTGACGAACCTTTTCTTCAAGGGTCGATGCCGTGCTTCTCCCCTTCCAGGAAGTGGCCGAAGGCGGCAAGCGGGCGAATGCGATCGCAGACGATCTTGGTGATGGCCAGCATGGGCACGGCCAGGATGGCGCCCGGGACACCCCACATCCAGTCCCAGAACAGCAGCGCCACGATGACCAGCACCGGATTGAGGGTGAAGCGCCGGGCCAGCAGCATCGGGGTGACCGTCTCGCCTTCGATGATGTGGATGGCACCGTACAGGACCATCGGCATGAACGCCTTCCAGAGCGGATCGAGGCTGAGCATGCCCACCCCGAGGAAGGTCACCACGCCCACCAGCGGCCCGAGGATCGGGACGTAGTTGAGCAGGAAGGCAACCGCCCCCCACAGGGCGGCGTCAGGCAGTCCGAGCGCCCACATGGCCAGGCCCGTGGCCACGCCCACCGCCGCGTTCATGACCGTGATCGTCACCAGGTAGGACGACACATCGGACTCGACCTGCTGGGAGATGTCGATCACCTGACGCTTGTCCTTGAAGCGCGGCATCACTTCCACCAGCCGGCGCAGGAAGGTGTCGCCGGAATTGAGCAGGAAGAACAGCACCAGGAACGTGGTCAGGAACTCCGAAGCGAACGTCTGCACGCCGGAAAGGATGGTCGACTGGATATCCGACGAGCCCGTGGCGATGGGCGCCGCCTGTTTCTCGTCCGCCGCGCCGGCACCGGCGCTGGCCGGGGAGCCACCACCCACCATCCCCTTGGCGTGGTCGAGCATGCCCTTGAGGCTGTCGAGCGGGCCGCTGATCACCTGCACACGCTGCTGCAGGCGCGGCAGGCCTTCGGGCAGGCGCTTGGCCCAGTTGCTCGCCGGGCCGCTCAGCGCGCTGCCCAGACCGGCCAGGATGCCGAACAGCGCCAGGATCATCAGCAGCGACGCCAGCACCCGGGGCACCTTGATCCGCGCCAGCAACCGCATTACCGGCTGGAGCAGGAGCTTGAGGATGAAGGCGAGCACCACGGGAAGGATGACTTCCTTGGCGACGAAGGCGCCTGCCAGCACGGCGAGGATGAACAGACCACCGAGGAACACCGTCTTCGGATCGCTCGGCAAGGGCATCTCGGCGTCGTCGACGGCGGAGTCCAGCACTTTGGAAACCTCCGGCTCGACCGTCGGCTTCGTCTGTGGCGTGCTGCTGTTCATGGGTTCCCCTGAGACCTTGGTTGATTTCGGTGCGGAGTGAAGCACCTCGTGTGAGGGCGCCGTGTGAAAGCCGTCAAGGCGCTGCGGTGGCGTAGCGCCGGCAATGTTCCAGGTAGCCTCCTTCGTGCGCCTGTACCAGCTCGACCACGCTGCGCCACAGCCACGACGGCGCATCGATGTTCGCCGGCCGGTTGCGCGCGAGTTCGCCCAGCCAGGTGCGGCGTTGTTCGCGGGTGAGTTGCGCCGCGTGGGCACGACCGACCACGTTGCCGAGGTAACGCGCCACATTCATGGCCTGGTCGCCGTCCATGCGCTCGATATCGACCTTCAGGTCCTGCGGGCGCAGTTCGCGCACGAAGACCGACCTTCCCTGTACCCGGCCACCCAGCATGCGCTGGCCGAGATTGGGCGCGAGGTGCAGCGCTCCCTCCCTGACCCGCGACGCGTGGTCGCGTGGCATGACGGCATCGGTGCTGCGGGGCGCGGCCGCGCGCAGGGCTTCCTTCACGTCGACCAGGCACAGCTCGCCCTTGCCCTGCCCGACGCGAACCAGCAAGGCATAGCGCAGGCGCCCAAGCGAACTGCATCCCTTGACCCAGTACTTGGCATCGACCAGTTCGATCGCGGCATCGTCGGCACGATGCACGATCTGCGTCACCAGTGAGCGCATGCCCTCCGTGGAAACCAGCGCATGCAGTTCCTCGCGCTCCTCGGCCGTGACCGGCCAGAAGCGACGCCCCTCGGGAATGACGGGGTGGCTGCCCTCGATGCGCTCGCGCGCCAGATCCTTCCAGCGACGCTTGAGCGCCGTCTTCATCACCAGCTTGATCGCGTCCGGTCGTTCGACCACGCGGTAAACCTTGCGGCCGCTGCCCATCGCGCGTTCGTAGCCGTCGATCAACTGCTCCACCATGTGCGCCGTGACCACCCCCGGCAGGTCGGAGCCGCGCGCCGCGGTGGCGAGCGACACCGCCAGCCGGACGATGTCGTGCGCGGGATTGCCGATCACGGACTGGTCGAGGTCGCGGATCTGGATATCGATTCCGCCTTCCATGTCGGCCACGGGACCGATGTTGCTGACATGGCAGTCGCCACAGATCCACATGTCCGGCCCCTTGGGCAACGCGCGCCCGGACTTCTCCAGCCATTCGTAGAACTGCACCGTATTCCCACGGACGAACGCGTGCGCCGACTTCGCCATCTTCAGGTTGCGCAATGAGGCCAGCCGGGGAGCCCGCTCCTCCGGTGTGCGTGGAATCGTCTTCACCATGCTTGCCTCGTAAGTTCTTGCGCCCCATCGTGACGCGCATGCAGCCGCTCAGATTGACTATGCAACGGTGAAGCCTTCGAGACGGCTATACGGCTCGCATTGACCAGAGACTGCTGGGAATGCTTGCGGTCATTGGCGGGCGACGGCAAGGAGGCGTCGGGGGGTCACCCTCTGCGCTCGGGCAGCGGCCGCAAGCGGCCGAACTCGCTCAGAGGATGCCCCCCCGACACCTCCCTCACGACTGAGGTAACGGGTCGGGAAAACAACGCTCGCGACATCGCGCGCGGCCGATTCTCCAGGGCTCAGCGCCCTAGGTTGCCAACACTTTGCTCTCCACCCAGATGGCCTCTGGTGTCGCAGAGGCGGCGGGTGGTTACGCTCTGAGCGAGTTCGGCCACTTGTGGCCGCTGCCCGAGCGCAGAGTGTGACCACCCGGCGCCTCGTCGCCGCACCCTGCGAGTGACGGCAGCTCCGGCATCGACGTCGCAACAAGCCGCGACCATGCACGGATAGCCGCAAATATTCGCGGCTGTTTCATGCCCCAGGCTCCATGCTGCATCCATGGGCTATCTGGGTTGGATCATCTTCTTCGGCGGGTTGCTGGTCGCCACCTCGGCCAGTGCGGGATTTATCCGGCGAAGCCCGATCACCACGTTCGCCATCTATCTCGTCGCCGGTGCCGTCGTGGGCCCGGCCGTCCTCTCGCTCACCGCACTCGCCTTCGACGGTCGCAGCACCGGTTGGCTTCGTCCGGCGACCGAGATGGGCATGATCGTATCGTTGTTCATCACGGGGCTGAAACTGCGCCTGCCGTTCACCGATCCGGGCTGGCGCATGGCGGTGCGCCTGGCGCTGCCGGCCATGGTGCTCACCGTTGGCGGCGTATGCGTCGTAGGGCATGTGGTGTTCGGCTGGCCGTGGCCGCTGTCGCTTGCCCTCGCCGCCATCCTGTCACCCACCGATCCGGTGCTGGCCAGCCTGGTGTCGGTCGACGATGCACGCGACGACGATGCGCTGCGGGTGGGATTGTCCGGCGAGGCGGGCCTCAACGATGGCACGGCCCTGCCCTTCCTTGTCCTTGCGCTGGCCTGGATGACAGGAGAGGCAACAGGCGATCCGGGCTTCTGGCCGCACTGGTTCACCGTGGAACTGGGCTGGGACTGGGTCGGGGGTATCGGCATCGGTTTCCTGATCGGCTGGGGCCTGGGCCACATCGGCACCCGTTTTCGCCATGCGGCACAGGGCGTCGCGCCGAGCGACCTGCTCGCGCTGGGCACCATGGCCCTTGCCTACGGCGCAGCAGAGGCGCTGCATGGCTCTGGCTTCCTCGCCGCGTTCGCCGCGGGCGTGGGCTTGCGCCGCGTGGAGATGGATGTCACCCATGGCCATCCGCCGGTGGACGACAACGCCGAGGCACACGACGAAGACGGCATTCGCGCACCGGCGGAATTCCTGGTCAATCCCAACGAGCGCACGACGGCGGAAGCGGAGCATCCGGCGCAGGCGGTCGGCTGGGTCGTGTCCGATGCCATGTCCTTCGGCGAGACCATGGAACGGCTGATCGGCGCGGCGATGGTGTTCATGGTGGGCATCGGCGTGCTGCCGCTGTTCACCCTCGACGGGGTGTTGCTGGCGGCCGCCTTGTTCTTCGTGATCCGGCCGCTGGCCGTGTGGATCGCCACCATGCGTTCGGGTGCGCCATGGCAGCGTCGGTTGTTGTTCGGCTGGTTCGGCATCCGCGGGCTGGGTAGCCTGAACTATCTGGCGTACGCCCTCGTCCACGGCCTGGCGGGACCGCAGGCACGCACTGCGGCCGCCGCCGTCCTGACCGTCGTCGCGCTCAGCATCGTCGCGCATGGCGCCAGCACCACGCCGCTGATGAATTGGCGCAGCCGGGCACTCGCCCGGCACGAAGGTGAGAAAGGCGAAGCTAGAGGCTGACTTTGCCGCCGTAGCCCACCAGTTCCAGGTAGCCGCGCCCACCCTCGGTCTGCACGGCTCCCTCCCAGTACACCGGGCCGCCCGTGCGACGCGTATCCAGTTCCTGGTCGTCGAACAGGGGACGCAGCGTGAAGCGACGCGGTCCCGACGGCAGCGTCACCGTGATCTCGGTCTCGACCGGATACGCCGCGGCGGTGCGCGGCGAGCGCCAGCGACGACGCGGAGCAAACACGACATCCGCGGGACCGAGCACCGTCACCTTGCCGTCCGCGGCCCGCAGGCTGCCGCCGGCCCACACGGCGTGGCCCTGCGCATCGCGCACACGGAAGACGGTGAGGGCACTGCCGTCATCCATGTTCAGGCCCGCCCAGTCCCAGCCGACCGACCTCGGGTCCAGCAGGCTGGACGACCATTCGCGATCGAGCCACGCCTCACCGCGTACCGTTTCCTTGTCGCCGCCGCGCGAAAGACTGCCCGAAACCGCGAGGTGCGGCAGGCTGAAATACGCGCTGGCTTGACCGGTCGCCGGTCCCTTGCGGCTGTAGCCCGCATCGCCCTGCAACAGGGCCGGCTGGGTCGGCGTGAGCGTCAGGTCCAGCGCGAAAGTCTCGCCATGCACCTGCGTAGTGAATCGGCCGTCCGCCTCGCGATGCAGGCGCCAGTCGCCCAGCGTCAGGTCGGCGGCTTCCGTCGACGCGCCGGCCAGGCCGAATCCTTCGCGCGCCAGCCGCTGTGCGTCCAGGATATGGCCGGTGGCGGGATCGGACAGCGCCACGTGCCCGATGATCGCCTGACGGGGTGCAAAGCGGCTGGGGTTGCCATCGTCGAACGGCAAGCGGGAGCGGAAGAAGGTGACCTGGAAGCCAACCGGACCGCCGCGCGTCTGCAGCCATCCGGTGACGTACCACCATTCGGTCTTGTAACCCGGATGCGCCGCGTGGTCGCGCGGGAGCACCACGGTCGACACCGGCGAGACGGGCGTGTACGCCACACGATCGCCCGCCGGGCACGAGCCGACGGTCAAGCCCGCGCCGACAACCATCCACAGCGCCAGCCGGCGCGGCCATATCACCCGCATCACCAGTCCTCCCGCACGGCACGCACGGCATCGGTGGACAGCACGCGGCGTCCGACCAGCAACGCCGTGCCTCCCGTCGCGACGGCCAGTGCAACGACGACACCGCCGAGCAACGGCCACGGCAGCAGGGTATCCATCGTCCAGTGGAACGATTGCGGGTTCACCACGCGGATCAGCACCTGGCTCATGGCCAGGCCCAGTACGACACCGGCCACGCCGCCGACCAGTCCCAGCAGCGTGCCTTCGATCAGCAGCATGCGCGCGAGGTCGCCGCGCAGCGCCCCGACGTGACGCAACATGCCGAACTCGCGGATGCGCGACAGTACCTGCGCGCCGATGGTGGCCGCCACGCCGGCCAGGCCGACGCACACCGCGATGCCCTCGAGCAGGTAGGTAATGAGGAAACTGCGGTCGAACGCTTGCAGCGCCGTGCCGCGAATGTCCGCCGGTCGGCTGATGGTCGCCGCCGTGCCGCCTGCCTGCGCGACCACGCGCAATGCGTCCGCCACGGCATCGACAGGCGTACCCGGCATCACGCCGATGGATACGCCACTGCGCGAACGGTCGCCCGTCAGTCGCGTATACATGCGCTCATCGATGACGATGGCACCCTGCTGGCGGGCGTAGTCGCGCCACACACCGGCCACGGTTGCCCGCGGCGATCCCGGCAGCGGCAAGGTCAGCGTATCGCCGGGCAACCAGTGATAGATGCGCGAGGCGGGCTCGGACACCCAGACCGGCAGGCTGCCGGACGGAGGCGACCGCTGTGGGCCGATCAGCGCCAGGCGAGCGCCCGGCCCGTCGAGCGTCCTGACCACCAGCGTGACCGCGGGTCGCCGGGCATCGAACTGCAACGGCACCTCTTTAAGGGTGCCCAGCCAAGCGACGCCTGGCACGGCGCGCATGCGTGCCTGGGTCGCGGCATCGAAGCTGCCGCCCGCGCCCGTCCCCGCCACGACGTAGAGGTCGGCCTGCAGCACATCGCCCAGCCAGCGTTCCACGGAACCGCGGAAGCTGGTGACCATGACCGCCATCGCCACCGTGAGCGCGGTGGAGGCGAGCACGCCCGCCAGGGCGACCGATGCCTGCGACGGCGCACCCCACAAGCGTGCCGCCGCCAGCCGGAACGCCACGGAGCGTACGGGGAGGTGGCGTAGCGGTGCCACCAGCCAGCGCGACAACCAGGGCATCAGCATCACGCCGCCGGCCAGCAGCAGGGCCATCGCGATGTATCCGAACAACGCTATGCCGCCGACGGCGGGCAGCAACGAGGCACCGAGTGCCGCGGTCAGGAGCACAAGCGCCGGCAGCACCCGCGCGGGCATACATGGATCGACGGCATCGCCGGCGTTCTTGATCGCGATGCCCGGCGCGATGCGCGATGCCGCCAGTGCGGGCACCATGCTGCCCAGCACGGCCGCGCCGACGCCGAGCGCGCCAAAGACGAGCGCTGGCCAGGGCGCGAACACCAGCCGGGGCGCCTGGCCATGGAAGTATCCGCCGCCCAGGTCGCCGCCGAGCAGCGTCAGCGCCAGCTGGGCCAGGCCCAGACCCAGACCGATGCCTGCCGCCGCACCGAGCAGGCCCAGTGCCAGCGCCTCGCCCAGGATCTGGGCGAGCAGGCTACCCTTCGCCATGCCCAGTACCCGCAGCAGGGCCAGTTGCGACCGTCGGCGGGCCACCGAGAGGGATTGCGCGGAATAGACCAGGAAGCCGCCCGTGAGCAGGGCGATCAGCGCCAGCATGTCGAGGTTGACCCGATACGCCGCGGACAGGCCGTCGTTACGGGCGACATCGCTGGCGGTATCGGCGATCACCACATCGGCAGGAAGCACCGCGCGGATGGCCCGCCGCACGGAGGCGGCATCGGCCGATGCCGCCAGATGGACGTCCAGGCGCTGCAGCCTGCCCAGGGCGGCAAAACGCCACTGCGCCGCAGCGATATCCATGACCGCCCGTGGCTGCGCGCCATCGGGAAGGCTGCCGGCAAGGCGCACGCGGCGGCTGCGTCCATTGGCCGAAAGCGTCACGACATCGCCCGGCGCACGGCCGACGAGCTTCTGGGCGCCCTGGGAGAGGTAGATCGCGTCACCGGCAAGCAGGCCGCCCATGGCACCTGCATCGATCGGCCCGGCGCCCTGTCCGGCGGGTGCCGGGCGCAGCAGGTCGACGCCCTCCAGCAATACCGGCGTCGTGCCGTCGAGGGTGGCCGGCAACACCACCACGGGCGATACGTCGATGTCGGCCAGGCGCGCCACCCGCGGATAAAGCATCTCGTCGAAACCCAGCGGACTGGCCGAGCGCAGGGTGAGATCCGCCGCTCCGCTGACCGAATGCACGGCCTTGTCGAACTCGCCCAGCGCCGACGCGTTGATCAGGTGCACCGCGAAGCCGAGCGAGACGCCCAGCGCGATGGCCAGCACCGCGGATAACGCGCGTCCCGGATAGGCGCGCCACTCGCTGCCGAGCAGCCAGCGGCCAGCCAGGGGCAGCAGCCGGCGCTCAGCCACGCGGCACGAGACCCTGCTGCGACAGCACGAGCGTGCGATCCGCCGCGGCCGCCGCCACGGCGGAATGGGTCACCAGCAGCACCGCGGCGCCGGCCTCGCGCACGCGCTCGACGAACAACGCGAGCGTGCGCGCTGCGGTCTCGGGATCGAGGTTGCCCGTGGGTTCGTCGGCCAGGATCAGCCCGGGTCGGTGGACCAGGGCCCGCGCGACCGCCACGCGCTGCAATTCGCCACCCGACAGTTCCCGCGGATAGGCGCCACCGCGACCACCCAGGCCCACCGCCACGAGCATGGCTTCCGCGGCGAGCAGCGATTCGCCCGCTTCGCGTCCCTGCAGGGCCAGCGGCAACGCCACGTTGTGCGCCAGGTCCAGGTGCGGCAGCACATGGAACGCCTGGAACACGAAGCCGATGCTGTCGCGACGCAGCGCGGTGCGGCCATCGTCGTCCAGGCCGGCGATGTCGGTGCCGCCGATACGCACCTGCCCCGCATCGGGGGTATCCAGACCCGCGATGAGGTTCAGCAGGGTGGACTTGCCCGCACCGGATTCGCCGGTGACGGCGACGAATTCACCGGGGGCCAGCGCCAGATCGAGGCCATCGAACAGCGTGCGCCCTCCGGGTACCGTCTTGACCAGTCCATCGACCCTGAGCATCCGGTATGACCTGCGGAAAACCCCAGTGTATCAATGACGCGCTTCGCGCCGTGAATGCGTCCGCCCGGCATACAGCGCGCGGTCGGCCTCGGCGATCACGTCATCGACGGACGCGCCCGCCTCGCGCAGCGCGACGCCCATGCTCAGCGACACGCCTGTCCCGGCCTGCGCGCGGGCGACGTGGGCAAGTGCCTCGTCGACGCGCCGCGGATCGCGCAGGATCACGATGAACTCGTCCCCACCCATGCGCACCACCACGTCGCCCGGGACACAGGCGCCGCGCAGGATATCGGCGACGGCCAGCAGCAATTCGTCGCCACGCTGGTGGCCGTGCGTGTCGTTGACCTGCTTGAAGTGGTCGATATCCACGGCGACGCAGGCCCAGCGCATGTCGTCGGTCTGCTCGGCCTCGAACCCGGCCAGGTACCTCCGGTTCATCGCATGCGTCAGCGCGTCACGCGTGGACCAGTCCAGCAGGGTTTTCTCGTAGCTTTTCTGGGCCGTGACATCCTGGGCGTGGCCCAGCACGTAGGGATCTTCCGCGTCGGTATCCAGCACGTTCTGGTAGCGCCAGTAGCGTAGGGAGCCGTCCGGCGCCACCAGCTCGAACATCCCCGCGTCGATCCGCTGGGACCGTATGCGCTCGAGGTACAGGGCCAGGTAGGGCCGACGTTCCGGCCGCATGAAGTCGCCCAGGCTGCGGCCGAGGATGTCGCCTATGCCGTAACCGATCGACGCGGCGGCGGCGGGGTTGACCGCCAGCACGATGCCCTCGAGATCGTGCGTGCAGATCAGGCCCAGCGAATACTGGAACAGCTTGCGAAAACGGCGCTCGCTCGTTTCCAGCGCTTGCATGGCGCGGCGGCGGTCGGTGATGTCCTGCAGGGCGCCGGACAGCTTCACGGGCACATCGCCCTCCCGCTCCAGCGCACCCACGGCGCGAACCCAGATCGGTCGCCCACGGGCCGTCACCATGGGCAGTTCCATGTCCCATGGCAGGTTCTTCTCCACCGCGGCGCCGATCGCCTCGGCAAGGAGCTGTCGCGCCTCCGGCGCGTAATAGCTGACCGCCTCGTCCAGTGACGGCTGGTAACCCGCCGCCACCTCGTGGATGCGGCAGATCTGTTCCGACCAGCGCACCGTGCTGCTTTCCAGGTCGAGTTCCCAGCCACCCACGCCGGCTACCCGGCCCGTGCGATGCAGGAACGCCTCGCTGGCGCGCAGTTCCTTTTCCAGGTGGCGTGCGTGGGCGGACTCGCTTTCGGCGGCCTCGCGCTGGCGGACCAGTTCGGCGCGCTGGGCGATGGCCAGGCCGGCGGCATGCCCCAGGTGCTGCAGGATGCCCACCTGTTCCGCCGACAGGCTGCCGGGCTCGCTGGCCATGACGCACAGCGCACCCAGCACGGTACCGTCATCGAGGTCGATGGGAACGCCCGTGTAGGCACGGATGTTGGGTTGGCCGGTGACCAGGGGATTGGCGGCGAACCGCGGGTCTTCCCGTGTGTCGGCCACCTCGAACACCCGCCCGCTGTTGACCACGTGCTGGCAGAACGCGTATTCCCGCGGCGCCTCGGTCGCGCCGTCCAGGCCGACGTTGGCCTTGAACCATGTCCGCGAGGCATCGACCAGGCTGAGCAGGGAAATCGGTCGCCGGGCAACCAGCGCCGCGGCGCGCACCAGCGCGTCGAAAACAGGCTCGGACGGCGTGTCGAGTATCCGCAGGGCGTGCAGGGTGGCGAGGCGCTCGCTTTCCGTGATGCAGGGGTCACTCGGGGTCATGCGCGGTCACACTCCGCCAGGGACTCAGGTCCGGTAGGGCGCCCGCGACGGCAATAGCGCGTCACGGCGGGCGTCGTTCACGGCTGCGACGTAAGGAGGATGCCCTGGCCGGTCAGCGAGCGGACCAGATGAACCGAGGCATGACAGACAGCCACCGCGCCGCACGCGTCGTGCGACACCAGGGCGATCTCCAGGGCCTCGGCATGGACGGCCACGTCCGCGAGGCCGCGCCGGCGACTGGCGCGCTGCAGGCGATGGGCGCGGAAGGCCGCCTCGTGGATGTCGTCGCGATGCAGCGCGGCGAACAGTGCAGAGGCCTCGGTGGCGGCATCGTGACGGCCCCACCATGCGCCCTCGCTGATCCACGGCGCGGCGCGGCTTGCCAGCGACACGCCGCCCGGCAAGGCAAAGACTTCACCGAGACGGCGCTGGAGCGTCACCCGCCAGACCAGCCGTTCCACCAACTCACGCAGCACCACCATGTCGCCTCTCCCGATCCGAAGGCCGGCAAGGGGGCCGACAGGAGGTGTAAAGCAAGAGCCGTGCCGCACCAACCTCTCGTCAATTCAACATGTTAGATCGCCCAGTTCCCGATGCCGGGTCAATCCCTGGCCACTTTTGTCACTTTTTATCCACGGCAGGCACGTCGCACCGGTGATGAGCGGCGATCTGGCGGTACCACCGACATCGGAGCCCCGCCAGGAAGCCCGGGCTCAGCCCAGCGGAACGCAGCGAACCCGCCGGAAAGCGCCGGCCACGTTGACATTCGCAGGATAGTGCACGAGCATGGATTTTCATTCGGCCTTCCAGACGTCCATAAGCCAAGACGCTTCCGGGGAACACACCATCGTGATCACGCAGCAGCCCATCCACACGCCTTCCCCGATCGCCCTGCCGATCGTGGCGTGTCGCTGTTGTCGTAGCTGATGTTTCCCGCCGGCGCGCGTCGCCGGCGCGGCTCCCTTCCCCGTTCACCCGGCGGCCCGGCGCCTTCGCGTCGGCACGCGGCCGATCCTGAAAAACCAAGGAAACCGCCCAATGAAGCATGCCCTGCCCGTGCGCCTGTCGCTGTCCGTCGTGGTCGCGGCCCAAACCTTCGTTTCCGCCGCGCATGCCCAGGACGACGCCACGAAACTGCAGACCGTGGTGGTCACCGGCACACGCTCGGTCGATCGCAGCCAGAGCAGTTCGCTCTCGCCCATCGATGTGGTGTCGGCCCAGGACCTGCAATCCTTCGGCGATACGCAGCTGGGCGCGATCCTGTCCCGGCTTGCACCGTCGCTCAACTTTCCCCGCGCGCCGGGCAACGACGGTTCCGGCATCGTTCGTCCGGCCGCCCTGCGCGGCCTGTCGCCGGACCAGACGCTGGTGCTGGTGAACGGCAAGCGCTGGCACACCAGTGCCCTGCTCAACCTGCAGGGTGCGCTCGGGCGGGGTTCGGCCCCGGCCGACCTCAACGCGATTCCGGTCTCGGCGATCGACCATATCGAGATCCTGCGTGACGGTGCCTCCGCGCAATACGGCTCCGACGCCATCGCGGGGGTCATCAACGTGGTGCTCAAGGGCGCGGCGGGCGCGGGTACCAACACCGCCAGCATCACCGCGGGGCGCTACAGCGCGGGCGACGGCCGGCAGTGGCAGGGCGAGGCCAGCCTGGGCGTGCCACTGGGCGGTGACAAGGGCTGGGCACGCCTGAGCCTGGTCCAGGGCCATGCGGATGCGACCAACCGCGGCGGCCGCGACTATCGCGACCCGTCGTCACCGGTTTACGGCCAACGCACGCAGCGCATCGGCGAGCCCGATATCCGCAACCACCAGGCGCTTCTGAATGTGCAGTACGCGCTGTCGGCCGGCGTGGACGCCTACGCGTTCGCCAGCACCAGCAGCCGCGAAGGCACGTCCCCTGCCCTGTTCCGCACCTACGACAGCGCGCGCAACGTGCCGTCGATCTATCCTGACGGCTACCTGCCCCTGAACGACGTGCGCTCGATCGACAGCGCGCTCGTGGCCGGCGTGCGAGGCACCACCACCCACGGGTGGCGCTGGGACATCAGCGGCAACTACGGCCGCGACAGGGTCGGCATCGACCCGATCCACACGCTCAACGTCGATCTTGGCGACGCCAGTCCGACACGATTCAACGCGGGGCGGCTGATCGCGACGCAGAAAGCCTTCGATGTGGACGTGGCGCGCGACCTGGAGGTCGGCTGGCTGCGCAATCCGCTGACGCTGGCCTTCGGGCTGGAATACCTGCACCAGCAGTACACCATCGACGCGGGCGATCCGTCCTCGTACGTCGGCACCGGCGCGCAAGGCTTCCCGGGTTTCCAGCCAGGCGACGCCGGCAGCCACGCCCGCCACGATGTCGCGGGCTACCTGAGCCTGGAAAACCAGATCACCGATAAACTCAGCGGCTCGCTGGCCGTGCGTCACGAGCACTACAGCGACTTCGGCAACACGACGTCGGGCACGCTCTCGGCCCGCTACGACTTCACCGATGCCTTTGCGCTGCGCGGCACGGCCGCCACGGGATTCCGCGCACCGTCCTTGCCGCAGCAGTTCTACACCACCACCTCGACCAACGTCATCGGCGGCGTCCCGACGCAGATCCGCAACTTCGCGGTGAGCGACCCCGTCGCGCGTGCCCTGGGCGCCGAGCCGCTGAAGCCCGAGAAGTCGCACAACTACACGTTGGGCGCGGTCTATGCGCCGGGCGCATGGACACTATCGCTCGACCTGTACCAGATCACCATCGGCAACCGCGTCGTGCCATCCGAAAACCTGGTGGGCGATGCCGTGCGGGCTTACCTGGACAGTCAGGGCTTCGCCAATATCCAGGGCGGCAGCTATTTCACCAACGCGCTGAAGACGCGTACGCGCGGCGTCGACCTCAGCAGCGGCTACCGCCTCGACCTGGGCGACGCCGGCAAACTGCAGTTCACCGCGGCTTACAACCGCAACCACACATCGATCCTCTCGGTCGCGCCGAACCCGGCGTCACTGGCGCAGAACGGACTGGAACTGGTGCGCGTCGGGCACATCGCCCAGGGCTACATCACGCGTGGCGCGCCGCGTGACAAGATCGCGCTGGGCACCGATTACGGGCGGGGCCCATGGAACCTGCACGGCGCCCTGACCCGCTACGGCGAATTCACCGTGAACCAGGACCCGGTCGGCAACCCGGGTTTCGACCAGGTGTTTCCGGCACGCTGGCTGCTCGACCTGTCCGCCAGCTACGCGACCCATGGCTGGACATTCACGGCCGGCGTGGACAACCTCACCAACGTCTATCCGCAGAAATACAAGGCCGGCAGCGATGGCGCGGTCGGCGGCACGTGGCCGTACCCCGACTACTCGCCGTTCGGCTACAGCGGTCGCTACCTGTACACGCGGGTGGCCTATCGCTGGTGATCGGCCCGGGCCGCCACACGGGTCACGCCATCGAGCGCCTCCGCCAGCTCAGCCGCACCGACCGGCTTGACCAGGTGCCGGTCGAAACCGGCGCCCGTACTGGCCAGCTTGTCGGATGCCTGGCCCCAGCCGGTCTGCGCGATGATCGGCAGGTGGCCCAGATCGGCATCCTGGCGAAACGCCCGGCACAGGTCGTAGCCGCTCATCGCAGGCATGCCGACGTCCAGGAGCACCACATCCGGCCGGAACGTCCGCGCCGCCGCGACGGCCTCGCGCGGGTCGAGCACCACCTGGTGACGGTGTCCCATGTCGTTCAACAGCCAGCCGAGCGTCTGTGCGACATCGGCGTTGTCGTCGACCACCAGTACGCTCAGTGACTGGCCGTGCGCCTCATCAGGCGCGTGCGCCGAGGCCTCGTCGACCTGCTCCAGCGGCAACAACGGCAGGCGGACCGTGAAGCGACTGCCCTGGCCCTCGCCGCCACTGCTGACCGCGATGCTGCCCCGGTGCATGCCTACCAGCTGCCTGACCAGGGCCAGGCCGATCCCCAGCCCACCCTGCGACCGGGTGAGGTGCTCACCGACCTGGGTGAACAACTCGAAGATGTTGGCCTGCATGGACGCCGGTATGCCCATGCCGTTGTCGGACACCACGATGACCACCTCGTCGCCTTCGCGGAAGGCCTCGACGCCGAGCTGGCCCTCGGTCGGCGTGTACTTGGCGGCGTTGTTCACCAGGTTGCCGACGACCTGGACCAGGCGCGTCTTGTCGCCCTCCAGCCACATCGGCTGCGGCGATACGTCCACGCGCAGCGCGTGCCTGCCACCGTCGATGAACGGCTGGCTCGCTTCCAGGGCCGCCTGCACGATCTCGGCCACCGTGACCTTCTGCCGCTGCAAGGTGATCTTGCCCTGGCTGACCCGCGACACATCCAGCAGGTCGTCCACCAGTCGCACCAGGTGCACCAGCTGACGATCCATCACGCCGTGGATCTGCTCGACACGCTCGGGCGACGGGTGGCCGCGCAAGACATCCAGGCCCATGCGCAACGGGGTCAGCGGGTTGCGCAGTTCGTGCGCCAGGATGGCCAGGAACTGGTCCTTGTAGCGATCCGAGCGGGTCAGCGTTTCCGCGTAGGCTTCCAGGCGGTCGCGCTGGTCGGCGATCTGCTGCTTCTGGCGGTAAAGGTCGAAGAAGACGTTGGCCTTGCTGCGCAGGATGTCCCATTCGATGGGCTTCTGGATGAAGTCGACCGCGCCGGCTTCGTAGCCGCGGAATTTGCGCTGGTTGTCCGTCGTGCTGGCGGTGAGGAAGATGATCGGCACATGGCGCGTGCGCTCGTTGCCGCGCATCAGTTCGGCCAGCTCGAAGCCGTCCATGCCGGGCATCTGCACGTCCAGCAGCCCCAGGGCCACGTCGTGCACCAGCAACAGTTCCAGGGCTTCCTCGCCCGATCTCGCCTTCAGCAGCACCAGGTCGTCGCGTCGCAGCAGCGCCTCGAGCGACAGCAGGTTGTCGTCGAGGTCGTCCACCAGCAGGACATACACCGGGCTCAGGGTGGCATCGGCTTCTTTAAGCATCGTCTGACGTCTTCTGGTAGATCCTTTCACCCGGCACGAAATCCTGGAAGGCGGTGGCCTGGCTGGAGAAGCGGATGCTCTCCTTGGAACCCAGCCCGAGGAAGCCCTTGCGGATGAGAGAATCGTTGAACAGTTTCAGGGTACGGTCCTGCAGCGTGTTGTCGAAATAGATGAGCACGTTGCGACAGGAAATGAGGTGCATCTCGCCGAACACGGCATCGGTGACCAGGCTGTGGTCGGAGAACACCACCCGCTCGCGCAGGCGGCGGTCGAACGTGGCCTTGCCGTAACCGGTGGTGTAGTAGTCCGATAGCGAGGAGCGCCCGCCCGACTGCTGGTGGTTCTCGGTGAAACCACGGATACGGTCGAGGTTGTAGACGCCCGAGGCGGCCGCTTCCAGCGCGCTGGGGTTGATGTCGGTGGCGTAGAACAGCGTGCGCTGTTCGAGCCCTTCCTCGCGGAACAGGATGGCCAGCGAATACAGTTCCTCCCCGCTGCTGCACCCGGCCACCCATACCTTCAACGAGGGATAGGTACGCAGGTGCGGCACCACGTGCTCGCGCAGCGCGCGGAAATACGACGGGTCACGGAACATCTCGCTGACCTGCACGGTGAGATAGGCGATCACCTGCGGCACCACGGCCGGATCGTGCAGCAGGCCCTCGAGCAGTGCGGAGTAGGTGCGGTAGCCCAGCCGCTCACGCAGCTGCCTGAGGCGCCGCTTCACCGACGCCCGGGAATACCCGCGGAAGTCGTAGTGGAACCGCTGGTACATCGCCTCGAGCAGCAGCTCGATCTCGATGGCCTCGACGCGGTCGGCCTGGGCGGCGGGTGAGGTCATCGGGCCAGCCATACGCGCACCAGGGACAACAGTTTATCGACGTCCAGCGGCTTGGCCATGTAGTCGCTGGCACCGGCGGCCAGGCAGGTGTCCTGGTCGTCGGGCATGGCTTTCGCGGTCAGCGCGATGATCGGCAGCTTCCGCCAGCGGTGGTCCTCGCGGATGTGCCGCGTCGCCGTCAGCCCATCCATGACCGGCATCATCACGTCCATCAGCACCAGGTCGATCGGCTGGCCGTCGGGCCCGGCGGCACGCGCCAGCGCATCCAGGGCTTCCTGGCCGTTGCGGGCCACGGTGAGCGTGCACCCGCGCGGTTCCAGGATGTTGATGAGCGCATAGACGTTGCGCACATCGTCTTCCACCACCAGGATACGGCGGCCTTCCAGCAAGGCGTCGCGATGCTGGGCCTGCTCGATCATGCGCTGCTGTTCCGCCGGCAGGTCGGTCACCACCTGGTGCAGGAACAACGACACCTCGTCCAGCAGGCGTTCCGGCGACTTGGCACCCTTGATGATGATCGAGCGAGAGTAAACGCGCAGCCGCGATTCCTCCTCGCTCGTGAGGTCGCGCCCGGTATAGACGATCACGGGCGGGAACGCATGGATGCCTTCCGCGCTGAGGTTTTCCAGCAGCGTGAAACCCGATGCATCGGGCAGCGACAAATCCAGCACCATGCAGTCGAAGGTCTCATCCTTCAACAGGCTCAGGCACTGCGCCGCGGTGCCCGCTTCCACGGTCTCCACGTCCACCGAGGCCAGCAGGCTGCGGATGGCGTCGCGCTGCACGGCATCGTCCTCGACCACCAGCACGCGCCGGACATGCGTGGAGAGCCGCGCGTCGAGCTTGTCCAGCACCTCGACCAGTTCCGTTCGCTGCACCGGCTTGACCAGGTAGCCGATGGCGCCCATCGACAACGCCGCGTGGGAATGATCCTCGGCGGACACCACGTGGATGGGGATATGCCGTGTCCGCACGTCGCGCTTGAGGATATCCAGCACCGACAGGCCGGACTGGTCCGGCAGGCCGATGTCCAGCACGATGGCATGCGGCAGGAACTGCCGGGCCAGTGCCAGGGCTTCCTGTGCACTGGTGGCGACCAGGCAGCGGAAGCGCATTTCGCGGGTCAGGTCGAGCAGGATGCGGGCGAACGCCTCGTCATCCTCGATCACCAGGATGACGCGCCGCGCGTCGTCGTCGGCGTCGCGATCGTCGGGAATGCGCTGGGCGAGCGCCGGGGCGGCGGGCGGGAGCGACGTGGCGGGTGACGCGGTAGCCGAGGGCGTCCGGGCCGGCCGGCCGGCGTCGCCGGCGCCACCCATCGGCGACGCGTCGTCGGCGCTATCGCCGACCGGTGCCGTGGCCGGCAACGTGAGCGTGAAGGTGCTGCCCTTGCCGGCCTCGCTGTGCACGGCGATGCTGCCGCCCAGCAGACGTGCCAGCTCGAGCGAGATCGAAAGCCCCAGGCCGGTGCCGCCGTATTTGCGGCTGATGGTGCCGTCCGCCTGCTGGAACGCCTCGAAGACGCGCTGTTGCTGCTCGGCCGGGATACCGATGCCGGTGTCGCTCACCGCGAACACCACCTCGCCCTGCGCACCCGCGGCAACGTCGAGCTTCACGCCGCCCTGCTCAGTGAACTTGAACGCGTTCGACAGGAGGTTGCGCAGCACCTGCTCCACGCGCTGGCGGTCGCTGTTCAGCACGGCGGGACATGCCGGCGACACGGTGACCTCGAACGACAACGCACGCTGCTGGGCAACCGGCTGGAAGCCGGGCACCAGGCCCTTGACCATCGCGTCGATGGTGAACGGCTCCGGACGGATGGCGATGTGCCCGGCCTCGATCTTGGAGAGGTCGAGGATGTCGTTGATCAGCGTGAGCAGGTCGTTACCGGACGAATGGATGGTGCGCGCGAACTTGACCTGTTCCTCCGTGAGGTTGCCCCGCGGGTTGTCGGCGAGCAGCTTGGAGAGGATAAGCGCCGAATTGAGCGGCGTGCGCAGCTCGTGCGACATGTTGGCCAGGAAATCCGACTTGTAGCGGCTGGCGCGCAACACTTCCTCGGCCTTGGCCTCGACCTGGAGGTTGGCACGCGCCAGGTCGTCGCGCTGCACCTCCAGCTGGCTGGCCTGTTCCTCGAGATGGGCGTTGGTCTGCTCCAGTTCGGCCTGCTGCTGTTCCAGTTCGTGCTGGGACTGCTTCAGGGCCTGGCTCTGTTCTTCCAGTTCCTCGTTGGACGCGCGCAGCTCTTCACTCTGCTGCTGCAGGGAATCCGACTGGCGGCGCGTCTCCTCGAGGAGGCGGTTGAGCTCGGCACGGTAGGTGGCCGAGCGCAGTGCGACGCCGATGTCCGCGGCCATCTCGCCGAGCAGGGCCAGGGTATCCTCGTCCACGGGCCGGAAAAAACCGAGTTCCAGCACGCCGTTGACCTCGCCATCCACCACGCTGGGCAGCATCAGCAGCTGGCGCGGTTTCTCGCTGCCCAGCGCGGAGCCGACCGACAGGTAGCCATCGGGTACGTCGTCCACGGTGAGAAGACGGCGCTCGGCCACCGCCTGGCCAAGCAGGCCCTCCGGCGGCACGAAGCGCTTCACCGTATCGTTGCCCGGCGCCAGGCCGTACTCGCCGATGCGCTCGTAGAAGGCGCCGGCATCGACGAACATGGCACCCGCCTGCGCATGCAGGAAACGGGCGAGGAAGGCGAGGATATTGCCGCCCAGCTCCTGCGTGCCCTGGTCGCCCTGCATCGCCGCGGCCAGGCCGATCTGCCCTTCCTGCAGCCACTCGTTGCGCTGGCGCGATCGCGATGCGCTGCGGATCAGCACGCCAACCAACACCGTCAGCGCGACGCCCAGCAAGGCGCTGAGGATGCCGCCGGTGAGCGCACTGCTGTAGGCGGTGGCCATCTCCGCGACCCGCGCGTCGCGCTGGGCCAGCTCTTCGACCTGCATGGCGGCCAATTGGGATCGGATGGCATCCATGGCCGCCTTGCCGCGGTCGCTGTTGACCACGGCCACGGCAGCGTCCATGCCCTGCGTTCGGCGCAGGTCGATGGTTTCCTTCAATTCGGCCAGCTTGTCGTTGAAGCGGACGGTCAGCACCTTGAGGCGCGCCTGCTGCGCGGCGTTGTCCTTCACGTCCTCGCGCACGGCGTCCAGACGCGACGCGGCACTGGCCAGGGCCGCACGATAGGGCTCGAGGTAACGCTCGTTGCCGGTGAGCAGGAAGCCACGCTGGCCGGTCTCGGCATCCTGCGCCGTCGAGAGGACCTCGCTCAGCCCCGTCACGGTATGTTGCGAATGGATGACCTGCTGGTTGTTCTCGCGGATGCTGCGGACGTTCTGGTACGCCAGGCACCCGGTGATCACGAAAAACACGACGACCACGCCTAGCGCCAGCGACGTTCGCCGATCCATCTTCCGGGACCGCGCCGCGCCGGAAACCTTAGAAGTCATACCGCCCCTGTCCAGAACCGTGATGATAGCTGCCTAAGATATCATGACGAACCGCTGGGTCGAACCGATAAAGGCCGTGTTCCACACCGCGCGCACCGTGGCGCTCGCCCGTTTTTCACCGGGATTTCACGTCGGACGACACGCCTGCGCCGCGCGGCGACCGCCACGTGTCCCGCAGCATCAGCGCGTCGTCAACGTTTGAACACCGATCGTTCAACTCCACGCGTCGAGACTCGGGACTACCCTCCCCTGCGGACGACTTCATGAAAGCACTCACCTATCACGGCTCCAAGGACGTTCGCGTCGAGACAATGCCCGACCCGTCGATCATCGACGCCGACGACATCGTGCTGCGCGTCACGGCCACGGCCATTTGCGGCTCGGACCTGCACCTCTATCACGGCAAGATTCCGGAAACGCAGCACGGCGACATCTTCGGCCACGAATTCATGGGTATCGTGGAAGAGGCTGGCCCTGGAGTGACCAACGTCGCGAAAGGCGACCGCGTGGTCATCCCCTTCGTGATCGCCTGCGGCAAATGCTTCTTCTGCGACAACGATCAGTTCGCCGCCTGCGAGACGACCAATCCCGACCAGGGTGCCAGCCTGCGCAAACGCGCGAAGATGACGCCGCCGGCCGCCCTGTTCGGCTATTCCCACCTCTATGGTGGCGTGCCCGGCGGCCAGGCCGAGTTCGTGCGCGTGCCCAAGGCCAACGTCGGGCCGTTCAAGGTGCCGGGCAGCCTGTCCGACGAGCGCGTGCTGTTTCTTTCCGACATCCTGCCGACCGGTTACCAGGCGGTGCTCAACGCGAAGATCGAGCGGGGCTCCACCGTGGCCATCTTCGGTGCCGGCCCCGTCGGCCTCATGGCCGCCGCGTGCGCGAGGATGCTGGGCGCGGAACGTATCTACATGGTTGATTCCGAGCGCTATCGCCTGGATTTCGCCGTGACGGCATATGACGTGATCCCTGTGGACTTCAGTGAAGTGGATGCGTCCGAATTCATCCTCGAACAAACCGCAGGCCGCGGGGTCGATGCATCCATCGATGCCGTGGGCTTCGAAGCCAAGGGCAGCACCACGGAAACCGTGCTCAGTGCACTGAAGCTGGAAACCAGTTCGGGCGAAGTACTGCGCCAGTGCATCGGCGCCACGCGACGCGGTGGCGTGGTCAGCATTCCGGGTGTGTATGCCGGCTTCATCCATGCCTTCCTGATCGGCGATGCCTTCGACAAGGGTCTGACCCTGGCCATGGGCCAGACGCACGTGCAGAAATTCCTGCCCGAACTGCTCGAATTCGTCGAGGCTGGCAAGCTGGAGCCGGACATCATCATCTCGCACCGCATGAAGCTCGCGGACGCGGCGCGTGGCTACGAGATCTTCGACAAGAAGGAAGAGGACTGCCGCAAGGTCGTGCTCACACCCTGAGTGCACCCCTTCCCTGCCGCGTCGGACTCAGTCGTCGATGCGGTAGTGGATGGGCTTGAAGGCGAAGTTGTTGGACATGCCCGCAGAGCATGCGGTCAGGCCGATGACTAGGTCCATGCGTGCGAGGAACACCGTGGTGTCGCCGGCCTTGCTCAGCGGTGGCTCTACCGTCAGCGCGCCTGTTTCCCCGTTGACCGGCACGTTCATGAAGACGTTGAAGGCGGTGGGAATGCGGTCTGCCTTGACGCCGTAGGGAGCCAAGGCATCGCGCAGGTTGCCGAAGCAGCCCTTGTGCGGTTCCGTGTGTCCATAAAGCTTGCGAAACATCTCAGCGGAACATGGCGCCAGCAGGAAATCGTGCCGACCGACCTCGTCCGCCACGATCTCGAGCATTTCGCTGCTGCGATTGGAATAAAGGATATCCCCGGTCGACAGGTAGATCTTGCTGGCATAGTCCAGCGTCCGTCCTGACGAGATGGCTTCCTCGACGTCGTCGGCACTGAATGCAAGCAGGTCAGCAACCTGCTGGCCCATCGGGTCGATCACCGTCAGGCGCTGGCCGGCTTTCAACGTGAAGGCCACGCCGCTCTGTGGCGGAATCGTATGGATCGCCGCCCCCGTCATTGGCGCGTTCCCTTCGGCTTGAAGGGACACTCCCACGGCCCTTCGATGTGGCGACCGCTGTATTGCAGGGCCTCCGAACTGTGCCCATGAACGGCCAGCATCGGATTGGCGGAACCATTGAGAGCCACGTCGCGCTCGATGATGGCCTCGCGCAACCGGTCGTAACGACCCTGCTCGCGCAGGTATTCAAACTGCGCGTGCAGGTTGAACACCATGGCCGGGTGCGCCAGTCGCCGTGCGGCGCGGCTGGCGCCGGGATGCAGGCCGATCACGTAGAAGCTCTGTCCGCCCACGCTCATGCTGAACTGGTCCGAGCCCGGATCGGCGCTCACGGTCGGATCCCAAACGAACGACTGGCGGTCCACCTCATGGATGCCTTGCAGCCGCGCGAACAGGGCCGTCTCGAACGCGACCTCGTCCTGTGCGGGAGAGTCCGGAAAATGGATGACCAGGCTATGGAACACATGCTCGGGCTTGCGCCGTGCGGCGAAGGCCTGGATGGCTTCGGCGACGGCGGCATCGCTTCGGCCGCAGCGGATGTCGCCGGCCTCGACATGCGTGACCTGATCGCGCGCATGGGCCGTTTTGGCCGCCAGGCAGGGAAAGTTGGCACCCGCCAGGTGATCCGAAAAAGCAGCGACGATATCGTGACGTTCAGCCATGGGTGGGCCTCGGGGGAACAGACCGACACTATGGAAATGACCGTGTGAACTTGCGGGGCAGCGTTCGTGAACGCGCTGTCTTACGACGGGAAATGCGTGAGCGGAATCCGACCGACCTCGGGCCGCGCGAACAGGAAACCTTGCTGCAGACGCACACCCAGATCGGTCAGCGCAGCGGATTCCTCCGCCCTTTCGACACCTTCGGCGATGACCTGCACACCGATTTCATCACACAGTCGCAGCATGTGATGGATGGTCCGCTGCCGCACGCGATCGGTGTCCACGTGGCGAATCAGGCCGATATCAAGCTTGAGCAGATCGGGCTGGAAGTCGGCGAGCAGGTTCAGCCCGGCGTAGCCGGCACCGAAATCGTCGATAGCCGTCTTGAATCCGCGCTGCCGGTAGGTGGTAAGGATGGACAGCAGGTGCTGGTGATCGGTGATGGCCTCGTGCTCGGTCACCTCGAAAATAACGTCCGTCACGGGCCAGCCGACCCGCTGCGCGGCGGCGAGGGTCGCCCGCAGGCAGTGCTCGGGGTTGTACACGGCGTTGGGCAGGAAGTTGATCGAGACCATGGCCGGGATCCCGACGTCCACGGCACACTCGAGGGCCCGGATGCGGCACGCCTGGTCGAAGGCGTATCGGTTATCCGAGTCCACGGCCGCAAGCACCTGCGTCGCGGAGGAACCGTCCTCGCCGCGCACCAGGGCTTCGTAGGCGAACACGGTCCTGTCACGCACATCGACGATCGGCTGGAAGGCCATCGTGATCGCCTGCGCGAATCCGTGGCCGTCGCGGCAGGCACTGCAGCTGTTTTGTCGTGACATCCGCGCTCCCTTATCGTCCCACCGGTATCGGCAGGATGGGCACCGCCTGAAGTCATCGACCGCGGCGGCGCGGGGCAAGAGTAAGCGAAAGGCCTGCGAACGCCCCGTGACGCGCGCAGGCGCGTGACTTCAGAAGAACCGGTACGTGAAGGCCACATTCCAGCTGGCGCCGGGTGCGTAATAGAGGTTACTGAAGTCGTCCAGCACGAAATACTTACGGTTCAGCAGGTTGTCCGCGTTGAACTGCAGCGAGCTGCGTTCGTTGAAGGCATAGCGCGCCATGGCGCTCACCAGCGTCACCGACGACTGCGTCAGCCGCTGGGCACCGGACGGACCATCCACCTGGGCCTTCGACGGCCCCTGCCAGTTCACGCCGCCGCCCACGGTGACGCGATGCCACGGGTCGGGCAACGTGTAGGTGCTGAACAGCCTGACCAGCGTGCGGGGCAGTGAGGGACGCAACGCACCGCCATCGGGCGACTTCACGTTGAAGTGCGACCAGCCCAGGGTAGCGTTCCAGTCCGCCGAGAGCGCACCCGAGGCGTCGAACTCGTAGCCCCGCGAGGTGGTGCCGTCGACCGACCGGTACGCCTGGGTCAGGCCGTCGGCCAGGTAGACCCCCGGCAACGCGTCCGCCACGTGGTCCTGTTTCGTTTCGAAGACGACCAGCGAGGTGTTCAGGGCGCCGTCGAAATGCCGACCCTTGATACCGGCCTCGCGACTGGTGCCCAGAACCGGCTCCAGATAACTGCCGTCCTGCCGCCGGTTGTTCTGCGGATCGAAGATCTGCGTGTAGCTGACGAACGCCGAATAGATGGGGCTCAGGTCGTAGATGAGCCCCGCATACGGGATGGTCTTGCTGGCCTGCTCGCGATAGAGACCAGCGGTGCTGTCGTCGGTATCGTTCTTCCAACGGGCATAGCGGGCACCGATCACCAGTTTCAGCGGGTCGGCCAGCGAGAGGCGCGCCGCGGCATAGGCGCCGCTCTGCCGGGTGCGGGCGATCGAGACCCGCTCGCTGCTCGACGCGAAGTCCGGATAGGGATACTGCCCGTTCCAGTCGAAGTAGTTGCCTACGTCGGGCAGGTCGCCGTGCGGGTCATCGAAATAATCGGTGCGGTATTGCGAGCCGGTCAGCCCGACCACCCATTCGTGGTCACGGCCGAACGCGCTGAAGGGGCCGGACAGGTAGAGATCCAGGTTGTTCTGGCTGCCGCGCTGGAAGCTCTTGTAGGCATACGGGGTGATGCCCTCCCCCGTGGCACGGTTGGGCCAGCCGTAGACGTAGAACAGCGCCGAGTCGGCATCCGTCTGCCGGTGACTGGCCATGGCATGCAGCTGCCAGCCGTTGGCGAAGGCATGGGTAAGGTCGACGAACGCCGTCTGCGTGGTGTTGTTCCAGTGGCTCCAGTCGGCTGCCGGCGAGAAGCTGCGCGGCCAGGTGATGAAGCCGCCGGCATCGTCGAAGACGGGGTACGAGCCCCAGGTCACGCCTGTGGGCCGTGTCTTCTGCCAGTCGTAGCCGACGCTGAGCGTCGTGTCCTCGCCCAGGTCGGCATCGATGACCCCATAGGCCACGTTCTTCTGCTGATGGTAGCGGTCGAGGTAGCTGTCGCCTTCCTCGTGCGCCGCCACGAAACGCCCGCGTACGCTGCCACTATCGTTGAGCGGCGCCGAGGCATCCAGCGTTTCCCGCTGGGTGTGCCACTTGCCGTAGCTGAGCGTCACGTTGGCCTGCGCCGTGCGGCTGTCGGCATGCTTGCGCACGAAATTGATGTTGGCCGACGGACTGCCCGAGCCGCTGAGCAACCCGGTGGCGCCGCGGATCACTTCGATCCGTTCGTAGATCGACGTATCCAGCGAGGCATCGGCGGAGCCGATGTTGAGACTGGACGCCACCGGCACGCCGTCGTACGACATGTTCTCGATCTGGAAGCCGCGCGACCAGAACACGACGCGCTCGGAGTCGTACGCCGTGGAAGAGACGCCGGTGGTGTTGTCCAGCACGTCGCGCAGGTTGGTGAGGTTCTGGTCTGCGATCCGCTGCTCGGTGATCACGCTGATGGACTGGGGCGTGTCCTGCAGGGTGAGCGGGAGGCGAGTGGTGGAGGCGCTATGGCCGGCGGTATACGGCGATGCGGCCTGGCCCCTCACCTTCACGGTATCCAGGGTGGTGGCACCCGTAGCGGCGGGTGGCGTGTCCTGGGCGTGCAGTGCGGCGGACGATGCCGCGGCCAGGGCGATGCTGAGCAAGGATCGACGGAACGACCCTCCGTGACGATGAGACATGACGATAAACCCCCAGGCAGGAAAACACCGGGTACAGCCATCGGGCCGCCCGATCGTTGGGACGACTGGGGCTTGCCGTCAGCTGGCTCATCGTTTCACCGCGAACTTTAACGTAAATGGAATGAGGCGAACAAGGCGCGATATCGGCAATCCGACTGCAGGGTTCCGCCAGTCGGCCGTTACATCCGTATAGTCCCGGTCTACGTATATCTTTTCATGCCCATCCAAATCGCCCGCCATGCCCAGCTCGCCCGCATCCTGCAGTGGATGACCGATGGCGACATCGTCACGTGGGAGGCCCGCGTGGACTACCTCGGCAATCCCGTGACGGCGAAGCGACTGGAGATCATGGCGCAGGGCGGCGAGATTCCCGTCCTGGTGGCGCGCCATATCGAGGTCGTCCTCGGGCTGCCGCGCGAGTGGCTGGACGATACGCAGGCGGATGCGGGCTGGCTCGGTGAGGCACCGCGACGGCGATCGACCCATCACCGCGTCTTCGAGGAAGACCCCGACGCCGCCAGCGCCTGACGCAACTCACCCGCCCGCCGATGTCCGGCCGGGGCCGGATGAGCCGATCCAGCGTCGCCGACGGCTCTATTTCACGCCCGTCGTGATTGCGTCACCCGCTTGCTCCGCGCCCTAGACACCCGTGCGCCGACTCTGGCCGCTCAGCCAGCCAAGAGTAACGCCAGCATGTTCAGCCACAACAAGCGACTCCAGTACACCGTCCGGGTGAGCGAAGGAAACCCGGCGCTCGCCAACCTGCTTCTGGAACAGTTCGGCGGGCCGCAAGGCGAACTCGCCGCCGCCATGCGTTACTTCACCCAGGCACTGGCCGAGGAAGACGCAGGCCGCAAGGACATGCTGCTGGACATCGCCACGGAAGAATTGAGCCATCTGGAGGTGATCGGTTCGCTGGTCGCCATGCTCAATCGCGGCGCCAAGGGGCGTCTCGCGGAAGCGGTGGACGAAGAGGCCGTGTTGTTCCGATCGCTTCAGGGTGCCGGCAACGACAGCCACGTCACTCAGGTGTTGTTCGGCGGCGGCCCGGCCCTGATCAATTCGGCCGGGGTGCCGTTCAGTGGTGCCTACGTGGACAGCATCGGCGAGCCCACGGCGGACCTGCGTTCGAACATCGCGGCCGAAGCCCGCGCGAAGATCGTCTACGAGCGCCTCATCAACGTCACCGCGGATACCGGGGTGAAAGATGCGCTGACCTTCCTGATGACGCGCGAGATCGCCCACCAGAAGTCTTTCGAGAAGGCGCTGTACGCGATGGACAAGAGCTTCCCGCCGGGCAAGCTCCCGGGCGACCCGCGCTTCACCAATATGTACGTCAATACGTCGCAGGGCGAAGGCGAGATGGCTGGACCGTGGAACCGGGGCGAGCAGTGGGAAGTCATGGTGCCCTCCGATGACACGATTCCGGTCGATGGTGGCGACGGCAGCGCGTCGGTGCAGCTGACGGGCGAGGAAGAGGCCGCAGTGGGCTTGTTCGCCACGCGCGGCGCGTCCGACCCGTCACGCGATCCCGTGACCGGTGCGGACCTGGGTGTCCTCAAGCAGGAGCCGAAGGACGCGAAGGCCTGATCGACGCATGGTCGTACGGGAGCATCGCGCTCCCGTACGACATTCGCCTGCGCTTGACGCGCGGGCTGTTGGACTCGTCCTTTCGGTGCACCAGGGGCAAGGGATGCGTCACCTCGTTATCGTCTTCGGTGACCAGCTGAACATGGATTCGGCGGTCTTCGACGATTTCGACCCGGGCCAGGACCGGGTCTGGATGGCCGAGCGCCGGGGTGAATCCGAGCATGTGTGGTCGCACAAGGCACGCACCGTGCTTTTCCTGGCCGCCATGCGCCATTTCGCGGCCGGCGTGCGCGAACGTGGCTATCCGCTCGACTACACCGCGATCGACGCGCCGGGTCCCGACGCGTTGCTCGACCTGCTTGCCCAGGCGATCGCCTCGGCGCGCCCACAGCGCCTGCTGGCGGTGCGTCCCGGAGAGCACCGGCTTCGCGCCGGCCTGCGCGCGTTGGCCGATGCCCATGGCCTGCCCTACGTGGAGCGACCCGACCGGCACTTCCTCGTATCCGCAGACGACTTTTCCCGCTGGGCCAGGGGCAAGGCCCAGCTCCGGATGGAGCATTTCTACCGCTGGATGCGTCGGCGCCACGACATCCTGCTGGACGACGGCGAGCCACTCGGCGGCCAGTGGAACTACGACACGCAGAACCGGAAGAGCTTCGGACGGCAGGGGCCGGGTTGGCTGCCGGCACCGATGCCGTTCGCACCGGATGCCATCACGCGATCCGCCGTGGACGATGTGGAGGCGATGTTTCCCGATCATCCCGGCGAAACCGGCGCTTTCGACTGGCCGGTGACCCGGGACGATGCCCTGCAGGCGCTGACCGACTTCCTCGACCATCGGCTGGCCGCCTTCGGGCCGTGGCAGGATGCGATGTGGACGGGTGAGCCGTGGCTTTATCACGCGCGCCTGTCGACCAGCCTCAACCTGCGCCTGGTATCGCCGGCGGAGGTGATCGAGGCCGCCCTGTCACGCTACCGCCAGGGCCAGGCCGACCTGGCTTCCGTTGAAGGCTTCGTGCGACAAGTGCTCGGCTGGCGCGAATTCGTGCGCGGGGTGTACTGGCTGGCACCCGAGCGGCTGCTCGCCTCCAATGCGCTCGGCGCGCGGCAGGCGCTACCGGCGTTCTACTGGACCGGCCAGACCGATATGCGGTGCTTGCGCGAGGTGATTACGCAGACCCTGCGCACGGGCTACGCCCATCACATCCAGCGGCTGATGGTCACCGGCAACTTCGCCCTGCTGCTGGGGGTCGAACCGGCGCAGGTCCACGCCTGGTACCTGGCGATCTACGTGGATGCCGTGGAGTGGGTGGAGGCGCCGAACACGCTTGGCATGAGCCAGTTCGCCGACGGCGGGCGCATGGTCTCGAAGCCCTACGCGGCCTCCGGGCGATACATCGAGCGCATGAGCGACTACTGTGAGGGCTGCCGCTACCAGCCGGGCAAGGCCACGGGCGACGAGGCCTGCCCCTTCACCACGCTCTACTGGGATTTCCTCGACCGCCATCGGGACCGATTCCGGCACCACCCACGTGCCGCGCTGCAGTGGCGCTCCCTGGACCGCCTGAGCGAACCGCAGCTGGCGGCCATCCGGGAACGCGCCGGGCGGCTGAGGGAGAGTTGGAACGCTTAAAGGGATGCCGGCCCCTCAAGCAGACGACGACGCCGGCCGATAACTTCCCTGGAGGAAGTCCGGATGCCACTACCGCTCGTCTACGTGCATGGCTTCATCGGCCATCTCAGGTTCCCGCAACTGCTCACCGGCATGGACCCGGCGTGGGTGCTCAGTCCCGACCTGATCGGTTACGGAGCCTATGCAGGACAACGCCCGCCCTCGGTCGCCGAGCAGGTGACCCACCTGGACGGCTTGATCCGCCAGGCCTTCGGCGAGCAGCCGGTGGTGCTCGCCGGCCATTCGGGCGGTGCACCCCTGTGCATCCGTTTCGCGGAGCGTTGGCCCGACCGCGTGACCGGCCTGATCAGTGCCGAAGGCAATCTCGCCCCCAGCGATGCTTTCCTGTCCTCGCGCCTCGCCCCCATGGGTCCCGCACAGATCCAGGCATGGCTGGACCGCGCACAGGCCGACCCTGGCGTCTTCCTGGCTCCCGAACACCTGCGGGGCGATCCTGTGCATGTGGATCGTGTACGTGAATGGCTGAACCACCAGTCCGCCACCGCGGTCCACGCGATGGCCCGGGCGCTGCTGGTGGAAACCGTGCACCCCGGTTACGCCACGGCGGTATCGCGGGTCATGGCGCAGACGCCCACCTACCTGATCCAGGGCGAACTCTCGTCCAGCGCCCTCGGCGTGCCCACGCGGCTGGCCGCCATGGCAGTGGAAACCTACGTGATGCCCGGCGTCGGTCACCTGATGGTGCTGGAAGATCCGGAAGCCTTCGCCCGGATCGTCGCATCGATCGTCCGTGCCCTGGATACGCCGGTGGCCCGCGACTTCGCCATCGCGCGCGACTGACGCATTCGCGGCCCCTATCGCGTCCATAGCAACGAACGATTGGATCGCACGCGGGCAAGCGCGCAAGCTTTTACCCGAAGAACAGGGCGCCCCGCCCTGGCGCAGGACCTTGCATGAACACCTCCGTCTCCGCCCGCCCCGCTGCCCACGCGTTTCCGCTCGCATTGATCGTGCTCGCCCTCGGCGTCATGGCCACCGCGCCGCAGTGGCATCGCCTCGTCGCTTCGGAGCAAAGGTCTTCGGCGTATTCGGCGGATACCGCAGCCACCGCACCGGTCCGCGCTTCCGCAGCGGGTACGATGCTTCCCTATGGCGTCTTCCCCGGCACCGCCGTGACGTCTTCCGAGCACACCCTGCCCTACGGCACGCCCTGATCGGCGCACGGCGGCGATCAGGGTGACGTGCGCCGATCAAAGCATCGCCCACATCGTGGGCTCCTACATCCGAACGTATGTAGGAGCCCACGATGTGGGCGACCCAAGTACACAGGTGTAGGAGCCCACGATGTGGGCGACCCAGGTACACAGGTGTAGCAGCCCACGATGTGCGCGATCCATGTACACAGGTGTAGGAGCGCACGATGTGCGCGATCCAAGTACGCGATCCACGTACGCTCCCCCGCCAAATCCCAAGATTTCCCCGCAAAAAAAGAGCCCCGCAAACGCAGGGCTCCCGATACACATGTCACGAAACGCACATCACGATGCCGCCTGGTCCAGCAGGTGTCGCACGCTTTCCTTCGGATGCGGCTGCGACGCGATGTCGATACGCCGCGGCTTCATCGCCTCGGGCACTTCACGCTTCAGCTCGATGGAGAGCAGCCCGTCACGGAGCGTCGCGCCGGTGACATGCACGTGCTCCGCCAGTTCGAAGCGTCGCTGGAACGGACGTGTCGCGATGCCGCGGTGCAGGTATTCGCCCTCGGTTTCGGCCTGGCGTTCACCGCTGACCAGCAGCCAGTTCGCCTGGGTAGAAATCTCCAGTTCGTCCTCGCGAAAACCGGCGACGGCCATAGTGATACGGTACTGGTCGTCGGCGAGCTTCACCGAATCGAACGGCGGGTAGTTGTCGGCCGACTGGCCGCGCACGGTGGCCGCCTCCAGCAGGTCGAAGACGCGATCGAAGCCGACGCTCGAACGATGGAGCGGAGCCACATTAAGAAGAGTTCGCATAGCCATATCCTCGCAACATGGTAATGAGTTCTCGGCGCCACGCCCGGGATGGGCCGTGGCGAGGCTGGCCCCGAAGCGGCCAGCGGTCGTAATTTATGAACTTCCGAAAAAAGTTCAAGGGGCCCGATTCAGGAAACATTTAGCCGTCCATACCGGTCAGCTGACGCCCGTGTGCCCCTCCAGGACGATACGAATTTTCCTTGCCAGTTCCGCGCGCCCGTACGGCTTGTGGATGATGTCGAACTCCTTGCCGCCGGCGTCCTGGCGTTCGATCGAGGAATCGGCGTAGCCCGTCGTCAGCAGGATGCGCACGCGCGGCAACCGCTCCCTCACCTTCCGGGCCAGCATCACGCCGTTCATGCCGCCGGGCATGATGAGGTCCGTGAACAACAGGTCGAACTTTCGCCCCTCGTCCAGGTAGGCGAGTGCCTCCTGTGCGTGCGCCGCCACGTGAACGGCATAGCCGTTCTCCTCGAGGATATCGCGCGCCAGTTCGGCCACGTCCTCGCGGTCCTCGACGACGAGGATGCGTTCGTGACCACGGCGTTCCACCGTGGGGTCGATGCGTTTCTCGATCGGGTGATGGATATCCGCGCTGGCCGCCGGGAAGAACAGGCGCACCGTGGTACCCACGCCTTCTTCCGAATAGATGTGCACCCCGCCGCCGGACTGGCGTGCGAAGCCGTACACCATGGACAGGCCCAGGCCGGTGCCCCGGCCTTCTTCCTTGGTGGTGAAGAAGGGCTCCATGACCCGCTGGATCACCTCCGGCGGCATGCCGTTGCCGGTGTCCGTCACGGAAATCTCGACGTAGCCGCCTGGGCGCAGGTCTCTGAAGGAACGTTCGTCCGAGGGTCCGATGCTGACGTTCCGCGTTCCGATGGTGATGACCTGCCCGGTACGGCCGGCCATGGCGTCACGCGCGTTGATGACGATATTGAGCAGCGCCACCTCGCCCTGTGTGGGGTCGATGCGGCACAGGTGCAGGTCGTCGTCGAACTGGAGCCGGATGTCGGCGGCCTCGCCAAGCACGCGCAACATCATGTCGTGCATGCCCTCGATCAACGCGTTGGCGTTCACGGTACGTCCGTCCAGCCGTTGCTTGCGGGCGAACGAGAGCAACTGCTGGGTGAGCGTGGCGGCACGCTTCACGGCCTTCTGTGCCGAATCCACCTGACGCTGGATGCGCTCGACATCGGGCTCCGGGCGCGCGGCGGTCATGCCGATGCCTTCGAGGTAACCGGTGATGACCTGCAACAGGTTGTTAAAGTCGTGGGCGATGCCGCCGGTGAGCTGTCCCAGCGCTTCCATTTTCTGCGCCTGGCGCAGGGCATCTTCCGCATCGCGCCGCCGGCTGATATCCAGCTGTGACGCGAAGAAATAGATCAGCTTGCCCGCGCGGTCGTAGACAGGGGAAATGAACAGCGCATTCCAGAACGTCGCGCCGTCCTTGCGGTAGTTGAGGATCTCGGTGGCGATCTCGCGCCGCTCCTCAACCGCCTTGCGGATCTCGGCCACGGTGTCCATGTCCGTGTCCTTGCCCTGCAGGAAGCGGCAGTTCTGGCCTATGAGTTCGGCCGACGAATAGCCGGTCATGCGGATGAAGGCTTCGTTGGCGAAGACAATGGGATTGTCCGGCAGGCTGGGATTGGTCACGATCATCGGCATGCGGGTGGTCTGCACCGCGGCGAAAAAGATGTCGTGCTCGGGATGGTCCATTCCCGTGTAACCCAACGCCACGCGGTTACCGCTGCCTGCCGTGTCGGCAGGCCACTGGGGTTCGTCGCTCATTCGGATCTCGTACTTTGACCTGCCGGGCCTGCCAGGCAGCGTGCATGGATAAATGTCGATCGGATGCCGTGAAACGCGCAGACCCCGGGCGAAGCTACGGCATCTATCGTAGCGGGCCCGGGGTCGGGCGTGAATACCTGGTCAGGAGCGCGGCTTACTTGCCCGCGGGCAGCTGTTTCGCCATCTCCAGGTGATGCTGCAGCGTGGGCAGGGTCTTGGTTGCGAAGGCCTTCAGGTCGGGATCCTTGCCGCCTTTCGATTCCTTCGTGAACAGCATCACCGCCTTTTCGTGGTCGGCCACCATCTTTTTCTTGAAGGCCGCGTCGAATGCCGCACCTTGCTTCTTGGCGATCATGGTCGCGGCCTTTGCGTCCTGGGCCATCGGCGCCGTGGACACGGGGATGGACTTGCCGGCGGCGATGGTCTTGAGTTCATCGTTGGCCTTGGTGTGATCGTCCACCATCTGCTGGCCGAAGGCCTTCACGTCCTGCGACTGGCCCTGCTGCGCGCCCAGCTTGCCCAGCGACACTTCCGCAAGGCCCGCGGCGCTGGCGGCTTCGACGAACTTGGCGTCCGGCGCGTTGGTCATCGTCGCCGGATTAGGGGCCGCACGGTCGGCCTGGGCTTCATTGGTCTGTGCAAAAGCCATACCGGTGGTGCCAACGGCCAAGGCGAGGGCAAGGGCGAGGTAACGCGGGGCGAGACGGGTCATGGCGGTTCCAGCGGGATGAGGTACCCGGTGGTGTCTCACGCGTGTCATGAAAAGGCTGTGCAGGGATCGTCGTTGACGGCGGGGATTGGCGTCGGGGGGAACGGGGATCGCGCACATCGTGCGCCTACCCAGGGGTGATGGCCTGCAGGAGGGCTACGGCATCTTCAAGGCGTTGCGTTTGCGCGCTAGCGAGGGCGACTTCGGCGTTGCGCAGTGTCTGCTCTGCGGCAAGTAGCGTAAGCGTGCTGATGTCACCGGCGGCGGACTGCGCCTGCGCCACCTGGTAGCTCTGAGCCGCCGCGTCACGTGCGGTCAGCGCCAGCTGGTATCCCCGTTCGTCGGCCTCGCGCGCATGCAGGGCATCGGCGACGTTGGCGAAGGCATTGATCACCGTGCTGCGATACGTCGCGGCGGCCTGACGGTCGGTCGCTTCCGCGGCCCGCTGTTTGTGCCGCAGTGCCCCGCCGTCGAAGATCGGCGCGGCCAGGTCACCGGCGAGGTTCCAGAACGCCGTGCCTGGCCCGAACAGCCTGCCGAAGCTGGCCGCGGAGCTTCCGCCCCCGGCCGTGAGCGTCAGCGACGGCAACCGCATCGCCGTCGCCACGCCGACCTGGGCCCGCGCGGCATGCCACTGCGCTTCGGCCATGCGGATGTCCGGCCGGTCTTCCAGCCATGCCGAGGGCACGCTCGCAGGCAGGTCGGCGGGCATCCGGATCGATGCCAGCGTGGCGGGATCGGCATCCGGAGCCGCCGCGCCAAGGCCCTCGAGAACGGCATTGCGATCGCGCTGCTGGGCCAGCTGCTTCTCCAGCGCGGGACGCTGCGCCTGCACGGCGGCCAGGGCCGCGGTCTGCAACAGCACGTCGCCGCGCGATGCGTCACCCAGCGCGAGGCGTTTCTGCACGATCTCCAGGGAATGCTGCTGCGTCTGCACCGCGGCATCGACCGCGTGCAACTGCGCGGCCAGCCCGGCCTCCTGGATGAAGCCGACGGCCACGTTGGCAATCAGGGTCAGCCGCGTGGCCTGCCATTGGGCTTCCTGCGCATCGGCCTGCGAGACCAGCGCCTCGACGCTCCGGCGGTTGCCGCCGAAAAGGTCGGGCGTATAGGCCATCGTCAGGCTGGCGGTGTGCAGGCTGTACACGTAACTGCCGTCGGCAGGCACGCTGGAAAGAGCGCCGGAGGTCTTCTGCCGCGTGGGGTTCACCTCGGCACTCACGGCAGGGAAGAAGCTGCCGCGCTGCGCCTCGGCCGTTTCACGCGCCGCCATCAACGCCGCCTGCGCGGCCTGCACGTCGGGGTTGTTGCGCAGGGCGCGCGCCACGCGCGCATCCAGCTGCGCGTTGCCGAAACCGGACCACCAGTCGGCACGCAGGTCCCGTACCGGCGCGGCCGGGGCATCCGGCGACGGGTAGTCCCGAGCCAGGTCGGGGTGCCGGAAGTCGGGCCCGACGGCGCAGCCCGCAGCCAACAGCGGCCAGGCCAGGATCGCCATGCGGCGTACGTACGAATGCAAAGGCATCATGCGTCGTTCCTCCGGCGGGCGGCACGGCGCTCCGCGCGCGCTTCGATCAGGCAATACAGCGCAGGCAGCACGAACAGCGTCAGCAGCGTGGCGATGCCCAGCCCTCCCACCACCACCGTGGCCAGCCCACGCTGCACGTCGGTACCGATGCCCGTGGCCAGCGCGGCGGGCAGCATGCCGGCGGTGGCGACCGTCGCGGTCATCAGCACGGGTCGGAAACGTTGCGTCGCGCCGGCCATCACGGCATCGACGATACCCACGCCTTTCTCGCGCACCCGGTTGAAGTTGGACACCATGATGACCCCGTTCTGTACCGCCACGCCGAACAGCGCGATGAAGCCCACCGCCGTGGCGATGTTCAGCGTCTCCCCGCGCAGCACGATGGCCAGCATGCCGCCCAACGCGGCCAGCGGCACCACGCCGAGGACCAGCGCGGCCTGGCGCAGCTTGCCGAACTCGGCGAACAGGAAGATCGTCATCACCGCCACCACCATGCACAGCGCCAGCGCCAGGCGCGATTGCGCGCGTTGCTGGTTCTCGAACTGGCCGCCCCACTCCAGCCGGTAACGACTGCGGTCGAAATGCACATCGGACTGGATCTTCCGGTTGGCCTCGGCGAGGTAATCGGACAGGGCCCGCCCTTCGTTGTCCACGCGCACGATGAGGTTGCGCCGGCCCATCTCGTGCGCCACCGTGGCTTCGCCGGATTGCTCGCGGATATGCGTCACCATCGACAGCGGCACCTGCACGCCATCGGCGCTGCGCAGCGTCAACGTGCCCAGCCGGTCGCGGTCGGCGGCCACGTCGCGCGGCACCTTGGCGGTCATGTTGTAGACGCGGTCGTCCACGTACACCTGCGACACGGGCGCACCGCCCAGGCCGGTCTGGATGAGGGCATCGATGTCCGCCACGTTGATGCCGTAGCGCGCCGCCGCTTCGCGGTCCACCTCGATGGCGATCTGCGGCACGGGCGACTCCTGGAAGATGGACGCGTCCGCGGTGCCGTCGATGCCCTTGAGCACATCGACCACACCGTTGCCGATCCGTCGCAGTTCCTTGAAGTCGTCACCGTAGATGCGCAGCACCAGCGGGCTGTGCGCCCCGCCGATCTTGTCGTTCTCGCCGTCCACGATGGGCTGGCTGATACCGACGCTGATACCCGGCATGGCGCTCAGCCGTCGGTTCAGCCGGGCGACGAAGCTGGCCTTGGTCTCGCCGGCGGGCCAGGTGTCGTAAGGGGTCAGGCCCACGCCGGATTCGATGTGCGAGGGCGTCCACGGATCGGTGCCGTCGTCGTTGCGACCCAGCTGCGTGACCACGTACGACACTTCGGGGAAGGCACGCACGGCCGCCCGATAATCGGAGGCCATGGCGCTGGCCTTCTCCAGCGACAGGCCGGAGGGCAGCTGCACCTGTACCCACAGGGCCCCCTCGTCGAGATCCGGCAGGAATTCCCGCCCCACGTTGCTGCCCATGACGGCGACACACGCCAGGGTGACCAGCACGGCCACCGCCGCGATCCATGGCCTGACCAGCAACCGGCCGAGCGCACCCGCATAACGGTTCTGCAGCCACTCCAGCGGCTTGTTGTGGAACAGCTTGTGCGGCTTGCGAAACGCGAGGTACGCCAGGCCGGGAATCAGCACCAGCGTGGTCAGCAGCGCGCCGATCAGCGCGAAGCCCACCGTATAGGCCATCGGCGCGAACAGCTTGCCTTCCGCGTGCTCGAACGCCAGCAGCGGCAGGTAGGCGGTGATGATGATGAGCGTGGCGAAGAAGATCGGCCGGGCCACCTTGGCCGTCGCCTCGAGCACTTCCTCCGGCGACAGCGTGGTGGTCGGATGCGCCTCGCGACGTCGCAGGATCGTCTCGGTGACCACGATGGCGCCGTCGACGATCACGCCGAAATCGATCGCGCCGAGCGAGAACAGGTTCGCCGGCGTTTTCGTCAGGTGCATCAGGATGAACACCACCACCAGGGAAAACGGGATGGTGACGGCCGCGATCAGCGCGCTGCGCGGGCTGCCGAGAAACAGGATGAGCACCAGGCAGACCAGGCCGACGCCTTCCACTACCGTGTGCTGCACCTTGTGCACGGTGGCCTGGACCAGGTCGTCGCGATCGATGTAGGGCACGATCCGCACGTCTTCCGCGGCCAGCTTCCGGTTCAGTGCCGACACCGTCGCGTGGATGCCCTGCAGCACGCGCGAGGCGTTCTCGTGCAGCAGCATGTCGACGATGCCCTCGACCGCATCGGGGTTGCCGTCCTTGCCGAGGATGCCCTCGCGGGTCTGGTGGCCGTACGACAGCCGACCGACGTCGCGCAGCATCACGGGCACGCCGTGGTTGTGCGCGACCACGATGGCGCCCATGTCGTCCAGCGACCGGACCAGCCCGATGCCGCGCACCACGTAGGACTGCTCGCCGCGCGAGATACGCCCGCCGCCCGCGTTGGCATTGTTGGCGGCCATCGCGGCGATGACGTCGTTCATGCCGACGCCCAGTCGTTGCAGGGCGGCCGGGTCCACGGTGAGCTGGAACTCCTTGGTGAAGCCGCCGAAGTTGTCCACCTCGGCCACCCCGGGTACCTGCTTGAGGGCCGGGATCACCACCCAGCGTTGCAGCTCGGACAACTGCATCAGGTTCTTCGACGGCGATTCCAGCGTGTAGCGGTAGATCTCGCCGGCAGGTCCGGAGACGGCATCCAACCCGGCGGACACGCCGGACGGCAACGACACGTCGGCCAGCTTCTCGCGGATGCGCGAGCGTACCCAGTAGTCCTCGCTGCCTTCCTTGAAGGTCAGCGTGATCAGCGACAGGCCGAACGAGCTGCTCGACCGCATCGTGGCCAGGCCCGGCACACCGGCCAGCGCGCGTTCGATCGGCGTGGTGATCTGCTGCTCGATCTCCTCGGCGGCCAGGCCGGGCGCCTGCGTGGTGACCTGCGCGGTCACGTCGCTCAGCTCCGGGTAGGCCTCGATGGCGATCTGGGTGGCGGCGTAATAGCCGTAGCCCAGCGTGAGCAACATCACCGCGGCCACCACGCCCAGGCGATGGAAGCAGAACGTCATCAGGCGCGCGATCATTGCAGCAGCACTCCGCCACGCGTGACCACGGCATCGCCGGCCTTCAGGCCCTGCACGATCTCCACGTCGGCACCCACCTCGCGGCCGGCCTCCACCGTGTGTCGTTCGAAACACCAGGGCGCGCGTTCGAGGAAGACGCTCAGCCGGTCGTTGTCCATGACCAGTGCGCTTTGCGGCACCAGTACGTGGGGGCTATCGGGCGCGTCGAAGGTGGCCTGCCCGAACATGTTGGGACGCAGGCGATCCTCCTGTCCGGCCACGACGAAGTGCGCCTTCAGCCGGCGCGTGTCGCCGTCCAGTGCCGGATCGATCGCCTCCACGCGACCCTGCAGCACCACGCCCGGCAGGCCGATGAAGGTCAGTGCCGCCGTGCTGCCGCGATGGACCCAGCCGGCCTGGTCTTCGGGCACGTAGGCCGTTACCCAGGCATGGCCGGTGTCGCTGATCGTCAGCAGCGCCGTGGTCGCATCGGCGACCAGCGCACCCGGCGCGACGCCGAGTGCGGTGACGACGCCGGCCAGCGGCGCCCTGACCGCGACGCTGCCGTCTTTCGCTACGGCATCCGCCCCGCCGGCCAGGGCGGCCAGGCGTGCCCGTGCGCGGACTTCCTCGGCAGTCGCCTGGGCCGAGGCGCTGCGCGCGGCTTCCAGGTCGCGGGTGGACGCGCCACCGGCGTCGCTGACTTTCTGCGCACGATCCAGGGCCTCACGAGCCAGGGCCAGCGCGTCGACCGCCTTGCGTTCGTCCGCGCGGGCATCGGCGATGTCGACCGACGCCAGCGTGAGCAGCACCTGGCCTTTTTCGACACGATCGCCCAGGCCCACCCGGATCTGTGCGATCCGGCCGGTGCCGGGCGAGACGATGGCAACGGTGTGCACCGGATCGGCTTCCACCGTGGTCGGCCAGGTGACATGCGCGGCGGCGGCATCCACCCGCACCGGCGCGATGGTGAGGGCCCGACGCAACGGCGATCCGGCCCCGACCTTCAACACGCCGTGTTCCACGGTGAAAGCGGGCACCGGCGCGGCAGCCGACGGCGGGTGCGAACAACCGGCGAGAGCGCCGGCGAGGGCGACCAGGGCGAACGGGACGAGGGCAAGGCGAAGGGCAAGGGATGTCATGGCGCGATCTCGAGCGCACACGCAGACGTGCACCGCCCGATGCGGAGGCTCGGGCGTGCGACGCGATACGTGTCATGGAAAACGAAGGGCACCCGCGACAGCGGGCCACCCGTGGCATGGCCGTGCGGTCAGGCCGATGGTGGCGGTTGCATGCCCCTGCGTTTATAGCTCGTTGGATACATCGCGCCGCTCCAGGGATGGTCGCTGCACTGCAGCAGCGCGATTAACGCCGAGCCGTCTTTCGGTCGTCTTTCCGAAGGGCGTTTTTTACGAATTATTTTCGCGCGACAGTGACCAGCCCGGGAACGGATCGGGCAACGATCGCCAGGCGACGGTACCCAGGGCCATTTCCTCGTCGGTGAGCAGGCAGGCATCCAGTGCCTCGCGCACCGCCGCCTCAGGCAGGTCGACACCGATCATCACCAGTTCCTGCCGCCGGTCGCCGTAACGGGCGTCCCACAGCGCCAGCACCGCCCGGCGCTGGTCGTCGCCCGGCAGCTCGTCGGCATCCGGCGGGGCCACCCCGAGATCGCCTTCACCGAAGGGCGCGCGAAGGCCGGCGCGCACGCGATGACGACTGGCCCACCAATGACCGGCGGCGGCGACCTCGGTGGCGCCGCCGGCCACGGCCAGGCTGCCTACCCAGTCCATGCGCGAGGCCAGCCAGAAATAGCCCTTGGCGCGCAGCACGCCGCGGATGCCCTCGTCGAACAGCCGTTGCAGACGTGCCGGATGGAACGGCCGCGTGGCGCGATAGACGAAGCTGGTGATGCCATAGGCCTCGGTCTCGGGGGTGTGCGCGCCCATCAGCTCCTTGACCCAGCCCGGCGCCGTCTGTGCCTTGTCGTAATCGAACAGGCCGGTATCCAGCACCAGCGCGAGGTCCACCTCGCCGAACGCCGCCTCCACGATCCGCGCGTCACGGTTGAGCGCACGCAGCACGGCCCGCACCTGCCGCCGTGCCACGCTGTCCAGCCGATCGCACTTGTTCACCACGATGACGTCGGCGAATTCCACCTGCTCCGTGAGCAGGGTGACCAGCGAGCGATCGTCGTCGTCGCCGTTGGACTGGCCACGCGAGGCGATGGAATCGGTGGAACAGAAATCGGCGAGGAAGCTGGGGCCGTCGACCACCGTGACCATCGTATCCAGCCTCGCCAGGTCCGACAGCGAGAAACCGTCCTCGTCGCGCACGTGGAAGGTGGCTGCCACGGGCATGGGCTCGCCGATGCCCGTGGATTCGATCAGCAGGTAGTCGAAGCGTCCTTCGTCGGCCAGCCGGCGCACCTCCTGCATCAGGTCGTCGCGCAGCGTGCAGCAGATGCAGCCGTTGGAAAACTCGACCAGTTTTTCCTCGGTGCGACTGAGATCGGCACCGCCGTCGCGGATCAGCGACGCATCGATGTTCACCTCGCTCATGTCGTTGACGATCACCGCCACCCGTCGTCCGTCGCGGTTATGCAGCACGTGGTTCAACAACGTGGTCTTGCCCGCACCGAGGAAACCCGACAACACGGTGACGGGCAACCGGTTCGCGCGCGTGGCGGCGAAGGGCGCGCTCATGGCTGCAGGTCCACGTGGCTGGCGGTGCCCTGCAGGGTCTGCTGGTTGCTGCCCGAGCCACCGATGGTGTCGACCACGATCTTCTGCAGCCCCGGGAACGCCGCCGCCAGACGGACATCGACGTGATCCAGCCGCGCCGCGGTGTGGCAGGTGTAGTGATATGCCGCGTCGATATCGGCATGGCCGCCGGGCTCGGTCGCGCCGCCGAACCCGTGCGGCGACACCGTCGCGGACACGAGCGTGCAGCTGGCCGCCGCGGCGGGCACGAACCAGGTTCCCGCCTTCAGCGTGGCAAGGGCCTTGTCCAGCGCCGCGTGCTCCTGCGCCGAGCCCGGCGGGTGCTCGAAGCCGACGGCGTCATGGCCGGGCAGGCTCAACTGCACGTCGAGCGCGTCGGCTTCCATCGACACGCCGACGCTGGCCTGGCCATGCACATGGGGCCCCAGGTGACGTTCCTCGGCGCTGGCGGCGGCGGGCAGCAGCGCGAGCAGGAACGGAAAGACCATCATCGACATATTCATGGATTCGTCTCCGGGTGAGTATTGTTATAATATAACACTCGAAGCGAGCGATGGCGTCATGTTTCGTTGAATTTGAGCAGTCTTCCTGCATTCGCGATGACGATGAACGCGCCGAGGTTTTGCAGCATCGCGGCGGCGAGCGCGCCGTTGCCGGCCCATCCGCCGCCGAGCGCCATGCCGACCAGGGCCAGTGTCCAGGCCGCGCTGAGCCCCAGGTTGACCCGCAGCGTGCGACGGGTGCGACGCGCCAGGCGCACCGCCGTGGCGATACGCGAGAAGTCGTCGCCCGCCAGCACGATATCCGCCGAGGCCAGGGCGATGTCGCTGCCCTGCCCGCCCATCGCCATGCCGACCAGGCCCGCGCGTAACGCCAGGGCATCGTTGATGCCGTCGCCCACGACCAGCGGCTTGCCACCCGCGGCGACCACCGCCTGGACGAAGGCCAGCTTGTCCGGTGGCAACGCCCCGGCGACGACATCTCCCAGGCCCGCGATGGCGGCGACCCGGGCGGCTTCCGACGGACGATCGCCGGTGAGCAAGGCTTGCCGGCGGATGCCCAGCCCGCGCAGCGCGAGCAAGGTATCGGCCACACCCTCGCGCACTTCGTCGGCCAGGCAGACCCAGCCCAACAGACGACCCGCCTCGGCCACGGCGGCCACCGGCCCGTCATGATCCGGCGGCGCGGACACCGACACGCCATGCTGTCCGAGCAGGCTTTCGCGACCCAGGAACACGGGTCCCGAGGGGCCCTGCCCGCGCATGCCGAAGCCGGCTTCCTCCCGGATATCGTCGAGCGCGGCCGGCGTGCCCGGCCATTGCGCGATGGCACGCCCGACCGGATGGGTGCTGGCCGCGCCGAGCGCCATGGCGACCGACGCCAGCCTGGCGCGATCGTCCTCGCGCGATGGCGCCAGCCGGACCACACGCAGGCGGCCGGTGGTGACCGTGCCGGTCTTGTCCACCACCAGCGCATCGGCTTCGGCCAGGCGTTCGAACACGATGCTGCTCTTGACCAGGATGCCGTGGCGCGCGGCCACGCTCACCGCGGCCAGCGCGGTGGATGGCGCGGCCAACACCATGGCGGACGGGCACGCGGCCACCAGCAGCGCGAGCACGGCGCCCATGCTCTGCGTGGTGAACCAGAGGATCAGGGCGACGAGCAACACCAGCACGAGGTAGCGTCCCGCATAGCGCTCGAGCAGCCGGGTGATCGGCGGCTTGCTCCGCTCGGCATCCTGCATCAGCGCCACCACGCGACCGAGCGCGGATTGCGCGCCGACGCGCGACACGCGTACGTGCAGCAGGCCGTTGAGGCTGAGCGAACTGCCCAGCACGGTGTCGCCCACCGCCACTTCCACGGGCAGCGATTCGCCGGTGAGCGATGCGGTGTCCACGCTGGCCGTTCCCGTCACCACCACGCCATCGGCGGGTATGCGATCGCCAGGCCGCACCTCGATCAGGTCGCCGGCCACCAGCCGCTCGGCAGGCACCGTGTCCACCTGGCCTTCGCGCACCACGCGCGCCGTGCTGGCCGTGAGGGCGGTCAGGGCTTCCACCGCTTCGCGCGTGCCGAGCAACGAGCGGTCTTCCAGCATCTGCCCGACCAGCATGATGACCGGCAACAGCGTGGCGGTGACGAAGTTGGCGGACACCAGGCAGGCCAGGATCGCCAGCGCCACCAGCTGGTCGACCACGCCATGCAGGTCGGGCTGGTGCAGGCTGCGCAGGGCCGAGGCGAACGCGGGCCCCGCCACGAGCACGGCGGCGATGGCCTGGAGCAGGCCCACCTCGACCGTGCGCTCGGGAAACAGTGCGGCCAGCACGAACGAAAAGGCGATGAGGCCCGCGGCCAGCAACACCGCAACGATGCGCAGGCGCCAGCGGCGACGCTCGCTGCCGGTCAGCAGCATCGCGCCCGGCGAGGCGACAGTGGTGGTGGCGTTCATGGGCTCGCTCCGGAAATCAGGACATGCGTACGATCGCCCGCCGGTACCGTATCGACCCGGCCGACAATGTCGAAGATCGACCTGACCCGCTCGCGATAGATCTGATCGACCACGGTGCGCCGGTCCAGCGAGGGGTCGCGGCCCAGCGAGAGCACCACGGCCGAACGCTCCTCGGCCTTGTGCACCGTCTCCTGCGCGCGGGCATGCGCCTCGTCGAGGGCACGCGCGCGATTCTGCTCGGCCATCTGGCGCCGGTTCTCGGCAGTGGTCCGCGCATCGGCCAGCGAGCGCTCCACCTGCTGGCCGACGGTCAGCACACTGTCGAACGACTCCTTGGCCCCGGCGGGGATCGACGGCACCACGTCGATGCGCGCCACGCGGATGCCCATGCCGCCATGGGTATCGGCCGCGGCGGCCAGGCGCCGGTTGACCTCGCTCACCAGGTCGAGTGCGAAATGTTCGCGCTGCATGGCGAGTCGTGGCGTGCCCGCCGCCTCCGGCCGTGCCACCAGGATGCCGTCGAGGGAGCGGCTGGCGCACAGGTGTACGGCGGCGGCGATGAGCGCACGCCGCAGCAGGGGCTCGATATGGTCGCCCGCTGTCACGAAGGCCACCGGATCGTCGATCTGGTAGAACAGCATGGTGCGCAGGTGCACCAGCGCCCCGTCGCCGGTCATGAAGAACCACGTGTTGTCGCGCGCGTTCGGCGACGTGGCGGCACCCTGCCCCGGCACGTCCTGCATGCCTTCGTCCATGGGCGATCGCGTCTCGAGCACGTCGGGCGCGAACTGCACTTGGCGCCCCTGCGAAGGCAGCAGGATCACGGCATCGATCGGCGCGGGCCAGGTCAGCAGCAGGCCGGGGCCCGCCGTGCGGACCACCTGGCCGAAGCGCATGACCACCGCGCGGCTGTCCGCCGGCACGCGCTGCACGCCGTGCAGCAACCAGGCGCCCGCCAGCAGGGCGACCAGCGCGAACAGCAACCGGAACGACCAGGTCAGCGTGTCGGCAAGGACGGGTGCGCGCACGGCCCTCATGGCTTCTTCGCGCCCTGCCCGGCCGCCGGACCGTCCACCAGCATGCGGAACGGCGCGGCATCCGTGCGCAGGATGATCCGGGTGCCCGGCCCGACCGCGGCATCCATCGTGTCGAACGATCGCAGCATCGTGTAGAGCTTCGGATCGGTGGTGTACGCCTTCTGGTAGATCGCGGTGGACTGCGTCTGCGCGTCCGCCTCGATACCTGCCGCCTCGGCCTTGGCCCCGGCCACGGCGATGCGTGCGTCGCGCTCGGCTTCGGACACGATCTGCGCCGCCTGCCGCTGGCCCTCGGCGGAACGTTGCGCGGCCGCCGTGTCACGCTCGGATTTCATCCGGTCGATCGTCGCCTGCAAGGCTTCGCTGGAGAGTGTCAGGCGCTCGATACCCACCTGGCGGATGTCGACGCCGTAGACACGCCGGGCCTGCTCACCCACGCGCTCGCGCAGCCGCGCCTCGAACGCATCGATGCGGATGCGTCCTGGATCGGTGTTGACCATCTGGGCCAGGTCGAAGCTGCTGGCCGTCATTTCCAGCGACGACGCCATCAGGCTGCGCAACTGCGACGCGGCCACGTCCGGATCGTTCTGCACGGCACGCAGGAACAGCTGCACGTCGTCGGCGCGATGCGGCACCGACCAGACCACATAGGCCTGCACCAGGACACGCAGGCCGTCGCGCGTGCCCACGTCCTGCAGGCCGCTCGAGGTAGTGCGCAGCCGGAGATCCACCAGCGTGGTGGCCTCCACCGGCGCCGGCCATTTGAAGGCCGCGCCCGGTGCCAGCAGGACGCGGTCCGGACGGCCGAACCGGGTGACCACCACGCCCTCGCCCGGGCTGACGATGACGATGCACGCGCAGACCGCGGCCAGCAGCACGATGGCCGCCGCCACGGACCAGCGGACGGCACGGGCGCGTGGCGACGAGGTGGCCGATGCTTCGGTAATGCTCACAAGGTGTCCCCTGGTCCGGCCGCGACGGGTCGAAGGTCGAGCGTGGCCTTCTCGCTGTCGAGGCGGTGATCGATGATGGTGAGGTGGGCACGGTTGAGCGCGTCGCCCACGTGCGTCAGCCAGGATTCGAAAACGAACACGTCCGGCCCGGCATGCAGGCTTCTCGTGCTGGCCTGGAAGGTGGCGAAGGTGGCCTGCGCGCCGCCGATCTTCTCGCTGGCCTCGGCGCGGGCCTGGTTGACCGTTCGTGATGCGTCCTGGGCGGCACTGCCGCGCAGGGCGAACGCGCGTGCCTCGCTCTGGAAACGCATCGCGTCGCTGCGGATGCCCGCCGCCTGCACGTTGTGGTATGCCGAGGCGGCGCCGCTGGGCGGATGGATCGCCTCCACCACCACGTTGACCACCGCGATGCCCGCATGGAAAGCGGCCACGCGCCGTTGTAGGTCGTCGCGAAAGCGCTCGACGAAACCGGCGCGGTTTTCGCCCAGCAGTTCGTCCAGCGTGGACGACGAGAAATGGGTCACCAGCATGCGCCCTGCCTCCGCCCGGATGAGCGCGGCCGGATCGGTGGCGCCGTACACCGAGGCCATCGCGCCCTCGTCATCGTCGGCCACGCGAAACACCACGCGCAGGTCGACGTTGACCACCTGGAAGCCCTGCCGGTCACCGGAGCGGCTGGCGATGAGGTAGCTGGCCTCGCCCGGGTGCGAGCCATCCCACAGCCGGTCCGCCGTCGCGGCCGGAATCGCCTCCGCGCCCATGGCGCCCTCGGCATCGGCGGCACCCGCGCTGGCCAGTTCGGCCATGAGGCGACCGCCCGGCTTGCCGGAAAACACGATGGGCAACGGATGGATCACCCCGAACTCCACCGTGCGTGCGCGCCCCAGCGGCCATGGCAGGTGCACGTGCAGGCCCGGTCCGACGACGGCGACCGGCACGCCGAAGCGCTCGACGACCGCGCGCTGCGACACGCCCAGGACGGTCACGGCGCTGGACAGCCACGCCAGCAGCAGCACGAAGAGGCCGGTCGGCAGCGCGGCACGGGCAAGGAAAGCCAGTACCCAGCTGCGCGCGAGATCGATCCCGTAGGCATCGCGCAACCAGCGTGCCGCATGGCCCGGACGCGGCCACGCCATGCGCAGCACGGACGTCAGCCATGGCAGAGCCGGATTGCGCCGCGTGGACGTGGCACCCAGCGGCATGAACAGTTGCAGCGCCGCGCGCAGGATGGACTCGACCGCACAGGCGCCGATGACGCCACCGACGACGTAAAGCACGCCGTTGGCCCACAGGTAGCCCTGCGCGGCGAACAGGCTGGCGACGCCGCCCGCGGCCAGTGCCAGCAGCGGCGCGCGCAGCAGATCGCCGACGCCGGGCTCGTCGCCGGGCGACCAGGTTGCCGCCAGCCGTTGCAGGAACACGGCGGGAAGCGTGGCCACCAGCAGGACCACCGCGGTCCACAGCGGCGGCGACGTATCCATCCAGCCCGGCACGCGGATGAACCCGACGACGCCCGCGAGCACGACGAGGTTGCCGGCGGCCGCCACGATCCCCGGCAACCAGTCGCCGGTCCAGTCGATGGCGTCGAACCGTGCGCGAATCCGGCGTACGGCAAGGGTGGCCTGCGCGAGCCACGGCGACGACGGCAGCTTCGGGTAGGCCATGGCGCGGGCCGGGCCGACCCAGCGCTCCGGCCGCGCACGCACGCGTGCCACCAGGCCCTCGGCGAACCACCCCGTGGCCGCGGCCAGCAAGGACAGGCCGGCCAGGCGTAGCGCCAATGCGTCAGCCGACAGGGCGACCAGAGAGAGGATAAAGGCGAGCGTGCCGGCCACCGGCATGATCCAGGGGACCGGTGGCGACGGACGTCGGTCACCAGCGTGCGAATACGGGAGCATGGGCGACGCCTGGAAACGAAAAGGGCCGGACCCCGCGAGAGGTCCGGCCGAGACGTTATGTTATAACGTCTATCGCAATCAAGTCCCAGGCGTCGATTCCCCAGGAACTTGCGAACGCGCGATCAGGCATCGACGACCGGGGCGCTCCGACGACCGAAGATACCCGCGACGAACGACGCGATGGCACCCAGCACCAGCATCGCCAGGGTCATCCAGGCGGCACGGGAGACACCGCGCGCGGCGACGTCGGCCGCTTCACGGGCCTTCTGCTCGGCGGTGGCCTTCAGCGCGTCGTAGCGCGCCACCGCCTGACGATACGTGGAGATGTAGTTGTCGGCGATCTGCGCGGCCTCGTCGTGGGACTTGCCGGTACGTGCGGCGATGATGTTCACCAGCGCATCGCGGTCGGCGGCCTCGATCGCCGGCTTGCCCTCGCTGCGCAAGCGATCGAACCAGGCGGCCAGGTCGTCGGTAGCACCCTGCGGAGTCTGCGCGGCGTTGCCCGCGGCCTGTTTGCCCGCATCGGCCGTATCGGCGGCCTTGTCCTTGAGCGTCTCCGGATTCAGTTCCGGCTTGTCGGTCTGGCGAAGCGTGGTCTCCAGCTGACCTTGCAGGTCTTTCCAGTCCATATGGATGCCCTGCTTGTCGAGCTGGTCCTTCAGGCCATCGGCCACACCCGGCGCGGCGGCGGCGATGCCCGCGCCCGTCAGCGACAGCCCCTTGCCGACCACCGCACCCGCGGCACCCGCGGCGCTACCGGCCAGGCTGGCCAGCAGCCAGGTGGTGATCAACGAGGTCAGCGCCCAGGTCAGCAGACCATGCATGCCGCCGCCGACCGACGCCAGGCGACCGGCCACGAACGCGCCGACGATGACGGAAACCAGGGACGTGACGACTACCCAGATGCCGGCGCCGGTCGCCAGCCCGCTGACCGGATTGGCCTCGCGCAGCGGGTCGATCGTCGACGCACCGATGGCGGTGCCCAGCACGCCCAGCGCCAGATAGGTCACCAGTGAAAACACGCAGCCGGCGATTGCCGCACCCCAGGACATCCTGGGAACCAGCCTGTCACGCATGACCAGAGCCATGACCGTTACCTCGTTGTGGGGAAAGGTTGGCAAGTCTGAGGATGCCCTCGCTTTGACGCCTGATCCGGATGCATCATGCGGCCTAGTGCATTCGCCTGACGCTCCTGAGGAAACCTTCGATGTCGGTCGTTGAACCCAGCGAGGCACCGCCCGCCCCGCCCCGATCCACCAACCGTCGCCAGTTGCAGCAGATCATCACCGGGCTGACCGAGGGCGTGATCCTGGTCGAGCCCGACCAGTCCATCACCTGGGCGAACGAAGCCGCCCTCGCCATGCACGGCGCTGGCGACGTGGCCGACCTGGGCGCCACGGTCAGTGAGTACCGCGACCGTTACCGGCTGCGCTATCGCAACAATCACCGGCTGACCGAAGGCAACTACCCGATCGACCGGGTGATCGCCGGCGAGGTCTTCGACGACGTGGTCGTCGAAGTGGTGCTGGCCAGCGACGAGGAACGCCGATGGGTGCATCGCGTGCGCAGCCTGGTGCTGACGGACGCGGACGGCGCGCCGGACTGCCTCGCCCTGATCGTCGCCGATGCCAGCGACTGGGCCAGCGCCGAGCAACGCTTCGAGCGCACGTTCAACGCCAACCCGGCGCCCGCCGTGATCTGCCGGCTGGAGGACAAGCGCTACATCAAGGTCAACCAGGGCTTCCAGGAGATGACCGGCTACACGCGCGAGGACGTGATCGGCAAGACCGTCGCCGACGTGGACGTGCTGGAGTTGGCCGACCGGCGCGAACTGGGCCTGCAGCGCCTCAACGAGGGCGCCACCGTGCCGCAGATGCAGGCGCAGCTCAGCCTTCCCGACGGTTCGACCAAGTGCGTGGTGGTGGCGGGCCAGCCGATCGAGATCGGCGAGGAAGCCTGCATGCTGTTCACCTTCATGGACCTGGAACCTCGGCGGCGCGCCGAGGAAGCCCTGCGCCAGAGCGAGGAACGTTTCGCCAAGGCGTTCCGCATCGCGCCGGTGCCCACCCTGATCTGCAATGCCGACAACCTGCAGGTGGTGGAGATCAACGACGCGGTCACGCAGACCACCGGGTATGCCGCCGAGGACATCATGGGCCGGTCGCTCAAGGAGATCGGCCTGTTCGCCACGCACCAGGCCTATAACCAGTTCTGCCGGGCGCTGGAAGAAAGCGGCAGCCTGCTCAACGTCGAATACGCGGTGGAGCGCAAGGATGGCGACGCGCTCGATTGCCTGGTCTCGGCGGACACCGTGAGCATCCACGGCGTGCGCTGCTACCTGGTCTCGCTGATGGACATCACCGATCGCAAGCGCACCGAGATGGAGCTGGTGGCGGCCATCGAGGCCGTCATGCAGGACGCCTCGTGGTTCAGCCAGACGCTGCTGGAGAAACTCGCCAACGTGAAACGGGGCAACCGCCCGCTGCAGGCCGAAAGCCTGGGCATCGCCGAACTCACCGCACGCGAGCGCGACGTGCTGGGCCTTCTCGCCGAAGGCCGCGCGGACAAGGACATCGCGCTCGAGCTGGGCGTGTCGCACAACACCGTGCGCAACCACGTGGCGGCGCTGTATTCCAAGATCGACGTGCACAGCCGTGGCGAGGCCATCGTCTGGGCACGCGAGCGCGGCGTACACGGGCGAGACGCCAGGCGCGAGCCACGCAAGCGCTGACCCGTGCCGCCGATGCGAATGCACCAGGTCGCCTGATGCATCCGCACGTGGCCTGCACATCCGCTCCGGTAGACGATGGCCCTACACCCACAACGAGGCATCAGCGCATGGACAAGAACCGCGTCGAAGGCGGCATCAAGCAGGCCAAGGGCTCGATCAAGGAAGCGATCGGCAAGGTCACCGGCAACAAGCAGGCCGAAGTCGAAGGCGCCGCCGAGAAGAACGTCGGTAAGGTGCAGCGCAAGGCGGGCGAAGTGGCCGACAAGGTTCGTGACGCCACGAAGTAAGCACAATTGAGTTTAGCGGGCCGGGCGGTCACTATCCGGGGTATTCCCGTCAGGTTCCCTACGCGCCCGCCATGCCGCCCAAGAAAAGCACGCCGAAGAAGACCGCTCCAGCAAAGGCAAGACAGAAGATGCAGATGGCGGACATCGCCCGCCTGAGCGGCGTGTCCAAGTCCACCGTATCGCGCGCACTGGCCGGCAGCGCGCTCATCAGCGAGGAAACCCGGGAGCGCGTCCGCGAGGTCGCCTCCCGTTTCAAGTACACGATCAACCGGATGGCGGTGGAGTTGCGCTCCGGCACCAACCGCACCATCGCCGTCGTGGTGCCCTACGAGGACCACTGCCGGCAGACCTTCGCCGACCCCTTCTTCCACGCCATGATCGGCAGCCTGGCCGACGCGCTGACCGAGCGCGGGCTGGAAATGCTGCTCACGCGCGTGCCCGCCGACCACATCGATTCAATCGCCGCCATCGTCGACGGCGGCCGCGCCGCGGGCGTCATCCTCATCGGCCAGTGGCGCCAGCACGAGGCGCTGAACGAACTGGCCGCCCGGTCCGTACCGTTCGTGGTCTGGGGTGCCCACCTTCCCGGGCAGCAATACTGCAGCATCGGTGGCGACAACCGGCTGGGCGGCCGCCTGGCCGGCGAGCACCTGGTAGCGAAGGGCCGCACGCAGGCCATCTTCCTGGGCGACCGCGAGCTACCGGAAGTGGCCCTGCGCCTCAAGGGCTTCACCGAGGCCCTCAAGGCCGGCGGCGCATCCCTCGGCGCACGCCGGATCAAGGCGACGTCGTTCCTGCCGGACTCGGGGCGCGAGGTCATGCAGGCGGTGATGAAGGAAGGCCATGCCATCGATGCCATCTTCGCCAGCAGCGACCTCCTGGCCATGACGGCCGTGGGCGTCCTGCACGAGCACGGCATCTCTGTACCCGGCGACGTATCCGTCGTCGGCTACGACGACGTGGGCATCTCGGCGCACTTCAATCCGCCGCTGACCACGGTGCGACAGCCCATCCATGCCGGCGGCGTGGCGCTGGTCGATGCACTGACCCGGCTCATCGCCGGCGAAGCCGTGGCGGACGAGCCCATGCTGCCGACGGAACTGGTCGCGCGCGCCAGCAGTTGAAGCGGCCGCCGCGACCTCAGTAACCCTGGCCCGTCGCGGTCCTCGACTCGAGCGCCAACGTGGGCGCCCCACCGGCCGACGACACCACCACCCGGTTGCGCCCGCCCCGCTTGGCCGCGTACAGGGCGCTATCGGCCGTCATGACCATGTCGTTCCAGGCCTCGCCCGGCTGCGCCACGTGCAGCCCCACGCTGACCGTGCAGGCCAGGCTGTCGCGCGCGTTGAGCAGGATGGGTTCGCCCTCCACCGCCTGGCGCAGTCGCTCGGCGACCAGTCCCGCCGCCCACTCGTCGGCATCCAGCAGCAACACCATGAATTCCTCGCCACCCACGCGGCCCAGCCGGTGCGGTGGCGGCACATGCAAGCGCAGCCGTTCGGCGATCGCGACCAGGGCCTCGTCGCCGCCGACATGGCCCCAGCGATCGTTGATCCCCTTGAAATGGTCGACGTCGATCATCACCACGGCGATCCGCTGGCGCCGTCGGGCTGCATCCACGGCGGCGCGCTGGCCCAGCTCCCAGATCACACGGCGATTGGACAACCCGGTCAGCGCATCCTGGCTGGCATACCGGACCAGTTCGGCATCGAACTGCCGGGTCAGCATCCACAGGAAGCCCGGCGTGATGACCCAGGTCAGGAGCAGCCGGGTCAGCAGGCCGAAGTTCGCGGTGGGATCGACCCGGAAAGCCATGTCGGCATGGGCCAGCCACCACAGGCAGCGGGCCAGCAGCGCCAGCGCCCAGAGGAAATGGAACGCGGCGCCCACCCGGGCCGCGACGCGCCGGGATTCGTCACGGCATTGCCACAGCATGACGCCGGCCGTCACGGTGAGGATGCCCCGCAGCGTGGTGCCCGCCGGAATCATGAACTGGTAGTACTGGCCCACCACGCCCACGTAGATCACTTCCAGCAGCCCCATCAGCGAGACCAGGACGATCAGCGGCCAGATCCGGAACGGGCGATCGAGATACAGCCAGAACGAAACGAGCGAGAACGTCGTGCCCAGGTCGATCAGGAGGTTGCCCACCACGCTCGACCCGATCACGACGACACGGAACGCGGGCACGATCAACACGATGAAGCCGGCGGCTATACCGGCATGACTGGCCGCCATCCACAGCATGCCCTGGATGTAGCGACGCTTGCGCAGCGCGACGTGCAGGGCCGCGAACATGATGGCGGACAGCGTCGCGAACAACGCATTGATGATGAGCAAGGTGCCGGCATGCGCCTGCGCCGCGAGCCATTCCACTTAGATCACCAACCCTGACGAGTGACGGGCGTTCGCCCGGCGCGAAGTATAGAGCGAGCCCTTTTTACCAAGGCTACACCCCGTGTATCGGCCGCCGTACCCGTTTCTGGATGGTTTTCGTCATCAGGCGATGTAGAAGCGCCGCCGGAAGGCGTACATGTCGCTGAAGGTGCAGAACTCCGGTGCGCCCAGGTTCCATATCGGCACCTTGCGTGCCAGGTCGGCATGCCAGCGCCGGCGGGCCGCCTCGAACGCCTTGCGCTCGTCGGCGGTCAGGTCCGCCACCAGGTAGCCGAGCGATAGGTGAAAGGTAAAGCTGTCGTGGTCGGGCGCGCGGATGCCGGTGGCCTCCGACAACCGGTCGCGTAGCCGGCGCAGCTTCGCCTCCTCCGCCGCATCCACGGGCACCATCTCGATGCGCAGGCCCTCGGTGGGCCCGGCCCGCTGCGTGTCCACCCGCATCCGCAGCGGCAAGGCGCAGCCCAGGTCGAACAGCGCGAGCTTGCCGGCCAGCGCCGCGTCGCACTGCGCCATGGTGGCGTCCGTCGGCACGTCCCGGGGCCAGACCCCGGCCGTGCGGTGCTCGTCGTCCGCGCAGCCCAGCACGGTCATGTGGTAGCTCGACGGCGGTAGGACCGCCACCTTTTCCATGAAGGCCTGGGCAGGAAACTCGCGGTAGATATCCAGCAACGCGTCGAACGCGGCAAAGCCGGCATCCTGCTGCGGTACATGGCAGATGACGGTATTGCCGGCGAAGGCATGCACCTGGCGGTTGGCCAGGAACTTGTGACCTACCGTGCGCGGCGTGGCCCGCACCGGTGCCATCGGCGCCAGCAACGACAACCCGGCCAGAGCCGAGCCGCCGAGGGCTATCCAGTTCCGGCGCGTCGCATCCGGCAGGTCGTCCGCCGTGGCCGCCGGGGTGTCAGCCTGCATGGGCCGCGCCCTCCAGGCCATCGCGGTAGCGCAGCACGGCCTCGGGCTCGTCGGTCTGGATGATGCTGACGCCTTCGCGGAACAGGCGTCCCCACACGGCATCCGGATTCGCCAGGGCATCGGCATCGCCACCGTAGCCGGCCACGAAGCCCTGCCACAGCGTGTTGACGAACAACCGCACGTGCAGGCGGCGCGCGGCGGCCACCACGGGTGCGAGCTGCGCGGCCTGCATGCGCGGCAGCTCGAACGCCACCGGTCGAGCGCCGCCTTCGCCCTGCTTCGTCGCGATCGCGGCCAGGTCGGCATCGCCGTGGGCATTCATGAGGATGGGCATGAAGTTGACGTGGTCGAACGGCGACATCGCCGCCACCGGGCTGCTGTCCACGCCCACTTCCGTCTTCACCACCACCTGCCGCTCCATGCCCGCGCGGCGCACCGCGTCCACCGTCTCGACATAGACGGCCGCCTTCACGTCGAGGTTGAGCATGATGCGCCCCTTCGCCGCGGCCAGGATCTGCGCCAGCGACAACGGATGCAGGTCGGTCAGGGCCATGTCCGGCTGGCCCTCGTCGTCCTTCAGGCGCAGCTTCGAGAGGTCGGCCCAGGTCAGGTCGGCCACCTTGCCATGGCCATCCGTGGTCCGGTCCACCGTGTCGTCGTGGAACATCAGCAGGGTGCCGTCGGCCGCCTTGCGCACGTCCGTTTCCATCATGTCCGCACCGATGGCGATGCAGCGCTGCAACCCCGCCAGCGAGTTCTCGGGCGCATGGCCGGCAAACCCGTGCCCGGGCGCGGGGTTGTGGCAACCCCGGTGGGCCACGACGATAAGACCGCCGTCCGGGCGTGCCAGCCGCGCCTGGGTCGCCTGCATGGACGTGGGGGTGGCCTGCAGCGGCAGGGCCATCGCCAACAGGGCGATGCCCAGGGCCGGAAACATGGGATGCATGGGTGTCTTTCCTCGGGATCAGAGCTTGGGCGTGTAACGCACGCCGAACCAGTATGTCGTGGGAACCGAGTAGCTGTCTTTCAGCAGGTTCTCGCGGGGGCCGACGAAGCTGGTGATGCGGGTATGCGTCACGTTGCTCACCTGCGCCAGGACGCTCAGCGACGGGGTGATCGCATAGGTGGCCGACAGGTCGAGCTGCGAACGCGGCGCCCAGTACAGGTCCTGCCAGGCGATGTTGCTGACCACGGAGCGCAGCGCCTTGCCCTGCCGGTTGAAGGCCGCGCGCAGTTCCAGGCCGTCATGGGTGTAGAACACCGACGCGTTGGCCGTGTAGTTGGGCTGCCCGACCAGGCGGTCGATATGCCGGCTCTGCTGCGCGATGGTCGTCGTACCGGTGCTGTACGGCACCTCAAGGCCACCGTCCAGCATGGCGACGTTGCCGCTGACGCCGAACGACGACAGCCACGGCACGATCGGTTCGAGCGAGTTGAGCACACCGGACAGTTCCAGCCCGCGGATGTGCGCCTTCGACGCATTGGACGGCGTGCTGATGAACACGTTGTTGTACGTGGTGCCGTTGTACGAGAACGTGCCCAGGTTGGACAGCGTGAATATCTCATTCTGGATGCGCTTGTTGAACACCGCCGCCGACAGCATGCCGTCGTAGTCGCCCGGTAGCTGCCAGTCCAGCGCCAGGTCGAGGTTGGTCGACACGCGCGGCTTGATCTGGGGATTGCCGATGGTGACCGTGATGCCCTGGGCGTTCGGGTTGCCGACATCGCCCGTGTTGACGAAACCGATCGAGGTGCGCGCCGCGTACGCATCGTACGGCGGGCGACCGAGCGTGCGGCTGGCCGCTGCACGCAGGTCCAGGTTGTCGTTGATGTGGTAGGTCATGATCGCGGACGGCAGCAGGTAGCTGTATCGCGATTGGGTCGGCGCATCCACGTAGCCGTACAGGCCCGTGGTCGGGTCGAGCTGGCGCTGGCGACCCACCGTGGACTGGCGCGTGCCGTCGTAGTGCAGGCCGGCCAGGATATCCAGGTCGTCCGAGCGGTAGCCCACGTCACCGTAGGCCCCGAAGATCTTCTCCTGGTGCGAGAAGTTGTCCTGGTTGCTGAAGGACGACTGGTCGGTCGCGTTGAACGCGCTGAGCGGCACTGCACGCAACGCGACATTGGCCTTCTTCGGATCGATCGTGATCAGGTTGAGCCCGAGGTAACGCATGGGCGCGTTGGACGGTGCCAGGACATCGGCGATGTTCAGCGCGGGCGCCGTGGCGTTCGGCTGGAACTCGTCGCGGTACACGCTGTAGCCCGGCTTGTCCGTCGTATACGCCACGCCGGCGCCGAAACCGAACCCGCGATCGGATTCGTCGCGGTTGAAGGCATAGTCCAGCCGCCCGGTCAGGATCTTGTCCTCCGCGGTGCGCTTGTAGTCCGGACGCCAGTACAAAAGGCTGTAGTTGCCGTAGTTGTAGAACGACTGCGGCGACACCGGAAACCGCTGGTTGAACTGCGAGGTGTCGTAGGTGAAGCCATAGGCCGACGTCGGGTTGACGGTCACGCCGGGGCCGGTGGTGCCGGTGGGCACGGCGGCAGGACGCACGGCACCGGTGATGTACTTGTACATCTGGATCGGCTCGTCGTAGGTCGCATCCGACCACGACGCCTTCGCGCTCAGCACCTGGCGATCGTCCACATGCCAGTCCAGGCCGGTCTGGAACAGCTTGGTACGCGTGGTGGTCACCTGGTGGGAATAGCCCACCTCGACATCGCCCACCGGATAGGTGCCCGAGGTCGGGGTCTGGTTGTACACCATGTTGCGATTGCGTGGATCGATGAGCAGCTCGTTGCGCTGCATGTCGTCCTTGAACGAGTAGAAGCCCGCCGTGGCATAGCCCTGCACGTCGTCGCTGAACTTCGCCTCGAACTTGCCGGTAAGGCCGTAGCGGTCGCGCTTGTCGTCAACATACCAGTACTTGTCCTGCTGCGGCACCGCGTAGCCGTTGCCCAGGTTGGTTCCCGAGAGCAGATGACCGCCGTTGTCGTAGTAGCTCTCGTGGATCGTGTCGGTGGTCATGTGCGTTTCGGTGTAGCTGCTCAGCGTCTGGTAGTTGCCGGACAGCGTGAAGCCGTACTGGTGCTCGTCACCGAACGTGGTGCTCCCCGTGGCGTTGAAGCGGTAGCCCGGATCGCTCTGGTCGCTCGGGCGGCCGTTCTCGCTCGCATGTCCCGCCGAGGTCTCCATGGTGAAGAACGGCTTGCCGCCGTTTTCGAATGCACTGCGGGTCTTCAGGTTGATCGCGCCGCCGGTCGCGTTCGGGTCCAGCTCGGGGGTGAAGGTCTTCACCACCTGCAACTCGCTCACCATGGAGGACGGCAGGATATCCAGGCGCACGCCGCGCGTGATGGAGCCGAGGTTGCCGTTGGGCGTACCCGGCGACGCGATGGTCAGGCCGTCGATGGTCACGTTGTTGTAGGACGGACCCAGGCCGCGGATGACCGGGGTGGCCGCTTCGTCACGCGGGTGCTCGTTGTCCGTGGCTGGCAACACCGAGATGCCGGGCACGCGGCGCAGCGCCTCCACGATGGTGGCATCGGGCAGCGCACGCACGTCCGTGGCACTGACCACATCGGAAATGTTGGTGCTGGCGCGCTTGCTGTCGATGGCCGCATCGTTCGCACGACGGATACCGGTCACCACCATGCCGTCCAGCTTCTGCGCATCCCCGGCCTGGGCCTTGTCGTCGCCCGGTGCTACCGGGGTAGGCGGCACCGCAGCGGGCGGCACGGGTGCCGACTGCGCGGCGATGCCCTGGCACCAGGCAGCCACCAGGCAGGCCAGCACGGTCTTGCGGAGGATACGAGTGTCGTTCACGGAAAAGCCCCTGGATGAAATGTAATGCAACCGATTGCATCAAGATTATCGAGGGGATGTTGCGGAATTATTTCCGTACTCGTTGCGCCCGGGGGATGATTAGGCCCAGCGGATGTAGGAGCGCACGCACGTGCGCGACATGTTTTCGCGTCGATCTACAGGCTCACGCGCCAGGATGGGGGCATGGCCTCAACACATGTCGCGCACGTACGTGCGCTCCTACACGCCCCGCCGACCCATCATGCGCCGGCGGCCCGCTTCACCGGATCACGCACCAGAGCGTCAGCACCAGCGCCGGCAGCATCACCACGCTGCCGGTTTTCAGGAACTGCCAGAAGCCCACCGCCTCCCCTTCCCGCCGGATCGCCTGCAACCAGAGGATGGTGGCGAGGGAGCCGGTGATCGACAGGTTCGGGCCCAGGTCCACGCCCACCAGCGTGGCGTCCACGACCTGGCGTGCGGCGTCCGCCTGGGCCAGCGTGGCGCTGGCTAGCAGGCCCACCGGCAGGTTGTTGGCCAGGTTGCCGCCCAGCCCCGTGGCCGCGCCGGCGGCCCAGGCGGCGAGCGTGGCGCTGCGCGAGGCGAGGTCTTGCAGGCTGTGCGCCAGCAGGCCGACCACGCCGGTGGCGACCAGCACCTCGACCAGCACGAACAGGCCGGCCACCAGCGGCAGCACGCCCCACGACACGCCGGCTATCGTGGCGCGCGGGCTTTCCCGCTTCCGCCATGACACCGCTACCAGGGCCAGCACGCCCATGATCGCGGTCGGCAGGCCCAGGCTGCCGTCCCATGCCGATACGGCCATCAGCACGACGGCCGTGGCCGCGATGGCGACGAGCGTGAGCTTGCCGTGGCCCGACAGGCGCGGCACGTCCACCTGCGCCTCGCACGATCCGCGCAGCTTGTCGCGCTGGGTCAGGTACAGCGCGGCGAAGGTCACCGCGATGGAGACCAGCGAAGCCAGGCCGAACCGTGCCAGCCACGCGCCGAGCGACGGTACATGGCCCGCGTACAGTACGAGGTTGGCCGGGTTGGAAATCGGCAGCACGAAGCTGGCGGCGTTGGCGATGAACGCGCAGATGAACAGCAGCGGCAGCGGCTCCGCCTTCGCCCGCCGTGCGATGGCGAACACCGCCGGCGTCAGCACCACCGCCGTCGCGTCGTTGGACAGGAACGTGGTGGTGACGATGCCGGTGAGGTACACCAGCACGAACAGGCGCACGGGCGACCCGTGCGCGTGGTTGACCGCGACGGCGGCGATCCAGTCGAACAGGCCTTCGCGCCGACCCAGTTCGGACAGCAGCATCATGCCGGTCAGGAACAGGTAGACATCCATCCCCTTCATGACCGCCGAGCCGGCCGCGGCAGGCGAGAGGCAGCCGAAGACGACCACGGCCACCGCGCCGCCCACGGCCCAGATGGCTTCGGGCCACTTGAACGGACGGCCGACCACGCCGGCGGTCGCGATGCCGACGATCGCCCAGGCGAGCCACGGCGCGCTCATGCCGCACCCCCGGCGGGTACCGTCCGCGGATCGCTTTTTCCGCTACCTGGATGACCGCAGGCCTCGTGCAGCTGGTGGCGGTTGAGGAACCACAATGCGAGGGAACCGATCGAGATGGCACCCAGGACGAGGAACGCGCCGCGGTAGCCTATCGACTGGGCCATCATGCCGCCCAGCAACGGGCTGAGTGCCGCGCCCAGGCCCTGCATGGTCATGACCGCGCCCTGTGCGACGTTGACGCGACCGGTGCCCTGCATCAGGCGCGCGATGAGCGCCGGTACCGCGACGCTCTGCAGGCCGGCACCGATGCCGTCCAGCATCTGCACCGGGTATACGCCCCAGTGACCGATGAACAACGCGGCCACGAGGCCACGCACCGGCAACGCCAGGAAGGTGATGAGGATCACCCACCAGTAACCCGTGGTCCGGATCATCCGCATCGCCACCAGCGAAGCCACCACCATGACCAGCTGGGCGATGATGATGGTCAGCGCGGTGAAGGCGCTGGGATCGGCCTGCCCGCCCGCGACCACGGCCAGGCCGTAGAGGGGCAGCATCGCCGCGTTACCCAGATGGAACAACGCCAGTGCCGCGGCCAACAGCAGCAAGGGCCGGCAGGTCAGCAGGATGGAGAAGCCCGACGGCGCATGGTCGTGGTCGGTATCGGTCTCCAGGCCGCGCGCGGCACGGTGGTCGATCGCCTTGGCGGGGATCAGCAGCACCGCGCCGATGGACAGCGCGGCGAACACGCCGGCCACGACGAATACCCCGCCGAAGCCGAACTTCCAGCCGATGAAGCCGGACAAGGCCGCACCGATGACGTTACCCGCGTGATTGGCCACCTGGTTGCGGCCGAATTGCCGGTCGAAACCGCGCGCACGCGCCATGCCCAGAGTGATGCCGGCGATAGCGGGGCCGATCAACGCACCGGCGATCGCCGTAGCCACCTGCGAGACCGCCACCATCGTAAAGGAGTGCGTGAACCAGACGATGCTCGAGGCAAGCACGGTGCACAGGCTGGAGAGCACCACGGCCATGCGCTTGGCACGCGTGGCGTCGATGACCGCGCCCGCGGGTGCCGTCACCAGCAATCCTGCGACGCCGCCCATCGTCATGACGCTGCCGATCGCCCCGGTGGTCCAGCCCAGCGACTGCAGGAACACGCCGAGGAACGGGCCGATGCCGGCCTGCACATCGGCAATGAAGAAGTTCAGCGCCTCGAGGGGACGCTGACCGGGTATGCGCGCCGCGGGCGCGTTGGCTGCGGCGCTCACCAGTGCCGCCCGTGCTTGTTCGGGCCCAGCTGGCTACCCAGGATGCCGTGCGCGGGCCACGCCTCCACGGCATGGGCATCGCTGCCCGGGGCCGCGTCCTGCCGCTCGCGCCGGGCGGCTTCCGTCGGGGTCACGGCGAGGATGGCATCGTCACCCACGACGCCGTGCCGGTCGGTCGCCACCACGGTGACGGCGACCTGCGTATCGATCGCCGGCCCATGCACCCGCGCCTCCCACACGCAGGCCTCCCCGGCCACCGGCGACATCGCCACCGTCGGGCCGCCGGCCACGCTGGCCGTCACCGAACGGATGTCTTCGCCGAACACCTTGGCGCGCACGCGCACCACACCGGACGGATCGACGACCTGCGGCGAGGCCGGATCGGTCACCAGCCGGACATCCGCCGGCTGCGTGATCATCACGAACGGGCGTGGGTCACGCAGGCGACAGAAGCGCCAGCTCACCACGCCTTCGTCGACGTTCACCACCGTATACCCCGGCGTACCTTCGTCTTCCTCGATCTGCCCGGTGGACCGCGTGGCGCCATATAGCACGGTGCCGTCGTTGAGCAGTTCGTTGTAATGGGTGTGTCCGGTATCGACGAATGCCACGCCCGCCTCGGCGAACATGCGCCCCAGCGCCTCGCCCTCGTCGGCCAGGTCGCCTGGGTAGGCATGCATGAAGACCAGCGGCGCCACACCGGTGCTTCGTGCCTGCGTCAGTTCGTTCGCCAGCCAGGCCTGCTGGGCCTCGCCGAGCCGGAAATCGGGACCACCCGTGCCATGGGACACGACATCCAGGAACAGGCAGGCCCGCCCGTTCACGGTGACGCGACGGGGCAACGTCTCGCCACCCAGACCCTCGTAGAACGCCACCAGGTCGCCATCCTCGAAATCGTGGTCGCCCGGAATGGCGTGCAACGGCAACGGCATGCCTTCGAGCACCTCGCGGATGCGCGCGTATTGCTCGGCCGTGGCGTGGTTGGCGTTGTCGCCGGGCAGGAAGGCGAAGTCGACGCCGTGCCTCATCCGTACGTTGACATCGTCCACCACGGCGGAAAGGTGGGAGAGGCTCTCGTAACCGTCTTCGTCGGACGCATGCAGGTCGCCTACATGAATCCAGGTCAGCATTCGCATGAACTTGCTCCGTTGGGACGCGGTGGGGATCCGCTGCGGATTGCTCTGCAGCAAACGTGCCAAGCGCTGCGGCACGGATCTCGGGCTTGTGCGGCCCCGGCACCCCGGCCGTGGTGTCCCCCCGTGAGACAAACCGTTGTCCCCAAAGCGGACACCAGGACCTGCGATCGTCGCAGGCCTGGGACGGGGCGGGCAAAACGGTAAGAATTAAGTAACTTCCGGCGCCCGCTCCGCCGGCACAGGCTGCGGAAAGCAGCACATCGCTGGACGCCGTGCAGGTGACCGCAAATCGTTGTCGCTGCAGAAGGCCGTAGCCGAGAAACGCTCCCTGCCGGTGATCTCCGACGGCATCTCTTCCGACGAGATCGGTTCCATCGCAGCAGGTCAGCATCTACAAGTCGGTGACCCCGGATGTTCCTGCCGACGCCATCGGTGGCATCACCAACCTGCGCACCCGAAGTGCCTTCGACGTGCCCGGGCTGTTCGCCTCCACCCGTGCCAATCTTTCGCGTTGGGACAATCAGCGTGTCGTCGGCAGTTCGAAGCCCTCGGGCCAGGCAGAGGCCACTGTGACCGATCGCTTCGGTCCGGACAAGCACTTCGGTTTCGTGCTGTCGTCTAGCTACTTCCGGCGGGATTCGTCGGCTCGGCCACACTGACCTCGCCGACCACCGACAGCCTTGCGCGCGGTGCCGCCCAGGCGGATTACGACCACTACGACCAGGTCCGTCGCATCAAGTACGCGGAGCTGGCTGCGCGCGGTGGCATGCAACCATCGCGCATGCTTCCGGCGATGTTCATCGTCTCGGCGGGAACCTCCCTGTTTAGCCGTCTCGAAGTCTATTACGTTGCATCGTCCGACCACGTACACGTGCCTACCTGCTGCTGGCCATCGCGGCCGGCACGGTCATCGCGCAACCGGCGTGGGTCTGGGTATCCAGCGCACCACGCTGCCCGGCATGCTGCGTATCGCTGCCGGCGCCATGCTGGCGACCTTCCTGGTCTTCCGTGGGGTCGCCGACCAGGGCGGCGACGTACTGCTGCTGGCCGGCTTCGTTTACGGATCGGCGTGCGGCGGCGTGCTGCTGGGGTTGTGGCTGACCTTCAGCGCCAAGCTCGGCCTGGCGGCCTCCGCACTGGCCAGCGGCTGGGTGCTACATGGATCGGATTACCACGCCGCGAACAGTCACGGTGTCTTGCAGGCGATGGCCGGCGCTGTCATTGTCGGCGCCCTCGCCTGCCTGACCGTGAAGACACGCCGTTACGCCATTGCGATTTAGACGGCTGTTAGCGCAAGAAACGACGATTTTCCGCAATTTTCCAACGATCACATCGGATAGATCATGACTCGCCACCGTTCCAACGGTTTCCGTAGCGACGCCCCGCGATACTTGGCCTCCCTTACCGCCGTGTTGCTGGCCTGCGCCGCCGGCACCGCGCAGGCCCAGGCCGCGGCTACCTTCGTCCACCCGGGCGTCATGCACACCGCGAGCGACATCGCGCGGATCAAATCGCATCTTTCGCAGGAACCATGGGCCAGCGGCTATGCGGTGTTGCGCGACGACAAGCTTTCGTCGCCGACCTATCGTGCGCGGGGCGGCCATTGTCCACATGTGGTGCGGGACGTGCCGGCGAAGGCGATGTGCATGATCGAGTTCGACGACGATGCCAATGCGGCCTATCAGCAAGCGGTGATGTGGGTGCTCAGCGACGATCCGCGCTACGCCACCAACGCCATCAACATCCTGAACGCGTGGTCAGGCAACCTGGCCTCGATCGAAGGTGCCGATGCGCCGCTGGCGGCCGGCCTGGACGGTTTCAAGTTCGTCGCCGCCGCGGAACTGATTCGCCACAGCGACGCCCACTGGTCGGCCGCCGACGTCAAGGCGTCGGAAGACATGTTCCGCCGCGTTTTCTATCCGGTCATCGGCAACTTCGCCCCCTATGCCAACGGCAACTGGGATTCGAGCTGCATGAAGACCATGATGGCCATCGGTGTATATACCAACGACTGGCAGATGTTCAACCGCGCGCTGGACTATTACTACAACGGACCGTCCAACGGATCGCTGACGCATTACGTCATCGACACCAAGGGCGAGACCCAGGAGAGCGGGCGTGACCAGGCGCATACCCAGCTGGGCATCGGCAATCTCGCCGAGGTGGCCGAAGTGGCCTGGGCCCAGGGCTTCGACCTGTATGCCGCGCACGGGAACCGACTGCTCGCCGGCTTCGAATACGTCGCGTCGTACAACCTCTTCAACGAGGTGATCTTCACCCCGATGGTGGATACCACGGGCAAATACCGGCACGACAGTATCTCGAACATCGACCGGGGCGACCTGCGTCCCGTGTACGAAATGGTATCCAACCATTACCTCCACCGAAGCGACTTGGCCGCACCGTACACGCAGAAGGCCGCGCTCAAGCTTCGCCCGGAGGGACGCACGCCGAATGCCGACAACAACGGATTCGGCACCTTGATGTTCTCCCAGGATGTCACGCGAAAGATGGCGCCGAGAGGCACGGGCGACGTGCCGCAGGGCTTTGCCGCCTGCGCCTCGGAGGGCGCGGTCTGCCACGTCGCCGAGGGAACGGGTCTGGTAGCGTATGGGGCCCGGGGAATGTGGCACTACCGCGAGGTGGGCGTCGGGCAGGCCGTCGACTGCTCCGCCGCGTCCTTCGGTCCGGCTCCCGCGACTGCCGGCGCCACGTGCTCCGTGCAGCGCTGATCGACCCGCACCGTTACCGGAAGACCGCATGCGCATCGAGAACAAGGCGATAGGAATGGTACTGGCGGCGGTGCTGATCGACACGATCGGCTTCGGCATCGTCATCCCGGTGTTCCCTGCCCTGCTCACGAGCCTCGGCCACACGGATATCGAGCACGCGACGCGACTCGCCGGCTACATGCTTGTCGCCTACGCGGGAGCGCAGTTCATCGCCGGTCCCATACTGGGAAACCTGTCGGACCGGTTCGGACGGCGGACGGTACTGATCGCCTCGATGCTGAGCTTCGGTATCGACTATGCGGTGATGGCGCTGGCGCCGAGCATCGCATGGCTTTTCCTGGGGCGCGTGATCGCCGGCGCCGCAGGTGCGGTGTACGGTCCGGCAGGATCGGTGGTCGCGGACGTGATGCCGGCGGAAAAACGTGGCGGCGCCTTTGCGCTCATCGGCGCGATGTTCGGCCTGGGCTTCATCATCGGTCCGGCCATCGGAGGCTTGCTTTCGGTATGGGGGCCGCGCGCGCCCTTCTATGCCGCCGCGACGCTGGCACTGGTCAACGCGCTGGTCATGCTCGTGGCGATGCCGGAAACGCTGGCCCGCGAGCATCGCCGTCCCTTCCGCCTGCGCGACGCCCATGTCATCGGAGCGTTCCGGCCGCTCTTCCATGCGGGCCATGCGGCACCCCTGCTGGTGGCCGTTTTCCTCTGGCAACTGGCGCAGATGGTTTACCCGGCCACGTGGAGCTTCTGGGCGACGGCACGCTTCGGCTGGGATGCCACGGCCATCGGCTGGAGCCTGGCATTCGTCGGCCTGACGGCCACCATCGTGCAAGGCGGGTTGACCGGGCCGGCGATCGCACGCTTCGGCGAACGCAAGGCGGTGCTGATCGGCGTGGTTGCCGGCGGCCTGTCGTTCCTGGCGTTTTCCGTGGTCACGGCCAGCTGGCAGGTCTATGTACTGTTTTGCACCAGCGCTCTGTCCGGACTGGCCATGGCCGCGATGCAGGCCATGCTGTCGGGCATGGTCGATGCGACGCGGCAAGGGCAACTCCAGGGTGGCCTGGGCGCGATGGGCAGCGTGACGGAAATCATCGGCCCGCTGCTGCTGACACAGGTGCTCGCCTGGGGTATCGACCATCGGTTCCCGGGCGTGTCGTTCCTCATCGCCGGCGTGCTCGCGCTGGCCTGTGCCGTGATCGTGATGACGCGCGTGCGCGTTACTGCCATACCCCCGGAGCCCACGCATGACACCGCTTGATCGACGCCGCTTCATCACCACCGCGCTGCGGGCCCTGGCAGTCGCGCCACTGCTGCGTGTGGGTCCCGCCGTCGCGGACGACGCTTTCCGTCCGTTGCGCACCGTGGCCGCGGAGCACGGGCTGTCGTTCGGCTTCGCGGTGGACCCTGCCCCGCTCGCGAACGACCCGGCCTACCAGGACATCGTGGCGAAACAAGCCGGCATCGTGGTCCCGGAAAACGCGTTGAAATGGGCCCAGGTCCATCCGGCGCAGGACCGCTACGACTTTGCACCGGCCGACCGCATCGCCGCGTTCGCCGCCGCCCACCATCAAGGCATGCGCGGTCACACGTTGTGCTGGCATCGCGCCTTGCCCGACTGGGTCGAGCGCAGCGTCACGCCCGCCAACGCGGAAAGCGTGTTGACGCAACACATCGCCGCGGTGGTCGGTCGCTACCGGGGCAGGATCGTGTCGTGGGACGTCGTCAACGAGGCGATCCAGGTGGACGACAGCCAGCCCGGCGGTTTGCGCAACGCGTTCTGGTACCGGATGCTCGGCCCCGGCTACCTCGACGTGGCCTTCAGGGCCGCGCATCGCGCCGATCCGGACGCCGTACTCTGCTACAACGATTACGGCCTGGAAAGCGACTCCCCGTCGGGCATGCGCAAGCGCGCCGCCGTGCTCACCCTGCTGCGGGAAATGAAGCGACGCGGCGTGCCGGTGCATGCGCTGGGTATCCAGTCCCACCTGCGTGCCGCGGACGCCCAAAGCTTCGGCCCCGGCCTCGCCGCGTTCCTGCGGCAGGTGCGCGACCTCGGTCTTCGCGTCTACGTCACCGAACTGGACGTGGACGACAGCCACCTGACCGGCACCGTCACCGAACGCGATGCCATCGTCGCCGGTACCTACAAGCGCTACCTGGACCTGGTGCTCGGCACGGGCACCGTGTCAGCCGTGCTGACCTGGGGCGTGTGGGACACCGCACACCGTACCGGTGCCACGCCCGCCGCAGGTCCGGCCGCGCAACGGCCGCTGGTGTTCGGGCCGCAAGGACAGATCAAGCCGGCAAGCTGGGTCGTGGCGCATTGCCTGGCACGACGGACCGCTTAGCCGGAAAGGTAAACCCTTACCCCCACTGCGCCATCCCCAGCACGGGCGTGGACGGTGTGGCCATGTCGCGTGCTTCCATGGGCCCGGCCCGCCACGCGGCGCGGCCCGCGGTGATCGCATGGGCGAAGGCCCCGGCCATGCCGACGGGATCGCCGGCTTTGGCCACGGCCGTATTGAGCAGCACCGCGTCGTAACCCATCTCCATGGCGGCGGCCGCCTGCGACGGCAGCCCGATGCCGGCATCGACGATCAGGGGTACGCCGGGATAGTGGCTGCGCAGGGTGCGCAGGGCGTAGGGATGGCTGAGCCCGCGCCCGCTGCCGATCGGCGCCGCCCACGGCATCAGCACGCGGCATCCGGCATCGAGAAGACGCTCGGCCACGCCCAGGTCGTCGGTGGTGTACGGAAACACCTCGAAGCCTTCGGCCGCGAGGATGCGTGCCGCTTCCACCAGGCCGAAGACGTCGGGGCGCAGCGTATCGCTGTCGCCGATCACCTCCAGCTTGATCCACGGCGTGTCGAACAGCTCGCGTGCCATGCGCGCCGTGGTAACCGCCTCCTTCACCGAATGGCAGCCTGCCGTATTCGGCAGTACCCGGCAGCCGAGTTCGCGCACAAGCTGCCAGAACTGCTGACCGCTCTGCGCGCTGGCCGATTCGCGGCGAAGCGACACCGTGACGACCTCGCTGCCGGCGGCACGCACCGCCTCGGCCAGGCACGCGGGCGACGGGTATTGCGCCGTGCCCAGCAGCAGCCGCGAGTGCAGTTCGTGCCCGTAGAGCACAAGGGTATCCATGCTCAGCCTCCCTGCATCGGCGCAAGGACCTCGACGTGGTCCCCCGCGCGTAACAGCGTTGAGCCGCGCTGCGCCGCCGGCACGAACGTGCCGTTCAACGCCGTGGCGACGACCGCCTCGCGCAGGCCCATCCGCGCGAGCAGCGCAAGCAGGTCGGCGGCATCGTCCTGTGTTTCTCCATTGACCGTGATGCTCATGCCGCCTCCGCATAGTGATCGGCCAGGCCGTCCGCCATGTGTTCCGCATACCACGGCGACAGCAGGAAACCGTGCCGGTACAGGCCGTTGAAACGCAGCACCTGGCCGTCGCGCACCACCGCCGGCAGGTTGTCGGGAAACGCTGGCCGAAGGCCGACGCCGAGCTCGACGATCTCGGCGTCGGCCAGGGCCGGGTGCAAAAGGTAAGCGGCGTTGAGCAGTTCCATGGCCGAACGCGCGCTCACCGGGCCTGCGTGCTCGCTCTCGATCGAGGTGGCGCCGAGCATCAACAGCCCGTCCGCGCGGGGAATGACATAGACCGGCGTACGGGGATGCAACAAGCGAACGGGTCGATGCAGGCGGATATCCCTGCTGCGCAGCAGGATCATCTCGCCGCGGACGGCACGCAGGCTGGGCAGCGCGTCGCGCGCACCCAGCCCACGGCAGTCGATCACCGGCCGGTCGGCGAAGTCGTCGCAACGCACGTCAGCGTCCATTTCGAGGCGGCCACCGAGGCGGCGCAGGGCAAGAGCCAGTGCCTCCAAGGCGTGCCGCGGATCGAGATGGGCTTCATCGGCAAACCACAGGGCCTGTCCGAAGCGGCCGGCCAGGTCGGGTTCGAGCGCAGCAAGGGCGTCGGCATCCAGCGCCTCGTGGCGTTCGGTGCGCGCGGCGAAGCGCGCCAGGTCCGCACGATCGCGCGGCGCCACCACCACCAGCGAACCGCCGCGCGTCACGCCCGGCACATGCCGTGGCCACCAGTCCAGCGCCGCCATGCCACGCTCGCTCACGCGCGGCTCGCTGCCATCACGCTCGCAATACGGCGCCAGCATGCCACCTGCCATCCACGAGCAGGCGTGCGCACCCAACGTCGCCGATCGCTCGTACAGCACCACCCTCGCGCCACGTTCGGCCAGCGCCAGAGAGGCCGTCAGTCCGGCCACGCCCGCACCGATCACCGCGACCTCCCTGCCCTCAAGCGGCCGGGACATACAAGGCGCCCCCGCCGGCCAGGAATTCCTCCGACTTCTGTGCCATGCCCTCCATGGCTTCCGCTTCGCGACGCAGGTCCTGCGAGATCTTCATCGAGCAGAACTTCGGGCCACACATGGAGCAAAAATGCGCCACCTTGTGCGCGTCCTTGGGCAGCGTGGCATCGTGGTGAGCGCGCGCGGTGTCCGGGTCCAGCGCCAGGTTGAACTGGTCCTCCCAGCGGAAATCGAAGCGCGCGCGCGACAGCGCATCGTCGCGCAGCTTCGCGGCCGGATGGCCCTTGGCCAGGTCCGCGGCATGCGCGGCGATGCGGTAGGTGATGACACCCACCTTGACGTCGTCGCGATCGGGCAGCCCGAGGTGTTCCTTCGGCGTGACATAGCAGAGCATGGCGGTGCCGAACCAGCCGATCATCGCCGCGCCGATGCCGGAGGTGATGTGGTCGTAACCGGGTGCCACGTCCGTGGTCAACGGCCCCAGCGTGTAGAACGGTGCCTCGCCGCACAGCGCCAGCTGCTTGTCCATGTTCACCTTGATCTTGTGCATCGGTACATGGCCCGGCCCTTCGATCATCACCTGGCAGCCGTGGTCCCACGCGATGCGGGTCAGCTCGCCCAGCGTTTCCAGCTCGGCGAACTGCGCCGCGTCGTTAGCATCGGCGATGGACCCCGGACGCAGGCCGTCGCCCAGCGACAGCGACACGTCGTACTGCCGGCAGATGGCGCAGATCTCCTCGAATTTCTCGTAGAGGAAGCTCTCGCGATGGCCGGCCAGGCACCAGCGCGCCATGATCGAGCCACCGCGACTGACGATACCGGTGACACGCCGTGCCGCCAGCGGCACATGGGCCAGGCGCACACCCGCGTGGATGGTGAAGTAATCCACGCCCTGCTCCGCCTGCTCGATCAGCGTGTCGCGGAACACCTCCCAGGTGAGCTTCAGCGGATCGCCGCCGACCTTCTCCAGGGCCTGGTAGATCGGCACGGTACCGATGGGCACCGGCGCGTTGCGCATGATCCACGAACGGATGTTGTGGATGTTGCGGCCCGTGGAAAGATCCATGACGGTGTCGGCGCCCCAGCGGGTGGACCACACCAGCTTCTCGACTTCCTCGGCCACGCCGGAGCTGACCGCGGAATTGCCGATGTTGGCGTTGACCTTCACCAGGAAGTTGCGCCCGATGACCATCGGCTCGAGTTCCGGATGGTTGACGTTGGCGGGCAGGATCGCCCGCCCCCGCGCGATCTCGTCACGGACGAACTCGGGGGTGACGACGTCGGGAATCTCGGCACCGAAGCTCTCGCCGTCCGCGCGCCGTTCCGCGGCATCGCTCAAGGCCTGTTCCCGGCCGAGGTTTTCGCGGAAAGCCGCGTACACCATCTCTTCGGTGACGATGCCGGCTTTGGCGAATTCGTATTGCGTCACCAGGCGCCCGGGCAGGCCACGACGCAACGCAACCGGGGCGGGACAGGCTGGCACCACGGCGTCGGCGCTGAGGTTGCCGTTGTCTTCGGGCCGCACGTCGCGACCGTCGATGCGGACCAGGTCACGGGCCGCCAGCCAGGCTTCACGCACGGGCGGCAAGCCACGAGCGAGATCGATGCCCGCTTCGGCATCGGTGTAGGGGCCCGAGGCGTCGTACAGGTTGAGCGGCGCTTCGCGGGGGTCGCTCAGCGTGACCTGGCGAAAGGGAACGCGCAGGTGGGGATGACCGGGCGGGGAAAGATAGACCTTGCGCGAGCCCCGTATCGGGCCGGTGGTCACGGTCGCGGGCGCATCCGCGTTGACAGGCGTGTTCGAAAGCATGGATCTCTTCTCCTGGAGGATGGGAGACCCGGGGCGACGATAAACAGGGGTGCACGCCCCATGGCGTGCCTGGCATTCCCGTCCCTTCGCCGGCATGACCCGGATCAGGTTCGAAGGGTCCGGCCGCTGCCATCTCAGCCCTGCCATCGCAGGACACCCCTCGGAACGGGTCAGAGCCTACCCAGTTTCGATGGAAGGGAACAAGTGCTTGCCGCGGCGGCGTAAGCACCGCCGACCTGCAGGTAAATACGGCACGTCGTCACAAGAACCAGCCCTCCGCGGCGCGCGCGGCATGGTGCTTGCTCGTCGTTCCGGGCGGAATCACCGCCCGACCAAGGAAATGCCAATGCTTGCCCGTCTACTGCTGTCCCTTGCCGCCGCCGCGCTTTTCGCCACGTCCGCGCTGGCCCAGCAGGCCGTTCCCCAACAGGCGCGACCTTCCTCCTATCACCGCGCCGCACCGGGTGCCGCGTTGGTCGAGGACGGCTATTACACGAACCGGGACGGCATCCAGGTGCACCGCCCCACCCACACCACGAACGACCAGCCGCCCGCTGGTGCATCCGCACAATGCGGCGACGGCTCCTTCAGCTTCAGTCTGAACCGCCGCGGCACCTGCTCCCATCATGGCGGTGTGACGCGCTGGCTCTGATCGCGGCCTTGCAATCGGTTGCACCTAGCGGCACGATCGAGGGCTACGGCACGGGCCTCGCCTGAATCGACAGGCGCCCGGGGCCGACGGAGTAGCGATGAGCATGTTGTGCGACGCCGCGGAAGCCGGTGCGGATGCGTTTCACGAAGCGTTGGGCGGGACGCCCCGGCAAGGTCGGCAGGCAAGCGCGGAGGTGATTCGCCGTCTTTATCGGCTGCTGGAGGCACTCTACGGCCGTAGCGAAGGGTTCGCGGACCACTTCGCCGATTTTTGCGATCGCCTCGGCCACCTCGCCAACGCGCGCCCCGCGGCCCTGCGTGCCCGTGACGAACGACGCGCCGTGCGGCCCGACGGGTTCCTGGAGGAACGCCCCGTGGCCTATATGGCCTACGTGGACCGCTTCGCCGGGGATCTGAACGGCGTGCGCTCACGCATACCGCACCTGCAGAAGCTGGGCGTGACCTACCTGCACCTGCTTCCGTTCCTGCGCGGGCGCAATGGCGAGAACGATGGCGGCTTTGCCGTGCGCGCGTTCGACGAGATCGAACCGCGGCTGGGCACGATGGCCGACCTGGAAGCGCTGTGCACCGACCTGCATGCGGCGGACATCATGCTGTGCTCGGACCTTGTGTTGAACCATGTCGCGGACGACCATGCATGGGCACGCGCCGCCGCTGCGGGCGACGCGCAGTACCGGGACTATTTCCACATCCTGCCCGACCGGCAGGCATGCGACGCCTACGAGGTCGGGCTGGACCAGGTGTTCCCCGAAGCCGCGCCGGGCAACTTCACCCACGTGCCGGCCATGGGCGGTTGGGTCTGGACCACGTTCTATCCTTACCAGTGGGACCTCAACTACGCCCACTTCCCCGTGTTCGCCTCCATGGCGGAAACGATGCTGGGCCTGGCCAATCGCGGCATCGACGTGTTTCGCCTGGACTCCGCGCCGTTCCTGTGGAAACGCGCCGGCACCGCGTGCACCAACCAGCCGGAAGTGCACGTCATCCTGCAGGCGTTGCGCGCGGTGATCGAACTGGTGGCACCGGGCGTGCTGCTGAAGGCCGAGGCGGTGATGCCGCCGGCCGACGTGTCGCGCTACCTGGGCGACGCGCAGCATCCCGAATGTCATCTGGCCTACCACAGCGGCCTCATGGCCGCCTCGTGGACGGCGCTGGTGGAACAGCGCGCGGACATGGTGGAAACGGTCATGAAGGCCACCCCGCCACCGCCGCCCGGCACCGGCTGGATGACCTATGTGCGTTGCCACGACGACATCGTGTGGAGCGTGCTGAAGCAGGACGTGGCAGCCGGTGGCCGGCGCTTTCGCGAACGCATCGGTTTCGTCGCGGATTTCCTCGAAGGTTGCGTGCCGGGCAGCTATGCACGCGGCGTCGCGTTCCAGCGCGGACGTGAGCGCACCCTGCACGGCACCAACGGCATGACCGCCGCGCTCGTGGGCCTGCCCGGCAACGATCCCGCGGCGCAGCGCCTGGCCCTCGCCCGGTTCCAGCTGCTTTACGGGCTGGCCTGCTGGGCAGGCGCCGTCCCGATGATCTTCATGGGCGACGAACTGGCCCAGGGCAACAACGAGGATGCGCGCGATGTCGCCTCCATCATGGCGGACAGCCGATGGACCGGGCGTCCCCGTTTCGACGAAACCCGTCTGCGTGACATGGAGATCGGTGATGGCCTGCCGGCATCCAGCTTCGCCGCGATGCGCGCCCTCCTCGATGCACGCGCCGACACACGACTGGACCCACTGGCACCGGTCACGGTGATCGACAGCGGTCACCCCGCCGTTCTCGCCTTGCAGCGTGGCCCGGATGCCTGGGCGGTGTTCAACTTCAGCGCATCGCGTATCCCGCTGGACGATCTGCCGGTTCGGCTGAAGGCGCGCGACGAAGTGCTGCACGGCCAGCGAGGGGCGGGATTGATGCCTTACGGCATGCTATGGGTCGTAAGGGGTAGCTAGAGCCGGCGTCAGGGCATCGCGCCGGCCAGCGCATCCGTGGTCTGCCAGATGCCCGAATCGTCCTCCACCCGCATGCGCACCGGCACGTTGCGGCTGCGGTGCAGGGTCAGGGCGAGCGCCAGTGCGAATTGAACCGACTCGGCACGGCTGGCGAAGCCGCCTATGCGCTCGCGTTCCTGCAGCACTGCGTACGCTTCCGCTCCCGTGCCGCCCTGGGGCAGGTACAGGGTAATGGTGTTCCCTAAATCGCGCGCTTCCATCCTGGTCTACCTCGTCTTGGCTGTGCTGCCGACCGGAGTGGGCCACAACCCGCGTCAAGGGAAATGCTACGTGGGGTGCAGCGCGGGGATTACGATAGCCCGATCAGCCTCGACGCGAGACGGCCGGCATGCGACTTCCCACCTACTTCCTCTCCCACGGCGGCGGCCCCTGGCCCTGGCTCAAGGACGACCAACGCGGTGCCTACGACGCCCTGGAAGCCTCGCTGCTCGCCGTTCGCGGCGAACTGGGCGACGCGCCCCGCGCCATCCTGATGGTCTCCGGCCACTGGGAAGCCAGCCGGTTCCTGGTGTCTTCGGGCACCCAGCCGCCGATGATCTTCGACTACCACGGCTTTCCCGAGCATACCTACCGCATCCGCTACGACGCGCCGGGCGATCCGGTACTGGCCGAACGCGTGTATCGACTGCTGGCGGATGGCGGTGTGCCCTCGGGTCTCGATCCCCACCGTGGCTTCGACCACGGCACGTTTTCCCTGATGCACACGCTGTATCCGGAAGCGGCGCTGCCCGTGGTTCAATTGTCGCTACGGGCGGACTTCGACCCGGCGATGCATCTGCGCGTGGGCGAGCTGCTTGCCCCGCTGCGTGACGAGGGCGTGCTGATCGTCGGCAGTGGCCTCAGCTTCCATGACTTGCGCAACTTCATGAACGGCAGGGGCGGTACCGCGTCGGCCCTGTTCGACCGATGGTTGAACGATGTTCTGGTGGATGCGCCGCCCGCCATGCGACATGCACAACTGCTGCGCTGGGCGGATGCACCGGCGGCACGCGCGGCCCACCCACGCGAAGACCACCTGCTGCCGCTCATGGTCGCCCTCGGCGCCGCCGGCGACGATTCCGGCACACGCATCTATCACGAGCGCGACTTCATGGGTGCGATCACCGTGTCCAGTTTCCGCTTCGGCGAGCCGCCCCGGTAACTCTGCGGTCGCTTGGATGTCATATCGCTCTGGCTTACTATGCAAACGATTGCATAAGGGCTTTTGGCGCGATCCGGCATCCACGACCGACATCCGCCGCCACGCATCCTGCGGTGCTTCCGCATGGATACACCCGTGCCGGCGCATGCCCCACGGTCTTCGTTCTGCCTTTTAGGACACACACACATGAGTCGTTTCAGCAGATCGCTACGCCGCTCCACCCTTCCCCTCTGCGTCGCCCTCTCGGTCGCCGCACTGGTCGCCCCCATCACGGCCATGGCCGCCAACAACTGGAACCCCAGCCGCATCCTCGCAGCGTTCGAGAATCCCTACGTCGGCAACACCAAGGATGTCGGGGTCATTTCCCACCGCGGCATCGTCGACAACGGCTGCCCCGAAAACTCGTCGTGCTCCATCCTGAACACGTACAACCACAACGTCGAAGCCATCGAACTGGACGTGAAGGAAGACGCCGACGGTGCGCTCTGGTTGTTCCACGACCAGAATGCCGGCCGCATGCTCTTCCACCTGCCCAACTTCGACATCTTCCAGCCCGCGCAGAACCCGAAGGGCTGGGACCCGGACATCCGCACCCTGTCATCGCAGGAGCTGCTCGGCTCCTTCCTCCGTGACCGCAACTTCTCCAAGACCGGGTACCACCCGGTCACGGTGGCGCGCGCGTTGGCGACGGTGAAGACCGAGGCCAACCACATGCTGGTCGTGCTCGACATCAAGACCGTGACCGCGGTGAATCAGGCGGCCAACCTCGCCAAGCAGCTGGGCATGCAGAACCAGGTCGTGCTGAAGTTCAGCTCGTCGCTGTTCGCCAGCAATCCCAACGCCATGCTCGGCGCGACCAAGGGCGTCGCCTTCGCCCCCACGGTCTACGCGGGTGACGAAGACAACATCGCGACGCATTACAACGGGCTGTGCGGTGCGATCTCACCGGAATCGGCGCAGTGCCGCGTGAACGCATGGGTCAACGAGGCCAAGGGCATCGGTGCCTCCTGGGTCGAGATCGGCAACAAGCAGCCCGTCTCGGGTGACCCGACCTTCGGGCTACTGCGTGCCGAGGCTGGCCTGAAGCGGCCCGTGGGTGCGTTCTCGCCCGTCATCGAGTACCGCGTCAACATGCACGACGGGTACCACTTCGTCCGTAGCAACGGTACCTGCTGCGCGGCGCTGAACGACTACCTGAGCCGCACCCGCTACTTCGGCAACGAAACGCGGGACGACCGTCCCAACTTCACGGCGCAGGTGTTCGCCGGCGCCACCAACGTCATCACGGACGATCCGCTGAGCGTCATCCCGGCGGTTCACCGCGATACGTCGCGTTACCAGTAAGCGTTACCGGTGGCCGGGAACACGTGCTCCCGGCCACCCCCCACCGGATGCCCCCTCATGCGCTATTCGTTCATGGCCGCCGGACTGCTGTCCGCGCTGATCATCACCGGTCTTATCGTCTTCCATCACCCGTCGGCTGCCGTTGCCGCCGAAGCCGGCCCCGCGTCGAAGCAAAGCCCGCAAGCGACACAGACCCCGCCCGCCTGGGATGCCTCGCCAGCCCGGCCCGTGGCAGGCATCGCGGCCGATCGCCTGGGCGCCTGGACCGACGATCTCGCCGCGCGGGCCCGCCAGTTGCCCCCCGGCCTCGAAGCCGATGTGCTGCTTCGCCTCGCCGCCGCCTTGCCCGGTGGCGACACCGTGCGTATCGACCGCCTGCTCGACCGCGCGGGAATCGCCGCGGCCCATGCGCAGCGCCGCCTGCCCGGGCTGGCCACGCTGGCTTATGTGAACGACGAAACCGCGGACCCACTGCACCGCCCGTTCACGGCCGGCCTGGACACCACCCACCTGATGCTGCGCAACGCGCACCAGCGTGGACTGCAGGGCGCCGCACTCGCCGATGCGTGGCGCGCCCTGCCCCTTCCCGACGCCACCACCTGCACGGCCTACTACGCCGACGACCCACAACCCGCCTTCGAGGCAATCACGGCGGGCGCATCCCCGGGCGACCCGCTGCAGCAGGCATGGGATGCACGCCTCGCCGCCGCGCGGCGCGAAACGGAAGCCGCGGCCGCCCTGCACGTGCTGACCAAGGTGCCCGAAGCCGCCGTGCCGCGCATGGTGCCCGCCCTCGTCGCGCTGATGGATCGTGCCCGCAGCGACGATGCCTCGTTCTCCCTGACGTCGCTCAGCATGGCCGGTGACCTTCCCCTGGTCGTCGCCCGGCTCGACGCCACACCCGAGCTGCAGAAGCGGCTCAACGACGCGTACATCCGCTATGTCACCGATCACCTCGCATCGTCGCGTTGCGAATCCAGCACGAAGGGCGAGCACTGGCTGCTCGAGCAACGTTTCATGGCCGGCGTGGAAGGCACGCCGGATGCCGACACCGCGATTCCCGCACCGGATGCACACGATCGTGACGCCAGCGAACTGCGCAAGGCCGGATTTGTCGTGCGCCAGGCGCTCGTTTCCACGGACGGCACGCCGCCCATAAGCACCGCGGCGACGACGTCGGCCATCGTGGCGCTGCTGGATCGCAGCGAGGCGGCGCTAGCCCAGGCCGACGAACACGATGCCGAAGCGCGCATGCCGCGGACCGTGCTGCACGAACTGGCGCCGGCGTTGGAATCGATGCCTGCCGGTGCGTTACGCGACCGCGCCTTCGGGCTCGTACGAAAGGCCATCGTCAGCCCCGCCATCGAACAGGACGACGACCTGTGGTGGGGGGAGACCCTGGGCCTCCTGCGCGGCATGGGCGCGTGGCCCGACGGTGCCCAACGCCTCGCCAGTCTGGCACGCGATCCCGACCTGCGGCTGTCCGTCTACGCGCAACTGGGGGCGGCGGGGCTGCTCGCGCAGTGATCGCAAGAACCATGCCGACATCCGCAATTTCGTAAGGAGCGCGAAAGCGACGACGCCATATCGTGATCCCGCTCACGGAGAAGGCGTTACTTCTCCTCAACGGGAAGGTGTTACATGTCTGGCTTGCTGGGATGCTGGAAGTCGCTCGGGTCGTCCGCACAAGACGCCGACGGCATCCTTGCAAGGACGCATGCCGATGCGTCGACGACACGCGAACCCCAGGTCCTGTCCCGTTGCGGATCGCTGTCGCTGTCGTCGTTCTCGTCGTCTCGCCGGGCCGACGGGGGAACGCTGCGCTCCCCCAGTGGACGGTACCTGTTTACCCTTTCCGGCGATATCTACGGCCGGCGCGGGCACCCGGCCGACGGTGGCGTAGTGCCCTATCGCTGCCGCCTGAAGACCTTCGCCGAGGCACTGGATCGCCTTGGCATCGTCGATGCCGTGCGGGGCATGGACGCCGGCGGTGTCGGCTGCCTGTGGGATGAAGACGAACGCTGCCTGTGGCTGTTCCGCGATCGCGCCGGCGAGCGAAGCCTCTACTACAGGCCCGGCCTGGGGCATTTCACCGTGTCGTCCTGCCTGCGCTCCATCGCCGAATGCCCGGGCGACATGGCGACGATTTCACCGGATGCGGTATGCGCTTATCTGCGTTTCGGCTACGTTCCCGCGCCGTTGTCCATCTACCGTGACGTCTACAAACTCGAGCCGGGGACGCTGAAACGGTTCGAGCCGACCGGTGCGCCGGGGCATGCGTACCTGGCGCAGGTCGACGAGATCCCCTACTGGGATACGCGAGAGCACATCGCCCGCTCCGAGCAGGAAGGCCGGCAGCTCACCTTCGACGAAAGCGTCGGTGCCACGCACCGCGCCATCGACCAGTCCGTCGCGCGGCGGTCGTTCGGGGCAGGCACGTTCCTGTCCGGCGGCGTGGATTCCAGCATCGTCACCGCTGTCCTGCAATCGCACAGCGCCACGCCGGTGGACACCTTCACGGTGGGCTTCGACGATCCCGGCCACGACGAGAGCGCCTGGGCGGCCAAGGTGGTGGCCGCCCTGGGCGTGCGCAACACACATGCCACGCTGGCGGGGCACCAGGTACTGGACCTGCTGGGCAAGGTGCCCGCGGCGTTCTGCGAACCCTTTGCCGACTCCTCGCAGATTCCCTCCCTACTGGCCTGCCAGCTCGCGTCGTCCGACGTCGGCGCGGTCCTGACCGGCGACGGTGGCGACGAGCTGTTCTTCGGCCATTCGTCCTACAGCCGCGCCATGCGCAACGCGCGGATGGCGCAACGCATACCGGGTCCGCTACGGCGTGCCGCCGGGCGGTATACCTCGGCGCGCGGCGAACGCTCGCGGCTGGGTGGCGTGCCGGCGGTGATCGCGGAAGCGTCGCTGTCCACGCTGGAGCAGTGCTACATGCAGCGTGTGTCGAAATGGCGCCATCCCGAGCAGGTCGTGCGCAACAGCACGGAGCCCGGCACCGTGTTCACCGATCCCGTCCGGCAGTTCGCCGGCGGCAGCGACATGCAGCGGGTGATGTACCTCGACCTGAAGATGGACCTCGCCGAAGGGCTGATGACCAAGGTGGACCGCTGCGCGGCCGCCTACGGCATCGTCGCGCGCCACCCCTTCCTGGATGCGGACGTGATGCAGGCGGCATGGCGCATCCCGGCCCGGCACCTCTTCGCCGGCGGCGAACACAAGGCCGTGCTCAAGGCGGTGCTGGAAAACTACCTGCCGCGCGAACTGGTCTACCGCCCGAAGGTGGGCTTCGGCGCCCCGGTGTCGCGATGGCTGCGTGGCCCGCTGCGCGACTGGGCGGAACATCATCTCGATCCGGTGACGCTGGAAAGCCAGGGCATCTTCGATGCGGGAAAGGTCACCGCGCTGTGGCGCGACTTCCAGTCCGGCTGCAACAAATGGCACACCCACCTGTGGCCCATCCTGATGTTTCAGGCCTGGATGACGACCCGGCTCAGCTGAACAGGCGCACCGCCACGATGATCCCCAGGACCAGCAGGACCATGAGCACGCCGTAGATCGCCCAGAAGATGCCCTTGGGCGCGTCCTCGATCACGCCGGTCTGCTGCCAGCGGGCGATGCGCGACATCTGCCCCTGCAGGTACCAGGTGGTGAAGAAGAACAGGGTGACCCCGCCGATCTCCATGGGCAGGCCGCGCTCGGCGCCGAAGCGCTTCAGCGAGGCGGACATGGAGTAATAGCCCATGTAGATGAAGACGATGTCGACCACCTGCAGAAGGAACGCGATCGGCGAGCGGTCGCCGATGAAACCGGCGGCGAACCCGCATACGAGCGCGACGATGAAGTAGACGGTGACCTTGCTGCGCGGATCGATCTTCTTCACCCACACCGACTGCACGAACATCCACACCAGCGCGAAGATGCCCAGCGTGACGACGGTAAGCACCGCGACCCAGCCCCAGTGGAGGCTCGGTGCGATGGGGTCGGCGTTGCGGGGCGAGGCTGCCGCCACGGTAGTGGCGCGGGGCGTCAGGCCCGGCGGCGGCATCTCCAGCGAGGGCGGTTCGGCATAGGCGGCGTCAGGTGCGGGATGCTCGCTCAGGAAGGTGTCCAGCGGCAGCCACTCGCTCATGCCCTCGCGCCAGCACAGCGCGGCACTGTCGAGCGTGCCCTGCCGGTGCCAGCGCCGGACGGTGTCCATCGCGTACGGCCCGAAACGCTGGCCATTCAGGCCAAGCCAGATCTGTGCGTCTTCCAATGCGTTCCCCCTAGTCCGTGTGATGCGTCACACCGCGCCGACACTATACAGAGGCGTCCAGTGAAAAACGCCGCCTGTAGACCAGCGGACTGACCCCCATCCGGCGCCGGAAGTGATGGCGCAGCGTGATCGCGCTGCCGAAGCCGCTCCGGGCCGCAACGACCTCCACCGGCAACGTACTGCCTTCGAGCAGCACCCTGGCCCGCTCCACGCGGGCACGCACCAGCCAGTCGGCGGGCGAGACGCCGGTGAACTCGCGGAAGCGGCGCAGGAAGCTCCGTTCGCTCATGGCGACCGAGGCGGCCATGTCGCTCACCGTCGTAGGCCGGTCCAGTTGCGTCATCAGCCGGTCCAGCAGCGAGGGCAAGCGGTGGTCCGCCTCGCGCCGGACCACGGGCTGCGGAATGAACTGCGCCTGCCCGCCGTCCCGGTGGGGCGAGATGACGAGTCGCCGGGCCACCTCGTTGGCCCGGTCGGGACCGAAATCGCTGCGTACCACATGCAGCAGGAGGTCCAGCCCTGCCGCACTGCCGGCCGAGGTCAGGATCCTGCCCTCGTCGACGTAGAGTACGTCAGGCTTCACGTCGATCCGCGGATAGCGCCCGGCAAGCCGTTCCGCGTAGCGCCAGTGCGTCGTCGCCGACGTGTCGTCCAGCAGACCGGTGGCCGCGAGCACGAAGACCCCGGAACAGATCGAGACGAGCCTCGCGCCACGGGCGTGCGCACGCCTCAGCGCCCTGACCAGCGCAGGCGGTACCTCGACATCGATCCCCTGCCAGCCCGGCACCACGATGGTGTGGGCCCGTCGAAGCAATGCGAGGCCACCCTCGGCGGTGACCGTCAGCCCACCCAGCGCGCGCAGCGGACCGGGCGAGACCGCGCACGTGGCGAAGCGATACCAGTCGGGGCCACATTCGGGACGTGGCAACCCGAACACCTCGGCGACACAGCCGAACTCGAACGTGCACAGCCCGTCGTAGACCAGGGCCACGACGAGCGGGCCGGCAGGGGAGCTGGGAACGAGCGTCGTGGTCGAGGGGCTTGCCTGCTTTGGCGTGATCTGATCGATGGCTGGCATATCCGCCAATTGTGGCAACCCCGCCACGCGTAAACAATACGGCCACACCCAAGGAGCAGGCCATGTCCAACGCCGTCACCGCCCTACCCGCCGCCGCTTCCGCCGAGGCGCTTCGCCACTTTTCCGTCGAACTGACCTTCCAGACCGACTGCTGGGATGTCCACGAGGCGATCGCATCGGGCCAGCCGGGCTTCGTACTCGTCGACGCGCGCAGCCCCACGTTGTACGCCAGGAGCCACCTGCCCGGTGCCGTCAACATGCCCCACGGAAAAATCATCGCATCTCGCCTCGGCGCGTTTCCCGCGGACACGCTGTTCGTCACCTATTGCGCCGGACCGCACTGCAACGGGGCGACACGCGCCGCCATCCGCTTTGCCGGACTCGGCCGGCCGGTGAAGCTGCTCGCGGGCGGCGTGACGGGCTGGCTGGACGAAGGGTTCGCCCTGGTCACCGCCGAAATGGACCGGGCTCAATCGATCTAATCGGCTCATGACCGATTCATCTGCGGGGGTTTAAATTTACTCCCAAGGTTGCCGAGAGGCACCGGTCCCACGCATATCTGGCAGTTCCCCTGCTGCCTTTGCATCGATGGATGTCCCTGAGCCCGCGGTCCCCTCCGCGGGCTTTTTAATGGGCGCTCGCCATGACCGGGCCTGCTCGCCTTAAGTCGAAGCCGAAGCCGAAGCAATCGTGGCTCGGATGGCACGGCGACGAGGCGCTGGGTGGTCACACTCTGCGCTCGAGCAGCGGCCGCAAGCGGCCGAACTCGCTCAGAGCGTAACCACCCAGCACCTCTGCGACGACAGA